>CAZGLD010000007.1:0-70549 GCA_964526705.1 uncultured Methylobacillus sp.
TAGTAAAAAGTGATTTGCTTGCGGGACTACTTCCTCCTTCATTCCTGATCCTTCAGTAGTATAAATAACTTTTGCAGTAATATCTCTTGCCTGCCAAACAACAGGACATTTCACTCTACCTAATGGACCAAAAGCTTCAAATTCTGACCTTCTTGTACATTCAAAACTAATATCAAAGGTAGCTCTTTTATGATTTCCGAAATCGATCATACCAGTTGTCGAAATATCAGCACCATGTTCATTTAATTTGGCTGATGCGAGAACTTTAAAAGGAAAACATTGAATGCACATAATTTATCTCACCAAGTATATTTGATTTTATTATATTTTTAATTCGATCAAACTGTGGGTGAAAGGCATACATAAAACCTTCCATAATTTTTACATTAAATCTTTTTGCTTCATCAAAAAGCATCTCAACCTCTGAGGATTTTAACGCCATCGGCTTTTCAATGAGCACATGTTTTTTTGCTCTAATACACTTTAAGGCTATCTGAACATGCTCTTCATTTGCCATAGGGACATAAACGGCATCAATTCGATCATGATTAAGTATTTGATCAAGACCATCAAAAGCTTGCACTATGCTCTCAAGTTGTGCAGCATATTTTAATAAACATTCTTTAGCTGCGCCTTTTCTCCTGCTACCAATCGCAATTAACTCACCAAGATCTGAATCTATAATAGCTGGCATAAGACGTTCATTAACCCTTGCTGCACCTGCAATACCCCATCGTATTTTATTCATTTTCTTTCCTATTTAATTGTCTACCTATATGAACCTCTCCACGTAATTTTGCTAACTCGATTTGTTTTTGCCGCTCAATCACGCTAGATTTTTTTTTATCTGTAAGTTTGTTATAACAATAAGGACAAGATATATGTTTAATGTAGTAAGAAGAGTTCATTTCATCTGGAGATAGTGGGTGCCTACATGCATAGCATTGGTCATATTTGCCCTCGTTTAATCCGTGAGTCACGGCAACGCGCTCATCGAAAACAAAGCATTCACCTTCCCACAAGCTTTTATCTTTATCAATTGTTTCTAAGTACTTCAATATACCTCCTTTAAGATGGTAAACATCTTGAAATCCTTTTTCTATCATTAGTGAGGTAGCTTTTTCACAACGAATACCCCCTGTACAGAACATAGCAATTTTTTTTCGTGTCTTGGGCTTTAAATTGTTTTCGACAAAGTTAGGGAGTTCACGAAAAGTTGCAATATTTGGGTTGATAGCATTTTTAAAAGTACCTATATCCACCTCATAATTATTTCTTGTGTCAATTATTATTGTATTGGGATCGCTAATAAGATTGTTCCAGTCCTCAGGCTTGACATATTTACCTACTTTTTTAGTTGGGCTGACTCCATCTACCCCTAAAGCCACTATTTCTTTTTTTAATCTGACCTTCATTCGATAGAATGGATTTTTAGTAGCCCATGATTCCTTATGCTCTAACTGTGAAAATATACCGCTTAAAAAACTTTCTTTTTTAACAAATTGCAAAAAATTACGGATATTATTTTCCCTCCCTGAAATTGTTCCATTAATGCCTTCGTCTGCAAGTAAAATAGTACCTTTTATATTATTTACTCCACAAAAAATTTGAATCTTCTCTTGAATGCTATTTTTATTGTCAAGTGTAATAAATTGATAGAAGGCAATAGTAAGATACATAGGGGTTTGGGTTTAAATATCGTTTATTTAATAGTGTAAAAATGTTATTTTAACGCTCTTTCATAAATTAATTAAATTGTTTTGGAGAATTAAATATGGCAATAGAACAAACACTATCAATCATTAAGCCAGATGCGGTGGCAAAAAATGTTATTGGGGAAATATATTCACGTTTCGAAAAGGCAGGATTAAAGATTATAAAAGCTCAAATGATTCATTTATCCAAAGAGGAGGCGGAAGGTTTTTATGAGGTGCATAAAGAGCGTCCGTTTTTTAAAGATTTAGTTACGTTCATGATTTCTGGGCCAGTTATGATTCAGGCATTAGAGGGCGAAAATGCTGTTTTAAGGAATCGTGAATTAATGGGAGCTACCAATCCAAAAGAAGCTGAAAAAGGTACTATTAGGGCTGATTTTGCTGAAAGTATTGATGCAAACGCAGTTCATGGCTCCGATTCATTAGAAAATGCTAAAATTGAAATTGATTATTTTTTTGGCTAGAATTTTTTGGAAAATTTACTCGAATATAATTTAAGAGAATTAATAAAATATACCGCCTCCTATGGTCATAAGCCATATAGGGCAAAACAGCTCTTGAAATGGATTTATAAGTTTGGTCAGAAAGATTTTAATCTGATGACTGATTTAGCGAAGTCCTTTCGGGAGGAGTTAAGCGAGATAGCACAAATAAAGATACCACATATCCAGCTTGATCACTTGTCCAGTGATGGAACGAGAAAATGGCTATTAGATGTGGGCACAAAAAATGGTGTTGAAGCGGTATTTATTCCTGAAAAAGATCGAGGGACACTTTGTATATCCTCTCAAGTTGGTTGTGCCCTAGAGTGTACCTTTTGTTCTACTGGAAGACAGGGCTTTAATCGAAATCTTACCTCCGGTGAGATTATCACTCAACTATGGGTAGCGAATAACTTATTGCGTGAGCAACAAAATTATGAAACTTTGGAGATAGATGATCGGATAATAACGAATGTTGTAATGATGGGCATGGGAGAGCCGCTTACAAATTATAAGCATGTAGTTCATGCATTGGAGATGATGCTTGATGATAATATTTATGGGTTAAGTAGAAGGAGAGTTACTTTATCTACAAGCGGACTAGTGCCAGCAATCGATAAGCTTAGAGAGGATTGCCCTGTATCACTTGCAATATCCCTTCATGCGCCCAACGATACATTAAGAGATGAAATAGTACCCATCAACAAAAAATATCCACTAAAGGTCCTAATGAATGCATGCAGAAGATACATTGATAAAGCTCCTCGTGATTTTGTTACTTTTGAGTATGTGATGTTAAAAGGTGTAAATGATTCTTTAGAGCAAGCTAAGTTGCTGGTAAATTTAACAAAAGATGTACCTTGTAAATTTAATTTAATTCCTTTCAATCCTTTTCCTAATAGTGGTTATTTGTGCTCAAGCAGAGCTACGATTGAATCCTTTAAGGAGATACTAATAGATGCAGGACTGGTTGCGACAATCAGAAAAACCAGAGGCGATGATATTGATGCTGCATGCGGTCAATTGGCAGGTCAAGTTCAGGACAAGACAAAAAGGACGCAAAGAATACATTTAGTATGATAAAGAAAAATACAATACAGGTAATGGTAGGGAATATAGCCGTTGGTGGCGGCGCCCCAGTTGTGATTCAGTCAATGACCAATACTGACTCTTCCAACAGAGAAGCAACCGTCAGTCAAATTTTAGATTTATGGAAAGCTGGTTCAGAAATTGTAAGAATAACCGTTAACGATGAGGCTTCAGCATCACAAGTACCAGATATTAAAAAAGCTTTGCTTGATAATGCATGCGATGTACCAATAGTCGGAGATTTTCATTTTAATGGACATAAATTGCTAACAAAATTTCCTGAATGTGCCTCCTCTTTGGATAAATACCGAATAAATCCAGGAAATGTTGGTAAAGGCAGTAAAAGGGACGAGCAATTTTCTACAATGATTAAGCTCGCCATAGAGCATGACAAGCCAGTTCGGATAGGGGTGAATTGGGGAAGCTTAGATCAGGATTTATTAAAGGTTCTAATGGATGAAAATGCAAGATTAAAGTATCCATTACCCGCATCAACAGTAATGAAAGAAACCTTAGTAAGATCAGTTGTGGATAGTGCAATGACTGCTGAATCCATAGGATTGGCAAGTAATAAAATTATTGTTTCATGCAAGGTTAGCGATGTTCAGGATTTAATTGAGACTTATACTAAATTATCAAAACGTTGCAAATACGCTTTGCATCTTGGTTTGACCGAAGCAGGTATTGGTTCTAAAGGTATAGTTGCTTCTGCTGCATCCATGGGATATCTCCTTCAACAAGGTATTGGAGATACGATTCGGGTATCTTTAACCCCTCAACCAGGTGAGTCAAGAACTACAGAGGTTACAGTTGCACAAGAATTACTTCAGACTATGGGTATAAGATCATTTACACCTTTAGTTATAGCATGTCCAGGATGCGGGAGAACTACCTCGACTTATTTTCAGGAGCTAGCAGGTGATATTCAATCCTTCTTACGAAGCACTATGCCTGAATGGAAAAAAACATATAATGGTGTTGAAAATATGTCCATAGCAGTTATGGGATGCGTGGTTAATGGTCCAGGTGAATCTAAGATGGCTAACCTAGGCATTAGTCTCCCTGGTACGGGAGAAACGCCTGTGGCACCTGTCTATGAGAATGGGAAAAAAACTGTAACCTTAAAGGGAAGTAAAATTGGTGAAGAATTTAAAGAAATCATTACTTTATATATTGAAAATAATTATCCTAAGAAAACATAAATATATTTATGGCTAAAAAAATACAATCAATTAAAGGATTCTACGATGTTCCTCCAGGCCGTCAAAATTTATGGCGTTTTATGGAGTCAAAAATTTTATCTATTCTTGATCAATATAGTTACCAAGAGATTGGTTTACCTATGTTGGAATCCACTGATTTATTCACCTCTGGCGTGGGGACACATACTGATATTGTCGAAAAAGAGATGTATAGCTGGATAGATCCTTTGAATAATGACAGCTTAACCCTTAGACCTGAGGGCACAGCAGGTTGTGTAAGAGCTGTAATCGAGGGAAGCTTAACTTACAACGGACCTATTAAACTATTTTATAGGGGGCCTATGTTTAGGCATGAGAATGTTCAGAAGGGTAGGCAACGACAGTTTCATCAGGTAGGTGTTGAGGCTTTTGGTTATAATGATGCGTTTTGTGATGCTGAGCAGATTTTACTATTACACCGTCTTTGGAAGAGTCTTGGCCTAAAAAATATTGAGCTTCAGTTAAATTCAATTGGAGACCCTGTGGACAGAGAGTTATATCGAAAAAAATTGATTACTTATTTCGAAGAAAATAAATCAATTTTGGATGATGACGCCCAAAGAAGGCTTTACGAAAACCCACTTCGTATACTAGACAGTAAAAATCCAAAAATGCAGGACATGTTAAACAATGCTCCAAAATTGAAAGACTTTATATCCAAAGACGGTCAAAAACATTTTGGTTCACTGTGTAATATCCTTGATGAACACGGAGTAATCTATAAACTCAATGATAGATTGGTAAGAGGATTAGATTATTATAACCGTACCGTATATGAATATGTTACGAGTGACTTAGGAAGTCAAGGAACTATTGCTGGCGGCGGTCGTTACGATTATTTAGTTGAAAAATTGGGTGGGGACCATACGCCCGCATGTGGATTTGCCCTTGGCCTAGAACGTATACTCCTGTTGATTGAAAATAATCAAATTACCCATTTAATTAATCCAGATATATATATATTAAATTTAGGTAATGATGCAAGGAAGAAGGCTATTAATGTTGCTGAATTATTACGGGATCATAACTATAAAGTTGCTGTGAATTTGGACGGAGCTAGCTTTAAGTCACAAATGAAAAAGGCTGATAAGAGTAATGCCGCAATTGCTTTGATTATAGGTGATGATGAGATTGAAACAAAATCTATTAAAATTAAACTTCTACGAAAAAATGAGTCACAAGAGGATGTTTTAGAACAAGATTTATTGTCATATATTGAGGGATTAAAATAATTGAAAAATAACCTTTTGGAAATAAAAAATTTATCCATCTCCCCTAAAAGCAATCCCGACCTCAAATTAGTCGATAATATTTCATTAAAACTTAAACACGGTAAGACTACTTGTATTGTTGGAGAGTCTGGAAGTGGAAAAAGTTTAACTGCATTATCGGTTATTAAATTACTTTCAACTCAACTTATTGCTACGGGCGAATTTTTCTTTAGTGGAGAGAACATTACTCATGCCTCTGAAAATGATATGCGCCTCAAAAGGGGTAAAGATATTGCAATGATTTTTCAGGAACCTATGACTTCTTTGAATCCAGTGTTAACTATTGGATATCAAATTGAAGAAGCAGTCCAGGTCCATCATAATTTTGACAAAGCTCAATTACACCAAAGAACTGATGAGCTTCTAAGTTTGGTTGGTATTCCTCCCCACAGAGCCACGAGCTTTCCTGACGAGCTTTCTGGAGGTCAAAGACAAAGAGTAATGATTGCTATGGCAATGTCGTGTAATCCAATATTACTTATTGCCGATGAACCAACTACTGCATTAGACGTTACAGTTCAGGCTCAAATTCTTGATTTATTAGATAATTTAAAATCTAAGCTTAATATGACTATGTTATTTATAACCCATGATTTTGGTGTGGTAAATGATATCGCTGACGAAGTGATTGTTATGTTTAAAGGAAAGATAGTCGAACAAGGCAGTGTAATGAATGTATTATCCAAACCAAATCACCCTTATACAAAAGCATTGCTAAATTGTGTACCAGATTCAAATGGTAAAAAAATATTAAAACCAATTGATTACCAACAACTAAACAAGTTAATAGGCAAGCTATGAAAAATATTTTAGTGGCAGATAATTTAGTTAAAACATATACACAAACTCAAGGGTTTTTTTCTCGCACAAAAAATACCATTCACGCATTAAATCAAGTTTCTATTAATATAGAAAGCGGAAAAACTTTAGCTGTTGTTGGAGAATCAGGAAGTGGTAAATCAACACTTGCACGAAGCCTTATAAAGCTTATAAATATTGATGAAGGTACAATTATTTTTGATGGCATTGACTTGAATGCAATCAATAATGCTCAGCTTAAAGTTGTTCGAAGGGATATTCAAATGGTTTTTCAAGATCCCTATGCTTCTCTCAATCCAAGAATGAGAATTAAAGATATCTTGGAAGAACCTTTAGTTATCCATAACATTGATAATCCTAAAGATCATTTAAAAAAAATACAACAAATGATTGTTAGAGTTGGTTTAGATTTAGAAGATCTAAAGAAATATCCCCATGAATTTTCTGGTGGTCAACGTCAAAGAATTGGTATTGCAAGAGCGCTCATATTAAAACCTAAACTAGTTATTTGTGATGAACCAGTATCAGCCCTAGATGTGTCTGTTCAAGCGCAAATCATTCAATTGCTAAAATCATTGCAAAAAGAACTTGGATTAACTTATTTATTTATTACTCATGACCTAAGAATTGTAAGGCATATTGCTGATAGTGTATTTGTTATGAGGGAAGGTAAATTAATGGAGAAGGGAAAAACTGATATAATTTTTAAAAATCCAAAGTCTTCTTATACAAAAGAACTTTTAGCTTCAATCCCTGGTAACCGTAAATTAAAAAGGAATAAATAATGGCAGTTGATATAGATGAAAATGACCAAAATGATAAGTTAAAGGAAATATGGAGCAGTTATAAAAACTTTATATTTATTGGCTTTGCATTATTGCTTGTTATATATGCTGGTGTATATGTTTCATCAAAGCAAACAAGGGCTAGTAATGAATTAGCCTCTCAACTCTACCAAGAAGTTTTAATTGAAAAAATAGAAAATACTGACAAGATTAAATTAAAGGCTGAGATTTTAAAAAAGGATCATTTAAATACTCCTTACGCTGGAAGAGCTGCGCTCCATTACGGACAATTACTTGCTAAATCAGGTAATTTCGATGAATCTATCAATGAACTTAATTGGGTATCAGAAAATGCAACGGAACAATCTATAAGATCACTCTCATTGTATGCCCTTTCACTCAATTATATTGTTAAGAAAGATATTCCCAACGCTAAGATTTCAGCTGAAACTATTTCAAGTAAAGGATTCGAAGCATTAAAAATGGATTTGCTTGGTGATATCTATTCTCTAGAAGGGAATAGTAGCGAGGCAAAAAAAGCATATCTCATCGCCCTTGAATTTTATAAGGATAAGAATGAACTTGCACAAGTTATCCAAACAAAAATAGATGCTATTGGTAAATGAAATTTATATTAGTAATATTTTCATTATTTTTTTTATCATCATGTTTTTTTGGACCAGTCAAGGAACTGAAATATCAAATTGAAGACACTTTAGATGAAGGTAAGCCACTTGTTGAACCTACTAAGATTAAAAACATATCACAGACTAAGGCAGCTGTAGTTACTTGGCAATCTGATTTAGAAGATTATCCAAACAGTGATTCACATTTATTTCTTGGTAAGGAAAATTTATTTACTATTTCTTCAAATGGAAATTTAATAGCACTCAACCATGAAGATGGTTCTGTTAAATGGGTTAAAAATTTTAACGTGGAAGTATCTTCGGGTATATCTGGAAATGATTCAGTTTTAGTTTTCACATCTAAAGATGGCTATATTTATTGTGTTAATTTAAATGGAAAATTACTTTGGAGAACTTTCTTTGGCAGAGTTATATCTCCCCCTTTACTCCTAGATGATAGGGCGGTATTGAGGAGAGATGATAACCTTTTTATTGGTATTAATTTATTGGAGGGAAATATTGAATGGAACTACCAAGCTCCTAGTTCTCCATTAACAATCAATACTCAAGGTAAGATGATATTCTCTGATGGTGTTGTTTACTCGGGTTTGCCGGGCTCTAAACTCATTGCTTTAGAGGCATCCTCTGGTTTAATAATATGGGAGGTTACTATTTCAAGGCCTGAAGGTACTTCAGATATTGATAGAATAAATGACATAACTAGCCAGCCTATCATTGATAATTCCCTTATTTTTACGGTCTCAATAAATGGAGATATCGCTTGTCTAGATAGAAAAACTGCAGAAATTCTATGGAAAAGACCTTTGTCTAGCTTCATGGGTATTTCGGATCATTTGGATGAAGTTATTGTAGTTCATGAAACTAACTCAATTTATTCTCTTGAAAAACTATCGGGTAAATCTAATTGGAGGAATCCTGCCTTAAAGGGGAGGATGCTTACAACAGGTATCATAATTGATGATTTTTTTATTGTTGGAGATTTTGAAGGTTACTTACATATTATTGATATTAATTCGGGTGACATTGTGGGAAGAACTGCGCTTAGATCTAAAGATAAAATCTTAAATAACATGATTAAAAGTTTAGACGGTAGCTTTTTTGCAATGAATGCAAATGGATCCATATACAAATTTAAATTATCAGATGTGGATATACCAGTTGACGTTAGTAAAGAAGAGCTTGAAGATACTGAGTTAGAGGATTCAACTACATTAAGCATATTTGATAAATTAAAAGATGTAATTCTGGATTAATTATGATTACTATTGCAATAGTAGGAAGACCAAATGTTGGTAAATCTAGTTTATTCAATCGCTTAACCAAGAGTAGGGATGCCCTTGTTGCAGATATTCCCGGTCTTACAAGAGATAGACACTATGGGAAATTCTTAATAGAGGACTCTCAATTTATATTGGTAGACACCGGTGGATTTGAACCTAAAAAAAAGGTTGGTATTGCCAAAGAAATGGCTTTGCAAACAAGGCTTGCTATTGATGAATGCGACCTTATTTTATTTGTTGTTGATGGCAGAGAGGGGCTTCATCCTATAGATCAACATATTGCAGACATTATTAGAAAAAATGATAAAGAAAAAATTCTTTTAATCAACAAAACAGAGGGTATGGAGCAGGAAATTGTAAGCGCAGATTTTTATTCCTTTGGATTCAAGAAATATCTCACCATTTCATCTGCTCATGGTGAAGGTGTTGGTCTTCTGAAGGAAATGATCATTGCTGAGGATGAACAGGACGAATACATTTCAATTGCAGCGAGGAATAAGCCTAAGATAACCATAGTTGGAAGACCAAATGTTGGTAAATCAACACTTACCAATGCTTTATTGGGGGAAGATCGTTTTATTGTATTTGATCAAGCAGGAACAACACGTGATTCTGTTTCAGCAGAATTTATATACAATAAAAATGAATTTATTCTTACGGATACTGCTGGAATAAGAAAAAAAGGTAAGGTATTTGAAACAGTTGAAAAATTTTCTATTATAAAAACACTCTCTGCTATTGAATCCTCTGATGTAATTATTTTAGTCATAGACTCATCTAGTGGTATTGCTGCTCAGGATATGCATTTGATTGGATTTATATTGGAGGCTGGAAAATCCGTTGTTATAGCAATAAACAAATGGGATTCAGTCTCTACTTATGAGAAAGATAAAATAAAAAGTGATATTGATCAAAAATTACCATTCGTAAACTTTGCCGAAAAAGTTTTTATATCAGCCTTAAAAGGTTCTGGGTTAAACACTCTAATGACTTCTGTTTTAAAAGCCTACCAATCATCCTCAAAAAAATTTACAACACCACAGATTAATAGCGTGTTGGCAAACGCTATTCAAACACATCAACCTAAAATTATTAGAGGTATTCGTCCAAAACTAAAATTTGCGCATCAAGGCGGATTAAATCCACCAACTATAATTATTCACGGTAACCATGTGACAGATATAAGAAAAGATTACATAAGGTATCTTGAAGCATTTTTTCGAAAAGCATTTGAGCTAGTTGGAACACCACTAAGGATAGAGTTAAAGAGTGGTAAAAATCCTTATCAAGAAAATAGTGATAAAGTAAAGAAAACTGGTCTTGTGACAAGAAGAAGAAGAATTGATGATTTTAGAAAAAAAATTAAAGAAAAGAAGGCATTAAAAGCTAACTAATAACATCCCAGAATTTCCACCAACTATCTGTTTTCTGTTCCTTTTTTTGCTTGTTAAATTTGCTATCAGGAAAATTTAATTCCAAAACCCTTTTTGCATCTTTTTCAAGATCAGAGATACCCAATTTATTATAAGCACTTACTGATATGACAAGAGCCTCTTCTTGGTGAACTGACTGCGGGTAATTTTCTAATACATACTTTGCCCTATTTAAGGCTGCTACATAAGCATTCTTTTTCATATAATACCTAGCAACATAGAGCTCTCTTTCACTAATTTTATTCATTAAATAAGTCATGCGATTTGCTGCGTCATCCGCGTATTCGCTATTAGGAAATAATCGTACCATTTGTTTAAGAGCTTGGAAGCTTCTGTCAAGCTGAGAAACATCTCTATCACTTATATCTTGCATTGTTAATTCTTCATAAATACCTCTATCCTTAAACGTTACAACACCCTTAAGATAATAGGCGTAATCAAGCGCTGGATGATTTGGAAAACTTAGAATAAATTTATTTAGCATAGCAATTGCTTCCTCATCCCTATAAAAACTTTTGTATGCATAAGCAAGGTTGAGCTTAATTTGCGGGGCAAGTGGAGAATTGGGAAATCTTTTTTCTGCTTTCTCGAGAAATTCTATAGTTCGCTGCCAATCCTTGTTTGCAGAAAATATTTCTGCAGCTCTAACGATTTCTCTATCAGTTTGCCCTAAAGTCTCATCAAATTCAGTAGGCTCCCCAAAAATGAAGCATCCAGAAACTAGAATCGATAAAAAAAAGGAGGTAAAAAGGGTTGGAATGTTAGTATTCATAATTAAATAAAATTATACATTATGACTTCAAAGAAAAAACAAATTTTAATTCCAATTGAGCTATCTGGCTCTAGAATTGATGCAGCTGTTCATAGGTTGTTACCTGAATATTCACGTGGAAAAATCCAATTGTGGATTAAGGATGGGCATGTATTAGTCGATGGTAAAAAGGTTGAATCCAAAAAAAAAATAATCGGGGGTGAAATACTAATTGTTGACATTCAAGAGGATGAAGAGTTGAAGCAATTCGAACCAGAAAATATACCAATAGACGTTATATTTGAAGATGAAGACCTTATTGTACTTAATAAAGCTCATGGAATGGTAGTTCACCCAGCTGCTGGGAACTGGAGGGGAACTTTACTTAACGGTATTTTAAACCGTTTTCCAGGGAATGAATCAATGCCAAGGGCTGGCATTGTTCATAGACTTGACAAAGACACGTCGGGTCTGATGGTTATTGCAAAGAATGAAATTGCTCAACAACACCTAGTAAGGCAGTTGCAGAATAGAACAGTTAAAAGAGAATATAGAGCTATAGTCTGGGGACAGGTATGGAAAAATGGCTCAGTAAATGAGCCTATTGGAAGGCACCCGAGTGTTCGAGTAAAAATGGCTGTGAATAAAATTCATGGTAAGGATTCAGTTACGCATTACGAGGTTTTAGAAAGATTTGGCCATCATACATATCTTCGCTGTAATCTTGAAAGTGGACGAACCCATCAAATAAGGGTTCATATGGACCATATAAACACCCCACTTGTAGGTGACCAAACTTATGGTAATAAAAAAATTATTCCTATTAAAGAATTAAGCGAAGAGCTTAAAAATGCAGTCTTTAATTTTCCTAGGCAAGCTTTACATGCTATTGGTTTGGGGCTAATCCATCCAACCACTAATAAATTCACAAAATGGAACATTGACCTTCCTGAGGATATGAAAAAATTACTTGAGATTATTCGTTCGGAACCTAATAATTCATTAAATTCTTTTAAAGATGATGATAAGGGTCTAAATGGGGAAATTATTTATATAAAAGATAATCCTGAGGATACGGAATTTGATAACTGAGGATATTATTTATCCTGACTGGGAAGTACCCAGTTTTATTAGGGCGATACAAACAACTCGCAAGGGTGGATATAGCCTTGGAAAAAAATTTGGTGAATTTAATCTTAGTAAAAAGGTTGGTGACGAGGAAAGCAACGTGACTTTAAATATTAGCTTACTAAAAAAAATACTACCCAATAATCTTAATTTGATTGAACAAGTGCATGGCATTGATATTATAGAGCTATCTCCCAACCCAACCACTCTTCAAGCAGATGCCTCTTATACAAGAAATATAGGGGAGATATGTACTGTGCTTACTGCAGATTGCTTACCTATTTTAATTACGGATACTAAAGGTTCATTTGTATCTGCTATTCATGCAGGTTGGAAAGGTCTTGGTCGAGGTATTATTGAAAATTCAATTAAACAGATTAATTCTCCAAATGAATTAATTGCATGGCTAGGTCCGTGCATCAGCCAAGAGAAGATGGAGGTAGGCAAAGAGGTTTATAACTTTTTTCAAAGATATGATAAAAATACTTGTGAAGCTTTTAAGGAGAAATCGAAAGATAAATTATCATTAAATCTAACAAGCGCAGCAAAAATTAAACTTATAAAATTAGGTGTCCAATTAATTTATGGAAATAGCATTACCCAACATTACTGTACATTTAAAGAACCTGATAAATTTTTTTCATATAGAAGAGATAAAATAACTGGAAGAATGGCCTCATTAATATGGATAGATAAATAAGGTTAAATTTTTGACTTGACTGGTACTTTATAATATATCATTACTCAACTTTTTTTTAGGATCTTTACATGACAATATATTGGATTATATTCGTGTGTTTTGCGGGCGGACTTACCAGTCTTTTTCTTGCAAGTTTAATTTTTAAAAAGGCTAGCCCAAAGTTAATAACTAACATGGTGAGTCTTGCAGTCGGCACACTATTAACTACCGCATTTCTGGAGATCATCCCCCACGCCATGGAGGAATCGAACAATAACTTCCATGACATAAGTTTTATGGTGTTAATAGGTATCCTTGTTTTTTTTACTTTAGAAAAATTTTTGATATGGCGCCATTGTCATGGATCTCACTGTAACAAGCATGCCGAATGTGAAACAACTTCAACCCAAGACAATATTACCGGAAAAAGTAGTATCATTTTTATTGGTGATTTATTTCATAACTTTGTCGATGGCATATTAATTGCTAGTGCATTTTTAGTAAATATTAACCTTGGTATTGTCACTGCTCTCTCAATGATGCTTCATTGCCTACCCCAAGAAATGAGCACCTTTTCTGTTCTTCTTCACTCAGGTGTAACCAAATTTAAAGCATATATTCTTAATATCGCATCCAGCGTTGCAACATTATTTGGCGCACTTTTATCTTTTTATATTTTAAGTATTCTGGATAGTTTTGTTCCCTATGTTCTTGCCTTGGCTGCATCAAGTATGATTTATATTGCTATTTCAGATCTTATTCCGGGGCTTCATAAAGAAACAGAAATTAAAGATTCAATACAGCAAGTGTCAATTATTGGCCTTGGTGTTTTGCTGATTTTTATCATTCATTCATTTCTTCATTAAATGAAAAGTAAATTAGATGACCGTCCACCTAAAATTGGCTTTGTATCCCTAGGGTGCCCAAAGGCTGGATCAGATACCGAAAAAATGCTTAGCAAGATTAAGGCTGAGGGCTATGAAATAGCAAAAAATTATGAAGATTCAGAGTTGGTTATTGTTAATACGTGCGGTTTTATTGATAGTGCAGTGGATGAATCGCTGGAAGCTATTTCAGAAGCTCTCGATAAGAATGGCAAGGTTATTGTGACAGGCTGTTTAGGGGAAAGAAAAGAGGTAATAGAAAGTCGTTTTGATAATCTTTTAGCTATTACTGGTTCGGAGGCCTACAGTGAGGTTATGGATGCTGTGCATACTTACGCACCTAAACCAAATAATCCCCATATAGATCTTATTCCACCGCAAGGCGTGAGATTGACGCCAAAGCATTATGCTTACATTAAAATTTCAGAGGGCTGTAATCATAAGTGTACCTTTTGTATTATCCCGTCAATGCGGGGAAAATTGGTAAGCAGACCAATTGGAGAAATAATGCAGGAGGCTGAAAATCTTGTAAAATCAGGTGTCTCAGAGCTAATTATTATATCGCAAGATACAAGTGCATATGGAGTAGATATAAAATATCGACCTGGATTTTGGAATGGTAGGCCAATAAAAACAGACCTCTATAATTTAGCGAAAAGCCTAGGTGAACTTGGGGTCTGGGTTAGGTTTCATTATGTGTACCCGTATCCTAATGTAGATAATTTAATAGGTTTGATGGCGGAAGGTACAATCTTGCCATACATTGATGTGCCATTTCAACACGCAAGCCCTAAAATTTTAAAAGCAATGAAAAGGCCTGCAAATGTAGAAAATAATCTCGAAAGAATTGAGGGTTGGCGAGAAATTTATCCTGAAATAGTTATTAGAAGTACATTTATTGTAGGTTTCCCTGGGGAGAGTGAAGAACAGTTTGAGGAGCTCCTCGATTTTCTAAGGCTAGCAAAACTAGATCGAGTCGGATGCTTTCCTTACTCCAATGTAGATGGTGCCACAGCAAATATGATTGCCGAGCAAATACCTGATGAAATTAAGCAAAGTCGCCTAAAGCGCTTTATGGAAGTTCAAAATCAAATTAGCCAAAAAAAATTAGCCGACAAAGTTGGATCAATTCAAACCGTTATAGTAGATGAAATAGGAAAAGATTATGCTGTAGCGAGGTCATATGCCAATGCACCTGAGATTGATGGCGTTATTTTTCTCGAAAATCCAGATGGTTTAGAGCCAGGAGATATGCTTGATGTTAAAATTAAATCCTCCGAAGACTATGATTTATTTGCTGGACCCAATTAATTAGGAATTTATTGTGAAAGAAGTTATTACTCGATTTGCTCCAAGCCCAACAGGCTTCCTTCATATTGGAGGGGCAAGAACAGCATTATTTTCTTGGGCATATGCTCAAAAACATAATGGTAAATTTATTCTAAGAGTAGAGGATACTGATCTAGAACGCTCCACCCCAGAAGCAATTGAGGCTATTAAGGATGGTATGCAATGGTTAGGACTAGATCATGACGGACCAATATACTTTCAAACACAAAGGTTCGATAGGTACAGTCAGGTTATTGACCAACTTATTCAAGAGGGGAATGCTTATTATTGTTATGCATCAAAAGACGAGCTGGAGGACTTACGGGAGCAACAAAAAAAACAAGGTAAAAAGCCTAAGTATGACGGCAGATGGCGTCCCGAAATAAACAAGTCACTACCAAAGGTTCCTGACGGTATTAAACCTGTTGTAAGATTCAAAAATCCAAAAGTAGGATTGGTATCATGGTTAGACCTAGTAAAGGGAGAAATATCAATTAACAATGAGGAGTTAGATGACTTTATTATTGCACGCTCAGATGGATCTCCTACATATAATTTTTGTGTAGTAGTAGATGATTGGGATATGAGAATTACCCATATTATTAGGGGAGATGATCATATTAACAATACCCCAAGACAAATAAATCTTTTTAAAGCGCTTAATGCAGAAATTCCAAATTTTGCTCATTTATCTATGATTTTAGGAGTTGACGGTCAAAAACTGTCTAAACGTCATGGTGCTGTAAGTGTAATGCAATACAAGGATATGGGGTATGTGCCCGAGGCTGTAAAAAATTATTTGGCTAGATTAGGCTGGAGTCATGGTGATGACGAGATATTTTCAATGGGAGAGTTTTGCACCTTATTTGACTTTGATCATGTGGTCTCCTCAGCAGCACAATTTAACGATGAAAAACTTGATTGGTTAAATAATTTTTATATCAAGGAGATGGATATCAAAGACTTAGTATCTCGTCTTAATCTCAAACCATCTTATAATCCTGATCTTGCAAGTAAAGCGGTTAAACTATATAGAGATAGAGCAAAGTCATTAAATGAAATAAAAGAAAATATAGCATTTTTCTTTCTTATGCCTGAAATACGTATAGAGCTTTTCGACCAATACATCACTACTGAAGCAGTAGCTCTAGCAGAAAAATGCTTAACTGAATTAAATAGAGGGTCATGGAGTGAGGAGTCAATAAACAATAAGCTAAAAACTTTTGTAAAAAACGAAGAGATTAAGTTTCCTATTATTGCAATGCCCTTAAGAGTTATTCTAGCAGGCACAGACCAAACACCAAGTGTTGGGAGTCTAATGGCAATTTTAGGTAAGCAAGAGGTAAATAGTAGGCTACAATCTTTTAAGAACAAATATGACTACTAAAAACACATACTTACAAGAATTATTTTTAGATCAGCTTTGCGAGGAAAAAATCTCCGTTTCCATATATCTATTGAATGGAATAAAGCTTCAAGGTCTTATAGAATCATATGATCAATATGCTATTGTGCTTAATGGCTCAGCTCCACAGTTGATTTATAAACATGCTATATCAACTATAGTGCCAACCCAAAAATTAATATTAAAGGATCATAAGAATACTTAATGTTTGATAGACCTGAGGAAGGCGAGAAGGCAATATTGGTTAATATAAATTTTAATAATATTAATCACGAGGAAGATACCAAAGAATTGACGCAACTAGTTGTTAGTGCTGGTTTTGACGTTGCTGAAATCATTCAAAGTAAAAAAAATAATCCTGATGCAAAATACTTCATTGGTTCTGGTAAGGCTAATGAACTGGTTAACATAAAAGAGATAACCGAAGCTTCAACCCTTGTTTTTAATCACGAATTAACCCCATCGCAAGAAAGAAATCTTGAAAAACTCACTGGTTTGCGTGTTTACGATAGAACAGCACTTATTTTGTATATCTTTTCTCAAAGAGCAAAAAGTTATGAGGGTAAGCTTCAAGTTGAACTTGCTCACTTAGACCATTTATCTTCACGTTTAACCAAAGGCTGGAGCCACCTTGAGAGGCAGAAAGGCGGTATAGGTGTTAGAGGAGGGCCCGGTGAAAAGCAAATAGAGCTAGATAGGCGAATGTTGGGGATACGTATTAAGCAACTTAAAGAAAAATTAAAAAAACTTGATAAGCAAAGGGGTATGCAGCGGAGAGCCAGGAAAAGATCAAATGTTCTTACCGTTTCCATTGTTGGGTATACTAATGCTGGCAAATCTACCTTGTTTAATTCATTAACGCATGAAACTATATTGGCTGAAAATAAACTTTTTGCTACGTTAGATACAACCTCACGAAAATTATTCATTGAGCCTGGTCATAATATTGTTATTTCTGATACAGTTGGCTTTATAAAAAACCTCCCAACAACCCTCATTGAAGCTTTTAAATCGACTCTTGAAGAGGCTACAGACTCTGACCTGTTGATACATGTTGTGGATATCAGCAACAATAATAAGTCAGAACAAATCATTGAGGTTGATAAAATTTTGAAAGAAATTAAGGCAAGCACACTTCCACAGATTTTAGTACTTAACCAAATTGATAAAATACCTCTCAAATCGATGTACGACAGAGATGAGTATGGTAGTATTACAAGAATTCAATTATCTGCAAAAACCGGAGATGGAATTGAATTTTTAAAGCAAGCGATAGTCGAACATAATCAAAAACAAATCAACCAAAGAAACGGACAATATGCTTAAATACTTATCGAAATTTGCAAAAAATCCAATGGCCGCTGGACAAGACGGTCCCCCTGACTTAGACGAGCTTTTTAAAGATATAAAAGATAAAGTTAATAAAATGTTTAATGTTAAATCTAATAATAATGGCGGCGGCAACAGATTTGATAATAATCCATCTAAAAAGGCAGGTGACCCTTTACCAGTAACGCCTATTTTAGTTATTATTGCTTTGGTATGGACAGCTTCAGGTTTTTATATTGTGGACCAAGGCCAAAGAGGTGTTGTTCTCTTGTTTGGACAAAATAAAGAAGTTACGATGCCTGGCCCAAGATGGCATATACCCTATCCCATTGAAACCGTTGAACTGGTAAATCTTGAACAAGTCCGAACAATTGAAGTTGGATACAGATCATCGTCCGCCACAGGCAGTTCAACCTCTGAGCTTCGAGAATCACTTATGTTAACTGGTGATAAAAATATTATTGATCTTCAGTTTGCAGTCCAATATAACCTTAAATCAGTCGAAGATTTTTTATTTGAAAACAGGTCTGCAGAGAATGCAGTCAGAGGAGCAGCAGAAACTTCCATTAGGGAGGTTGTTGGTAAGAGTATGATGGATTTTGTTCTTTACGAGGGGCGAGAGCAAATTGCTGTAGATACAAAAGCATTGATGCAGTCTATTCTTGATGATTATAAGACTGGAATTAACATTACTAGTGTAACAATGCAAAATGCACAACCCCCAGAGCAAGTTCAAGCAGCTTTTGATGATGCCGTTAAAGCGCAACAGGATAAAGAAAGACAAAAAACGGAGGGGCTTGCATATGCAAACGACATTATTCCAAAAGCAACTGGTACTGCTTCTAGATTAATTGCTGAGGCAAACGGATACGCTGTATCTATCGAAAATGAAGCTTCTGGTAATGCTAGTAGGTTTGATCAAATTTTAACCGAATTTAATAGAGCGCCTGAAGTTACAAGGAATAGATTATTTTTAGAGGCACAAGAAGGAATTATGTCATCTGTTTCCAAAGTCATCATTGACCAAAAGGAATCAAACAGCCTGCTTTATTTACCTCTAGATAAAATAATTCAACAATCCAACGCAAGAAATTTTTCTGACAATGATCCAAGCCAAGCTTCAAACTCACGAAATAGCAACAGATCATCTGATGTTATAAATACAATCACTGAAAGATCACGCGGGGCCTTTAGAGCACGTGAAAGGGATACAAGGTAAATTAAAATGAGATTCATACCAAAAATTATTGTTGTTATTGTTCTTTTGTTAATTCTTACTTCTTTAGCTACATTCACTGTAGACCAAAGAGAGCATGCGGTTGTTTTTAGGCTCGGTGAGATTGTTTCAGTTAAAGAAGAGCCAGGATTATATTTAAAGGCACCATTAGTCGATAATGTTAAATTTTTTGATAAACGTATACTTACATACGATTCAAGAAATCCAGATAGATTTATTACCAGTGAAAAAGAGAATGTTCTTGTTGATTCGTACATTAAATGGAGAATAATAGATCCTTCAAAATACTATGTGTCAGTAAATGGCGATGAAAGACAGGCCGAAAGAAGGTTACAACAAACAGTAAACGATGGATTGAGAGCTGAATTTGGTAAGCGAACATTGCTTGAAGTTATTTCTGGTGAGCGTTCAGAAATTATTAATATTTTAAGAGATGAGGCTGATGCTCAATCTAGGCAGATTGGTGTTGAGGTAGTTGATGTAAGGTTGAGAAGGGTTGATCTTGCTGTCGAGGTTAGTGATTCTGTTTACCAAAGAATGAGGGTTGAAAGACAGGAGGTTGCAAGTAAACTTAGGTCAGAAGGTTTTGCTGAATCTGAGAAAATTAGAGCTGATGCAGAGAGAGATAGAGATATTATCATTACCCAAGCCTACAAAGAGGCTCAAGTTATTAAAGGGCAAGGAGATGCAAAAGCATCTAGAATTTATGCTGATACTTTTAGTAAGGATAAAGAATTCTATGACTTTTACAGAAGTCTTGAGGCCTACAGAAAAAGTTTCAGTAGTAAAGATGATATTATGGTCCTTGACGCTAACTCGGATTTCTTTAAATACTTAAGAAGTCCAGAAAATAGATAATTGCCTGAGGTCATAGTTATTGCCGCAGGCCTTATGTTTTTTTTAGAGGGTGTAATCCCCTTCATGTTTCCTGCTTTGTGGAAAGAAACATTTAAAAAAATTACGAATTTTAAGAATGGTCAAATACGATTTTTTGGTTTTTTATCTATGTTTTTGGGCATAATGTTAATTTTTACAGCGAACTAATTTGTTATGTCACAATGGCGCCTTCCAAGTAACCTAGAAGACCTTCTCCCAGCCAAAGCTTTAAAGCTTGAATTATTCAGAAGAAATCTAATTGACCTGTTTGCGAGCAATGGCTATGAATTTATTATGCCATCTCTTTTAGAATACGATGACTCTCTTAAAGCCCACGGTAAAGACTTGGATATTGATACTTTTAAAGTGGTAGATCAATTATCCGGTCGCATGATGGGTGTTAGTTCTGATTTAACTACTCAAGCTTCCAGAGTTGATGCATATTTATTATCACAAAATAATAAAGAAAATAAGCTTTGTTATGCCGGACAAGTTCTTAGAACTAATGCTAGCCCTGGTTTATCAAGGGAATTATTTCAAGTTGGTCTTGAGTATTTTGGTAATGTTGATTTGTCTGCAGACGTTGAAGTGCTTACTATTTTAATTAAATCCCTGCAGCTTTTAAATATTAATAAAATAAGTATCGATATAAATGACCTTACCATCTTCCAGACTCTCGTTAATAAAATAGATTTAATACCGCAGGAAATAGAAGATTTGTCGCAATCCTTTATGCTTAAAGATCTTTCATCAGCTAAAGAAATTTTAAAGAGATTTGGTAGTAATAAGGATGTTAAAAAATTACTTTCATTATTGGGTATGTATGGAGACAGTTCAGTTATTCGTGATTTAGCGAGCTTAGATAGCAAAGATAACGTGTTTACTGAGTCAGCGAAAAAATTAGAAAAAATTAGCAATAATATTAACAGTCTTGGCGCTGGAGTGACGTTTGATTTTGCTGATATAAGGGGTTATCAATATCACAAAGGTATCGTATTTACTGCTTATGCTGATGGATTTACATCATCTGTTGCTCAAGGTGGTCGTTATGATAATTTAAATGAATCACTTGGATTAAAACGTCCTGCTACCGGTTTTTCTCTAGATTTAAGATATCTAATTAATAATTTATAAATAATACAAAGATAAAACATGCAAAAAAATGTTGTAGTGATTGGAACTCAATGGGGCGATGAAGGTAAGGGTAAAATTGTCGACTGGCTTACCGATCAAG
Source organism: uncultured Methylobacillus sp. (assembly GCA_964526705.1). Lineage (GTDB taxonomy): Bacteria > Pseudomonadota > Gammaproteobacteria > Burkholderiales > Methylophilaceae > BACL14. The sequence goes on from CAZGLD010000007.1 coordinate 21,615, forward strand.
CTGAGGCAGTAGTTCGATTTCAGGGAGGTCATAACGCAGGACATACTTTGGTTATTGGTCAAGGGAATAACCAAAAAGAATTTAAGTTAAACCTAGTTCCATCTGGGATTATCAGAGAAACAATCCAATGCTTTATCGGAAACGGTGTTGTCTTGGATATCAATCATTTGCAAAAAGAAATTGCTATGTTGGAGCAAGACGGAATAAGCGTAAAAGAAAGATTGTTTATTAGCCCTGGATGCCCTTTGATCCTTGATTGCCACATAAAGTTAGATCAGGCAAGAGAGCAAAAAAGGGATAAAGATAAAAAAATCGGCACAACTGGAAAAGGTATAGGCCCAGCTTACGAGGATAAAGTTTCCCGAAGGGCAATCAAAGTCTATGACTTACTTGATCTAGACGTTTTAAAAAATAAACTTCATGAATTACTGGATTATCATAACTTTGTTCTTACTAACTATTTGAAAACTGATGCTATAGACTTTGACACCCAATGGAATTCAATTCTTTTGCAAGCAGAATTTATTAAACCGTTTATTTGTGATGTTTCTAAAAAACTATACGAGATGAATGCCCTAGGTAAGAGAATTTTATTTGAGGGAGCGCAAGGTGCTTTACTGGATGTTGATCACGGAACCTATCCCTACGTTACCTCATCGAATTGTGTCTCTGGTCAAGCTGCTTCAGGAAGCGGGGTTGGTCCTAACATGTTGCATTATATCTTAGGCATTACAAAAGCATATACAACAAGAGTGGGAGGCGGGCCATTTCCCAGTGAACTGGATATTGATAATGAAAGAGGTCCTGGTTATCAAATGTCTCATAAAGGTAAGGAGTTTGGAACGGTAACGCAACGAAAAAGAAGGTGTGGGTGGTTTGATGCAGCGGCATTAAAAAGATCAGCTATGATCAATGGTTTGTCAGGCCTATGTATTACAAAGCTTGACGTTCTTGATGGTATTGATAAGCTATATATATGTATTGGTTATGACGTCAATGGCAAAAATTTTGATTTACTCCCCTTGGGTTCAGATCAGGTTGAATTATGTAAACCTTTACTTATTGAAATGCCTGGATGGCAAGAGAGTACATTTGGGGTAAGTCAGTGGGATAAACTTCCAGAAAATGCAAAGAAATATTTATTAAAACTTGAGGAGCTTTGTAGTGTCCCCTTACATATTGTTTCAACAGGTCCTGAGAGAGATGAAACGATTATGCTTCATCACCCATTTGAAACAACCTAGTTATCCTTATATTTTTTTAAATCTCATATGGTTAAGGTAGATAAAATAATATCAGCAGCCTGGGTGTTTACTGCAGATAAAAATGATGAGCCTCTTACTGACCATTCAGTGGTAGTAAAAGACGAAATTATTTGTGATGTAATTCCAACCTCTGATGTTTTTAACGTATATGAAGCAGAAGAGACATACCAGCTTTCAAATAATATACTTCTTCCAGGTTTTATTAACTCCCACACGCACATTGCTATGTCCCTATTAAAAGGCTTTGCAGATGATTTACCCCTCCAAACTTGGTTAAGTGAATATATTTGGCCAGCAGAATCAAAGCATGTAAATCATGATTTTGTGCGTGATGGTTCAGAACTTGCGATTGCTGAAATGATTAAAGGGGGAACAACTTCTTTTAATGATATGTATTTTTTCCCAAACGCTACTGCAGAGGCTGTAAATAATATTGGTATTAGAGCAAATATTGGTTTAGTTGTCCTTGAGTTTCCAACTAACTATGCAAATGATCCTCAGGAGTATTTAAATAAAGGGTTTGAATTTAGGGACAATTGGAGAAATAATAAGCTCATTAGTACTTCATTAGCCCCTCATGCTCCTTATTCAGTTTCTAACAATACTTTTGAATTGATTAACACTTATGCTGAACAGCTTGATTTAACTATTCATACACACCTTCATGAAACTTTAAGCGAAATTGAAGAAAGTAAAAAACAATTTGGTACAACTCCTATTGAAAGATTAGACGATCTTGGTTTATTAAGCCCAAAATTAATGGCAGCACATTGTGTTCATCTTAGTGAGAGAGATATCAATTTATTAGCAAGCAATGGTGTTTCCTCAATTATCAATATTTCTTCAAATATGAAGCTTGGTAGTGGCTTGCCTAATATATTTGAATTAGTAAATAAAAATATTAATATTGCTGTTGGAACTGATAGCTCTGCCAGTAATAATAGGTTGGATATGCTTACAGAGAGTAGATCTAATATATTAATAAGCAAAGCCCTTGCTATGAAAACCGAATTTTTAAATCCTGCCGAAATACTTAGGATGGCAACAATTAATGGGGCAAAAGCCCTTAATTTAGACCGTAAAACTGGCTCTATTGAAAAAGGAAAATATGCTGATTTAATTGCAGTAAATCTTGATACAATTGAATCACAACCTTGCTATGATCCTTTATCAAGTTTAGTGTATTGCGCAGATAGAAATTCCATTGAATATGTTTGGATTAATGGGGAGATTAAACTTAAGGGAGGAGAGTTGGTCTGTTTAGATGAAGATGAATTATTACAAAAAGCAAAATCATGGAAAAACAAAATAAAACAAACATAGATCAATTAGAAATTGACAAATTCAATACACTCGCTCATAAATGGTGGGATCCAACTAGTGAATTTAAACCTCTGCATGACATTAACCCGTTACGTGTAAATTATATTAAATCTAAAATAAGTTTAAAGGGGAAGAAAGTTTTGGACGTGGGTTGCGGCGGCGGTATTCTTGCTGAAGCTTTGGCAAAGGAGGGCGCGAAAGTTACAGGCATTGATCAGGGCGAAAAAGTCATAAAAATTGCAGAACTTCATAATAAAGAATCTAATTTAGATATATTATATAAGCAACTGAATATAGAGAATTTTTATAAGAATAATAAAGAAAAATTTGATATCATTACTTGCCTTGAGATGCTTGAGCATGTTCCAAGCCCAGCATCTATTATTGCCACTTGTACCAAACTACTCAAACCAGGGGGAAAGATATTCTTTTCAACTCTCAACAGGAATCCTAAGTCATTTTTATTTGCGATTATTGGTGCAGAATACGTTCTAAATCTTCTACCTAAAGGAACACATACGTATGAAAAGTTTATTACACCAGCTGAACTAAAGGAATGGTGCTCTAATAATGATTTAAAATTTATTGATATGTCAGGCATGACCTACAACCCCTTTACTAAGAAATATAAATTATCACCTGACTGCTCAGTAAACTACCTTGTTGAGGTTGGGTTTCATGATGTATAAGGCATTATTATTTGATTTTGATGGTACGTTTGCGGACACGGCGCATGACCTTATTGGTTCAGCTAATTACATTTTTGATAAATATAATAAAACTAATATTTCGTATCAGGAGGGAAGAGCGGTTGCGTCAGATGGATCTCAGGCTATTTTAAAGCTAAGATTTGATCCTTTAACACCCACTATTGACAAAGCTGTACAAGAATTCCTTCATCATTACCAAAGTAATTTATTAAAAAAACCTTTATTATTTGATGGAATCACTAAAATAATAGATCTTATTACAAAAAAAAATCTAAAGTGGGGTGTGGTTACAAACAAACCTAGACAATTTACTGAAAAGATTTTGAGCTATCATGATTTGCTTGATAATATTGATACCTTGATATGTGGGGACGATGGCTTTAAAACAAAACCTGCTCCTGATATGCTTCTTGAGGCAAGTCGTAGTATGAAAATAGACCCATCGAATATTGCCTACATTGGTGACGCACATAGAGATATTGTCGCTGCAAATTCTGCCAATATGATGTCAATTTTAGCCTGTTACGGTTATTTAAAGACAACAGATAAAATTTCATCTTGGGGAGCAAAACAAATTATTCAATCTCCCATGGAATTATCTGAGATAATATGAGTGAACAAATTTAAAACTATAAGGTCAATAAAATATGAGAAAACTATTATCATTACTTTTTTTTATTCCATCTATTACTTTAGGGGCTTGTATGGATTTTTATAATCAAGATTTAAAGACTCTTCAAGGTGAAAAGTTCGATTTGTGTGAGCACCAGGATAAACCAATAATATTTGTAAATACTGCAAGTAAATGTGGTTTTACATCACAATTTGAAGGTTTAGAATCACTTTACAAGAATCATAATGAGAAGCTTACTGTGGTTGGGTTCCCTTCAAACGATTTTAATCAGGAATTGAGCACAGATAAAGAAATTCAAGATTTCTGTAAGTTAACGTATGCAGTTGAGTTTCCTATGATGAGTAAATCTAGTGTTATTGGCAAAAAAGCTAATCCAGTTTATAAATACTTATATGAAAAAACTGGTAAAGCACCAATGTGGAATTTTTACAAATACATTGTTATGCCAGGAGCTTCTGACATCCATGTGTTTTCGAGTGTAACTCAACCCAATTCAGATAAAATTTTAAGTCTACTTAAACCTTACATATCTGATTAGTTATTCATATTCTGAATGATTATTGCTGAAAGTTCCTCCACAGACCTTGTTGTAGAGTCCGCAAGGGGAATGTTCATTGTTTTCATTAGCGCCTCGGCCAAACCAATTTCTTCGCGACAATTTGAGAGTGAAGCGTAATGACTGTCAGGTCTTCTTTCGTTTCTTAGCGAATGTAGCCTTTCAGGCTTGATGGTAAGTCCAAATATTTTATCTAGATAACCATCCAAAATAGGCGGAAGCGTTCCTCTCTCAAAATCTTCAGGAATTAGCGGGTAGTTAGCTGCTTTTATACCGAATTGCATAGCTAAATAGATACTAGTTGGCGTTTTTCCTGATCTTGAAACTCCAACCAAAATAACCTGAGCTTGATTTAATCCACTATGGGTCATACCATCATCATGACCAAGGGCAAAGTTAATTGCTTCCATACGGTTACCATAATTAGACCCGGTAATACTATGAGAAACACCCGGCCTAGTGAGCGGAAGCTCGTTAACTTCTTCACCTAGTGGATATAGGAAAGATTCGAATAAATCTACATAAAATGCGTCAACTTGTTTTAGCTCACTACGTAGATCTCTATCTCCAATAGTCATTATAACAATGGGGCGCACACCACTCATTAATTTTGCATTAGCTATTCGTTTCTGAGCATCCTCAACCTTAGAGGAATTATTTGTGTATGGAATACGAATTTGTTCGAAATCTGTTTCTGGAAAATGAGCTAAAAGCCCACCAAGCGAACCAGCAGTAATCCCTGTGCCATCAGAAATAAAAAAAGCAATTCTTTTATTTTTTGTCATAGTTGGGTTTATTTTTTTGTTAATTGTTTCCAAGTACTAACTACAGTATCAGGATTTAGTGATAGAGATGAAATACCTTGCTTAACCAACCACTGGGCGAAATCTGGAAAATCTGACGGACCCTGACCACAGATACCAACATATTTATTTGCCTTTTTAGCCGAGGTAATAGCCATCTCTATGAGTTTAATAACGGCAGGATCTCTCTCATCAAAACCATCAGCCAGTATTCCAGAGTCTCGATCCGTTCCAAGAGAAAGCTGGGTTAAGTCATTTGACCCAATAGAGAATCCGTCAAAATAATCCATAAATTGATCTGCGATGATGGCATTAGAGGGTACTTCACACATCATTATTACCTTTAGACCATTTTCCCCTCGCTTTAACCCATAACTTTCCATTATATTTATAACGGACTTCGCTTCCTTTAAGGTTCTTACAAAGGGTATCATGAGTTGAACATTATCAAGCCCAAGGTCATTTCGTACCTTTAGCATTGCCGCACATTCCAATGCAAAACATTCTTTAAATTCATCCGAAATATATCGTGCAGCCCCCCTAAAACCAATCATAGGATTTTCTTCATCAGGCTCGTAAATATTACCTGCAACTAATTTTTTATACTCATTTGATTTGAAATCAGAAGTTCTTACAATTACTGGATTAGGATAAAATGCTGCCGCAATTGTTGCAACTCCCTCAGTGACTTTATCAATATAAAATTGTTTGGGATTTTTATACCCTCTGGCTCTGTAGTCTATGGTTTTTTTTATATCTAATGGCATTGCGTCATAATTAAGTATAGCTTTTGGATGTATACCAATCATGTTATTTATCACAAATTCCAATCTAGCAAGACCAACTCCATGATTGGGTATTTGCCCAAATGTAAAAGCCATATCTGGACTACCAACATTCATCATCATTTTGACTGGAGGTTTGGTTAATTCTCCATCCTCTTGGGTGGTTACTTCATATTTTAATTTCCCTTGGTAAACAATACCAGTTTCCCCCTCACAGCAGGATACGGTAACAATATCCCCGTCATTTAATAGTTCCGTTGCATTCACACTTCCAACAATAGCTGGAATGCCAAGCTCTCTTGCAATAATTGCAGCGTGACAGGTTCTGCCTCCTCGATTAGTTACAAGTGCCGAAGCTCTTTTCATCACAGGCTCCCAATTTGGATCAGTCATATCAGCAACCAAAACATCTCCTGGTTGAACAGTATGCATTTCAGATGGATCACTCACGACTCTAACTGGTCCTTGGCCTATTTTCTGTGTAACAGCTCGACCAGCAACAATAGCCTTACCAGGCTCAACTAATTTATATGTTTCAGTAGTATTTTTTGTTTGTGACTTGACAGTTTCGGGACGTGCTTGAAGAATATAAATTTTACCATCAATTCCATTTTTACCCCATTCAATATCCATAGGACATTTGTAGTGCGATTCGATAGTCATTGCATATTTTGCAAGTTCTATAATATCATTATCATTAATACTAAATGTATTAGCTAACTCATCATCGACATCAACAGTTTCTGTACTAAGTCCAGCTTTAGTATCCTTGCTAAAAATCATTTTAATTTTTTTTGAGCCTATTGATTTTCTAACAATTGCTGGTTTTCCTTTCGATAATAATGGCTTATGGACATAGAATTCATCAGGATTTACTGAGCCTTGAACCACAGTCTCTCCAAGCCCGTATGATGAAGTGATAAATACCACATCTTTAAAACCAGACTCTGTATCAATGGTAAACATGACTCCTGCACTACCAATATCACTCCTCACCATTTGTTGGACACCTGCAGATATCGCTACGTCAGCATGAATGAAGCCTTTGTGAACCCGGTATGAAATTGCCCTATCATTATAAAGAGATGCAAATACTTCTTTTATAGCCTGTTTAATATTGTCTATACCCTCTATATTAAGAAAGCTTTCTTGCTGGCCTGCAAAAGAGGCATCAGGAAGATCTTCAGCTGTAGCCGAAGATCTTACTGCGAAAGTTGTAGCCTCTGCTGAATTATGGGTTAGGGCTTTGTATTCAGAAGCTATTGAAAGCTCGAGGTCTTTAGGAAATGGTGTTTTTAATATCCATTCACGTATTTTTTTCCCACTTTTAGCTAATTCTGTTACATCATTTATGTCTAGATTAATTAACTCCGCTTCTATATTATTAGCCAAATTATTTTGCTGAAGAAATTCATTGAATGCATTGGCGGTTGTGGCAAATCCAGTTGGAACTCTTACACCTTTTGCGTGAAGTTGAGAAATCATTTCCCCTAAAGAGGCATTTTTCCCACCTACAGAGCCAACGTCTGTATTTCTTAGTTTTTCAAAAGGGATAACATAATCAGACATTTATTTTGTTCCTTGTTTTGGTTGCCGTTGAATTAAATCTTTAAATGATAAATTTAATTTATTTAAAAGTTAAGTAAAGAGTAATTCTGCCAAATATGGAGTCCATTGTCATTAAAGTTAGATAAATAAATAAAACAATGAATAGAAGTAAATTTTTATAAACATTTAAATAAAATTGGAGATATGAATTTAATGTTGGTAAAATAACTTTTTTACAAAATAATTAGTAACTTATAACACACACAACACGGAGAAATTTATGGCCACACTATTGGATCAGTTAAAGCAAATAACAACTATTGTTGCAGATACCGGAGAGGTAGAAGCTATCAAAACACTAAAGCCAGTTGATGCTACAACAAATCCTTCCTTGCTTTTAAAAGCAAGCACATTACCTCAATGTGAACCAATGATTGAAGAGGCAATCGCTTATGCAAAATCACAGAGCTCTGATAGAGAACAACAGATTGAAGATGCAGCAGATAAACTTGCTGTGTTGGTGGGTTTAGAAATTTTAAAACACATCCCAGGACGTATATCTACAGAAGTTGATGCAAGTCTTTCTTTTAACATAGATAAAATGGTCGCTAAAGGCAAAAAATTAATTGCGCTTTACAATGAGGCTGGTGTTACAAATGACAGAGTGTTGATTAAACTAGCTTCAACTTGGGAAGGTATTAAGGCTGGAGAAATTCTCGAGAAAGAGGGTATCAACTGTAATCTAACATTATTGTTTAGTTTTGCACAGGCAAGAGCATGTGCTGAAGCAGGAGTTTTCTTAATTTCTCCTTTCGTCGGCCGAATTTTGGATTGGTATAAAGCAAAAACTGGCGAGGAATATACTTCTGAGACAGATCCAGGTGTGGTGTCAGTTAGAAATATTTATTCATGGTATAAGGAACATGGTTTTAAGACTGTGGTAATGGGTGCTTCATTTAGGAATATTGGCGAGATTACAGCTCTTGCAGGTTGCGATAGATTAACTATTGGACCAGCGTTAATTGAAGAGTTAGGTAAAACAGAAGGAGATTTACCACAGTTCCTCAAAGACAGTGGTGTATCCAAAGATAAGCCTGCAAGACTAGAGGAAGATCAATTTAGAAATGATCATAATGAAGATGCTATGGCAACAGAAAAATTATCAGAAGGAATTAGGAATTTTGTTATTGACCAACATAAATTAGAGGCGGCGTTAAGCGCGAAACTCTGATCTAGTTAAGTAAGTGAATGTTTGACAATAAAGCATTCAGACTATATCATCTGCGGTCTGCATTAAAAAAAGTGTCATAGTAAATTAAGGCGCTTAAGTAGACTATTTATAAATAAGTTTTGGAGATTACAACCATGGCATTAACACAAATGGCATTAGATTCATTAGATTTTGACGCAACAGTTGCATTAGCAGAAACAGTTGCTCCTCATGTTGATATTCTTGAAATTGGTACACCATGCATTAAGCATAACGGTATCAAGCTTCTTGAAACACTTAAAGCAAAATTCCCTAACAACCTTATTCTTGTTGACTTAAAAACAATGGATGCTGGTGAATATGAAGCTGAACCTTTTTACAAAGCTGGTGCAGATATTTGTACAGTTTTAGGTGCTTCTGGAATTGCAACAATTAAAGGAGTTATCGCTGCTGCTAAGAAATACGGTAAAGAAGTTCAAGTTGATATGATTAATGTCGACAACAAAGAAGAGTTAGCTAAAGAAGCTGTTGCTGCAGGTGCACAAATTATCGGTGTTCATACTGGTCTTGACGCTCAAGCTGCTGGACACACTCCATTTGCGGATCTTGCTGCAATCGCTGCTTTAAACACTGGAGCTAAGATCTCAGTTGCTGGTGGCGTTAAAGCTGCTACAGCTCAACAGGTTAAAGATGCTGGTGCTGCAATTATTGTTGCTGGCGCTGCTATCTATGGCGCTGCTGACCCAGCTGCATCTGCTGCAGAAATTACAGCTATTGCTCACTAGTCAAAGTATAAGTTTTAGCTTTTCGTATTGAAATAAAAAACCCGAGTTTATTAATTCGGGTTTTTTTTGTTATGATTTAATTTTAATAAAGGAACATATTCATGGATACGCAAAAATTAATATTAGATAAAATTTCCAGTGTTCTTGATGCCACAAGTAAAGAGCATGCAGTTAATTTAAAGAAGTTAGTTGATGAATCAGGCCGTATATTCGTTGGTGGTGCTGGTAGATCACTTTTGGTTGCTCGATTTTTTGCTATGCGACTTGTGCACGCTGGATATCAAGTAAATATGCCAGGTGAAATAGTTACCCCAGCAATTGTAGCTGGAGATTTACTTATAGTTATATCTGGATCTGGTGGCACAAAAACTTTACTTCCAATGCTTGAAACAGCAAAAGCAAAAGGAGCTAAAATTGCAGTTATTTCTATGAAGGCATCTTCTGCCATGGCCGATATTGCCGACTATACAGTGCAAATAGGTAAGGACGATAGCTTCCCGTTAACAAAAGGTTTGCCAATGGGAACTGCTTTTGAGTTATCCACTCTTGTATATTTAGAAGCAATAATAGGAGAATTTGTTTTTGATAAAGATTTAACAGAAGAGGGCATGCGGGCGATTCACGCAAACTTAGAATAGATATATGTACATAATAAAAAAAAGGCACTAATGTGCCTTTTTTTTATTAGGGTTTTTGTAAAATTACAACTCATGAGTTAATATATTAAATATAAATGCTCAAAATTTCCATTCCATATTACTCAGACAGTTCTGTCTATTTCGATAAGATTCGTCATCTTGATTGGCCTATTTTTTTAGATAGTTCGTACCAGAAAAATATGGCTAAGAATAAACTTGTGAGATTCGATATACTTACAGCAAATCCTTTTATTAAAGTTATATTGAATGCTAACAATGAAACCACTATTCATAATTTATCAAATGGTACCCTCCAAACTGTTAAAGAAAATCCAGTAAAAATACTAGAAGATATTATGAAAGATTATAAAATTCCTCTGAGCACTCTTCCATTTTCTGGAGGAGCTTTGGGTTATTTTTCTTATGATATAAATAATAATCAAAAAAAAGAAAACCTAATTCCTGGTATGCAATTTGGTATATATGATTGGTCTGTTATTACAGATCATCATGAGAGAAAATCATTTATTGTTTCTGCTAATTTTATAAAGAAAACATCAGAATTTATTAAAAGTTTGTCTAGACAGTTTTTAAAAGAAGAGGTTGACTTGGGTAATTTTTCTGTGAAAGGTGAGATAGAGGAAAATATTACTGAAAAAAAATACAAATCTAAATTTGATAAAGTAAAAAATTATTTAAAAAAGGGTGATTGTTATCAAGTTAATATTTCTAAAAAATATAAAGTTAGAACTTATGGAGATCCTTGGACCTTTTATCATAAGTTTCGTCAAATTAATCAATCACCCTTTATGGCATACCTAAAATTCGACAATACTTCCCTCATGTCAGGTTCCCCCGAACGATTTTTAAAATCCAATAGTGGTAAAGTATCAACAAGACCCATTAAAGGTACATCTGCTAGAGGTTTAGATAAAGATGAAGATATAAAAAATATTAGCTTATTAAAAAATAGCTCCAAAGAACAAGCTGAAAATCTTATGATTGTAGACCTATTAAGAAATGATCTTGGTGTCAATTGTAAAAGTGGGTCTATAAAGGTCGATGAATTATTTGTTGTTGAAACTTATCCAAATGTTCATCACTTGGTAAGTTCTGTTACTGGAGTACTAAAAGATGAATCTTCTATTTATGATCTTTTTAAAGATGCCTTCCCAGGAGGCTCTATTACCGGTGCACCAAAAAAAAGAGCTATGGAAATAATTGATGAGCTTGAGGACCATGCAAGAGATTTATATTGTGGAAGTATAGTTTATTTTAGTTTTGATGGTCAGCTCGACAGTAATATTGCTATAAGAAGTATGATGCATATTAACAACACCTTACATTTTTACTCAGGTGGGGGTTTAACCATTCAATCCTCTGTTGAATCCGAATATAAAGAAATTGAGGATAAAGTAAATAATATAAAAAAAACTGTTTTATTTTTTAAAGAGGATAAAGATGCTTAGTGATAAAGAGATTGATGAGTCGTTATCTAAACTTGAAGGTTGGGAAAGGGATGGCGAGAAAATTAGGAAAATTATACCAATGCATAATTGGAAAGGGGTAATGATGCTAGCAAATGCTATAGCTCATATTAGTGAGTGTGCTTGGCATCATCCTGATCTTCTACTCACATACTCAAGCATCACTATTTATCTTACCAGTCATGATAAAGGTGGGATCACAAAGAGGGATATTGATTTAGCGAGTAAGATTGAGGAGTTTATTTTGTGGAGCCCGCAAAAGACTGAGGGTGGATTAGAGGGTACTCCTAACGATACTGAAAATAGGTATCTTAAATAGAGAGCTATTTTTTAAAAAACTCTTTTTTTAAATGCTCCAAAATTCAATAAAATTGTTGGAAGTATTAATAAATTAAGGATGGTTGAGGTAAATAAACCTCCAATAATAATTGTTGCCATTGGTCCAGTTATTTCATTTCCTGGTTCACCGGTCCCCATCGCGATTGGAAGCAAGGCCAAACCAGCCACTAATGCAGTCATCAATATGGATGGTAACCTTTCTTTAGCACCCTTAATGCAGGTTTCAAGATTCCATTTTAAATTTTCTTTTTCAATTAGATGCTGGTAGTGAGAAATAAGCATTATAGAGTTTCTAAGGGTAATCCCAAACAATGTAACAAACCCTACTAATGAACCTATTGATAACCATCCGCCATAGATAGTTGCTGCAACAACTCCGCCAATTAGTGCAAAAGGTAAGTTAAGAATAGTTATTACTATGTTTGGTAGCGAACCAAACGCAATAATTAAAATCAATAGAACTGCTGCACCAGCTAAAAAAGAGTGAGTTATTAGCTCTTCGCGTGATTTAGCGTTTTCCTCGGCTGAACCGGTTAATTCGTAAAAATTATTTTTGCTTAGATTAAGCGAATTAAGCTTTTCTTTTAACTCAAAATTAAAATTACTGATATCCCTATTTGAAATATTAGCAGTAATAGTTTGTACCCGTTTTCCATTTTGATGCAAGATTTTTGACCTGCCATTTTCTTGATAAATATCAGCGATATCTGAAAGCGTATAAATTTTGTTATATGCTGAGCGTACAGGTAATTTTTTTATGTTAGTTATATCATCTCGGTAATTTTTTTCAAATGTTACTACAACAGGTTTTTTATTTATGCCCTCGTAAATATATGTAGCTGTTATGCCCTCGTAAGCAGCTCTAATGGCGTTTAGCACGTCTTTATTCATAATCCCAAGCTGTGCTATTTTTTCCTGCCTTAACCTTATTTTAACTTGTGGGGTACCCGGTGGAGATTGGACTGTAATGTCCTTAGACCCATTTATTTTTTGGAGAACTTGAGCAATTTTTTGCGCATCTTGATCTAATAAATCGAGATCATCTCCGTATGCGTTGATAACGACAGATGCATTATATCCAGATATAGTTTCTTCAATTCTTTCTGTTAAAAAAGTATTTATTGCAAAATTTACCCCAACAAAACCACCAAGAAGATTTTTATCCTCATTACCATGCACAATAGCATTTATTTCACTCAAAACTCTATCTTGGCTTGGGCCATCTAATTGATCTAGCTCAATCTCAAACTCACTATAATGGGTACCAAAGGTATCTGCTCCCATAGGAGATCTTCCTACCCATTGCGCTATCGATTTAACTCCATTTATCTTTAGAATTTTATCTGTTACGAGATTTCCAATCCTTATAGATTCCCTCTCTGAGGTACCAGGGTAGGCTGTCATATGCATAATATAATGCCCTTCATGAAGGGGAGGTATGAATTGAGTTTTGAAAAAGGGTAAGAATGCTAGTCCGATACTTATTAGCAAAAAAGACATAACAATAACAGCACTTGATTTGCCTTCAATCGTCCTCAATATTTTTTCATAATATTTTTTTATATAAAAAATAATTGGGGATTCCTCACTTTTTATAGATGTGTTTCCCAGCATTAGATAAGAAAGGGCAGGTGTAACAGTTAGGGCGACAAACAACGATGCAACAATCGAAGTAATGTACGCAATTCCTAAAGGCCCAAAAAGCTTTCCGGCTACACCAGACAAAGACAGAAGGGGAAGAAAAACTAAAACGATAATAATAGTTGCAAATATTACAGATTTTCTTACCTCCATTGATGCATTAAAAACTACTTGGTATGCTGGAAAAGGGTTGGTAAGTAATTTATTTTGGCGCAATCTTCTAAATATATTTTCAACATCAATAATTGCATCATCTACAACCTCCCCTAACACAATAGCTAGTCCACTAAGGACCATTACATTCAAGCCAAGTCCATAAAAACTCATTACACAAATAGCAGATAAAAGTGATATTGGTATTGCTACCGCAGATATAAATGCAGTTTTTAAATTAAATAAGAAAAGATAGAGGATAGTTATAACCATAAAAGCTCCAATAATAATATCAAAACGTAATCTTTTTATTGATGCATCTATGAAGTTAGCTGGTTTAAAAAGGTCTGGAATAAGCTCTATTGATTCTTTTTTTAAAAGTGGGGCTAGACTAGCTAACGAGTCTTCTAATTGCTTGGTTAATTTGTAAGTATTTGAGCCTAATTGACCTTGAACAGAAAGGTAAACGCCATCTTTTTTATTAATAGATACTGCACTTATTGATGGCGCTTTCCCTTCTTTTACTTGTGCAATGTCTTTTACTCTTATGACATCTCCGTTACTGTTTATAATTGGCAGCTTTTTTAATTCAGATATATTCTTGGTTTGAGCTTCGGAGCTTATAATTATTCTTTGATTATTATTCTCAATAAATCCACCTCCAACATGCCCATATGATTTCTGAATTGCTGTCACTACATCTTCAATACTCACTTCATGGATAAATAATTTCTCTGGTATTACCTCAATTTGTAGCTGAGCTACTTCCCCACCAAATCTATTAACATCAGCAACTCCCTGCACACTCATCAATTGTGGAATAATTATGTTTTCAGCAAACGTTCTGAGCTCTAAATTGGTTTTTTTATTGGATGTAATGCCAATCCCTAAAACACTTGAGGCAGAGGACGTTAGGGGTGCTATTAAAGGTGTTATATCTTCAGGCATTGATCGTGATAAATTCGATAACTTCTCCGATATTGATTGCCTATTTTTAAATATATCGGTACTTTCTTCAAAAATAACAGTAACTACGGATAAACCAGGAATGGATTGTGATCTAATTTGTTTTATACCTATAGTCCCTGCAATTGCTTTTTCAATTGGGTTTGTAATCAATGTCTCTACAAGGTCAGAGGAAAAGCCAGGTGATTCCGTTTGAATGATTACTTGTGTAGGAGAAAATTCAGGAAATACGTTAAGAGGACTTTCTTTTATTTGGTAAATGCCGTAAGCAATAATTAGCAAGGATAATCCAACAATGACACCTGGGAATCTTATTGAAAACTTTATCAATTGGCCCATCATGGGCTAATCCTCATTTTCATTTTTAATCTGGTATTTAAATTCTTCCGAAAGTAATAATTGAGCACCATCAACTACAACTAAGTCATTTATTTTGAGTATATCTTCATTGATAACCCAACCATTATCTGTCTCTAATGGATTTAAAAGTGGTCTTCGCAGAAAATTTCCATTGTTTACATCAGTTTTTATAAATACCCAAGGTTTACCATTATTCCAAACAACAGATTTGCTTGGAATAAATAATTTTTTCTTGACAGATTGTTTATTAGATTTAGTTATGTTTGCTTTTATTTTTGATCCTAAATTTATTTCATTATTCTTAATTACATAAAAGAAGCTCCTACCTTGCAAAGACTTATTTGAACTTGGTGCCTCTGAAATAAACTCAGCCTTGTATTTTGTATTATTATTCGGTAAAAAAACATTTACTTCTGCTGGCATTTGCAATGGTAAGTCTTCAGATGGAATAGTTATGTTAATTAGTCGGTATTTATTAGAAAATATACTTCGAGCAATCGTATTTTGATCAAGTACGATATGTTTTTTAAAATATGCACCCCATTTATGCTCGGTATTGATTAATATATTGGTAATGTCGTTTTCAACAATAGCTAGATCATTTTCAAGAAAATCAACTTCACCCTCCTTTTCGGCCAATACATTATCTGCGATATTTTTATTATCACTATTTAGGGCTTTTAGTTTTTCTAAATATTCTAACTCGCCTATTAGCTGATTATTAATTTTATTCTTTTTTCGGTATAAGTTAGCTAAATTATTTTTTTTTGCAAACAAGTCAGATAGGTTTAGTACTTCCCCATAACTATAAATATCAGAAACTTCAGAGCTAATTTCTATAGGCTGAAAAGTGATCCCACTATTTCTCTCCACTGAGGCAGGAAGTTGAACATAAGTTAATTCATTGAGTGACGATGTGTAATCAACTATAGTTTCATCATCATCATCACTAAAATCTTTAAATAACTTATCTCCCCCAACAATTATTACCATCCACACGAGGGTAACAATCATTATGGCTTGGATTATAATAATAATAAGTGATTTATTTTTCATTTAGATAAACTTTTCAGTGAAGATAGGTTCTTGAACAATTAATTCCGCATCAAGTCCTTTCTTAATAACATTATAATATGCTTCATGGTAATCTCTATCAAATTCATTAAGTTTAATGATCTCTAATTCTAACTCTAATCGATCTAAGATCCCATTATCAAAACGTTTTTTAAGTTTTTTTTCAAGTTTATTTTTTGTCTCAAGAATTTTTTCATTATCATTTTTTAACTCTAAGCTATGTTTAAATTCGCCAAGTAAATTTTCTGCCTCATTAATAATTTTTAATTGATAAGCTAAAACTTTACTTCCTTTAACTGACCTTAACTTTTTTGCCTTGTTTATAAAAATTATATTTTTATTTTTAGAACCCAAAACCATGTCAATACCAATATTCCATACATAATTTCCCATATCGTATGTATAAGCTGGGGAGAAATTAAAGTCTGGATATTGTTTTGCTATTTCATATTTTAGTTCTGATTCAGCAATTGCATAATCTGCTAAAAAAATCCGTAAGTCCCTTGAGTTTGTGGTCGCTTTATATTGAATTTCACTTATTTTCTTCCCGTTAAGAAAATTTCTTGAAGCTTTGTTAAATAATTCTTTCACGCTTTCTACATTTATTGGTATGAGATTAAATTTTTCTAATGAGAGACCAACACTCGTTGCAATCTCTTTTTTAAGATTTGCTTGTTGGTATTGCAAGGAAATAAGATTTTGGTTTATTGACTTAAGCTCTAAAGCTATTCTATCGAAATCTATTTGTGATGAAACTCCTAAACTAACTCTTTTTTTTATCATTTGAAGGATAGAGTGCTTTAGAAGAAGTTCTTTTTTTGTTATTTTAATAAAATCCTGTCTCTCAGCATACTCTACAACTTTTTTGAGGAGTAACGTTCTTGATTCCCATAATTTTTTTTCATAGGAAAGTAGCGCGTATTGGGTTTCATTGAATGCTATCTCATGCCTAATTAATCTCTTGTTTGTGCGTTCAAAAGTAAAATTGAATCCACTACCAAAAATATTTTTAGATAGCTCATCATTACTGTCAGTTTTTCCAATCTCAATTCCTAGCGAACTTTCAGGTTTTAGAAGTGCTATTTTTTCATTTTCTCTAATCCAGTCAATCGATTTCTTTGCAGCTTTAATGTCATAATTAAAAAAATATTGAGCTAATAAAATTTCTTTAACTCCCCACGATTTAATTGGGATTTCATTTTGTTTGAAATTGTTAGAAAGTAAAAATTGATTGAAGGTCTCATCCTCATGACCACCATCTCTTATTGACTGGTTAATAGAAATAATTTCAACTTTTGATTCCTCGTAAGGAATTGAAGAACAGCCTATTAGAAAAATACTAAGTATTAAGGAGGAAACTATATTCATTTTTTATGTTTTCAATTGGTTGAAAATTTATTTTTTATAAGATTTTAGAAATTATAACTTTAAACATTATTCTAAATGATTAATGAATAAATGTGAGACAAAATACATGGAATTATTACTTACGTATAGGCACTAAACTGCTATAATACGCGTTTTAAAATTTTTGTATTTGCGAGAGTGGCGGAATTGGTAGACGCACTGGATTTAGGTTCCAGCGCCGCAAGGCGTGAGAGTTCGAGTCTCTCCTTTCGCACCATTATTTACTTAGGATTGAATATTATGGCTGAAGCAGTTGAGAAAATAAGCGAGATCGAAAGAAGAGTTAAAGTTGTAGTGCCAATAGCTCCGTATCAAGGGGAAATTACACAAAAATTTCAGCAGCTTACAAAAACAGCACGTGTACAAGGCTTCCGCCCAGGTAAGGTACCCTTAAAAATAGTTGAACAGCAATACGGTGGGGATGTTAAAAGTGAGGTCTACACGAAGGCAATAGAAAGTAAATTCGGAGAATTTATACAAAAAAATAATCTTCGAGTTGCTGGCATGCCAGACATTCAACACGAGCCATTGGAAAAAGTAAAAAATGATTTCGAATTTACCGCTACATTTGAAATATTTCCAGAATTTAAGTTAGCTGATTTCAAAAAAAATAAGGTAATTGCCTATTCAACATCTATAACTGATGCAGATGTTAAGAAAACGATTGATGTTATTGTCAAGCAAAGAGCAACTTTTGCCAAAGCTGATAGGGCTGCTAAAACTGGGGATAAGATTTTTGCTAACATGCAATCATTCATTGATGGCAAAGTTGCTGAGTCCTCAGGCAAGGAACCTTTAGAGTTCATACTTGGTGATGTTGGAAGAGTTAAAGGATTTGATGATCAGTTGGTTGGTGTAAAGGCTGGAGTAACTAAGGAATTTACTATTAAATATCCTAAAGATTATCCTACCAAAGAGCTGTCAAACAAGGAAGTTAAATACATTGTGTCCGTGCAAGAAGTTTTGGAGGCTTCGCTGCCGAAAGTTGACAATAATTTTGCTAAAAGTTTAGGCGTAGCAGATGGTGACCTAAAAAAAATGAATAATGAAATTAAAGAATCACTTAAGCAAGAAAGTGGTAGGCGAATAAAAGCAAATTTAAAGCAACAAGTATTTACCTCATTTGCAGATAGCCATAAGTTTGAACTCCCTAAGTCTCTGGTTGGGGCTGAAATTAATAGATTAGCCCAAACAACATATCAAAATATGCAAAAACAAGGCACTAATCCAAAGGATATTAAGCTTGAGCCATCTATGTTTGAGGAAAATGCTAAAACCGCATGTAAACTAAGAATAATTTTGGGAAGTATAGTGGATAAAAATTCTTTACAAGCAACCCCTGATCAGATTAAACAGAAGGTTGAGGAGTTTGCAACAAATTACGATGATCCTGAGCAAGCTATAAAATGGTTTTATGAGGATGAGAAAAGATTAGAAGAACCAAGGGCTCTAGCAACTGAGGATAATGTTGTGGATTGGTTTTTGAAGCAATGCAAAAAAGATACTAAAAAGATTGAATTAGATTTAGTGTTGGCTGGTCAATTTAATTAAATGGATAAAAACATGACACAATCAATCAGTAAATTTTCTGCTAATAATCTTGGCTATATTCCAATGGTCGTTGAGCAAAGTGGAAGAGGTGAGAGATCTTACGACATATATTCGAGACTGCTAAAAGAAAGAGTAGTGTTTTTGGTGGGACCGGTAGACGACATGACTGCTAATGTTGTTGTCGCACAGTTACTTTTTTTAGAAGCAGAAAATCCTGATAAAGACATTTTTTTATATATAAATTCTCCTGGTGGATCTGTTACGGCTGGAATGGCGATTTATGACACTATTCAATTTATTAAGCCTGATGTGAGCACATTATGTATTGGTCAAGCTGCAAGCATGGGAGCTTTATTATTAACTGCGGGAGCAAAGAACAAACGTTTTAGTCTTCCTAACTCAAGGATTATGATTCATCAACCTTTAGGGGGTTTCCAAGGTCAAGCATCTGACATTGAAATACATGCCAAAGAGATTTTATACCTTAAAGAGAGGCTTAACACTATATTATCATTCCACTCAGGGCAAACTATCGAAAAGGTATCCAAAGATACCGATAGAGACAATTTTTTGAGCGCTCAGGATGCTATGGACTATGGTTTGATTGACAAGGTTATTTCAAGTCGTTCTGACGTTAAATAGATTTATATGACTGATAAAGATCAAGAAAAATTACTTTTATGTTCATTTTGTGGAAAAAATCAAGGTGATGTGAAAAAATTGATTGCTGGCCCCTCAGTATTTATTTGTGATGAATGTGTAGACCTATGTAATGACATAATTAAAGAAGAATCAAAACAAGATACAGAAAAAAATACAAACGAGACAAATGATGAGGGTTTGCTTACGCCAAAAGAACTTTATCAAAGGCTTGATGAGCATGTTATTGGTCAAGAAGAAGCAAAAAAAAGCCTCGCTGTAGCCGTATATAATCACTATAAAAGATTACTAAACTCAGATGTTAAAGATGACCTTTCAGAAGTAAAAATTTCAAAAAGCAATATTCTGTTTATTGGTCCGACTGGATCAGGAAAAACATTATTAGCACAAACTCTTGCCGAATTATTGAAGGTACCTTTTGTTATGGCAGATGCTACAACACTGACAGAAGCTGGATACGTTGGTGAAGATGTTGAGAATATTATGCAAAAGTTACTTCAACGTTGTGATTACGATATTGATAAAGCACAAAAAGGCATAGTTTATATAGATGAAGTCGATAAAATTTCACGAAAAACTGACAATCCTTCAATAACGAGAGATGTTTCTGGAGAGGGAGTTCAACAGGCTCTTCTCAAACTTGTTGAAGGAACAATTGCATCAGTTCCTCCTCAAGGTGGAAGAAAACATCCCAACCAAGAGTTTGTTCAAATAGATACTACCAACATCTTATTTATTTGTGGAGGTGCATTTGATGGACTGGAAAAGATTATAAAACAAAGGACAGAAAAAAATAGTATCGGCTTTGGAGCTGAAGTTCAAGGGAAATCAGAAATTAAAGCATTTGGTGACGTTATAAGAAATGTTCAGTCAGAAGATTTAATTAAATTTGGTCTAATACCAGAATTTATTGGTCGCCTTCCAGTGATAACAACCCTGGAAAGTCTTGACAAAAGTGCTCTAATTAAGATTCTTACTGAGCCAAAAAATGCACTTATAAAACAATTCAAAAAATTATTTAGAATTGAGGGTGTTGAGCTTGATTTTCGACCTGAAGCTCTTAACGCTATTGCAGATAAAGCCCTAGACAGAAAATCAGGGGCAAGAGGACTTAGATCAATTCTTGAAATTGCGCTTAAAGAAACTATGTTTGACCTACCCACCATTTCCAATTTGGAGAAAGTTGTAATTGATGATGGGGTAATAAAAAATAATTCGGCTCCATACCTAATTTTTTCAGAAAAAGAAAAGAAACAACAAAGTAAATAATTAGATTATCAACCTTGTAATTTTGCAAAACAACACCATAATTAAATTTATAAATTATTACCAAAAGTATAAAAATGAAAAATAATATAAAAAATGAAATTTTCCCCATGCTTCCTCTTCGCGATGTGGTGGTCTACCCACAACTTGTTATTCCTCTCTTTGTGGGAAGAGAAAAGTCTATACAAGCTATTGAGAAAGCAAACAGCGGTGATAAAAGAATTTTCCTGGTTGCCCAAAAAAACGCTAATAAAGATGAGCCACATGTAAAAGATTTATATAGGATCGGAACAATAGCAACTATTTTACAAATGCTAAAATTACCAGATGGAACAGTAAAAGTTTTGGTAGAGGGTATTGAAAGAGCCGAGGTAATAAAATTTGATGAAAAGGGTGATTTTTGGACTGCTGATGTCAATTTAATCGAAATCAAAGAACGAAAAGATAAGAAGACAATGGCATTTATGCGGTCAGTTTTTTCGCAATTCGATCAGTATGTAAAGTTAAATAAAAAAATACCACCAGAGATACTTACTTCATTAACATCAATAACTGACCCAGGAAGGTTAGCAGACTCTATAGCTGCTAATTTAACATTGAAACTATCTGAAAAACAAAAAATTCTTGAAACAATTGATATTAAATTACGGCTTGATTTACTTTTAAATATCATGGAATCTGAAATAGATATTCTTCAGGTAGAGAAAAAAATTAGAGGTAGAGTCAAAAACCAAATGGAGAAATCGCAAAGAGAATATTACCTTAATGAGCAAGTAAAAGCGATTCAAAAAGAGCTCGGTGAGCAAGATGAGAACGCAGATTTGGAGGAGCTAGAGAAAAAAATAAAAGAAATACAGATGAGTGTTGAAGCAGAAGAGAAATGTATGTCTGAGCTTAAGAAATTAAAACTAATGTCACCGATGTCAGCTGAGGCATCTGTAGTAAGGACTTACATTGATACTATAATTGCTCTTCCTTGGACTAAAAAAACAGAAATAAATAAAGAGTTAAATGATGCGGAAACAAATCTAGATGCTGATCATTATGGCTTAGAAAAGGTTAAAGAGCGTATTGTGGAGTACCTTGCGGTTCAAAATAGGGTAGGTAAATCAAAAGCCCCAATTCTTTGTCTTGTAGGCCCTCCAGGAGTTGGAAAAACATCACTCGGTCAAAGTATTGCAAAAGCTGTTAATAGGAAGTTTATTCGTATGGCTCTTGGTGGCGTAAGAGATGAGGCTGAAATAAGAGGTCATAGAAGAACATATATAGGCTCTATGCCAGGAAAAATTCTTCAAAATATGTCAAAAGTAAGCTCTAATAATCCTCTTTTTTTACTTGATGAGGTAGATAAAATGGGGCAGGATTTTAGGGGAGATCCATCTTCGGCTCTTTTAGAAGTTCTTGACCCCGAGCAGAATCATACTTTTACAGATCATTATGCTGAGATTGAATATGACCTATCGGATGTAATGTTTGTTGCAACAGCTAATTCTATGAATATACCAGAGCCATTATTAGATAGAATGGAGATAATAAGATTAGCCGGGTATACAGAGCAAGAAAAAATAAGTATTGCGCATAAGTACTTAGTCCCAAAACAATTTAAAAATAATGGATTAAAAAAAACTGAGCTTACCATTACCAATAGAGCGATTAAAGATATTGTCCAGTTTTATACCAGAGAAGCAGGGGTCAGGAGGTTGGAGCAAGAGATTGCAAAGATTTGTCGCAAAGCAGTTAAGATAATTGCAAGCTCCAAAAAACATCCCAAAATTACAGTAAGTAATAAAAATATATCTGAGTTTCTTGGTGTTAAAGTCTATGATATTGGACTAGCTGCGAAAAAAAATCAAATTGGTCAAGTCACGGGTTTAGCATGGACTCAAGTTGGTGGTGAGTTATTAACTATCGAGGCTGTAGAGCTTCCTGGAAAGGGCAAGACGATACTTACAGGTAAATTGGGTGAGGTTATGCAGGAATCTATTCACGCAGCCTTAAGCGTTGTTAGAAATCGTGCGCATAAGTTGGGTATTGACGAACTATTTCATGAGAAAAAAGACATTCATATTCATTTTCCAGAGGGAGCAACCCCAAAAGATGGTCCGAGCGCCGGTATAGGTATAACCACCGCAATAATATCTTCATTAACTGGAATACCTGTTAGGTCAGATGTTGCAATGACAGGAGAAATAACACTAAGAGGGGAAGTGCTTCCTATAGGCGGACTTAAAGAGAAACTTTTAGCAGCACATCGAGGAAATATAAAAACTATTATCATCCCTGAACAGAATGCTAAAGACTTGGTTGATATCCCTGAAGAAATTAAGAGTAAGCTGGATATCATTCCTGTACAGTGGATTGATAAAGTTATCGAAATAGCATTAACTCGAATACCTCAGCAATTAAACACAAAGCAGAAACAAAAACTGGAGCACTCAAGCAAAAAGATTATTGCTACAGATAAGCCAATAGCACATTGAAAATTAATAAATATAACGTGTTTTACTAGCTTTGTTTTTCAGTATATTGTAAAATGGCGAGCTCGAATTCTTAGGGATTTGGGTGCTTAGCTCAGTTGGTAGAGCGTCGCCCTTACAAGGCGAATGTCACAGGTTCGACCCCTGTAGCACCCACCAGTAAGGAGTGGTAGTTCAGTTGGTTAGAATACCGGCCTGTCACGCCGGGGGTCGCGGGTTCGAGTCCCGTCCACTCCGCCAATATGTAGTAAGGCGAATGTAATTTCGCCTTATTATTTTTAATAAGAACCTTTGAGAGCAAAACAAGTCCCTAAAGACTTAAATTTAACGATACATTAGGCAATAAAATATGTTGGCGAAAATAAGAAACAGTACTGACTCAAAGTTAGCTAAAGTTATACTAGCAATAATTATTGTGCCTTTTGCATTATTTGGAATAGATTCATATTTAAGCTCTGTCGGTTCTAATGTATTCGTTGCAAAAGTAAATAATGTTGAGATATCAGGCCAGCAATATCAGAACACTGAAGCAATGATTAAACAGCAGATGGGGGGACCAGATGCTGACCCTGCACTATTTCAATCTCAAGAATTTAAGATGGCTGTGGTCGACAATCTCATTTCTAATGAACTTATGAATCAATCCATCACAGACAATGGTTTTGTTATAAGCGATAATCAACTGAGCAATTATATTGTAGGTATGCCAGATTTTCAGGATAATGGAAAATTCTCACAAGAAAGATACGATCAGATTGTTCAATATAATAACCTTACACCTAAAAAGTTAGAGGATCGAATTCGAACTCAAATGGCTACCCAACAGGTACAAGATAGCTTAAACCGCTTAATTCACGTTCCCAACGAAATAATTCAGCCTTTGGTTAATCTTGCTTATCAAAAAAGGGATATAAGCCTTCATGAAATTAAGCTTGATGATTATAAGAAAAAAATAAGTCCTAGCAACGAAGAGGTAGAAAAATTTTATGAAGAAAATAGTAATTCTTTTGTAAGACCTGACAGAATTAAAATTGAATTTCTCATTTACTCGGTTGCTGGTATTGTTCCAACTATTTCAATCACTGACGATGAGGTAAAGCAATTTTTTGATGTTAACAAAGACAAATTTCAGGCCAATCAACAAAGAAAAGCTAAGCATATATTGTTTGCTTACCAGCCAGGGATAAATTTTGAAGAGAAAGCAAAAGTTAGAGATTTTGCTCAAACAATATTAAATGAAATTAAAAAAACTCCTAAACTTTTTGATATTAAGGCTAAAGAGCTATCACAAGATATAGAATCTGCCAAAAATGGAGGTGATTTAGGCTTTTTCTCACGAGGAGATATGGTTAAGCCTTTCGAAGACGCAGTATTCTCACTGAAAGTTAATGAAATATCTGATTTAGTTGAAACTGAATTTGGGGTTCATATTATTATGCTTTCAGAAATTAAGGGTGAGGATGTTAGCTTTGAAAAGTTAAAAACTCAGATTAAAGGTGAGCTTTTGTATGGGAAAGCTCTTGAAGAATATGCTTCTAAAGCTGAGGATTTTAATAATATTGTTTATGAAAATTCTGAAAGCCTTGCAGTAGCAGCTGATAAATTTGATTTAGAAATTCAAGAAAGCCAATGGTTGACTTTAGATGATGCGAGAAAGTTCTTTAATAATGATGCTTTTGCTAATGAAATCTTTTCTGAGCAGTCTATTGAATCTAAAACCAATACGTTAGCCATAGAAGTCTCCCCCAATAATCTAGTATCTGCCCGTGTAATCGATTTTAGTCCTTCAGCTCTTCAGCCGTTGGAGGAAGTAAAAGGAAAGGTTGAGGAGTATATTATTGGCTTAAAAAGCCAAGAACTTATTATTGATGATGGCAATAAGCTTGTTGAAGACTTAAAGAACAATAATAAAAAAGTTGAATGGTTCGATGAACTGGTTATTGATAGAATAGATAAGCAAGGTTTGTCAGACCCGTTAGTTAAGAAAATCTTTCAAGTAGATACAAAAGAAATGCCAGCATATGCAGGTTTTTATGATTTGAGCGGAGAGTACGTTGTGATTAAAGTAAATGAGGTCTTAACAGAAGATGTTGACGATCAGCTCTCGGTAGATTTATATAGAGACGAATACGAAACTGCACTTAAGAAAGCAATACAAGCTGCATACATTGATGATCTTAAAGAAAATGCTGATATTAAAATTAACGAGAGAGTTTTTAACCTCAATCAATAGTTCCTGCTGCAGTAATATTCATGCCACCATCAACATAAGTTATTTCGCCTGTTATACCGCTTGCTAAATCGCTACATAAGAATGCAGCAGTGTTTCCGACCTCATCAATAGTTACATTTCGTTTTAATGCAGCATGTTTTTCATTGTAACTAATCATTTTCTCAAAGTCAGCTATGCCTGATGCGGCTAATGTTTTTATTGGTCCAGCCGAAACCGCATTGACTCGTATACCATCCCCTCCAAGACTGTGAGACATATAACGGACATTAGCCTCAAGGCTTGCTTTGGCTAATCCCATTACATTATAATTGGGCATCGTCCTCTCAGCCCCAAGATAGCTTACTGTGAGTAAACTGGCATTTTTGTTTAGGAAGGGTAAAGCTGCCTTGGCAAGTGCTGTAAAGCTGTACGAACTAACGTCATGAGCTATTTTAAAATTCTCTCTTGTAGTTGCTTGAACAAAATCACCGTCTAAAGCCTCTCTTGGCACAAAAGCTATTGAATGAACAAGAATGTCAAACTTATTCCATTTTTTAGAAAGTTTTGGGAAAAGCTCCTCAATATGGCTGTCATCTGAAACATCACAGGGGAGTACAATTTGGGAATCAAAATTTGCTGCTAATTTCTCGACCCTGCCTTGATGTTTTTCCATCTGGTAGGTAAATGCAAGCTCAGCACCTTGTTTTTTCATGGAGGACGCAATTCCGTAGGCAATTGATCTATCACTTAAAAGCCCTAAAACCAATACTTTTTTACCTTCTAAAAATCCCATAATTAACCTTTCAAAAATTAGTTATTATTCTTTGGATCCATCAAGTCTCTCAAACCCTCACCCAATAAATTATAACCCAATACCGTAAATAAAATTGCTAATCCTGGGAACAGCGAAAGCCACCATGCAAATTGAATATATTCCTTACCATCGGTTAGAATATTTCCCCAAGATGCTGTGGGAGCTTGGACACCTAATCCTAGAAAACTAAGGCCTGACTCAACAAGAACAGCGCTTGCAATACCTAGAACTGAACTTACAATAATTGGTGTCAAACTATTTGGTAATAAATGTTTTAGAATAATTTTTATGTCGCTTGCACCCATTGTTTGAGCGGCTAAAACAAACTCTCTTTGCCTTAAACTAAAAAATTCAGCTCTCACTAGACGAGTAACGCCCATCCACGATGTTAGCCCAATAACAATCATAATATTCCAAATTGAAGGCGTCAAAAACGCAATTACAGCAAGGATTAGAAAGAAGGAGGGGATTGATAGCATTATGTCAACAAGGCGCATTATGATGGAATCAATCCATCCTCTATAGAATCCTGCAATTGAACCTAAAATTATACCGATAGCGGTTGCGATACCAACTGCTACAAATCCTACTAACAGAGATATTCTTGCTCCAAAAAGCATGCGTGAAAAAACATCACGACCTAGCCCATCCGTACCCATTAGATGAAATGAAGAGGGTGAAACTAAAATTGATTCTATATCAATAAAGTTAGGATCATAAGGCGCTATAAGAGGTGCAAATATAGCAAGAATAAGAATTACGGTAATTATTATAGTGCCAGACAGGGCTAAGGGGTTTCGTAAAATATTCTTCATCGAATTATCCCTTTTCTTACTCTGGGATCGGCCCATGCATAACCTAGGTCAGCTAACAGATTACCAAATAGAGTGAGAACAGAACCAATTGTTAATATACCCATAATTACCGGGAAATCTCTCATTAAGACCGAATCATAAAATAATTTACCCATACCAGGGATTGCAAAAATAGATTCAGCGATCACTGAACCTCCAATAAGCCCAGGTATTGATAGCCCTATTATTGTTATTAACGGAAGAACGGCATTTTTTAATGCATGAACAAAAACTACTTTCTTCTCACCAACACCTTTTGATCTAGCAGTGGTGATAAAGTCTTGGTGCAGAACCTCAAGCATGCCATTTCTAACATACAATGAAATTCCAGCCAATCCACTAAGACATGAGACAAAAACTGGTAGGATAAGATGCTTTAGTAAGTCTATGAACTGGGAAAAAGCATCTAAACCTAGGTACCCCGGACTATGAAGACCAGATATTGGGAGCCACTGGTTAGCAACACCAGTCCAATACATGAGTAGAAGGGCTAACCAAAAACCAGGTATAGCAAAACCAATAAAGACAAATAAAGTAATTGATCTATCCACCCAAGTGTTTTGCCTGATAGCAGCAAACGTTCCAAGCACTATCGAAATTGAAAAAATAATAAAGATACCAAGCAAATTTATTAAAAGTGTAATTGGCAGAGACTCTTGAATTAATCCCTTTGTTATATTTCCATTCTTATCCTTTTCTTCCCAAAGCACAGGTCTTTGATGGGATGAAAATGAATTCCCAAAATCTAATTTGATTATTCTTTTTAGCCAAAGTCCATACTGTACGATAACTGGCTTATCAAGATTGTATAACTCCCTAAGTTTTTGACGAGATTCCTCTGATGCTTTTGGGTTGAAGGATGACTCACTTGAAGTAACATCTCCTGGAGCAAGATGCATAATAAAAAATGAAATAAGGCTGATTCCGATCAACATTGGAAACATCCATAAAATTCTCTTGATTAAGTATTTTAGCATTTGTTAATTTGCAATCTCATTTCTTCTCAAAGTTCCAGGAATAAACCACTCGTAACTATTATGATAAATACCTGCAGGAGGAGATGGATTTTTAATTCCTTGCACTCTCTTATTAACAGCAGAAAGACCATATCCTGCATATAAGTATACTATTGGACTGTCACTTAATAATTGTTCTGAAAATTTATGATAAATTATTTCCCTTTTATTTACGTTTAATTCTTTCCTACCTTCCTCTAAAAGCCTATCTACTTTAGCATTTTCATAACCAATAAAATTAAATTGACCTGGACCTTGTTGGCTTGAATGCCAAATATTAAACTGATCTGGATCTAGGGAAAGGCTCCACCCTAAAACTACTGCATTAAAATCTCCTGTTTTGATAAATCGATTTATAAAACTAGCCCATTCCAGAACACGAATACTTACGTCTATACCAATTTCCTTAAGCCTTCTTTGAACAAGAACAGCAGTCATCTCTCTTTGCTTATTTTGGTTAGTTAATATTTCAAAACCTAAAACTTTTCCATCTTTTTCAAAATAACCATTTTTATTTTTTTCATAGCCGGCATTTTGAAGTAATTTGACAGCTTTATTTGGGTCGTAAGGGTAAGGCTGAAGATTGGGATTATTCCATCGTGTTCCAGGTTTATATGGGCTTGAAATAGGCTCACCCAAACCTAATAAAACTCCCTTTATTACCTCATTTTTATCAATCGCATAATTAATTGCTCTTCTTACATTCACGTCATCAAATGGTGCTTTCTTTAGATTGAATCCTAAATAGGTATATCCATTACCAAGTTCTTTATAGAGATTTATTTTTTCTAGCAAATCTTGTCTAGCAGGAAACACTCTTTCATATTGAATTGGATTGATAGACATTAAATCAATGTTATCAGCTGTTAGTTCAAGAAACTGTGAGGAAGTATCGGGAATAATACGAGATATAAGCTGCTCGATTTGTGGAGCACCTTGCGAGCTTTTTTTATTGGTGGTGAGTGAAACTTGTTGCCCGCTTATCCATTTGTCCAATTGATAATAACTTGATCCAGTAGGCTTACGCGAAAAAAAAGTACTGTTGATATCCTCGTCTTTCAATATGTGCTTGGGAAGAATGTGCAGTGATGCCCATGTATCGATGGCGGGTGCATATGTCTCACCATAAGTTACTTTAAATGTATAAGGATTTGGTGCTGAAGCCTCTTTAACTAGTAAATAATCAGAAGCGTAAGGCGTTCTTGTTTTTGGGTTGGTAACGAGTTGCCAAGTGAATAATACATCTTCACTTGTCAATGCAATGCCATCTGCCCAGAAAATATTATCTTTAAGAGTAAATGTGATAGTTTTTTGATCTTCGGATATTTCCCAGCTTTTGGCGAGCTCAGGCGCATGATTTAATTTTTCATCATACTTAATCAATGAATTAAAGATATTACCTGCAATCGCTGAAGATGCAGAATCTCCTGCTATCATTGCTATTAAATTACTCGGTTCTCCCACCATAGCGTTGACTAATAATCCACCTTTTTCTGAACTATAATTATCTTTATATTCAATAGTTTGAGATTCTTTTTTAGAGCAACTTATTATCATTATAATGCAAAATAATAAAAGTATATGGAATGGGGATATTAAAATTTTGGACATAATTTATTGTGGTATATCAAGAATATCACCTATGATTATCCTTGATGAACGAAGTTCATTAAATTCTTTGATATCCTTAACACTGACATTGTATCGAATGGCTAGATGTCCGAGTGTCTCTCCTCGGCTAACACGGTGTGTGATTATTGTGTTGTAATCAATTATACCACCGCCACTGCTTGGAAAGCTTGTACCTATAGCGTTTGTGTTCGGTATCAAGAGGATGCTTCTATTTCTAAAAGTTTTTTTACTTCTCACTTGATTAACTTTTGCAAGAATTTTCCAGTCTATTTTGAATTTTTTTGCTACCCCTTTCAATGTTTCTCCCTTCTTGGGCTTGTAAACCTTCCAACTACTTATTGGCTGAGTATGATTAAATAGATTTTTATTGAATGTAGTTACTGCATCAACTGGCAAAAGAATCGAGTGTGAGCCATGGACTGATTTCATAATTGGCCTTTTATGCTCAGGGTTTAACAGCTGGAATTCCTCAAGTGAAATCTCAGCTAACCTTGCTGCTAGCTCAGTATCTATTTTATCTGGCACTTCAACAGTCTCAAAGTAGGGCTTAAATGGAATATCAATGATGGAAAGTCCATATTTTTGTGGGTTTTGCATAATATTACGTATGGCTAATAATTTTGGCACGTAGTTTCTAGTTTCCATTGGAAGGTTGAGGCTATAAAAATCAGTCCCTCTCTTGTTTCTTTTATTCTTTTTTTGCGTTCTCGCAACACGACCCTCTCCACAATTATATGCAGCAAGAGCTAATTCCCATGAACCAAATTCTCCATAAAGCCTTTCGAGATAGTCCAGTGCTGAATCTGTTGACTCAATAACGTTCCTTCTTTCATCTCTCCACCAATCTTGCTTTAACCCATACAGCCTTCCTGTTGAGGGAATAAACTGCCACATGCCAACCGCACTTGCTTTTGATTTCGCGAGTGGGTTATAGGCACTTTCAATCATTGGAAGTAAGGCAATTTCCATAGGTAAATTTCTTTTTTTAACTTCCATATAAACATAGTAAAGATATTTATTTGATCTAACCATCATACGATTGATGTAGTCAGGTCTTTTCTTGTACCAATTCTCATATTTCTTTAATCGTTTGAGACCTTTTTTACTTGGAGTTGTATTCATTTGATAGCCTGCATTCAATTTTGGCCATAGACTCTCAACGGTTTCCTCGACCTCTTGCTGTTGAGAGGTTGTTGTTATATTTTCCTCATCAATAAAAGTGCTGTTACTTATTTCTTCGGAGGTATTATTTGGAAATTCATCCTCTAAAACAATAATTGGGTCACCGTTAACATTTGTAAAAGAAAAAGCGCTGCTAATCATAAGTGAATTTAGTAAAATGAGGACAATAAGGCGCCGTATATTATGTTTAAAATGCATCTTTTTTTAACCTAATTCTTTTAAATTCTTCGGAATTTTCTGCTAACAGAAAAGGGTTTGTGGTTAGCTCAACTTCAATTGTTGAAGGAAGCGTCATTGATTTTAGCCTATCTTTGTCAAATCTTCGATTTAATAGAGAATTATTTTTATTTAATGATAAAGCAAAGCGTATATTTTCCATGGTGTATTCATGAGCACAATATACTTTGGTTGAGGGCTTTAGTTGTTTGATTTTTTGAAGAGAATTAAACATTTCCTCTGGCGTCCCTTCAAACAGTCTCCCACAGCCGCAACCAAAAACAGTATCACCACAAAACAAGCTATCTTCATTGTAATAAACGATATGATCGTTTGTATGGCCTGGTGTTTCGAGTACATGATAAACTAATTTCGTATCTTTAATCTCGATAATATCTCCCTCTCTTACCCCAATAAAATCAAAGTTAAAAGATGAGTTATTAGGAGCATAAATCAATACATTGGGAAATTTTTCTTTAATTTTTACTACACCACCAATGTGATCATGGTGTTTATGAGTTATCAAAATAGCTTTTATTTTTAAGGGATTTTTTTTGAGATAAGTAAAAACTGGACTAGCATCACCTGGGTCTACTATCACTCCATTCAAGCCGTCACTAACTAACCAGATATAGTTATCCAAGAAAGCCTTTATTGCTTTAATGGTAGTGATAGAATGTATGGAATTATTGGCGTTCATATAAAAGCTAAGTTTACTATGAATTTTATTATTTACTAAAAATTATGACATGGTTTGATACAAAAAATGGGCAAAGGCTTCTGGATCTTGAAGAGGCAATCCTAACCGAGTTTTTAGAAGACAAATTTGGATACTATGCGCTCCAAACTAATTCTGTTGGTAGAGATCTCCTTAAAAAATCTCGCATGAAGCATCATTTAATGCTTGAAGGAAAAAATAAGAATATTGAATGTGTATTCGATCAACTTGCTTTTGATAGTGACTCTATAGATATCACTATAAGTCAGCATTTTTTAGAAAAAAATCATGATACACAAGAGTTTTTTAAGGAGCTCTTTAGAATAACAATTCCAGAGGGGCGGGTCGTAATATTTTCATTTAACCCATTTAGTTTTGCGGGCTTAAGAAATCTTACTTATTTTGATAGAAAGTTTCCTTGGAACACAAATTTTGCATCAATGGGGCATATCCAAAGAAAATTAAAGGAAAGTGGATTCTCTATTGAACAAGGAAAAATATTGGATTACCAACCGTTATTTAGTGACGAACCTTTTTTTTCTAAAACGCTTGAAGATATTGGTGCAAGATGGCTTCCTTTACTTGGTAATATTTACTTTATTGTGGCAAAAAAAGAAGTACCTGGAGTTACTCCTTTGCGCCCAAAATGGAATAAAATGAAAACAGTAAAAGCGGTAACTAATAAATAAAGAGATATTGATGATTAAGGTATATACAGATGGTGCTTGCAAGGGAAATCCTGGAGAAGGAGGCTGGGGCGCTCTTATTGTGCAAGGTGATACTAATAAAGAAATTTATGGTGGTGAGAGTAATACGACCAATAACCGCATGGAGCTGATGGCTGTTATAAAGGCTTTATCTTTAATGTCTAGCGAAAATGACGTAACTATTTTTACAGACTCGACTTATGTCCAAAAGGGT
This sequence comes from uncultured Methylobacillus sp., assembly GCA_964526705.1. Taxonomy (GTDB): domain Bacteria; phylum Pseudomonadota; class Gammaproteobacteria; order Burkholderiales; family Methylophilaceae; genus BACL14. The sequence goes on from CAZGLD010000007.1 coordinate 54,818, forward strand.
ATCAGTGAGTGGATTATCAATTGGAAGCGAAATGGTTGGAAATCAAGCAGCAAGAAGCCTGTTAAAAATAAAGACTTATGGGTAGAGCTTGATAGTCTTAATGCTTCACTATCGGTAAATTGGAAGTGGGTAAAAGGTCATGCTGGACATCCTGAGAATGAGAGGGCTGACTACCTAGCTAACCTTGGCGTTAATTCAGCTATTGACCAACTATAATGAGACAAATCTTTTTAGATACCGAAACAACAGGATTAGATCCCAATCAAGGCCATCGCATTATAGAGATTGCTGCTGTCGAATTTATTAATAGAAGGGTGACTACCAGTAGATTTCATTCGTATATAAATCCAGAGAGAGAAATTGACCCTGCAGCGCAGGAGGTACACGGGATAACTCTTGAATTTTTGAACGACAAACCATTTTTTAAGGATGTAGCATCAGACTTTATTTCATTTATCAAAGATGCAGAAATTATCATTCATAACGCACCATTTGATGTTGGGTTTTTAAATATGGAACTCGGAAAAATAGGCCTTGAGAATCTAAATACTTTTTGTGATGCAATAACCGACTCGCTCAAATATGCCAAAGACATTAGGCCGGGGCAAAGAAATAGCCTCGATGCTCTTTGCAGAGCGTTTAGCGTGGATAATTCATCCCGCAGTTTACACGGAGCACTTTTGGATGCTCAGTTGTTGGGAGAGGTTTATATTCAAATGACAAGAGGTCAAGAGGCATTCGTAATTGATTTTGAAGAAGAGGCCTCTCAAGAAAAATTCAGCCCAATCAATCATGATGCCTTAGTTTTATCATCGCCCTCTAAAGAAGAAATTGAGGCACATAATAAATTTTTAAAGAAGATTGGCGGTAGGAAAATATGGTAATGTTATTTTTTTTAAAGGAGTTATTTTGAGCGATAAGCCTAAGTTTTATATTGATTACCCTCAAGAAAAGATTGATCCTAGTAAAAATAATTATCGATGCATCTATTGTAAAGTTTCTACATTAGAAATCAATGGCCTACTCAATAAACATAAAGTAGATTGTGAATATAAAATATCGATGGAGTCCAAAAATAGTTGAGAGGAAATGCCAAAAATAATTCTGATTGCAAGTTAGCCGTAAATCTTGTACTTGATGATGATTGGGATGGTGCTCATAAAATTGTTCAAGATTTAAATTGTAATATTGCACAATGGATTCATGCAGTACTACACAAAATAGAAGGCGATTCGAGCAATAGTAAGTATTGGTATGCCAGAAGCTCATTGGCCAAATATGAGGATTATGACAATCCCAATGAAGAATTATTGCATATTTTACATCACATAGATCAAATAGCACTCCAATAAATAAAGCAAGAAAATCTAATAATTTTGATTACAATTCATTTAGAATAAAAATACCAATTAAATCTCATTTTTCTTCTATAAGCTATGCATCCAAATAAGCAATATAAAGAATTTATTATATAAAACAATAATTTATATATTATTACTTACATAATTTTAATCTTTTATTAAGTAGTTGATTTACTTTTCAGTCTTATATATGATATATAAGAATCTTAGAATTTTAAAGGCTGAAATGAATCCGCTTTATATACAAATTAAAAAAAGAATTACTGAAAGCTTAGTCGGTGGTATTTGGCATCCTGGAGAGTCTATTCCAAGTGAGATTGAGCTCGCTAAATCATATAATGTGAGTCAAGGTACAGTTAGAAAAGCAATCGATGAATTGGCTGCAGATAAGATTTTAATACGACGGCAGGGCAAAGGTACCTTTGTATCAACCCACAATGAGGAGGACATTCAGTTACGTTTTTTAAGATTAACATCCAATTCAGGTAAGAAAGAAAAGTTAGATAATGATCTATTATTTTTTGCAAAAGAAAAGGCAAGTAATGGATTAGCAAAAAACTTAAATATAAGCAGTGCTGCGACTGTTGTATCAATCAAAAGGGTTTTAACATTCAATAAAAAACCATTAATATTGGACCTAATCAAAGTCCCTTCGTCAACATTTCGCGGTCTTTCAGCTGAACAAATTATTGAAAGGAAGGGTTCGATGTACCGCATGTATGAGACAGATTTCGGCATTCAAATGCTCCATGCAAAAGAAAAAATTAAAGCTGTTTCAGCAAACAAAGAGGTTGCAGAGGTTTTGGGTGTACAGGAATATTCCCCTGTTCTTAGCGTGGAAAGAATATCTTATACATATGAAAATCGACCTATAGAATGGCGCCTAGGATTATGCCTCACGGATAATCATCATTATGCAACTGAGCTAGAGTAATTATGGCCCCTACTAAATCAAAAGCACTTGATTACCATGAATTTCCAAAACCTGGAAAGCTGAGTGTAGAACCTTCAAAACAATGTGACTCCGCAGAGGACTTGGCCTTAGCCTACACTCCAGGTGTAGCAGAGCCTGTTTTAGAAATAGCAAAAGATCCAAAAAATGCATATCGCTTTACCAATAAAGGGAATTTGGTTGCAGTTATAACAAATGGTACAGCCGTTTTGGGACTTGGGGATACAGGTGCACTTGCATCAAAACCTGTGATGGAAGGTAAAGGAGTGCTGTTTAAAAAATTTGCGGGAATCGACGTTTATGATATTGAAATTAACTGTTCTGACCCTGATGAATTTATACAAACTGTAGTAAATATATCACCAACTTTTGGAGGAATTAACTTAGAGGATATAGCAGCTCCTGATTGTTTTTATATTGAAGATGAGCTAAAAAAACGTTTATCAATTCCAGTATTTCACGATGATCAGCATGGGACTGCGGTGATAGTTGCCGCAGCACTTACAAATGCATTAGAAATTCAATTTAAAGCAATAGAAATGGTTAAAATCGTATTTCTTGGGGCAGGAGCTGCGGGATGTTCTTGTGCAAGATTGCTGAAGATGATGGGTGCTAAAAATATAACTATGGTAGACAGTAAGGGAGTTTTATCAAAAAATAGGAAAGATTTAAATAAATATAATCAAGATCTTGCAATAGAAACTACAATTAAAACTTTAAATGAAGCTATAATAGATGCTGATGTTTTTATTGGTGTATCAGGAGCCAATTTAATGAAAGATGAGCATGTGATGGCTATGGCAACAAAACCTATTATTTTTGCACTTGCAAACCCAGACCCTGAAATACTCCCATCAAAAGCACATGCCCTCAGGGATGATATTGTTATGGCTACAGGTAGATCAGACTTTGATAATCAGGTAAATAATGTTTTAGGCTTTCCTTTCTTATTTAGAGGAGCTTTAGACGCCAAAGCTAAATATATTAGTAACGAAATGTTATTAGCTGCATCTCATGCGCTCGCAATGCTAGCCAAAGAACCAGTGCCACAGAGTGTTTTAAATGCTTACAGTATTGATTCATTGGTATTTGGTGCAAATTATCTTATCCCAAAGCCATTCGACCCTCGGCTGATTGATTGGGTTGCATCTGCAGTGCGTGATGCATACAAAGATGAGTAGGGTACTTAAGAATCTAAACCTTTTCACCATTAGGCTTCCTATAACAGCGCTAGTATCCATTCTTCATCGTTTGAGTGGGCTTGCATTATTTGTTTTTATGCCATTTCTAACAATAGCTTTTGTTAATTCATTACTTTCAAATGTGCTTTTCGATGAAATATTTATTAAATTAACCAAACTACCCTACAACCTCATTTTTTATTTAATGATATGGGGAATGATTCATCATTTGATTGCTGGGTTAAGGCATATTTTGCTTGATATGCAAATAGGGAATGATTTGATAGTAGCTAGATTTAGTAGCAAAACCGTATTGATCTTAAGCCTTATATTTACATCAGTATCCATATATATTTTATGAAAATTGATCATTTATGGCAACCATTTGGCGGTATGACACAATGGCTCTATCAGCGGTTTACCGCCTTATATATGATTATTTATTTAATCATCTTGACGAGCACAATTTTTTTTCTAAAGCCTATAACGTTCTCCATTTGGTCTTCATTATTTACACTTTGGTATGTAAAACTTGCAACAGTTTTATTTTTTTACCTTATGTTTTTTCATGCATGGATAGGAGTTTTACATATAACTGAGGATTATATAAAAGTCATGTGGTTAAAAAAAATTGTAAATAGTAGCTTATTTCTAACGATGGTCTCCCAGATGATTTATCTTACTCATTTTTTAGTAATGCATTCGTATGATTAAGCAATATTTATTCGATACAATTATTGTAGGAGGTGGCGGAGCAGGACTGAGAACTTCTATGCAATTAGCAACGGCAGGTCTAAAGGTTGCAGTTATTTCAAAAGTCTTTCCCACAAGGTCTCACACTGTTGCTGCTCAAGGTGGTATTGCTGCAGCGCTTGCTAATGTGTCAGAGGATAACTGGATTTGGCATATGTATGACACGATCAAAGGGTCTGACTATCTAGGGGATCAAAATGCTATTGAGTATATGTGCAAGAATGCTAATGAAGCAATCTATGAATTAGAGCACATGGGAATGCCTTTTGATAGAAACAAAGATGGCCGAATTTATCAAAGGCCCTTTGGTGGTATGACTAAAAACTTTGGTGAATCTTCTATATCTAGAACCTGCGCTGTTGCAGATAGAACAGGTCATGCCATGCTGCATACTTTGTACCAGAAAAATATTGAGCTTAAAACTAAGTTTTATATTGAGTGGGTTTGTCTTGATCTAATCAGGGACGAGGATGGAGACGTGCTTGGGGTAATAGCCATTGAAATGAAAACAGGAGAGCTGGCAATTTTCCATGCTAAAAATACTATTTTTGCTACCGGTGGTGCGGGTAGAATTTTTGAGGCAAGCACTAATGCATACATAAACACAGGGGATGGTTTAGGCATGGCTGCTCGAGCAGGAGTTTCATTAGAGGATATGGAGTTTTGGCAGTTTCACCCGACAGGTATTTTAAATGCAGGAGTGCTTATTACCGAAGGGGTCCGAGGTGAAGGCGGATACTTAGTTAACGCACACAATGAAAGGTTTATGGAGAAATATGCACCAAAAGCAAAAGATTTAGCAAGCAGAGATATTGTTTCAAGAGCTATAGCAACCGAAGTAAAAGAGGGAAGAGGTATTGGGCCAAAGAAAGACGGAGTTTTCTTAGAGCTATCGCATCTTGGTGAAAAATTAATAGATGAGAAATTACCTGGTATTCGTGAAACGGCGATTAAATTTGCTAATGTAGATCCAGTAAATGCACCTATACCAGTGGTACCTACTGTGCATTATATGATGGGCGGTATTTCGACAACAATTAATGGTCAAGTAAGGGATACAGTCAATGGTAATGTAATCAAAGGATTTTATGCTGTTGGAGAGTGCGCATGCGTTTCTGTTCACGGAGCTAATCGTCTAGGCTCTAATTCTTTGTTAGATCTCATTGTGTTTGGGAGGGCTGCAGGAATTGACGTGATAAACAAAAATAAAGAAATAAAGCATAAAAAACTACCTGAGAATGCAGCTGAGATGACTTTAGCAAGATTAGCAAAGTTGGAAAGGGTGGGTAAGGGAGAAGATCCAAGATCCATTGGGAATGAAATTAGAAAAGTTATGCAAGAGCATTGTGGAGTTTTCCGGTTTCCAGAATTATTACAACAGGGTATAGATAAAATTAAGAAACTTAGAGAGAGGGTTGATAAGCTATCAATATCTGACACCTCTAAGGTCTTCAATACTGCAAGAATAGAAGCATTGGAGGTGGAAAATCTTATCGAAGTTGCGGAAGCTACAATTATTTCTGCGCATAACAGAAAAGAGAGTAGGGGGGCACACTCACGATCAGATTATTCAAAAAGAGATGACAGCAACTGGCTTAAACATACAATTTACAACCCAACTGATAAGTCAATTTCATATAGAGAAGTAAATTTTATGCCAACTATGGTGGAAGCATTTCCCTTAAAAGAAAGGGTTTACTAAAGATTATGAATGTATCTATATATAGATTTGATCCAACAAAAGACAAAAAGCCTTATATGCAAAATTATGAGGTTGTAGTTGACGATTCAGATATCATGTTGCTAGATATTTTGATAAAAATTAAATCTATAGATGATTCCTTATCAATGAGGATGTCCTGTAGGGAGGGAGTTTGCGGATCAGATTCCATGAATATCAATGGTAAAAATGGACTCGCATGCGTTACTAAAATAAAGGATTTAAAGACTCCTGTTGTAATAAGGCCGATGCCTGGATTGCCAGTAATTCGTGATCTTGTAGTCGACATGGATCAGTTTTTTAATCAATATAATTCAATACAGCCATACTTAATAAATAATGACGAAGCTCCTGAACAAGAAAGACTTCAAACCCCTGAGGATAGAAAAAAACTAGACGGCCTGTATGAATGTATTTTATGCGGCGCATGTACCACCGCTTGTCCTTCTTTTTGGTGGAGCCCTGATAAATTTGTAGGGCCTGCCGGACTGTTACAGGCCTATCGTTTTTTATCTGATTCGCGTGACCAAGGAAAAGATATACGGTTAAAAGATCTTGATGACCCTGATCGCCTATATAGGTGCCATAACATTATGAATTGTGCTGATGTATGTCCTAAAGGGCTCAATCCATCGAAAGCTATTGCAGGAATTAAGCAAATGCAAATCAAGTCAAAAAAAGGGAGTTTCAAGAAAAATAATAGAAAAATATTTAAGATAAAAAATAGCTAATGGATATTGAAAAAAAAATAAAGTACCAGGCAAGGCGAGGGCTGTTGGAATTAGACCTTCTCTTATCAGATTTTGTTTTACAAGAGTGCAGTAAGTTGAATGAAGGCGAAAAAAAAATATTGCTTGATTTTCTTACAATGGACGACATGGTGTTATGGGATATTTTGCAAAAAAAGCAACAACCAGATGAGGAATATAAGAAGATTATTGGGCGCATAGAAGTTTTTAATAGAAAGGTAAAGTTATAAAATTAGAAAGTGCATCATGAAATAAATTGAGAAAAATATAACGAATGGAATTACATATTCTACAATAAGTGTAAATGACAATTATTAAACAAAAAGATTTTGAGGAATCAATTGCATCTGCATTGCAGTATATTTCATATTACCATTCTGAAGATTTTATATTGGCAATGACTAAAGCCTATGAGATGGAAGAGTCAGTTCCTGCCAAGGATGCTATTTTACAAATCTTAACCAGCTCTAAGTTATCTGCTTTTGGTAACAGGCCAATATGTCAAGACACGGGTATCGTCACTGTTTTTATAAAGCAAGGTATGGGTGTAGCGTGGGAAGCATCAGCTACTGTTGAAGAGATGGTCAATCAAGGAGTACGTGATGCTTATTTAGATAAAACAAACCCTCTAAGAGCTTCTATAGTTTCCGATCCTCTAGGAAAAAGAACTAATACAAATGATAATACTCCAGCAATTACCCATATAAGCATGGTAAAGGGAGATAGTATAGAGGTGACTGTTGCTGCCAAAGGTGGTGGATCAGAAAACAAAGCACACCTAGCAATGCTTAACCCTTCAGACAGTGTGGTCGATCATGTACTTAAAATTATACCTACTATGGGAGCAGGATGGTGCCCTCCTGGAGTGCTAGGAATTGGGATTGGGGGTACCGCAGATAAAGCTATGTTATTGGCTAAAGAATCGTTAATGGACCCGATTGATATTCAAGAGTTAATCAAAAATGGTACAAAAAATAATGTAGAAGCGCTACGTATGGAATTATACGAGAAGGTAAATTCTCTAGGGATTGGCGCCCAAGGGCTTGGAGGCCTCACAACAGTTTTAGATGTTAAAATAAAAGATTACCCAACTCACGCAGCTTCACTCCCTGTAGCCATTATTCCAAATTGTGCAGCAAACAGACATATTCATTTTAAATTAAATGGAGATGGGCCTGTCGTGTTGAAACCACCAAACCTAAAACTATGGCCAAAAACGTCTTGGAAACCCAATTCAGAAGCACTCAACGTCAACGTCAATGATATCGTAAAAACTGATATGAAAAACTGGAAAATTGGTCAAACACTTTTACTAAGCGGAAAAATTCTTACTGCCAGAGACGCTGCACATAAAAAAATTCAAGATTTACTTGGTAAGGGAAAATCGCTTCCTTTAGAGTTAAATCTTAAAAATAAGTTTTTGTATTATGTTGGACCTGTTGATGCAGTAAGGGACGAAGTCGTTGGCCCAGCAGGCCCAACTACTGCAACAAGAATGGATAAGTATACTGATTTAATGTTAGATAAATGCGGTGTTATTTGCATGATAGGCAAAGCTGAAAGGGGAGCAGAGGCAATTACCTCCATAAAGAATAACAAAGCAACTTATCTTATTGCTGTTGGAGGTGCTGCATTTCTCGTATCTCAGGCTATAAAATCATCTAAAGTTGTTGCTTTTCCAGAGTTAGGAATGGAGGCAGTTCATGAATTTGAGATCGAAAACATGCCTGTAACAGTTGCGGTAGATACTAATGGCTTGTCTATTCATAATAGAGGTATGAGTGAATGGAAAAGTCTCAAAATAAAATAAACCCAACAAAAATCTACCTAAAGTGAATATTCCTCTATAAGGTTTTGTATCATTTTTTTTGTTTTTTCATCACCAACATCATAACTATCCGCCATCATAAAAAGTTTACTCCAAAGTGGCTCGATGCCTACCTGAGATTTCATTTTAAAAGATTGTGCATTATCTAACTTTTGATTGATTGCACTTCTAACCTCTCTCCAGAACGGATTCGTCTTCTCCCAATATTTAATACCAGCCTGCCAATCAAAATCCTTAATTCTTTCATAACGCGCAATACCAATCTCTTTGGCTAGAACTTTTTTGTTTTCAGCTAATACTACCTTTTTATTATTTTGTTCGTGAACCCAACCATTTGGGGTAATAGTCTGTATGTTGGTTCCTATCATTACATCATAATCATCTCGGATGGAATGTTCCCTTCGCGGAAGGGGTCTCCAAGTTTCGTTGCCTGCCCAAGAGGAAAAATTAGGATAATGTGTCCACTCGCCGTAACCCTGATAACGAGGAGTATCATCAACTTGGTAAACAGCCTGTGACCATTTACCTTTAATCTGTTCAGGTGAAATTATATTTTTAACCCAAGTCCTTCTACCATCATATGTATTAATAACATCATCCTCATATTGCCAATCTTGCCTCCAATGTTTCATAACCATAGGGTCAGAAATATCACCATTTTTCTGTTTAAAGTACATGACAGTCATATGCTGTAAGCTAATAAAATCTTTCTTTTCTTCAACTACAGTAACGTACTCCGTGGCCCATGATTGATATGATTGCTTAGGCTGATAGTTTTCCACAAAACCCATAGTTTCCATAAAGTCAAAATAAACCCGGTACTCACCCACCATAGAAAGAATAGCCAACCTATCTTTTTCAAATTTAGTTAACGATGGATCCTGTAATTTTATCCATAAAGGATTTGGCTTTGCATCTAAAGTTACCTCAGCACCAATAGAAGTACCACCTCTAGGTTTTTTTAAATCAGGATTTTTTAACTGAGTCCAACCAAAAACATAGTTCGAGTCGTTACTGGATACAGTAAAACTGATAAACAAAGTTAGTATAAATAATATTTTTTTCATGTATGTAATGACTAATAAAGTTTTAAAAAGTTTCTTTGAGTAATTTAAGATTTTTCCCCAATATTAAAAAATCAAATCTCCACAAGCGTGTTCTGTTCCTTTTTTATTGCTTCTGTAAAAAAAGTGCTAACCGCACGAACACGAGCAAGTTCTGACATATCTTCATGAACTACCATCCAATATTCACGTGAAATACATATTTTCTTCGGTAATATGACTTGGAGTTTTGGATCTGTGGCAGCGACAAATCCATGAAGAAGTGCAAGGCCTACTCCATCAGCTACTGCTTGATATTGTGCCTGTAGGGAACTGCTGCGAAATACTACATTTACATCTTGAAATATATCCTGCATGTATTTTAATTGTGGAAATTCTATAAGATCATCAATATAGCTAATGAATGGGTGTTTATTTAAGTCTTTTACTGATTCGATTGGTTTCTTATTTTTTAGATATTCATGACTTGCGTACAAGGCGAGGCTGTAGTTACTTAATTTCCAAGCTACTAATCTTCCTGAGGAGGGCCTAGCTAAAGTGATCGTAATATCTGCTTCACGTTTTGATAGGCTTCGTGATCTTGTGTCAGCGACCAATTCAAGTTCAATGGCTGGATGCTTATCCTTAAATGCTTTTACGTGTTTTGATATGATACCTATCCCTAATCCTTCTGGCACAGCCATTCTAACTGCTCCGCTTAATTCCGTATCGGTACCTGAGATAGATTGATAAATTGAATTAATTTTTGTTTCAATACTTTCTGCATAAGAAAGAAGCTTATAACCCTCATCATTGAGTGAATAGCCTTTTGGTGATCGATTGAATAGCTGTACTTCAAGATCTTGTTCCAGTTTATTAATATGCCTTCCAACGGTTGTTGGTTCTATATTGAGTCTTTTCCCAGTGGCTGTTAATTTTCCGTGCCTTGCCAACTCAAGAAATGAACGAAGATTATTCCAATCCAACATCTAGCTAACCATTTAAAAAATTTATTTTCAAACCATTAATTATACATAGTAAAATGCATTAATGCATTATGAAAATTAATATTTAATCATTGTAGTGCATAAATAAAAAGTCTAACATTAGAAACTATTCTAATTCAATTTATATAATATTATGTCTACTATTACTAATAATAAGCTTGACCTTGAAACAGTAGGGCACTTAATAAACGGAAAGACCACACACCATGATGGCCCACACTTAGATATCTATAACCCTGCCAAAGGGGAGGTCAGTAAGTATTTAGAGATAGCATCTGAGCACACTTTAAACGAGGCAATTATTTCAGCACAAAAGGCATTTCCAGCTTGGCGAGATCTCCCTGTTATTAAACGTGCGAGAATTATGTTCCGTTTTAAAGAGCTGCTCGAAAAAAATAAAGATAAGATTTGTCAGCTTATCGGTGAGGAGCATGGAAAAATTCCTCACGACGCTATGGGGGAACTACAAAGGGGTATAGAAAATGTGGAGTATGCATGTACCGCTCCTGAAGTTCTCAAAGGGGAATATAGTAAAAATGTTGGGCCGTCCATCGACTGTTGGAGTGAATTTCAACCACTCGGTATTGTCGCAGGTATTACTCCATTTAATTTTCCCGCTATGATTCCGTTATGGATGTACCCTCTGGCAATAGTATGTGGAAACTGTTTTATATTAAAACCATCCGAACGCGATCCAAGCTCAACTTTGTTTATCGCAGGACTTTTATATGAAGCTGGTCTTCCAAATGGAGTATTGAGTGTAGTTAACGGTGATAAAGATTTGGTCAATCTTTTGCTTGAAGATAAACGAATTGAGGCCATAAGTTTTGTTGGATCTACTCCAATTGCTAAGCATATTTATACCAAAGCAACCGCTAATGGTAAACGATGCCAGGCTTTGGGAGGTGCAAAAAATCATGCCATTGTGATGCCGGACGCAGATATCGATAATACAGTCACACAGCTTATGGGGGCAGCATTTGGTTCGAGCGGTGAAAGGTGTATGGCGCTCTCCGTAGCGGTAGTCGTCGGTGATGAGATAGGAGACATTTTAATATCAAAGATGAAGAAAGCAATGGAGGCTTTAAAGGTAGGGGCATATACGGATAATACCAATGACTTCGGCCCATTGATTACACAAGAACATAAGCACAAGGTGTCATCCTATATTGATAGCGCTGAAAATCAGGGTGCTACTATTGAGGTGGATGGAAGAAATATTGTGGTTAAAGGTTGTGAAGGGGGTTACTTTATTGGTGGGACACTTATTGATAATGTTACGGCTGATATGACCTCTTACAAAGAAGAAATATTTGGCCCTGTGTTGCAGATAATCCGCGTTAAAAGTATGGAAGCTGCTATGCAGTTAATCGACGACCATATGTACGGCAATGGAACATGTATTTTTACTCGTGATGGTGAAGCGGCAAGGTATTTCTCAGACAATATAAAAGTAGGAATGGTTGGAATTAATATCCCCCTTCCTGTGCCAGTTTCATATCATAGTTTTGGTGGTTGGAAACAATCCCTTTTTGGAGATCTTTTTGCGTACGGACCTGATGGTGTTCGTTTCTACACGAGAAGAAAAACTATTACACAAAGATGGCCTTCCACTAATCTTCGTGAGGGGAAACAATTTTCGTTTGCAGAAAGCGCGAGCTATGCAACGTCAGAAAAGTAGTAAATTTTATTAATTTTTGTTTGGAGAAAAAGTATGAAGAAAATAACATTTTTTAAGTATATTTTTAGCGTGGTCTTTTTATTTTCGGTAAGCTTTGCAAGTGCTGATCCTGTATTAACTAAGCTTTGGGAGACTAAAGCAGATTTTAAGCTTCCTGAGTCTGTCGTTTTTGATAAAGAGAATGATATTTTATATGTAACTAACATGCAGGGCGATCCTTTTTCTAAGGATGGAAATGGCTTTATTTCTAAGGTTGATTTAGAGGGAAATATCGTTGATTTGAAATGGATCGAGGGTTTAAATGCACCTAAAGGGTTGGTTATATCTAAAGGCAAACTTTATGCTGGTGATGTAGACCAATTAATTGAGATAGATATCAAAAGTGGCAAGGTTACAAAAAAACATAACGCGGTCGGAGCTTCTTTTCTTAACGATGTAACGGCTGATACATATGGCAATATTTATGTCTCTGATACCTTCTCTGACACCATTTTTAGATTAAATACCTTTGGCCAATTAACAACTTGGCTTTATAGCCCAAAACTTGAAGCACCTAATGGCTTACATTACGAAAAAGGTACGTTAATTGTCGGTAGCTGGGGTCACCCTACTGATGGCTTTGCACCTGCCATTGTTGGTCATCTCAAGGTCGTAGAGCTAAAGAATAAAGAAATAAAATCACTTGGTAACGCGAAACCTGTAGGAACGTTAGACGGAGTTGAATCCGATGGAAACGGCGGTTATTTTGTTGCGGACTGGGTCGGTGGTAATTTGCTTCACATAAAAGCTGACGGTAATTTCAAAGTACTCAAAAAGCTTTCTCAAGGTGCAGCTGATCACGAGGTAATTCATGATAAAAAAATACTTATTATGCCTTTGATGAATGATGGCAAACTAGTAGCTTTTAAAATTAAATAATTTTTATGATTATAATTTCACGCCTTTTATTTGGCGTGAAATTTTTTTAACCTTTTGCTGTAAAGACTATATATGAAAGTTTTTCAAACTATAGCTCGTCCCTTTGTATCTTTTGTTGAGCGATTCTATCCGGACGCCTTCATATTTGTCATTATCCTGTCTATCATCACTTTTGTTTCAGCCTTATTGCTTACTGACGCCACGGTTACTTCTACCATGATCGCATGGGGGGATGGCCTTCCAATGCTATTTAAATTTACCGCACAGATAACAATTATTATGGTGGGGGCTCACGCTCTTGCACACACGGGCGCTGTTCAAAGGTTATTGCAATTCATAGGTAAATTACCTAAAACATCCGGTCAAGCTTACTCGCTTGTCGCCTTTTCTGCTGGAATAGCTAGTCTTTGTGCATGGTCCTTTGGATTAATTATTGGGGCGATTGTTGCGCGAAGTGTAGCTAGAGAGTGCGCAGAAAAACCATTTAAAATTCATTACCCCTTGTTGGTTGCGTCTGCTTATTCTGGTTTTGTTATCTGGCATATGGGCTATTCATCTTCATCTGCCTTATTTGTTGCTACACCAGGACATTTATTGGAGGATAGGGTGGGTATTATTCCGGTAACAGAGACCATTCTTTCTTCAACAAACATAGTTCTTGCATTGTTAGGCTTACTTATCATCACTGTAGTGTGCCCATTAATGAAGCCAGATGAAAAAGATATTATTGAGATAGATCCATCGCTTGTCAAAGAAAAAAGGGCAACCCCTGAACCTAAAGATAATATGTCGTTTGTAGAAAAATTTGAAAACCATAGAGCCCTTAGTGTTTTTCTTGGACTATCAATAATTACTTATGTAGGAATCACTTATGCGCAAAAGGGTTTTTCATTAAATCTTGATATTGTAAGCTGGACATTCCTGGCACTAGGTTTACTGTTAGCGAGCTCGCCTATGCACTATATAAAGCTAGTGAATAATGCGGCAGCAACGGTGGGAGCAATTATTTTGCAATACCCATTTTACTCAGGAATCATGGGGATTATGGCAACAACAGGTCTGATGGGGGTTATTACCGACTGGATTGTTTCCATTGCAACCCCCCAAACTTTAGGTTTCTTCGCTTTTTTATCGGGCGGTCTGGTGAATATGTTTATACCCTCCGGTGGGGGACAATGGGCAGTGCAGGGTCCTATTATGATAGAGGCAGCGCTTTCCTTGGATGTGGATCCATCTATCGTTGTCCTAGGAGTTGCATACGGAGATCAATGGACCAATATGATTCAACCTTTCTGGACCATACCAATTCTTGCTATTGCAGGGCTGCATATGAGACAAATACTGGGATATACCTTCGTTATTTTCCTTCTGACTGGAGTTTTATATGGTGGGGGCATGTTGTACATGGGTTCCGGAAATGTATAATTAATCCTTTACATTAAAGGTAAGATATTGAAAATCATGAAAAATACCAAGCTTTTTATACGTTATTTCATTTTATTTTTTACAACACTTCCGTTGATTGCTTACAGCCAAGTTAGCTTTGACCAGCTTATTGATGAGGCTTTGGCAGAAAAACATCGAACACCAGCTTATATTGAGCGTGATAAATATCGTAATCCAAAAGATACATTACTTTTTTTCGGCCTGACTCCAGAGCAGTCTGTTATTGAAATTACACCAGGATACGGATGGTATGCTGAGATTTTAGCTCCGCTTATGCGTGCAAAAGGGGAGTACCACTATGCTTCACTTACGCTGCATAAGGACATTAATCCTTACTTTGTTCGAATAGAAAAAGCATTCAAAGAAAAAATGAGTGCGAACCCTGACGTATACGAGAAGCTACGCTGGACACATTTTAATCCTAAAGATCCTGTATTTGCCCCTGATGGGCCGGTTGATATGGTGCTAACATTCAGAAACGTGCATAACTGGGCTAAAGCCGGATCCGCTGAGTCTATGTTTGCTGGATTTGCTAAAGCATTAAAACCAGGAGGAATTCTTGGTTTAGTAGAGCACAGAGCTAAACCAGGAACTCCATTGGATCAGCAAATAAAAAGTGGTTATATGACCGTTGAATATGTAGTGAGTATGGCAAAAAAGGCTGGATTTCGATTAGACGATTCATCTGAAATCAATGCTAATCCAAAAGACAAGGCGAACCATCCTAATGGAGTATGGAACTTACTACCAAGTATGAGAGGTGTATCGGATCAAGATAAACCTATCATTAAAGCAATTGGTGAATCCGATCGAATGACTTTAAGATTTATTAAAGAATAGATTAAATAGGCAGATGATAAAGGTATTAATCTATTAAATATGGGCTAAAGGCGTATAAGTAAGAAGGATCAAAAAGACCTCATGTATAGAGGTCTTTAGTTATAAAGTATATTTATATTAAATATATATTTTTATTTGCAGCAACACTTATCTTTGCAGCATGCACAAGTTTTTTCTGTGCAACATTTAGAATCCTTGCTTTTACAGTTACATTTTACTTCTGTCATAACGTTCTCCAGTTTTGGTAAATATC
>CAZGLD010000008.1:0-64125 GCA_964526705.1 uncultured Methylobacillus sp.
GCTCAGGTTTGGCTTTGGTAATAGGTTTAGCAATAGCTTTCTTTGGCTCAGGTTTGGCTTTGGTAATAGGTTTAGCAATAGCTTTCTTTGGCTCAGGTTTTTTTTTAACTAATTTTTTTAAAAATTCAAACATTATTTAAATATAGGTAAAGAACTAAATGATAAGATTATGGTCAGTAAGTATTCTATTATACAAACTATTATTGACAAGGGGTAAGCAGTGTATTTATTAAAATTTATTCTAGTGTGTATTTTTGTTCCATTTACCGTTAACGCTGACGTTTTCGAAACTAAGTTAAGTAATGGTATGAGAATATTGGTTAAGGAAGATAATCGCGCACCAGTTGTTGTATCACAAGTTTGGTATCAGGCAGGAAGTATCGATGAAGTAAATGGAAAAACAGGCATTGCTCATGCTCTTGAACATATGATGTTTAAAGGCACTAAGTCGTACAAACCCGGAAGATTTTCTGAAATTATTGCCGCAGCAGGAGGTAGAGAAAATGCCTTTACAGGGGCAGACTACACTTGTTACTTCCAACAATTAGAAAAAAGCCAGCTTCCACTAGCAATAAAAATGGAAGCTGATCGTATGCAAAACCTTGTTATTACAGATGAAGAATTTAAAAAAGAAATAAAAGTTGTTATTGAGGAAAGGCTTTGGAGGACTGATGATAGACCAACATCAAAGGTCAATGAATTAATGCAATCGCTTGCCTTTGTCTCACATCCATATGGAAGACCAATTGTCGGATGGATGGATGATTTAGAAAATATGAATTACAAAGATGCTCAAGAATGGTATGACGACTGGTATGCGCCAAATAATGCAATTCTTGTTGTTGCTGGCGATGTAAAATTTGATGATGTCGTTAAATTAGCAAAAAAACATTTTGGAAAGATTCCATCAAGAGAGGTTAAAGGACGAAAACCTCAGATAGAAGCAGAACAAGAGGGAATTAGAAGAGCCTCGTTAAAAGCTCCAAGTAAACTTGGGTATATTCAAATGGGGTATAAAGTTCCAGCACTCGATAAAGATTTAAATAAGGATAACAATGATATTTATGCTTTAGAAGTTTTAGCTGGTATCTTGTCCAATACAAGCACATCAAGGCTTAATCAAAATTTAGTAAATAAATCCGGTATTGCTGTTAGCGCAAGCGCAAGCTATGCGATGCTAACTAGAGGTGGCTTAAGTTTATTTGAGCTTTATGCAACTCCAAGTGAGGATGTCAATGAAAATGAAATTGAACAGGCACTTAAAAATGAAATTGCTAAAATTGTAAAAGAAGGTGTTACTGAAGCCGAATTAAATAGAATTAAAACTGGAGTTATTGCTGGTGATGTTTATCAGAAGGATTCTGTTTTTTCTCAAGGCATGCTTATTGGTCAACTAGAAACTATGGGATACTCACACAAATTGATGGATGAATATATTATCAACGTTAAAAAAGTAACTTCTGATCAAGTTCAGGCCGTAGCAAAGAAATATTTAGTTGATGAAAAATTAACTGTCGTTACTTTAGATCCACAACCACTAGACCCTAATCATAAGCCACAAGGAAGACCACATGTTCACTAAAAGTTTATTTTTTATATTATTTATTTTTAATTTCAGTGCGGTTTCTGCTGGAGTTAAAATAGATCATTGGGTTACTTCTGAGGGAGCTAAGGTATATTTTGTAGAAACTGATCACTTACCCATACTCGATATTAATGTAAGTTTTAAGGCGGGAAGTGGTCGTGACAACAAAATAAGTAATGGTATTGCTTCTTTAACAAATCATCTTATTTTAATGGGTTCTAACGGAATAGGCGAAGTTGATTTAGCTAATCAGTTTACCGATATAGGCGCGCAATTAGATAGTGGTTTTGACAGAGATAAAAGTTCGTTTAGTTTAAGAACGCTCATTGAAAACAAGGATAAAGCAATTAAACTTTTCAATCTAGTTCTACATAAACCAGACTTCGATAAAGTGATTATGGAAAGAGAAAAGAAAAAATATCTCGCCTCCATTCGCCAAGGTGAGACTGAACCTGCAAGCATAGGGTCAAAAGCGTTTATGAAAGCCCTTTACGGGGAACATCCATACAGTTTATCAGAGTCGGGAAATATAGATTCAATACAAAAATTAACATCGACACAACTGAAAGAATTTTATGGTAATTTTTATTTATCTAACCATGCTTCCATAGTTATTGTTGGTGATATTAATATTAAGCTTGCTAAAAAAATTGCGTCAGATATTAGTAAAGGTTTCCCTGTGAATCTTGAGGCTGCTTATTACCCAGAAGTCAAAATTACGAAGTCTCAAAATATAAGGATCCCACATCCTTCATCGCAAGCGCACCTTTACTTTGGGGCGCCAATTATGAAAAGAGGTGACCCAGATTTTTTCCCATTGTATGTTGGCAACTATATTCTTGGTGGTGGAGGATTCGTATCCCGGTTAACAGGTGAAGTAAGAGAAAAAAATGGCTTGGTTTATAGTGTTTATAGCTATTTTATGCCATTTCTTGAGACTGGTCCTTTTCAGATTGGTTTGCAAACATCAAAAGATCAGCTTGACAAAGCATTGAATTTAGTCAGAAAAACAACAAATGATTTTATCGAAAATGGTCCTACAGAGAAAGAATTAACTGCAGCTAAAAGTAATATGATTGGTGGTTTTCCATTGAGGCTTGATAGCAATAAAAAAATTGTTCAATATATTTCAATGATGGCTTTCTATGATTACCCATTAGATTATCTCGATACCTTTTCTGATAAAGTTAATGCCGTCACAGTTGAACAAATAAAAAATGCTTTTAAAAAACGGGTAGATATGGATAATTTTTCTACTGTGATTGTTGGGGTTGAATAAAAATAAGAAAAATTTTGTAAAGATTATTGGTGGACACTGGAAACGTAAGAATATTTATTTTCAAAATAGCGAAGGTTTAAGGCCAACCCTTGGTAGAGTGCGTGAAACTCTATTTAACTGGCTAAATCAAGATTTAACAAACAAATATTGTCTTGATTTATTTGCCGGTACTGGTGCTTTGGGTTTTGAAGCGCTG
Source organism: uncultured Methylobacillus sp. (assembly GCA_964526705.1). Lineage (GTDB taxonomy): Bacteria > Pseudomonadota > Gammaproteobacteria > Burkholderiales > Methylophilaceae > BACL14. The sequence goes on from CAZGLD010000008.1 coordinate 3,061, forward strand.
TCAAGAAATGCAAGCTCATGCTTGATGGTAGAAAAAAATAAAGATAATTTCTTAAATTTAGAAAAAAATAAAGAAGCTCTAGGTGCTTACGCTGCAGATATCATCCATTCGTCAGCCAATACTTTTCTGAAAACCAATTCAAAAAAATTCGATATTATATTTTTTGACCCACCGTTTATGGATAAAGATGCATACAAGTCTATTGATGATTTAGCTAAATATCTTAATAATGATGGACTTATTTATTTAGAGTTAGGTGAGGAAATTAGAACTAGAAAATTAAAAATTCTTAAGAGTTCAAGAGCAGGGCAGGTATACTTTTATCTTTTAACAATGGTATCAGTGAATGATAGGTTTTTATCCAGGAAGTTTTGATCCAATTACTTTAGGCCACGAGGATATTATTAGGCGTGCATTAAAAATATGTGAAAAGTTAGTAATAGGTATCTCTAAAGATAACTTTAAAAATTCATACTTGTCTTGTGAGCAAAGGTTAAAGTTGATCAAATTAATCTACAGTAGTAATAAAAATATTGAAGTGATTATTTATCAGGGGCTTACCACTGAATTTGCAAAAGAAATAAATGCAAATGTTATATTTAAAGGGCTACGGAACATGAACGATTATCTTGTAGAATCGCAAATGGCTCAACTTAATCGGGTAATATGCAATGAGATTGATACTATTTTTTTAGATTCTTCTGATAATTACCGCTCAATTTCATCATCTTATGTCAAACAAATATTTCAATTGGACGGAGATATTTCACAATTTGTTTCATCTGAGACAATAAAATTTTTAGAAGACGTCAAGTAAACATGGCTTTAGTAATAACCGACGAATGTATAAATTGCGATGTTTGTGAACCGGAGTGTCCCAATGATGCAATTTTTCAAGGTATAGAAATATACGAAATTAACCCCAAATCGTGTACCGAATGTGTTGGACATTTCGACACTCCTCAATGTGTAGAAGTTTGCCCGGTTGCTTGTATACCTAAAGATCCACAATACCCTGAAACGAAGCAACAACTTATGGAGAAGTTTAAGCAACTTACCAATCAGAATAATTCAACTGTACAGGAAAGCTAATGCGAATTTTACACACCATGATAAGAGTAAATAATCTAGCGGAATCGATTAAGTTTTATGAAGATATTTTTGATATGAAAGTCCTGAGGAAACAAGATTATCCAGAGGGAGAATTTTCATTAGCTTTCATTGGTTATGGTGATGAAAAGTCTAATACTGTTATTGAGCTTACTTACAATTGGGATACCTCTAACTATGATCACGGTAATGCTTTCGGCCACATTGCTATAGAAGTTGAGGATGCTTATAAAACATGTGAAGATATTAAGAAGAAGGGTGGCAATGTCCTGAGAGAGGCTGGCCCTATGATGCATGGCACTACTGTCATTGCATTTATTGAGGACCCTAGTGGCTATAAAATCGAGCTAATTCAAAAAGGGACATTCTAAGTTTAGGCAAAAAAATCTTTCACCTTATCAAGCCATGTTTCTGATCTTGGACTATGCTTTCCTGAATCAGCTTGATTTAGTTTCTCTAGTTCCTTGAGTAATTTCTTTTGACTTTCATCCAAGCGGATAGGAGTTTCAACAACTACATGACAATGGAGGTCACCATGCTGACTTTCTCTGATAGGCTTAATACCTTTACCACGAAGTCTGAAAACTGCTCCCGTTTGAGTTTCTGCAGGTATTTTTATTTTAGCACTCCCATCTAATGTGGGTACTTCAATTTGACCACCAAGGGCAGCAGTTGAGAAACTAATAGGCATCTCACAATGAAGATTACCTCCATCTCTTTCAAATATCTCGTGATGTTTAAGACTCACAACAACATAAAGGTCTCCTGAGGGACCACCATTTACCCCAGCCTCTCCCTCGCCGCTAAGCCTGATTCGATCTCCGTCATCTACACCAGAAGGAATTTTAACAGAGAGTGTTTTATTTTCTTGTTTCCTCCCCGAGCCACGACATTCATTACATGGATCTTTAATTTCTTTCCCTGAACCTTGGCATTTTGGGCAGGTTTGTTGAACGGAGAAAAATCCTTGTTGCATTCTGACTTGTCCTTGCCCTTGACAAGTGCTACAGGTTGTTGGTTCTGTACCCTTTTTCGCACCCTTTCCAGAACATTCTTTACAAGATGACATTACAGGTATACGAATCTTAGTTTCTGTACCTTTATAAGCCTGATCTAAGCTTATTTCCATATTATATCGTAGGTCTGCGCCTCGATAGACATTAGATCGTTGGTTACTTCTTCCCCCACCAAAAATATCCCCGAAAATATCCCCAAAAGCATCACCAAAATCACTGAAGTCACCGTTACCCCCACCCATATTTTGATTTACGCCAGCGTGACCGTATTGATCGTATGCTGATCTTTTTTGACTATCGGATAAAATTTCATAGGCTAACTTTGCCTCCTTAAAGCTTGCTTCAGCTTTAGGGTTATCAGGATTTCTGTCTGGATGATGTTTCATAGCTAGCTTTTTAAAAGCTTTTTTTATCTCATCGTCTGACGCTCCTTGGTTCACACCGAGTACTTCGTAATAGTCTCTATCTTGGGCCATGTATAAATACATATGGGACCCATTAAAAGCCCCATATCTTATGTTTATTTATCGGATTTTTCTTCTTTGGTATCTTCTTTTTTTACTTCTTCAAAGTCAGCATCAACAACCTCAGCATCCACAGTTTTTTCTTTTGGATTGTCACCTGGCGCCTCTGCTTGTTGTTTTGCCTGTTCCTCAGCATATACTTTTTCCCCAAGTTTTTGTGAGGCTTCAGCAAGCACTTTGTTTTTAGCCTCTATGTCGTCCTTATTGTCTGATTTGATAGCTTCTTCTAAATCTTTTATGGCTTTTTCTATGCTTGTTTTTTCTTCATCAGATAATTTGTCTTGATGTTCCTTCATTGTTTTTTGAACTGAATGAACCATAGCTTCAGCGGAATTCTTAGCATCAACCATTTCTTTAACTTTTTTATCCTCGTCAGCAAATTTTTCAGCATCCTCTTCCATTTTTTTGATTTCTTCTTCCGTTAAGCCTCCGTTTGCTTTAATGGTAATTTTATTTTCTTTACCTGTAGCTTTATCTTTAGCATTAACATGCAATATTCCGTTTGCATCAATATCAAAAGAAACTTCAATTTGTGGAGTCCCTCTCGGAGCGGATGGTATATCGGTTAAATTAAACTGACCTAAACTTTTGTTTCCAGTTGCAATTTCCCGTTCACCCTGAAGAACATGAATGGTAACCGCACTTTGGTTATCTTCCGCAGTTGAAAATACCTGTGATGCTTTGGTTGGAATGGTTGTATTTTTCTTAATAAGCTTCGTCATAACTCCACCCAGAGTTTCAATGCCTAAGCTTAAAGGTGAAACGTCAAGCAAGAGGACATCTTTCACGTCTCCTTGGAGAACTCCGCCTTGAACAGCAGCGCCAACTGCAACTGCTTCATCAGGGTTTACGTCTCTTCTAGGATCAACACCAAAAATCTCTTTTACTTTCTCTTGTACTTTAGGCATCCTTGTTTGCCCGCCAACTAATATCACATCTGCAATATCTGAAGCAGATAAACCTGAGTCTTTTAATGCCGTTTCGCACGGTGCAATTGTTCTTTGTATAAGGTCATCAACAAGTGATTCAAATTTCGCCCTGGTTAACTTAACAACTAAATGTTTTGGTCCCGATGCATCTGCAGTGATATATGGTAAATTTATCTCTGTCTGTACGCTACTTGAAAGTTCTATCTTTGCTTTTTCTGCAGCTTCTTTAAGCCTTTGTTTAGCTAACATATCTTTAGATAGATCAACCCCATTTTCCTTTTTAAATTCGTCTGATAAAAAGTCTATAATTCTATTATCGAAATCCTCACCACCAAGAAATGTATCGCCATTAGTAGACAAAACTTCGAACTGGTGTTCTCCATCGACGCTACTTATTTCAATAATAGATACATCAAAGGTTCCGCCACCAAGATCATAAACAGCAATTTTCCGATCGCCCTCTTGTTTATCTAACCCAAAGGCAAGTGCTGCTGCTGTTGGCTCATTGATAATTCGCTTAACTTCTAGGCCAGCAATTCGACCTGCATCTTTAGTCGCTTGGCGTTGGCTATCATTGAAATAAGCTGGTACCGTTATAACTGCTTCTGATACTGACTCACCAAGATAATCCTCCGCAGTTTTTTTCATTTTTCGTAAAATTTCTGCAGATATCTGTGGAGGTGCCATTTTTTCACCATTTACTTCAACCCAAGCATCACCACTATCAGCTTTTGAGATGGTATAAGGCATCAATTCGATATCCTTTTGCACCTCTTTCTCATCGAATTTTCTACCTATAAGTCTTTTGACTGCATAAAGAGTATTTTTTGGATTTGTTACTGCTTGTCTCTTTGCTGGGGCTCCAACTAAGGTTTCTCCCTCATCTTGATAAGCAATAATAGAAGGCGTAGTTCTTGCCCCCTCCGCATTTTCAATAACTTTGGGCTTCCCACCTTCCATTACGGAAACACATGAGTTAGTAGTTCCTAGATCAATTCCAATAATTTTTGACATTTTTACATTCCTTAAAGTAAATATTTATTAATATATTAAATTGGGGCAAATTCATTCTTTTCAAGCCCGTAAATTATTTCGCCTTAGATACTGTTACTAATGCTGGTCTTAAAACTCTCTCATTGAGCTTGTAACCTTTTTGCATCACATTTAAAATTTTATTTGGCTCTTTTTCGGATTCAATCATGGTCATCGCCTGATGAAAATTAGGATCAAAGCTTTCTTCAACGGGATTAATTTCCTCAATATTAAATTTAGCAAATATATTTAGTAATTGTTTGGAAGTTAGGTCAATCCCATCCTTATAACTTTCAAGGGATGCTTTATCAATTGCCAAAGCTGCATCTAAACTGTCTTTTACTAACAATATTTCCTGACAAAATTTTTCTACGGCAAATTTCCTTGCTTTTTCTATATCATCCAATGCACGTTTCCTTGCATTATCAGCCTCTGCTTTAGAGTAAAGTATTGATGCCTCAAGCTCTTTAATACGACCTTCAAGCTCTACTATTTTTTTTGAATCTATCTTTTCTTCTTTCTTCGTTTTTTGTTTAGTTTCTTTTTTAGCCATGATTTAAATATATTCGTAAAGTTAGTACAGACTTAATATGGAGATTAATATTTTAATTTCAAGTCAATATATATTTTTTTTCATTAAATTTGACTTAGGGTATTGCTTTAACTGATAATGGCAGGCTCTTATTTAAAATAAAACTTAATTTATATGAAGTCATTAATTGTAGAAATAACACAAAGAATCGAAGAAAAAAGTAAGCCCACCAGAGAGGCTTATCTTGGTCGTGTTGATGCTATGAAAGATAGAACAAGAGGGGCTGATCGTCTAGGTTGCGCCAATGTAGCTCATGCTATTGCTGCGTTACCAGCTAATGATAAATTAAAAATTGTAGAAAAAAAATCGCCTAATATTGGTATTGTAACTGCATATAACGATATGCTCTCTGCTCATAAACCCTACGAAGATTACCCAAAACTTATACGAGAAATAGCTGCATCTTTTGGAGCAACTGCACAAGTTGCTGGCGGAGTTCCAGCAATGTGTGATGGAGTAACTCAAGGCGAACCAGGCATGGAATTAAGTCTTTTTTCACGAGATAATATCGCTATGGGAGCTGCCATAGGTTTGTCTCACGATGTTTTTGATGGTGTTTTGATGCTGGGTATATGCGATAAGATTGTTCCAGGCCTTCTCATAGGAGCTCTGCATTTCGGCCATTTACCAACTATTTTTGTTCCAGCTGGACCTATGTCGACTGGCATAGACAACACAAGCAAGTCAAAAGTACGTGAGAAGTACGCGCAAGGGCAAATTGGAAGAGATGAGCTACTTAAATCTGAATCATCTGCTTACCATGGTGAAGGAACCTGCACTTTCTATGGAACTGCAAACAGTAATCAGATGCTTATGGAGGCAATGGGGCTTCATGTTCCTGGCTCTGCATTCATCCATCCGCATGATGGAACAAGAAAAGCATTGACTGAAGAAGCCGTAAAACAATTGGTTGCTAATATAAACCAGGATCAAGTTCAGCCAGTAGGGGAATTGGTAAATGAAAAGGTAATTATTAATGCAATGGCAGCGCTTTTGGCAACTGGCGGCTCAACAAATCATCTAATACACTGGGTCGCAATTGCGCACGCAGCTGGCATTATTATTGATTGGTCTGATTTTCATGATTTAGCTAAGGTAGTACCATTATTAGCAAGTGTTTATCCAAATGGTAAAGCTGATGTGAATGAATTCCAAAAAGCTGGAGGTCCAGCTTTTGTCATACGAGAGTTATTAAATAGTGGATGTATGCACCCAGACGTTATAACCGTAGCCTCTGGGGGGATTTATGAATATAGTAAACTGCCAGAAATAAAAAAAGGAAAATTATCCTGGGCAGATCTTCCCGATGAAAGCGGAGATGAGACAATTGTTAGAAAAGCAGAAAATCCTTTTAGTGAATCTGGTGGATTAAGACTATTGAAGGGAAATATTGGAAGATCAGTGATGAAGATTTCTGCAGTACCCGAAGATAGACACTTAATAGAAGCTCCAGCTCTTATTTTCAATAGCCAAGAGGAGCTTTTAAGTGCTTTTAATGAGGGTAAATTGGAGCGTGATTTTATTGCTGTTGTACGTTTTCAAGGACCAAAATCTAATGGTATGCCTGAGCTTCATAAACTAACCCCACCTTTATCTATAATTCAAAATAAGGGATTTAAGGTTGCAATAGTAACTGATGGAAGGATGAGCGGAGCATCAGGAAAAATACCTGCAGCTATACATATGAGTCCAGAGGCATCAGCTGGCGGAGCAATAGGTAAAATACAAGAGGGAGATATAATACGTTTAAATGCTACTGTAGGTACCTTGAACGTTATGGTAGACGAAGATGTTTGGAATCAAAGAGCTGTTGAGATCATGACTAAAGAGCAAAAGATAACAAACAGACATGGCATTGGAAGAGAGCTGTTTGGGAATATGAGAAAAAATGTTTTATCTGCCGAAGAGGGCGCAATTACTTGGATGAATTAAAGAGTATTTTATGAAAACAAAAGAACTTGCAAAATATGGACCAGTAATACCAGTAATAGTAGTGAATAATTTAGATGAAGCAGTCCCAATGGCAGAAGCACTTATTGCAGGTGGTATAAGGGTTTTAGAGGTTACTTTACGATCAGATTGCGCCCTTAAAGCGATTGAGCTTATAGCTACAAAAGTACCCGAGGCAATTGTTGGGGCTGGTACTCTAAGAACGGAAGTGGATGCTACCAATGCAAAGATTGCAGGAAGTCAATTCGCTGTGAGTCCAGGTTATACATCTCAAATGGGTGCAATCTGTAAAGATATCGATCTACCCCTTCTACCGGGAGTATCAACAGGAAGCGAAGTAATGAGTGCTAATAATGATGGATTTGACTTTTTAAAGCTTTTTCCAGCAGTTGCAGTAGGAGGCATAAATCTATTGAAAGGTTTCAATGGTCCTTTTTCAAACATTCAATTTTGTCCAACCGGAGGTATAACGATTAATTCGGCGCCTGATTTCTTGAAATTACCCAATGTTCCAGTATGTGGAGGTACTTGGCTTACCCCAAAAGATTTAGTTCAGACAAAGAATTGGGACGAAATAACCAGACTAGCAAAAGAAGCCAGCAGCCTTTAACAAAATCATGACTAACCTAGCCCATTATCAAACTATTATTTTTGATTGTGATGGAGTCATTCTGAATTCTAATTTCCGAAAAATTGAAGCCTATAGAAATGCAGCCCTTGAGTTTGGTGCAAGTAAGGCAGACGCTGAGGCTTTAGTGCATCATCATATTGAGCTTACTGGAATATCCAGGAACATTAAGTTCGAATACTTTTTAACTAACATTCTTCACCAGGATGTAACAGATATAAGTATGAATAACTTAATTAATAATCTTAATAATAATGTAATCAAGCTTCTAAAGTCATGCGAAGTTGCGGAGGGGTTGGATCTATTAAAGATAAAGACACCCAAAAAAAAATGGATAGTCGCATCTGGGGGTGACCAAGAGGAACTCAGATATTTATTCGCCGATAAAAAAATTGATAAATACTTTAGCGAGGGTATCTTTGGAAGCCCTCGATCAAAACATGAGATAATTGAGCAAGAGTTAAAAGATAATTCATGGTACCCAGCTCTATTTCTTGGAGATTCAATTTACGATATTCAAACGGCCAAAAAATATGGAATAGATTTTTTATTTATAAGTGATTGGACAGATTTAACTGGATGGAAGAAAATATGCAAGGAGCATGGAGTCTCTCATATCAAAAATATTAAAGCATTAATTTAAAATTTTTTTTTAATTAAAATTATTAATAATATTGCTTGAACTTCTGCCCTTAAGAAGCTCGATTAATTTCACTTTACCTCCCCATTTTTTGATTTCTTTATGACCCACTACTTCATCTATCTTATAGTCACTCCCTTTGATGAGGAAATCTGGCTTGATACTTTCAATAAGTTTAATAGGTGTCTCTTCATCGAAAATAATAACTGCATCTACTGCCTCAAGGCTACATAGTACCCTTGCTCTATCATTTTGATTTATCACTGGACGATCAACACCTTTTAATTTTTTAACAGAGCTGTCTGAATTAAGCCCTAGTATTAGGTAGTTAATATTATTTTTGGCTTTTTCTAAATAAGTTACATGCCCTGCATGAAGAATATCAAAACAACCATTAGTAAATCCAATTGTAAAGGATTTAGATCTTAGCTTTGTTAAACAACTATTAAGTTTACTTAACGTCATAATTTTATTTACTTGTAAGGATTGTTCTGCATCAATTTCATTTATAATTTCATGCCCCTCTACGGGAATTGTCCCAATTTTACTAATTGCAATTCCTGCAGCTATATTAGCAAGCTCTAAAGACTCATGAATAGTTAATTTCCCAACTAAACCAGCAGCAAGGGCAGCTATAACTGTATCCCCTGCACCAGAAACATCAAACACTTGTTTTAATTTTGTTGCTGGAATAACGTTTATTTTCCTTGCACTTACTAACTTAATACCTTGTTTACCTTGAGTCATAGCTATATTTTGTACATTAAATTTTGTGCATAATTTCTTGAGCTCTTTCTCTAATAAAATTTCATCTGATATTGATGCGTTAGTCAGTATAGATGCCTCTTTTTTGTTTGGAGTTAAAATTGTTGCCCCTGCATATTTCTCAATATTATTACCTTTTGGGTCAACTAAAGTAGGAATATTTAGTTTATTTGCTAGCTTAATGATCTTTTGGGTCAGATGTGGAGCTAAAAAGCCTTTAGCATAATCAGAAAGTATAATAACTGAAGGTTTTTTATTAATAAGACTTATTATTTTTTTGGTCTCGTTAACTGATATAGCTATATTTTTAACCTCATCATCAATTCTTACAATTTGCTGATGCCCGGCAATAATTCTTGTCTTAGTTGTAGTGGTAAATCTATTTTTTATTATTCCCTTTTGGGCGATGTTATTTGCCTTTAATAACCCTAGGAGTAACTCACCGTTATGATCATTTCCTAACGTACCACTTAAACAAGTTTTTATACCCAATCCAACCAAATTCGCTGCAACGTTGGCTGCTCCACCCATACGCGAGAATTCCCTCTCTTTTTCAACGATGGGTACAGGGGCTTCTGGAGAAAGCCGTGTTACTTCTCCAAAAATATATCTATCAAGCATTACATCACCAATAACAAGAACCCATTTTCCTTTGGAGTTAAATTTTTTATTAATAATATCTTTATAGGTTTGGCTCATAAAAAAGTCTCACAAATTTAAAAATACTTTTATGCATATTGATCTGATTGTAAAAGATAATTATTTACATAATCACTAATACCATCAAATAAATTATTAAATTTTGATTCATATCCTGTGTCTCTGAGACGCCTTATATCTGCCTCAGTAAAGTATTGATATTTTTTTTCTAGATCATTGGGCATGTCAATATATTTAATAAGTGAATCTGATTCATTTAAATTTAATAACAGAGCTCTAGCAAGATCTTTAAAGGATTGCGCTTTTCCAGTACCAATATTATATATACCCGAGCTGTTACTATTGGTAAGCAAATGAAAAACACAATTTACGGCATCTTTCACATAAATGAAATCACGAAGTTGCATCCCATCTTTGAAGTTTGGATTTTTACTCTTAAATAACCTTACCTCACCGTCTTTTTTAAATTGATTAAAAGCATGGTACACCACACTTGCCATTCTTCCTTTATGGTACTCATTTGGCCCAAAAACATTGAAGAATTTAAGTCCATGCCATTTAGGAGGTCGAGGAAGATTTAGTCGAACTTGGTTTTGTACCCACATATCAAAAAAATGCTTAGAGTAACCGTAGGCATTGAGTGGTTTGAAATTTGAAATGTCAACATAATCGTCCTTATACCCAAATTCTCCACCACCATATGTTGCTGCAGAGCTTGCATAAATAAAAGGCACTTGATTTATTGACGCCCATTCCCATAAAAATTGGCTGTACCTAATGTTGGACTTTAATAAATTATTAAAATTATTCTCAGTGGTTGCACTTATTGCACCCATATGAATAATGGCTTCTATCTGATTATTTTTTTTTAAGTATTTTGGCAAATCATCTTTACCAATTAAATCAGCAAAATCACGCTTATTAATATTTTTTTCTTGCTCAGGCACAATGTAATCATCGACTATGATAAATCGGTTTTTTTTGAGAATAGTATTTAAGTGCCAAGCAATCATACTGCCTATCATGCCAGCCCCCCCTGTTAAAATAATCATAAAGAGCTTTTGATCTTTTTTGCTTGATTGATCGTAGTTTGTGAATCTTTATTTTGTTTTTTTATACTCCAATTTGGAATTATCCACCCATGCATATGGGTGTTTACTATTTCATGCATTGCATGAATCCATTCAGGGTTTCCATTTAATGAAGGAATATAGCTATACTCAACTCCGCCATTTTCTTTGAAAATTTCCATACCTTCCATATTTATTTCTTCAAGCGTTTCAAGACAGTCACTCGAGAAACCAGGACATATGACATGCACATTTTTTTCTTTTGCTTTACCAAGTGCAGAAATTACATCAGAAAAGTAAGGCTTTAACCATTCGGCTTTACCAAACCTTGATTGGAAGCAAACTTTATATTGATCGTCTTTCAACTTTAAAGCTTCAGCCAAAAGCCTCCCAGTTTTATGGCACTCACAATGATAAGGATCGCCCTGCATCAATGATTTTTTTGGAACGCCATGAAAACTCATAATAAGCTTAGAAGGCTTTCCAAATTTGCTCCAATATTTTAATACTGATTGTTTTAATGCTTCGATATATGCTGGATGATCATGATAATTTCTAATGGTTCGTATTTCAGGAACATTCCTTGAACGAAGAAGTACCCTCCATAAACTATCCATTGCAGAGGCTGATGAGGAGGCTGCATACTGAGGATAGAGTGGAAATAAAAGAATTTTGGTACAATTTTTAGCTCTAAGCTTATTAAATGCAGAGGCCATTGAGGGGTTTCCGTAGCTCATACCAAGCTCTACTTCAATTGGTTGAGCAGTCATTTTTTTTATTTCTTTTTGTAAAAGACTCCTTTGTTTCTTTGCATTAACAAGCAAAGGAGAGCCTTTGGATGTCCATATTTGCCGATATTTTTTTGCCGATGCTCGCGGCCTAATAACTAAGATAATACAATGCAGAATCCAACACCATATAAATCTCGGTATCTCAACAACACGCCTATCCATTAGAAATTGCCCAAGATATTTTCTTAGAGACTTTGCGTCTGGTGCATCTGGTGTCCCAAGATTGGCTAAAATAATTCCAATTTTTGGGGCATCTCCATGCTTATACTTCGGTTCGTTATTATAAAAATTCACTGTTTTGAATACCTTTATTTAAATGATTTGCCGAGGAGTTTAGCAGTGATATCGACAATTGGGATTACTCTTTCATATGCCATTCTTGTTGGGCCTATAACTCCAAGCATTCCAAGAATCTCTCCATCTGCTTGATAGGGCGAGGTTATAATACTACATTCATCAAGAGCATTATAACCCGACTCTTCTCCAATAAAAATTTGTATACCATCGGCATTATGACTGTTTTCTAGTAACTTAAGGAGTGCTGATTTCTTTTCAAATATTTCTAAAATCTTTTTAATACTCGTAACATTTTGTGAAAGCTCTGCAGTTTCTAACAACTTAGCTTGACCTGACATCACCAAATGATCACTGTCAGAATCATTTGCTGAGGTGGCAATAGCCGATGACATAAGATCTGAAATATCAGATTTCATATTTTTTAAGTCATTAAGCAACATTTTTTTTGCGTTTTCAATTGAATGACCGTTGAATTCTTGATTAAAATAATTTGAGGCCTCAATAAGCTTTTCTTTATTGTAATGATGTTTGGTATGAAGAACTCTATTTTGAACACTTCCGTCATCAGTCACAATAATAACTAAAACTCTTTTTTCAGAAAGGCTAAGGAATTCAATATGCTTATATTTTATTTTCTTAGCTTTTGGAATCATAACTACCCCAGCAAACTTTGTTAATTCTGATAAGGTATCAGCTGCTGAATTAATTAAATGCTTATTATCTGATAATACAAGCTGATTTTTTAATGAGGTGATTTCAAAATCATTTAAAGACTTAACAGTTACAAGGCTGTCTACAAATAATCGGTAACCTTTATTTGTTGGAACTCTTCCAGCAGAAGTATGGGGACTTGAAACGAAGCCCGCATCTTCTAAATCTTTCATAATATTCCTTACTGTGGCTGGACTTAGATCAAGCTCCGATGAACTTGATAAAGTTTTAGACCCAACAGGGTTACCATCACTGATATGATTGTTGATTAAAGTTTTAAGTAACGACTGTGCTCTACTATCAAGATCCATTATATTTTTATTCGTTAATTTTGGGCGTATGCTTTAAAATATTAAAAACTAAATGTATTTTACTAATTCAATTCTAATATAGCTAGGCTATTTAATTAAATATGAAAGCTTTTAACAAAATTGCTGTAATCGGTAAGTATCCTTCTATCGAAGAATCAAAAGATATTCATAATCAGCTAATCCAATTGGTTGGTCATCTGAGTCAAAAACCTATTGAATTATATATTGAAGAAAAAACACAGAAGCAAATTAATTTAGAGGGGATTAAATCGATTGCCTTAAAAGATATTGGAGCAACTGTTGATCTTGCGATTATTGTTGGTGGTGATGGAACCTTAATTGGAGTTGCAAGAAGTATGGTCCGCTCTGATACTCCTCTAATCGGAATAAACCAGGGACGATTCGGTTTCCTTGCAGACTTAAACACCAATAGTATGTTCTCAAATATAGATACTATTCTTAACGGTGAATTCATCGAAGATAAAAGAATGCTCATTAATACCAAAATAAAGAGAGACAATAAAACTGTTTATGAGTCGTTATCTCTTAATGATGTAGTTATTAAGAGTGGCGTGAGGTTGATCGAACTGGATGTTATGATTAATGGAGCATTTGTTCATAGGCAAAGATCAGATGGTATTATCGTGAGCACACCAACAGGAACCACAGCTTATGCATTATCAGCTGGTGGTCCGATTCTTCATCCCAATTTAGATGCAATTTCTATAGTTCCTATAAGTCCTCATACACTAAGCAATAGACCCATTGCAATTAATGCGGAGAGTCAAATCAGTATAAAAATCATCAACATGGACGAGGCTTACGCCAGTATAGACGGCCAAATTAAATTTCCTCTTGATTTGAGGGATGTCATTCAAATAAGTAAAGCAGAAGAGGCTGTATCTATTCTCCATCCAAAAGATTACTGCTACTTTGAAATGCTGAGAAATAAATTACACTGGGGTTGAGTAATTACTAGATGCTTGAAACATTATTAATTAAAAACTTTGTTATCGTTGATCAACTAGAGCTAAATTTTAAGAGAGGGTTTAGTGCGCTAACAGGAGAAACAGGTGCAGGAAAATCGATCTTAATAGATGCGTTATCAATTTGCTTGGGTCAGAGGGGAGATTCTGGTCTTATTAGAAAAGGCAAAGAAAAAGCCGATATTTCAGCTATTTTTAATATTGATTCTAATCAACAAGCAAAATTGTGGCTTGAGGCAAATGATTATGACTTAGAGGATAATCTTTTGCTTAGGAGAATTATTAGTTCGGATGGTAAGTCAAAAGCCTTTATAAATGGGACTCCAAGTTCAGTTACTCAGTTAAAACAATTGGCCAATACTTTGGTGGATATATATAGCCAAAATTCTCATCACTCTCTCCTACACTCATCAACTCAAAGAAATATATTGGATGGTTTTGCAAAAACAAAAGATTTGACTGACAAGGTTAGTGAGGCTTATGTACTCTGGAGTAATCTTCATAAAGAACACGAGGAATTCTTACATAATAAAACAAGTTTCATAGCTGAGCTTGAGGATTTAGAGCAAAAATATAAAGAATTTTTGGAGCTAGATTTTACCGATGAAAATTGGAATACGATTCAGAATCAACATAAGCTCATAAACAATAGCACCGAACTAATAGAGGGAGTTCAACAGTCCTTAGAGCAACTTGAAGGTTCTGAAAAAAATGGTATTAATGATCAGCTTTATATGCTTAAGAATAATTTAGCTTCTCTCAGTAAGCTTGATAAAAATTTATCAAATACATTAAGTATTGTTGAAAATTCTTCAATTGAGCTTTTAGAACTTTCAAGAGATTTAAACTATTACCTAAGCTCAATGGAAATTAATGAAAGCGAAAGAAAAGAGATTGAAGTGAAAATTGAGTCTGCTTTTAATTTTTTTAGGAAATATAGAATTAGTTCAGAGGAATTAACTAACTTAAGTAAGCAGTGGGAAAATAGGATAAATACTTTAACTGCTCTTGTAAGGGAAAAAGATAAGAATGAATTGCTTGAGCAAGCCAAAGCAAATTATGACAAATTAGCAGAGGAACTTTCTAACAAAAGGGAAATAGCTGGTAAAAAATTGAGTGAGAAAATTACTGATAAATTGGGTGAACTGTCCTTTAAAAATGCTAGGTTTAAGGTTAGCTTGTTGAAGAATGATCCTTCCTCACATGGAAATGAGCAGGTAGAATTCCATATATCAACGCATCTTGAAGGAGATCTTAGACCAATTCAAAAAGTTGCATCTGGTGGTGAATTATCAAGAATAAGCCTAGCTATAAGAGTTTCTTCTATGACTGATGTGGACGTTCCAGTAATGATTTTTGATGAAGTTGACGTGGGAATAGGAGGCGGAGTTGCTGAGATTGTTGGTAATTTATTGAAATCATTAAGTGAGTTTAAAGGCCGTCAGATTTTCGTAATTACTCATCTCCCTCAAGTTGCAGCAATTTCTAATTACCACTTTAGAGTATCAAAAAAAATAGACGCACAAGAAACAAAAAGCCATATTGAGTTATTAGAAAAAAAAGATCGGGTGAAGGAGATTGCAAGAATGCTTGGCGGGTTAGATATCACATCAACTACTTTAGAGCATGCAAAAGAAATATTGGGCTAATAAAACTTTATTTATGGCATTTATCAATATTTTCCTTACCCCCTAGTCTGCAAGAGCAAGGCTTTTTGGTACAATCTCCATAAATATAAAGAGAATGATCAATAATCTTAAATCCTAGATCATCAGCAACTTCTTCTTGAAGCCTTTCAATTTGATCATTTCTAAATTCAGTTACATACCCACATTGTAGACAAACTATATGATCATGATGTGATTTTTCATTGAGCTCAAAAACAGCTTTATCACTCTCAAAGTGATGCCTTATTAATATTCCAGCTTGTTCGAATTGAGTGAGAACGCGATATATAGTTGCAAGGCCAATTTCTTCACTAGTTTTTAACATAATTTTATATATATCTTCAGCTGAGAGATGTCTTTCTTCGCTATTTTCAAAAATATCAAGTATTTTTATTCTTGGAAGTGTGGCCTTTAATCCTGTTTTTTTAAGCTGGATATGTTCTTCCATAATAGAATCTCCAAAATTGTAAATTAAAAGTTAATATGCACATGTTATATTATGAATCTTTGCAAATAAACCCTTATCTTCTCTATGCGATTTATTTTTTTATTTTTTATTTTTACTTTTTATGGTTGTTCAACACCAAACATAAATGTACCTATAATTTATAAAATGGAAATACAGCAAGGAAATGAGATTGACAGCGAGATGTTGCTTAAGCTCAAGCCTGGCATGACAAAATCTCAGGTAAAGTTTATTTTAGGAACTCCTTTGATTGCAGATAGCTTCCATAAAGATCGCTGGGATTATATGTATGTATTAAGAACTTATGATACGGTTCAAAAAAATCTTGGTTTTTCCGAAAGAAGGCATGTGGTCTTGAATTTTGAAAATCAATTGTTAAAAAATATTGCAGGTGAGGTTATTCCAAGCGAAGGTAATTTGGATATAAATAAGATAGAGAATACAAAGGAATATTTAGTAAAGCCAAGATCTGTCAATGAAATAAAAGAAGAGGGTTCTTGGGTGGAAAAGATTAAGTTTTGGGAATCGGAGGATGATAGGCAAATCGAACAGGATAATCAAACAGTTAATAAGCCATCCAAAAAAGACAAAGACGAATATTCACAAAAAAAGTCACTAAAAAATAAGGAGGGAAATAATATCCCTAAAGAAAAAATAAAAGAACAAAGTAAAGCAACAAAAACCAAAGAAGAAGTAAAAAACAAAGAAGGAAGATCTTGGGTGGATAATATTAAGTTTTGGGAATCAGACAATGATGAACAAACTGCTCCAAAGAATAAGAAAATACAAAAAGAAAAAGTAAGGGCGAAAATTAAAAGTGAAACAGATAATGAAAGAATCAGTCAACCTGATAACATTAATGATACGAAAGAGTCTGTGAATCAAATGATAAAAAAAGATATCTCTCAAGAAAAAGACTCGTTAGTGCGAGATGAAAACGATGCTGATAAGCTATCAGAGTCGAAACAAGATATAATTGAGAGCGTATCTGATAAGCCAGATTATTTTGACTTAATGCTTGAAAAAATTGGATTTTAAATATGGATAATACGTTAAATATTGTTGTTGTCGGCGCAACTGGCAAGATGGGACAAACTCTAATAGAAGAAATTTACAAAGATCTGCAAACTAATTTAGTTGGGGCAATTGAGCATAAAAACTCCCCTCATATTGGAGAGAATTCTGGATATTTTTGCGGCATAGACAATGGTATTTCCATAAGCTCAACATTTGATAGCCTGATTGGGCAGGCTGATGTTCTTATTGACTTTACAAGACCTGAGGCAAGTTTGGAATATTTAACTTTCTGTAAAAAAAATAAAATAAACTACGTATTGGGAACCACAGGTTTTACAGAGGCTGAAAAAGATGAAATCACTAAATTTTCGCAGGATATTGCAATATGTTTCGCCCCGAACATGAGTATGGGAATAAATTTATTGTTATCTCTTGTTAAATCTGCCACGAAAGCATTACATGATGATTTTGATATTGAAATTATAGAATCACATCATAAAGATAAGGTGGATGCTCCATCTGGAACTGCAATAGAATTGGGTGAGATGGTAGCCAATAACTCAGGAAGGACACTCAAAGAACATGGGACATTTAAACGTGAGGGCAATATGGATCCTCGCGATAGAAAGGAAATTGGTTTTTCTACTATTAGGGGAGGAGATATAGTGGGGGACCATACTGTTTTATATGCTGGTGAGGGAGAAAGATTAGAGTTAACGCATAAAGCAAGCAGTAGAAAAACATTTGCTAAGGGTGCTTTAAAAGCAGCGAAATACCTAAAGGGTAAGACTGATGGCCTTTTCAATATGCAAGATGTTCTAGGTTTAAATAAGTAAAAATTATTTCCTTAAAGTTATTTTTTAAATTGCTGTAAATCTCTTATTCAATTATAATTCCATCCAACGGGAGGAATAGATCCACCCGTTTGTTTTATCTAGCTTTAATTACCTTAGGAGTTATGTTTGTCGCAAAAAAAGCCGGCTACTTTAGTGCTTGCAGACGGAACAAAGTTTCGAGGTAGATCAATTGGCGTAGATGGCTATGCAGTTGGTGAAGTAGTTTTTAACACCTCTATGACGGGGTACCAAGAAATTCTCACCGATCCATCTTATACAAAACAATTAGTTTGCTTAACATACCCCCATATTGGTAATACAGGAACAAATATGGAGGATATAGAATCTGCTAAAGTCAATGTAAGTGGACTTATCATTAGAGATTTACCAATTCATGCATCAAATTTTCGACAAAACAGTACTTTGGGAGAATATTGTCAAAATGAAGGCATAGTAGCAATTGATGATATAGATACCCGTGAATTAACTAGATATATAAGAAAGCATGGAGCGCAAGCAGGCTGTATTTATATATCTGGTAATGAACAAATCGCCTTAAAAATGGCAAAGGACTTTCCTGGGCTTTCAGGCATGGATTTAGCTAAAGTTGTTACTACTAAAAAGAAATATCATTACGCTGATGGAGAATGGTCTCTAGAAAATGGTTATGAGAAATTAGCTGACCGCTCCTTAAAAGTCATTGCATATGACTTTGGAGTGAAAAAAAATATTCTCAGAATGCTTGTGTCTAGAGGGTGTGAAGTTGAGGTAGTACCAGCAAATTTTCCTGTTAATGATGTATTAGCTATGAAACCCGATGGTATTTTCTTGTCAAACGGGCCTGGTGATCCTGAGCCGTGTGATTATGCTATTGAAAATATAAAAATTTTGTTGGATAAAAAAATTCCAACATTTGGAATATGCTTAGGACATCAATTACTTGCAATTGCTGCTGGGGCTAAAACAATAAAAATGAAATTTGGCCATCATGGAGCCAATCACCCCGTGCAAGACCTTCAAACAAACAAAGTATTTATTACCAGTCAAAACCATGGTTTTGCTGTTGATGATAAAAATTTACCAAGTCAGCTTGTTGTAACTCATAAATCACTATTCGATAATACGATTCAAGGAATTTCAATAAAGAATTCTCCTGCATTTAGTTTTCAAGGACACCCAGAGGCTAGTCCAGGACCCTCGGAGATGAGTTACTTGTTTGACCGTTTTATAAGTTTAATGGCAGAGAATAAGGAATTATAAAATGGCAAAAAGACAGGATATAAAATCAATCCTCATTATTGGGGCAGGACCTATTGTTATTGGGCAAGCTTGTGAATTTGATTATTCTGGAGCGCAGGCATGTAAAGCTCTAATGGAGGAAGGTTACCGAACTATTTTAGTTAATTCTAATCCAGCTACAATTATGACTGATCCAAATCTTGCAGATGCTACTTACATTGAGCCTATTCAGTGGCAAATATTAGCTAAGATTATTGAAAAAGAACAACCAGATGCTTTGCTTCCCACAATGGGTGGACAAACAGCACTAAATTGCGCGCTTGATCTCGATAAACACGGTGTGCTCAAAAAATTTAATGTTGAGATGATTGGGGCTTCAAAAGAAGCTATCGACAAAGCAGAAGATAGGCAAAAATTTAAAGAAGCAATGACTGGGATTGGATTAGGCTCAGCTAATTCTGCCATTGCACATAGTATGGAGGAAGCAGCTCAGGTTCAAGCTTCAATAGGTTTCCCAGCGATTATTCGCCCTTCATTTACTATGGGCGGTAGTGGAGGGGGAATCGCTTACAACAAAGAGGAATTTATTTCCATATGTGAAAGAGGATTAGACGCATCTCCAACCAATGAACTTCTTATTGAGGAGTCCCTTCTTGGCTGGAAAGAATACGAGATGGAAGTTGTGAGAGATTCTCAAGATAATTGCATAATAATTTGTTCGATAGAAAATCTTGATCCAATGGGTGTTCATACTGGAGATTCAATAACTGTTGCACCAGCGCAAACATTAACTGATAAAGAATATCAAATTATGCGTAATGCATCTATAAACGTTTTGAGAGAAATAGGAGTTGATACCGGGGGATCAAACGTACAATTTGCTATTAATCCGGATGATGGAAGAATGGTTGTAATTGAGATGAATCCAAGGGTTTCAAGATCCTCTGCACTCGCATCCAAAGCAACAGGTTTTCCAATTGCAAAAATTGCTGCAAAACTAGCTGTAGGTTTTACATTGGATGAATTGCAGAATGATATAACTGGAGGCCTTACTCCTGCTGCTTTTGAGCCAACTATTGATTACGTTGTTACCAAAATACCACGTTTTGCTTTTGAAAAATTTCCCCAAGCTGATTCTAGGCTAACCACTCAAATGAAGTCAGTTGGAGAGGTTATGGCAATGGGAAGAACATTCCAGGAGTCTTTTCAAAAAGCTTTAAGAGGATTAGAAATTGGTGTAGATGGACTCGTAGAATTTTCAAGCAATCGCGATGAAATTATTAAAGAATTGAGAGAATGTGGACCAAATAGGATTTGGTTTGTTGCAGATGCTTTTAGAGTGCAATTAACAGTAGATGAAATATTTCAACATTCAAAGATTGACCCTTGGTTCTTATATCAAATCAAAGATATTGTTGAGAAAGAGAATGCAATCAAAAAAACCTCATTGAAAGGACTAGACGCTTTATTTCTCAAAGAGTTAAAGAAATCAGGTTTTTCAGATAGCAGAATATCTTTATTAGCGTCAACCGACGAGGTTTCAATAAGAAAATTAAGGCAAAAAAATAATATTCATCCAGTTTATAAAAGGGTTGATACCTGCGCGGCAGAATTTGAAACCAAGACTGCGTATCTTTATTCAACCTACGAAGATTTCTGTGAATCGGAACCTACAACAAATCGTAAGATTATTATATTAGGGGGTGGTCCGAATAGAATTGGCCAAGGCATTGAATTTGATTATTGTTGTGTACATGCAGCTATGGCACTAAGAGAAAGTGGTTTTGAAACTATTATGATTAATTGCAATCCTGAGACTGTTTCTACCGATTACGATACATCTGACCGTTTGTATTTTGACCCCGTTACTTTAGAAGACGTTTTAGAAATTGTTGCCAAAGAGAATCCGTGGGGAGTTATTGTTCAGTATGGCGGCCAAACTCCTCTTAAACTTGCCAAAGGCTTGGAAGCTGAAGGCGTACCTATTATCGGAACACTTCCTGATGATATCGATGCTGCTGAGGATCGGGAGAGATTTCAAAGTATCTTAAATGATCTTAAACTTAAGCAACCACCAAATAGAACTGCAAGAAATCCCGAACAAGCATTGTTATTAGCTAAAGAAATTGGTTACCCCCTTGTTGTAAGACCAAGCTATGTTTTGGGTGGGCGAGCAATGGAAATAGTACATGAACAGAATGATTTGGAAAGATACATGCGAGAAGCAGTAAAAGTTTCCAATAAATCACCTGTTTTACTTGATAGATTCTTAAACGATGCATTAGAAGTAGATGTTGACGCTATATCTGATGGAGAGCATATTGTAATTGGTGGCATTATGGAGCATATAGAGCAAGCTGGTGTTCACTCGGGAGATTCAGCGTGCTCTCTCCCACCACACAGCTTATCTAGCAATATTCAGCAATCTATCATTGAACAGACAAAAAAAATGGCAAAAGCTTTAAATGTAAAGGGTTTAATGAATGTACAGTTTGCAATTCAAGGAGAAAATATTTTCGTTTTAGAAGTTAACCCGAGAGCCTCAAGAACAGTTCCATTTGTGTCAAAAGCAATTGGGAAGCCTTTGGCAAAGATTGCAGCAAATTGTATGGCAGGAATAAGCTTAAGAGAACAAAGCTTTACGAAAGAATTAACTCCTAAATTTTATTCTGTTAAGGAAGCTGTTTTTCCTTTTATAAAGTTTCCAGGGGTTGACACTATTCTTGGGCCAGAAATGAAGTCAACAGGAGAGGTTATGGGTGTAGGAAAAACTTTTGCTGAGGCCTTTATAAAGTCTCAATTAGGAGCCTCTGTTATTCTTCCTAAGAGTGGCAAGGCATTTTTAAGTGTTCGTAAAGAGGATCATCATAATGTTATTGATATAGCAAAGTCGCTCTCAAAATTAGGATTTAAAATTGTTGCAACCAAAGGAACAGCTGAGATTATAAAGAATAATAATATTGATGTTCAATCGGTAAATAAGGTTGCAGAGGGGCGTCCGCACATTGTGGATATGATTAAAAATAATGAAATTGACTTTATTGTTAATATTACTGAGGATAAGAGGGCTATTGCGGACTCTTATGAAATAAGACGTAATGCCTTGCAAAATAAGGTTACTTATTACACAACTTTATCTGGGGCAAGGGCTGCATGTGTAGGAATGAATTTTGTTGATGAGCTCCATGTGGAGTCAATACAGAGCTTGCACAAAGGTTCTTCTTAAAATAAACTCCATCAACGAGAACGATTAAACTTACCGAAGCAAAGGATAAAATATGGCACAAATACCCATGACCAGAAATGGACTTGAGGCGCTCAAAAAGGAACTACAAAGACTCAAAAGCGTTGACAGGCCAGGTATTATTGAGGCTATTGCTGAAGCTAGGGCACAAGGAGATTTATCTGAAAATGCGGAATATGAGTCAGCAAAAGAGAAACAAGGTTTTATAGAGGGACGAATAGCAGATATTGAAGCTAAGATATCTCAAGCAGAAGTAATTGATCCAGCCTCGCTCAATGCAGGTGGTCGTTGTGTTTTTGGAGCAACAATTGAAGTGGAAGATTTAGATACAGAACAAAAATCAACATACCAGATTGTAGGTGATGATGAGTCAGATATTAAAGACAATAAGATATCAATTAACTCTCCCTTAGCAAAGGCATTAATTGGAAAAGAGGAAGGAGATGTTGTGGAATTTGAAAGTCCTGGTGGTATTAAATCCTTTGATATTTTACGCGTTCTTTATATTTAGTAATAATGGAAAATTTACTCAATAAGTTTGGTTTTATTATCACGGTAATTTGGGTTGGCTCTCTATGGTCAATGCTTATGGTAACTTCAATTCTTTTCAATAAAATACCCAGCACCTATATAGCAGGAGCAATTGCTGCTGACATGTTTCAGTTCTTAAATTATTTTGGTATGTTTGTTTTGATCACGATTATTTTAATAGGCATTAAATTAGATGGCATCAAGATTTTTAAAAAACTTTTTTTTTGGATTACTTTACTTATTCTCGCTTCCGTTTTAATTAGTTTTTTTGGGCTAAATCCACTTTTAGAAACATTAAAAATTGAAGCAATTCCAAGAGATGTTGTGGAGGGAATATTTGAAAATCGCTATAACACTTGGCATGGCATAACCAGTATAGTTTATTTATTTCAATGTATTATGGGAGTGTTATTGATTTTAAGGATGCGCTAAGTCTGAGGAAGAGTTATTTTAGTTTGCTTATTTGGTCGGAAGATAACTATCAATTTTCCAATATGATTTATTGGTTCAGCATGAAGCTTTTCACAAACTAAGCCCAGTATTTTTTGCCGATCATTTTTAACGTCACTTTGAATTTTTATTTTTATTAATTCGTGGGCACTCAGGTTTACTTCAATCTCATCCATAACAGAATCAGTGAGACCTTTAAAGCCTATTTGAACAACTGGGTTCGTTGAATGAGATTTAGCCTTTAAAAAAGCTGTCTGTTTTGAGTTAAGCATTTAAGGTAATATCAGATTATTTAAACAATGCGCAATACTATCAGATGAAGAGATCAAAAACTAGCAAAAGCTGGATGAGCGAGCATATATCGGATCCCTACGTTCATAGGGCACAAGTAGCAGGATATCGATCTCGTGCTGCATTTAAATTAATAGAAGCAAATGAAAAATATCAATTTTTTACCAAAAATATGAATGTAGTTGATCTTGGTTCCTCTCCGGGAAGTTGGTGTCAAGTCCTTAATAAACTAAACGATGAAGGTGGTAATATTTTTGCTCTAGATTTACTTGAAATGGACCCAATTAAAGGGGTAGATTTCATCAAAGGAGATTTTCGTGAGCAAGCGGTTTTGACAGAACTTGAGAAAAAACTAGATAAAAGATCATTGGACCTTGTAATTTCTGATATGGCCCCCAATATTAGTGGTATTAAAACTTCAGATCAAGCAGGCATTATTCATTTAAATGAGCTTGCATTACAATTTGCATTAGATTGGTTGAAACCAAAAGGAAATTTCTTTGTCAAGTCATTCATAGGTGCAGAATTTGATAAATATGTTGGCGAAGTAAAAAAAAATTTTCATGCAGTGTCGACCTATAAGCCAAAATCGTCAAGAAATAGAAGTTCTGAAATTTTTGTATTTGGAAAGAGTAAGATTTAACTTGTTAGTAATAATTTATCATCATATGATAGTGTTTAATACTTAATATGATACGTTTATTTAATTTAATATAAAGGCAATGATTTGAACAATAATACAATCAGAAGTATAGCTATGTGGATTGTTATAGGACTCATTATGATGACAATCTTCAATCAATTTTCAGGTTCCTCACGTTTTGAAAATAAGCTTGTTTATTCCCAATTCATGGCAGAAGTCAAAGCAGGTAATATAGCCAAGGTAGAGATTGATGATAATAATTTAACAGGCATAACAGCTGATGGTAAGCGTTTCTCAACGTATGCTCCTACAGATCCATGGTTGGTTTCAGACCTTTTGAAAAATAATGTGGTGGTCGATGCAAAACCAAAGGAACAGCAATCGTTGCTGATGAGTATTTTTATCTCGTGGTTCCCTATGATTTTGTTGATTGGTATTTGGATTTTCTTTATGAAGCAAATGCAAGGTGGAGCAAAAGGTGGAGGTCCGTTTTCTTTCGGTAAGAGCAAAGCCAGGCAGCTTGACCAAACTAATAATAAAACTACATTTGCTGATGTAGCTGGTTGTGATGAATCTAAAGAAGAAGTAACAGAAATTGTTGATTTTTTAAAAGATCCATCCAAATTTCATAAGTTGGGAGGTCGTATACCTAGGGGTATATTGATGGTTGGGCCCCCTGGAACAGGAAAAACATTGCTTGCACGAGCTATTGCTGGCGAAGCCAAAGTACCTTTTTATAGTATTTCTGGTTCTGATTTTGTGGAAATGTTCGTAGGTGTAGGCGCTGCTAGAGTTAGAGATATGTTTGAACAAGCAAAAAAGAGTCAGCCATGTATTATATTTATCGACGAAATTGATGCTGTAGGGCGTCATCGAGGAGCTGGCATGGGTGGAGGTAACGATGAAAGAGAACAAACCTTAAACCAACTGCTGGTTGAATTGGATGGTTTTGAGGCTAATTCTGGAGTGATTGTTATTGCCGCTACCAACAGAGCTGACGTTCTTGACAAAGCATTATTAAGACCAGGACGGTTTGATCGTCAAGTAGCTGTATCTCTCCCAGATATAAAAGGAAGAGAACAAATACTATTAGTTCATATGCGAAAAATCCCAGTAGATACAGATGTCCAAGCTGATATTGTTGCTAGAGGTACTCCTGGTTTTTCAGGTGCTGATTTAGCAAACCTTGTGAATGAAGCAGCACTTTTTGCTGCAAGAAGAAATAAACGTACTGTTGATATGGAAGACTTTGAGGAAGCAAAAGATAAGATATTTATGGGGCCTGAAAGAAAGTCCATGGTTATGAGAGAAGAAGAGAGAAGAAATACTGCTTACCATGAGTCTGGCCATGCTTTGGTTGCAAAATTACTTCCAAATGCTGATCCTGTTCACAAAGTAACTATTATGCCTAGAGGATGGGCTTTAGGACTCACATGGCAACTTCCAGAATTTGACAGATTTAGTAGCTTTAAGGAAAAGATGTTGGAAGAAATTGCTATTTTATTCGGCGGTCGTATTGCAGAGGAAGTCTTTATGAAACAAATGTCTACAGGAGCTGCAAATGACTTCGAAAGAGCAACAAAGCTAGCAAGAGATATGGTAACAAAATACGGAATGTCAGATAAGCTTGGTACGATGGTTTATTCTGATGATACTAATGATGGGTTTATGTCCATGTCTTCAAAATCTATTTCTGAAGCTACACAACAAAAGGTCGATGCAGAAATTAAACATATTTTGGATCAACAATACAATGTTGCAAGGAAGTTGATAGAAAAAAATAAGAAAAAAATTGAATTAATGGCTAAAGCATTATTAGAATTTGAGACCATTGACAGTGAACAAATCAATGACATCATGAGTGGTAAAAAAATGCGTGCACCTAAGCCATCAAGAGGGACTGACAATCCCAAAAAACCATCTGATGGAAATAGTAGTGGTGCAAGTCCTATATCACCACAACCTACAGCAAAAACATAAGAGATGGGGCTTATAAGCCCCTCTTTTGTATGCCAATACATTCCTTAAAAGCCAACCGTATAAATTCACCTTTGATAATGGGTGTTTTAAATGTTACTCCTGATTCTTTTTCTGATGGAGGCCAATATCTAAGCCCATTAACTGCTATTGATCATGCTTTTAAAATGATAGATGAGGGAGCGGACATTATTGATATTGGTGGTGAATCAACACGTCCTGGTGCGGAAGCCATATCAATAGATGAGGAAAAAAATAGAATAATTCCTGTAATTAAAGAATTAAGAAAGCATTCACAAGCATATCTTTCAATCGATACGTATAAGCCTGAAGTGATGCAGGTAGCTATTGAATTAGGTGTTGATATGATAAATGATATTACTGCTATGACAAGCCATGATGCATTGGGGGTCATTAAAAATTCAGAAGTGGATATCTCTCTGATGCATATGCAAGGCAATCCAAGCAATATGCAAATTAATCCACACTATAAATCAGTTGCTGATGAAGTATATGATTTTTTAAATGAAAGAGCTAATTTTTGTATTGCGGCTGGTATAGAGAAAGAAAGAATTGTTATAGACCCAGGTTTTGGTTTCGGAAAAACACATAATGATAATATGATTTTATTTCAAAATATTAAACGATTTGCTGACTTAGACCTACCTGTTTTAATAGGTGTTTCAAGAAAAAGTATGATAAAAAAAATGGTAGGTGACAACATGGATGATATTATTGATGCTAGTTCTTTTTATGCTGCGCTTGCTGCAAGAAATGGAGCAAGTATTCTTAGGGTGCATGATGTTAAAAAGACTATACAAATGATTGATAATTTGAAAGTGTAGCAATATATATGACAAAAAATTTTTTTGGTACTGATGGTATCAGAGGAAAGACAGGTGCTTTTCCCATTACACCAGATTTTTTTGTAAAAATTGGTTTTGCAGCAGGACTCGTTCTAACAAAACATCACAATAGAAAAACAAACCCAACAGTCGTTATTGGGAAAGATACAAGGATATCTGGTTATATGTTCGAGTCCGCTCTTGAGGCTGGTTTTGCAGCTGCAGGAGTAGATGTATATTTAACTGGTCCTCTTCCTACTCCCGCTATTGCCTACCTTGCAACGATCCTAAACGCTGACATAGGAGTTTCAATTACGGCATCGCATAACCCCTTTGATGATAATGGTATCAAGCTATTTTCTAACAAGGGTACTAAATTATCTGCGAATATTGAAAGAGAAATTGAATCCCTCGCTGCGGGAAAATTAAATGTCGTTCCAGCACAAAAGCTTGGGAAGGCAAGAAGGCTCGATGATGCAAGGGATAAATATAGTAAATTTTGTGTTGATACTTTTCCGGATAACATAAAAATAAATGAATTAAAAGTTGTTCTTGATTGTGCTAATGGAGCAACTTATAGGGTAGCCCCAGCAGTTTTTAGACAATTAGGTATCGACATCACAGTTATAAATGATAATCCTGATGGTTTAAATATCAATAAAGATGCAGGCTCTGTTCATCCGACGCTTCTTCAAAATGTAGTTCTTAAAGAAAATGCTGACCTCGGAATTGCTTTTGATGGCGATGGCGACAGACTTATTATGGTGGATGGGGATGGGCACTTAGTCGATGGCGATCAAGTATTATATTTAATTCTTAAGTTTTATCAGCAGCAAAATAATATGTCAGGAGGGGTTGTTGGGACGTTAATGACTAATCTTGCCTTAGAAGAAAAATGCAAAGAATTGAATGTTCCGTTTATTAGAGCTGATGTTGGTGATAAATATGTTGCAGAAGCTTTACGAAAAAAGAGATGGATTATTGGTGGGGAAAATTCTGGCCATATAGTGCTTATAGATAAGCATTCGACGGGGGATGGAATAATTTCTGCATTACAGTTAATAGCTTTTTTAGTCTCTAATAAAGTTTCTTTGAATAAGGCTCTTAAAGAATTTCCTATGTATCCCCAAGAGCTTATTAACATTCCTTTTAGCGAACAGTTTGATGCTGATTCGCAAGAGGTAATATTGTTAATAGATGAAGCAAATAGAATGATGGAAATGCGAGGCCGTATTCTTATCAGACCATCAGGAACTCAACCAATAATAAGAGTTATGACTGAGGGACCTGATTGCGATTTGGTATTGAAATCTGCAAACTTTCTTGCTGAAAGTATTAAGACGCTATATCTTTAAACTCTTGTATACATTTATTGATTGACAACTTCTATCACTCTTTGTGCTTCCGTGTAAATATTTTTATCGTTTGAAACGATAATTGTTGGGTAAACTTTCTTTTTAAGGTAAATTTTTAGCCAAATTTACCAGTGATGTAGTCTTCTGTTTCTTTTTTGGACGGATTTGTGAAGATTTTGTTTGTTTCATCGTGCTCTATTAACTCGCCTAAATACATATAAGCCGTGTAATCAGATATGCGTGCAGCTTGCTGCATGTTATGTGTCACTATAAGTATAGAAAGCTTCTCTTTGAGTCCTGACATTAACTCTTCAATATTAACTGTAGCAATCGGGTCAAGAGCAGATGTCGGTTCATCAAATAGCATTATTTCTGGCTCGGTAGCTAAAGCCCGCGCTATACAAAGTCTTTGTTGCTGTCCGCCAGATAGATTAAATGCTAAATCTTGTAGGCGATCTTTTACTTCATTCCATAATGAAGCTCCTTTCAGCGCCTCCTCTACCTTATCATCAAGTGTTCTTGGATTGCTCTCTCCTCTTACACGAAGACCATAAGCAACGTTTTCGTAAATAGATTTTGGAAAAGGGTTAGGTTTTTGAAAAACCATACTGATTCGCATCCTTACTTCAATAGGGTCTACCTTGTCATCTAAAATATTAGTATCATCTGGATGAAGGATGATTTGACCATCATAACGATTGCCTGGATATAGGTCATGCATCCGATTAAATGATCTTAAAAAAGTCGATTTACCACACCCAGATGGACCTATAAGTGCAGTAATCTTATTCTCATACACAGGGAGGCTTACATCTTTCAGTGCTTTTGTGCCATCTGCGTAATAAAAATCTAAATTTTTTGATTCAGCTTTTACTATTTCATTATGTATATTTGGAGTTACCATTTAATTTTTTTCCTAATCTTATAGCGTAATCTAATTGCAAATCCATTCATCAAAGCAGTTAGTAAAATAATCACTGCACCTGTAGCCGCTGCATTAACATGAAAAGCATGTTGCGGTCTTGAAATCCAATTGAACATTTGAATTGGTAAAACAGTGAAAGCGGCTTGTAACCAATCAAGATTTAAAAAAGGAGGGGATACTGTTACCGGAGATGGGGGTAAAAAGGCAATAAATGTTAAGGCGCCAATTGTAATGACTGGTGCTGTCTCGCCAATCGCTCTTGCCATACCAATAATCACACCAGTTAAAATTCCACCATAAGAGTATTGCAAAACATGGTGAAGTACAACCTGCCATTTAGTTGCTCCCACTGCAAACGCAGCCTCCCTTATATGCACAGGTATTGCCCGAATCGATTCCCGCGTAGATACAATTACAATTGGAAGCATTAGAAGTGCTAGTGTGAGACCAGCGGTTAAAATGCTACTTCCCAACCCAAAGCTATAGACAAATAAACCCAATGCTAGGAGACCATAAATAATGGATGGAACACCTGCAAGATTGGATACATTAATTTCAATTAAATCAGAAATCCAATTCTTCTTAGCATACTCCTCTAAATAAATACCTGCAGCAATGCCTAAAGGAACAGCGACGAAAAATGTTACTAAAAGTACCAATGACGAACCAACCCATGCTGACAATATTCCAGCTCTTAATGCTCTTCGTGATGGGAAATTACTAAAGAAATCTAGAGTGAATCTTGGATAGCCATCAATTACTAAATCTAAAAAAAGAATAATTAAGGTTATTGTTAATGAAGCAATAACGAACATTCCTGTTGCAGCGAAAATTAAATCATTTTTCTTATGCTTTTTTATTAGTAATCTTATTTCATTCAGATCAGTAACGTTGCCAGACTTTATCTGCTTTTTAGCCATGATTTAATAACGCTCCGCATATTTTTTTCGAACCCAATGGCCAGCAATATTTAATAATAAAGTCATTATTAATAGCGTTAATCCTGCTGCAAAAATACTTTGATAACCAACAGTACCATGCTCTAAATCACCGAGTGCAACTGATACGATATATGCTGTAATAGTGGCTGCTGATTCAACAGGGTTAAATGTAAAATTAGGTTGCTGCCCCGCTGCAATCGCCACAATCATTGTCTCTCCAACCGCACGGCTAATTGCAAGAATATATGAGGCCACTATGCCGGATGTAGCTGCTGGGGCAATTACCTTGATTGCAGTTTGGAATCTGGTTGCTCCCATGGCATAGGCTCCCTCCCTCATAGCCATTGGGACAGCACGCATAGCATCTTCAGATACCGAGGCTATATATGGCACAATCATGATACCCATAACTATTCCTGGACCAAGCATGTTAAATGTTGTGAGGTCGGGGTAAATTTTTTGTAATAATGGAGTGACAAGCATTAAAGCAAAATAGCCAAATACTACAGTTGGAACCCCAACCAAAAGTTCAAGAACAGGTTTTACAGTCTCTCGTAATCTATGACTAGCAAATTCTGAGAGATAAATTGCAGTAAGAGTACCAAGAGGAATTGCTACCACCAAGGCAACCATTGTTGTAGTAATTGTTCCAGCTATCAGAGCTGAAATACCATAATGTTTTATAGAATAATTAGGCGTCCATACAGTATCAGTAAGAAAATCATAGAGTGAAACATGCTGAAAAAAGGGAATTGCTTCTGTAACCAAAACATAAACAATAGCTGATGTTATAAATACAGCGATAGCAGCAGAAAAAAAAAGTCCAGCTTCAATTATTCTCTCTGTTATATTTCTTTTAAAGTTTTTTGCTAACCCTGGGCTTACATTCATCTGTGACATTTGGAGTTATTCAATGGGTAAAATATCTTGTTATCATAACGTGTTTTTTTAAGTTGAGGGCAAAAAAAAGGCAACCGAAAGCTGCCTTTTTTTAAATAATATTTATTAATTTGCAGATGATCTTTTAAGCATTTGCTCCACACTTAAACCAATCGCAGGTTTTTCAAATGCAGTGCCTGTTTCCCCTTTTCTATAGTGTTTAGTAATGGCTTTATATTCATCGTCAGAGAAAGATATATAGCCTACTTCATCAGCAAGCTCTCCAGCATATTTAAGATAAAAGTCTATAAATTTTCTAACATTAGGATCAAAAGCAGCTTTCGTAGCATTTAGGTAAATAAATAGTGGTCTAGCTAAGGGATTGTATGATCCATCTTGTGTTGTTTTAAGGGAAGGTAAAACAAATTTACCGTCTGAATTTTTTATTTTTACCGCCGTGAGTTTATCTTTATTTTCAGTATAGTACGCTAGACCAAAATAACCCATACCCCCTTTATCGCCTGTTACACCTTTTACTAAGACATTGTCATCTTCTGATGCGGTAAAGTCACCACGAATAGCTTTTGATTCTTCTATAATAGCTTCGGTGAAATAATCAAAGGTTCCAGAGTCAGCACCCGGACCATATAGTTTTAACGGAATATCAGGCCAGCCTTCTCTTACTTGTGACCATGTCATGATTTTACCTTGAGCTGCTGGCTCCCATATTTTTTTTAGTTCAGCTGGCGTCATCTCTGTTGCAAAATCATTTTTTTTATTAACAACCACTGATATTGCATCAAAGGCAACTGGGACTTCAATAAACTCAATACCAGCGTCAGCACATTTCTTTCTTTCTTTGGCTTTAATGGGTCTTGAAGCCCCTGAAATTACTATGTCTCCACGACAAAATTTCTTCATACCTCCACCAGTTCCTGACACACCAACAGTAACTTTTATTCCTGTCTCTATTTGAAATTCTTCTGCAACTGCTTCGGTAATTGGATAAACAGTGCTTGACCCATCAATTTTGATAATATCAACAGCTGCAATAGTTGGATTTGAGAAGGCAAATATACTAGCCACAAAAGCTCCGATACTTAATTTGCCTAAATTAAACTCTTTCATTATTAGATAACTCCTTTGTTAGGTTAGGATTTTTTTAAACTACATATAAATTCTATGCATTTATTATGACATTTTAATGACATATTTATGATTAAAAAAGTTAGGTATAATATGGACAAAATTCGTGCTTAATAGTTAAAGGTTGAAGAAAATATGGACGACGAAGAAATTGTCGAATTAAAAAATTTAATTAACGCTGTTAATAACAAATTTAATACTTTGCGGGGGTTTCTTTGACCTTGATGAAAAAAGAAAGTCTATTACTCGCTTAACCTCCCAACAAGAGGATCCTAAAACATGGTCTGATAGAGCGTTGAGTCAAAAAATAGGTAAAGAAAAGAAGATGCTTGAAGATATTGTGAATCAATCGGACATTCTTAGCCAGAGTTTAACTGATAATCTAGAATTATTCGAGATGGCATCTGTTGATAATGATATGGATACGTTAAAAACTATAAAGCTTGACAGTATGAGGCTTGAAAAAGCAGTAGATGATATAGAATTTAAGCGTATGTTCTCACATCCAATGGATCCAAATAACTGTTTTATTGATTTTCAGTCAGGTAGTGGCGGTACTGAAGCCCAAGACTGGGCAAATATGCTTTTTAGAATGTATACAAGATATGCAGAAAGAAAAGCTTTTAAAATAGAGGTAATGGAATACTCTGAAGGGGAGGTCGCTGGAATAAAAGGAGCGACTTTGAAGATTATTGGTGATTATGCTTTTGGTTTCTTTAGAACAGAAACTGGTATACATCGATTGGTAAGAAAGTCTCCTTTTGATTCCGGTAGCAGAAGGCATACGTCTTTTGCTGGAGTAAATGTATATCCTGAAATTGACGAATCAATTGATATAGATATAAATCCAGCTGACTTAAGAATTGATACTTATCGGGCGTCCGGTGCAGGAGGTCAGCATATCAATAAAACTGATTCTGCTGTTAGAATTACCCATGTTCCTTCAAATACGGTGGTACAGTGTCAAAATGATAGATCCCAGCATCGCAATAAAGCCCAAGCGATGAATATGCTTAAAGCTCAGTTATATGCAATTGAGCTGAGCAAGCGAAACGAAGAAAAGCAAGCAATGGAAGATGCTAAAACTGATATTGGTTGGGGCCATCAAATTAGAAGCTACGTATTGGATCAGTCTCGTATTAAGGATCTTAGGACTAGTGTGGAAGTCGGAAATACACAGGGTGTATTAGACGGTGATCTAGATATTTTTATTAGTGAAAGTTTAAAGCAAGGGGTATAAGTTGAACGAAAAAAAACATACTGAAGCTCAAGATGAGAATACTATTATTTCTGAGCGAAGATCAAAATTACAAGAAATTAGGGAGCGTGGTATAGCCTTCCCTAATCAATTTAAGCCAGAAAATTTTTCCCAAAAGCTGCATGAGTTGTACGATGATAAAAGCAAAGATGAGCTAGCTGGAGAGAATATTATAGTGTCGGTTGCCGGAAGGATGATGTTAAAACGTGTCATGGGCAAAGCAAGTTTTGCGACAATCCAAGATCGTTATGGAAGAATTCAGCTATATGTTGCCCGTGATTTAATAAATAATGACTCCAATCCAGAGCTATACAGTCACTTTAAAAAATGGGACCTAGGCGATATTCTAGGAGCAAAGGGTAAGGTATTTAAAACCAATACCAACGAACTTACAATTGAGGTTAGCAAAATTATTTTACTTACTAAGTCACTAAGACCTTTACCTGAAAAATTCCATGGGCTTTCTGATCAAGAGACAAAATACCGCCAACGTTATGTAGATTTAATTGTAAATGAAGATACTAGAGATACTTTTTTAAAGCGCAGTAAAATTATGTCTGGTCTGCGAAGTTTTATGGAAAAGCACGAGTTTCTCGAAGTTGAAACACCCATGCTTCATCCTATACCAGGTGGAGCAACGGCAAGGCCTTTTCGAACGCATCATAATGCCTTGGATATGGATATGTATCTTAGAATTGCACCAGAACTTTATCTAAAGCGTTTAGTAGTAGGTGGATTTGATAGAGTATTTGAAATAAATCGCAATTTCAGAAATGAAGGCTTAAGTGTAAGGCATAATCCAGAATTTACTATGATGGAATTTTATGCAGCTTACACAGAATATAAATGGCTAATGCAATTTACAGAAACATGTATTCGTCATATCGCAGAATTAGTTACTGGTTCTACTTCAGTTTCATATCAAGAAAAAATAATTGATTTTGCAAAGCCCTTTGAGCAACTAACTATGGTGGATGCAATTATAAAATACTCTAAACAGTTCACAAAAGAAGATTTGCTGGATAAAGATTTTCTAAAGAAAATATTAGAAAAAAAAGGACATACCTTTGATGATGACAAAGGCTTAGGTGCATACCAACTAGCATTATTTGAACTGGAGGCTGAGCAGCATTTATGGAGCCCTACTTATATTATTGATTATCCAATAGAAGTATCTCCCTTAGCTAGAGCATCAGATATAAACCCGGAAATTACAGAGCGTTTTGAATTATTCATTGCAGGCCGTGAGATTGCTAACGGATTTTCAGAATTAAATGATGCTGAGGATCAGGCAAATAGATTTAAAGCACAAGTGCAGGCAAAAGAATCTGGAGATGAGGAAGCTATGTACTATGATGCGGACTTTATTAGAGCTTTGGAATATGGTTTACCCCCAACAGGTGGATGCGGGATAGGGATAGATAGGCTTGTAATGTTAGTTACTGATAGCCCAAGTATTCGCGATGTTTTATTATTCCCTCATATGCGGTCAGAATAAATAAATATGGTAAAACAATCTAAAGCTAAATTAGCAACACTTAACCCAAAAAAAGCATTGGAAATATTGGTTGAGGGAAACCTTCGTTTTACTCAAAAAAAATTGGATGAGCACGATAGGTTTATTGTTCGCAAAGAGCTAAAAAGTGTGCAATATCCCTTTGCTTCAGTGTTGGGTTGCAGTGACTCTAGAGCAACACCAGAACTAATTTTTGATCAAAATCATGGGGATATCTTTAGCGTCCGTTTAGCAGGAAATATTGCTACAAAAGAGGCTATTGGCAGTTTAGAATTTTCTACCAAATATCTTGGGGTTAAAATATTAGTTATTCTAGGCCACACAAATTGTGGAGCAGTTAAAGCCGCATGCGATCATTTTAAAGGAGGTAATATCGGTGAGATTATTGATTTGATTAAGCCATCGGTAGAAGCAGAAAAAACTATCGCGAACGGAGATAAAAGAAACTCACAAAATAAAAGCTTTGTTAATAAAGTCTGTATGTTAAATATAAAAGCACAAATGAAAAAAATTATTACTGATAGCCCTATTATACAAAATCAAATTGAAGAAAAACAAATAGGCTTGGTTAGTGCGATATATGACCTCCCCACAGGACATGTCCATTTTGATATCGATAATGCAATTATTTAACTTCACTACGTAATTCAAAAAAATCTCTTAAAATAATTCTTTCAAAATAAAATCTTTTAATTTTTGTCATTATTTTGTCATATTTAAAAATAATAATGATCATGTAAGAAAAAAGAATATTTTATTTTGGAGAAAATTTTAATGAGTAAAAATTTGGTTTTAGCTGGAACAGTTGCATTAGCTGTGTCTACTTTTTCCTCACAGTCTTTTGCAGATTCGACAGAGGACCTGATTGACGCTTTAGTTACAAAGGGAGTATTAACTGAAGATGAGGGTGTACTTTTATCCAAAGGCAGAAAAGCAGAAAAGAAAAAAGAGGGAAAAGTGGCATTTAAGAATGGTTTTAAACTGCAAAGTCCTGATGGAAATAGCAGCTTAAAATTTGCCGGAAGAGTACAATTAGATGCAAGGGGATTCGGCGACGTTGATGGATCAAGCAATAAGCCGGATACAACTGATATTCGAAGAGCATATTTTGGAGTAGGCGGCACCTATAACAAATATTACGGGTTTAAATTGAATGGATCCTTTGGCAGCTCAGCAAAATTAGATGTTGCACAATTCGATTTAAAATATTTTAAAGCCGCACAACTACGTTTCGGACAATTTAAAACTTCAATGAGTTTGGAAGAGCGGACCAGTTCCCGCTTTCTAAATTTTACAGAAAGATCTTATGTAAATAACGAATTAATAACTACCGCAAAACAACAAGGAGCTATGCTTTTTGGCACACCTACTAAGGGTGTTAATTATAGCTTTGCCGTAGTCAATGGATATGGACAAAATACAGATATGGGTGATGCTGAAAACGATAGTTTTAAGTATGTTTTTCATTTTGATACCGATCTTGCAACTATGAATAAGTGGAAAAATAAAGTATTTCACCTAGGTTTTAATTATGCGTCTCATGACGCTGACCCATCATTATTTGAAGATGGCGAACAAAAAACTCTTGGTAGAGGGCAAACTTTTTTTGATTTAGTAAAAGCGGGCGGTGTAACCGAAATAGATCAAGACACATTTGGCTTCGAATTTACTGCTGCTAATGGACCTTTCAAACTTCAGGCTGAGTACGCGAGAACAAATATAGATTCTAATTTAAATGACCAAGACGTAGATGCATACTATCTTGACGCAGGCTGGTTGATTTCTGGAGAGTCTTATTCCAAGTCATATAAATCAAAATCAGATGGAGGAAAGTTTGACCGTATTAAACCCACCCAAGATTTTAATCCAAAGACTTTCACTGGGGGAGCTTTGGAGTTAATGGCTGGAATCTCAGGATTTGATGCGTCAGACGTTACTTCAAGTAGTGCAGGCTTTTCCATAGCCTCAACAGATACAAATGAGGCAGATTCGTGGCGTGTTGGTTTGAAATTTATGCCAGATGCAAACACAAGATTTATTTTAAATTATATTGACACCGATTTTGAAACACCTATCAATAGCACAAATGATAATAGTGAAAAAGCTATTAATATTCGCGCGCAGTATGATTTTTAGAAAAGTTTAAATTCTCCTATAAAAAAAGCCAGATAATCTGGCTTTTTTTATCCCTCTTTGGCAAGGTTAATAGTGTATTTGGGGATTTCTATAGTTAAATCTTCATCCTCAACAATACTTTGGCAGGACAATCGTGATTGCGGAGATAAACCCCATGCCTTATCGAGCATGTCATCTTCGTTTTCATCGGAGGGCTCAAGTGTATTAAACCCCTCTTTTATAACCACATGACAAGTTGTACAAGCACAAACTTGATCGCAGGCGTGTTCGATATCAATATTATTTTTTAATAGGGCATCGCAAATACTCGTCCCTTTCTTTACCTCAATAACATTTCCTTCTGGGCATAAATCATTGTGGGGTAATACAATTATTTTTGGCATTAAAGCTCCAATGTGTCAATATTTTTTCCCGAAAGGGCTTTGCTTATCGAATTATCCATTCTCTTAGCTGCAAAATTAGCCGTCCCCTCGTTGAGCCGTTTAATTTTTTCCTCAATAGCATTACGGTCAGCTGATTCTAAAGCCTCAGCAAGCTCACTCATTATATTACGAATACCATCTAATTCACCTTGATTTAATAGTGACTTATCAATTTTTAAAGCCTCTTCAATCATCGCGATTATTTGCTGACCCTCTACTTTAATCTGCGCTATCGCTCTGCTTTCTTTATCCTCTTCAGCCAATCTGAAGGATGATTCAAGCATCTCCTGAATTTGCTCGCCATTTAAACCATAAGATGGTTTTACTTCAATAGATGACTCAATCCCTGTTGATAATTCCTGAGCTTTGACAGAGAGAAGTCCATCCGTATCCACTTGGAAAGTAACTCGAATTTTTGCTGCACCAGCTACCATGGGGGGAATACCTTTGAGTGTAAATTTTCCGAGTGAACGACAATCCTTTACCAAATCGCGCTCACCTTGGACCACATGAATTACCATAGCTGTCTGACCATCTTGATAGGTGGTAAATTCTTGCGCCATCGCAACTGGAAGTGTGGAGTTTCTTGGGATAATGCGCTCAACAATTTCACCCATAGTTTCAATTCCTAATGATAAAGGAATGACATCAAGCAGAAGCAGATCATTTTTGCTATTCCCAACCAAAATATTCGCTTGTTCTGCTGCACCAAGAGCCACCACCTCGTCTGGATTAATGTTGTTTAAAAGAGGCATACGAAAAAAATCACTCACTGCTTTTTGTATATTTGGCATCCTGGTTGAACCACCCACCATAACTATTCCAGTAATATCTGATAGGACTAGGTTTGCATCATGTAAGGCGAGCTTTATGCAGTTTATTGTTTTATTTGTAAGATGAAGCGAAAGACTAGCTAAATCTTCTTGAGTTATTTCTTTTTCAATAACATCAAGCCCACGAACTAATATTGACTTATTTTCAGTTAAATCTTCTTTCGTTTTTCTAGCTAAGTCTTTAATTTGTTGCTTAGTTTTTAGATCCTCCATAGGTAAATCAATGCCATTAATTAGCCATTCTTCAATTAAGCGATCAAAATCATCACCACCTAACGCGCTATCCCCATGGGTTGCAATTACCTCGAATAAACCTTTTTCTAGGCGTAATATTGAGATATCAAATGTCCCACCACCTAAATCATATATTACAAAATTTCCCTCAACTTTTTTATCTAAACCATAAGCTACTGCAGCAGCAGTTGGTTCGTTAATTAGCCTTAAAACATTAATACCTGCCACTGTTGCAGCATCTTTGGTTGCTTGTCTTTGAGCATCATCAAAGTAGGCAGGTACCGTAATGACCGCACCAGTTATCTCACCTCCCAGCCTTTTTTCTGCTAATATTTTAAGGTGCTTAAGTATTTCAGCAGAAACTTCCACAGGGCTTTTTATTCCAATTGAGGTTTTAATGCCGATATTTCCACCACCATCTTCTAGTTGGTTTATAAAGTCATCTGGTTTGACGTCCTTTAAGCTTTTCCCCATAAGTCTTTTTGCTGAAGATATGCAATTTGATGGGTCCAGTAGCTGCATTTTTTTCGCTTCTGCACCAACAAGGGGGACTGCATTAGCAAAATGAACAATAGAAGGGATAATTTTAGTATTATCCTCGCCTTCTAATATGCTAGCTTTTCCACTAATTACAGAGGCAATAAGTGAGTTAGTGGTCCCCAAATCAATACCAACTGCAAGTCTGCGCTTATGGGGTAGAGTACCTTTGCCTGGCTCTGAAATTTGAAGAAGTGCCATTTAGGAGAGGTCCATCGCAAATATTTTTTGTTGAATTTTTGAGTAAAATTTGGAAATAAATTTTAATTTTCCTATAAGGCTTAATGCAAGCTTCCAGTCTTTTTTTTCGTCTAACTGATCAGTGAGTAAATTAATAATCGAGATTTTTTCATCATTAATTTTATCTAAAAAAACATTGAGTTTATCTAAATCAATTAATTCCTCTAACTCTTCCTCCCATTCCATTTGTTGCATAAGAAATTCAGTCGGAAGAACTTCTTCAGTAATTTTTTTATGTAAATTTATAATATGGGAAGCTCTCTTAATAGGATCTTTTAAGGTTTGGTAAGCATCATTAATTTCCGTTGATTTAAGTAGCGATTGTTTTTTTTCTGCATCGGTAGCATCAATAAAGCGATCTGGATGACAAGTTTTCTGTAAAATTCGGTATTGATGATTTAGGTTATCAATTTCCATATTAAATTGGATGGGTAAATTGAATATGTCGAAGTAATTACGCGTCAAACTGTAAAGCTCTCTCCACAACCACAACTATCCTTTACATTTGGGTTGTTGAATTGGAAACCTTCATTTAATCCTTCACGGGCGAAGTCTAGCTGTGTACCATCAATGTAAATAAGACTCTTGGGGTCAACCATGATTTTAATACCATGGCTTTCAAAAATATGATCTTCACTAGCTATTTCGTCAGCAAATTCAATGACATAAGCCATACCAGAGCACCCCGTTGTTTTAACTGCTAACTTAACTCCTACTCCTTTACCACGAGAATCAAGGTATTTCATTACTCTCTCAGCAGCTTTTTCTGTTAGCGTAATTGCCATTTATTTTTTCTTTGCTTTTAGGTCTGCTACTGCAGCTTTAATGGCATCTTCAGCGAGCACTGAACAGTGAATCTTTACTGGAGGTAAAGCAAGTTCTTCGGCAATAGCAGAATTTTTAATTTCCGATGCTTGGTCCAAAGTTTTTCCTTTAAGCCATTCGGTAACTAATGAACTTGAGGCAATTGCTGAACCACAACCATAAGTTTTAAATTTAGCATCCTCAATCTTACCTCCATCAGATACTTTTATTTGTAGTTTCATTACATCGCCACATGCTGGAGCACCAACCATTCCAGTCCCTACATTGGGGTCATTTTTATCAAATGATCCAACATTTCGTGGATTTTCATAATGATCTAATACTTTATCGCTATAAGCCATTTTATTCTCCTAAATTTTTAGTGTGCTGCCCATTCTACTTTTTCTATATCAACACCCTCTTGAAACATTTCCCATAAGGGTGATAGTTCTCTTAATTTACCAATTTTTTCCTTTAGCAATTGTATTGTGTAATCAATATCTTCCTCTTTAGTGAAGCGACCAATTGAGAATCTTATAGAACTGTGTGCTAACTCATCAGACCTTCCAAGGGCTCTTAACACATAGCTTGGTTCTAAACTTGCAGATGTACAGGCAGATCCACTGGATACTGCAATACCTTTTATTGCCATCACCAACGATTCACCTTCCACGTAGTTGAAACTAATATTTAAGTTATGAGGAACTCTATTTGTTAAATCTCCGTTAACGTAAGTTTCATCAATTTCTGTTAAACCATTGAGCAATTTTTCTTGAAGATGTTTGATGCGGGAGTTTTCCTCTTGCATTTCTTCTCTAGCAATCCTAAAAGCTTCTCCCATACCAACAATCTGATGGGTAGCTAACGTGCCTGAACGCATACCCCTCTCGTGACCACCACCATGCATTTGTGCCTCAATACGAATTCTTGGTTTTCTTCTCACATATAAAGCACCAACTCCTTTAGGACCATAAGTTTTATGAGCAGAAAAACTCATAAGATCAACCGGTAATTTTTCAAGATCGATACTTATTTTTCCGGTTGCTTGAGCTGCATCAACATGAAATATAATATTTTGCTCTCTACATATATGACCCAATGTTTCAATGTCTTGAATGACACCAATTTCGTTATTAACTAGCATTACTGATACCAAAACGGTATCAGGCCTCAGCGCTGCCTTAAATTTTTCGATATCAACTAATCCATCAGGCTCCGGCATAAGAAATGTTGTTTCAAATCCTAAGCGTTCCATCTCTCGAACGGCATCAATAACCGCCTTGTGCTCCGTAGCCAACGTAATAATGTGTTTTCCTTTAGATGAGTAGAAATTTCCAGCACCTTTAATTGCAAGATTATTCGACTCAGTAGCACCTGAGGTCCATATTATTTCACGAGGGTCGGCATTAACTAATTTAGCAACCTCTTTTCTTGCGATCTCCACAGCTTTTTCAGCTGACCAACCATACGGATGACTTCTTGAAGCAGGATTACCAAAGTCTTCAGTAATGAATGGAATCATTTTTTCTGCCACTCTAGGGTCTACAGGGGTAGTCGAAGAGTAATCCATATAAATTGGCATTGTAATTTTTTCGATCTTCATAATTTCCTCTTAATGTTAGGCTGCCATGGCAGTTAATTGTTTAAGTCTTTCCACTTCTTTTTTTAGTGAAGAAATAAAATCCTTCACTTGGTCTAAATTAGAGTCGACACCAGTACTAACTCTAATTGCTCCTTGGGCCAATTCTTCGTCAACCCCCATAGCCTTTAGTACGTGGCTAGGTTCATTGTTGTTACTTGAACATGCAGAACCGCTTGCTACAGAAAAACCTTTTTTATCTAATGCTGTTAGAAGCGTGACACCATCAAGATTAGGAAAAGCAAAGAAAGTCGTATTACCAATTCTTTCAGATTGCTTGCCAAATATTATTGCACCCATTTGGATTAAATTAAGCTCTAAAAATTCTTGAATAGGCCTGATGGTATCACTTAATGTGACAATATTTTTCCTTACTCGTTCACATGCTTTTCCAAAACCAACAATACCAGCTAAATTTTCAGTACCACTCCTTAAACCCCTTTCTTGTCCTCCGCCCTTCATATAGGGTGTTAAGTCTATTTTTTTACTTAAAATGAGAGCAGCAATTCCTTGGGGCCCGTATATCTTATGACTTGATATAGTCATAGCGTCAAGACTAAGGCCTTCAAAATCAACTGGAATTTTCCCAAGAGCCTGCACTGCATCGGTATGAAATATTGCTTTGTTGTCTTTTGCCCAAGAAGATATTTTATGCATATCCTGAACGACCCCAGTTTCATTATTTACCATCATTACCGAAATAAAACCTGGTAATTTATCTTGATTTTTTAATCCATCCAGATTGATTAGTCCGTCTTTTGTAACGGGTATCATTGTGTTAGAGAATCCTCTTTTGGATAAATATTTAATAGGCTGACTTATACATGGGTGTTCAATTGCGCTATAGCCAAAGCATGTGTCTGGGTAACTGTCAGCAACACCATTAATAATTGTATTGTTCGACTCAGTGCCGCTAGCCGTAAATATGACTTGTGAAGAGTGAGCATTTACGGCATTGGCTACCCTTTCTCTTGCTTCTTCTATTGCCGTAAGTGCTTTTCTTCCGAAGCGGTGGTTAGAAGCAGGATTACCATATTGACCTTCGTAATAAGGCATCATTTCGTCTAGAACTTCAGGGTGAATTGCGGTTGTGGCATTGTGATCAAAATATATCATCTTACAATTCCTATTTTCAACTGATTGTTTTTTTTTGCTGCCGCGTTAAACGTTATTGGTTTATCAGTATTATTCTGACTATTCACTAAGTCTTCGAGCGATAATCCGTCTAGGTAATCCAATATTTTTGTATTTAACGACACCCATAAATCATGTGTAATACATCGACTTCCTCCCTGGCAGTTTTCATCCATGCCGCATTGGGTTGAATCAATTTTTTCATCTACAGCAGTTATTATTTTTTTTACAGTAATGCTCTGATATTCTTGAGCAGTTAGATAACCACCCCCTGGACCTCTAACACTCTTAACTAGTCCTTTGCGCCGCATTTGGCTAAATAATTGTTCTAAATAGGAAAGTGAAATTGCTTGCCTGTCAGAAATCTCGGTAAGGGTGACTGGACTGTCTGATTCGTGCATTGCTAAATCAAGCATTGCGGTAACAGCAAACCTTCCTTTAGTAGTTAACTTCATTTGTTTTATTAATATTGTTTTAAAGAAGATA
This sequence comes from uncultured Methylobacillus sp., assembly GCA_964526705.1. Classification (GTDB taxonomy): domain Bacteria; phylum Pseudomonadota; class Gammaproteobacteria; order Burkholderiales; family Methylophilaceae; genus BACL14. The sequence goes on from CAZGLD010000008.1 coordinate 46,764, forward strand.
TATTATAATACTTGAGTAAATCTATCAAGTATTTTGATAAATGACTTAATTTTTTTTCTGCGTTGCTTTTTCATTCTCTAACTCTTGAATTCTTTGTTCTTGCTTCTCTAAATTTTTGATGAGATTTTGAAGAACCTTAGACATGGGATCATCGTCATCTTTACCAACAGCATAGGGACTAAACCCTGATGCTTTTTTTTGATTTTCATCAACAACTCGCGCGGGAATACCAACAGCAGTTGCGTTAGCTGGTATATTTTTTACAACCACTGCGTTCGATCCAATTTTGGCTCCATTTGCAATAGTGATGGGACCTAATATTTTGGCTCCTGCTCCAACAACAACTCGATTTTCTAGGGTAGGGTGTCGCTTACCTTGCTTCCACGATGTACCGCCTAAAGTAACTCCATGATAGATTGTGCAATCATCTCCAATAATCGCAGTCTCTCCAATTACCACTCCCATTCCATGATCAATAAAGAAGCGATTACCTATTTTGGCGCCTGGATGAATTTCAATCCCAGTAAAAATACGCGAAATATGAGAGAGAACTCTTGCAAGCCAATATAATTTAACTTCCCATATTTTATGTGATAGGCGATGAATAATTACTGCATGAACCCCAGGGTATGCTGTTAATATTTCAAGATATGATCGAGCTGCTGGGTCTCTTTCAAAAACTATGGATAAATCCGATTTAATTTTTTCGAACATTTTATTTAAATTTTTTAGATTTTCTAAAGAATAATATTATTACATGAAAAAATAAACTTGAGTAATTAACTCAAGTATTTTATTTAATCTTTTTTTGAATTTCTGTTAGTATGCCTCGCATTATATTTATCTCTTCTTTATCTAGCTGAGTTCTATTGAATAATAGCCTTATTCTATGCATCAATCTTTCCCCCTGAACTTTTTTTAAAAATTGAATTTCATCTAAGACTTCCTCAAAATGTAGAAAAAAGTTATTTAATTGGGATTGATTTACAAAATTAGTGGGTTTTTTTTGGTTGATGGGATTTGTACTCTCAACATTTAGTGCCATCCGTATTTCGTGGCAAGATACTTGAACAGCTTGCGCCAAATTGAGTGAAGAATATTTTTCATCAGCATCTATAAAGCTTAAAAGCTGACAATGTTTTATTTCATCGTTGGATAAGCCATTGGTTTCATTACCAAAAATAAGTGATATTCGCTGGTCTTTAGCATAGCCAACTATTTCAACAGCTGTTTTTCTAATGTTATTATGCGGCTGTGATAATTCTCTTTTTCTTGCAGTAAATCCTACTGCAATATTGGAGGCTTCTATGGCTTCCTCAATAGAATTTACAACATAAGCTTTATCTAGGAGATCATCTGCACCTGCAGCAAGCGCATACGATTCATCAGATGGAAACATTTTTGGGTTAACGAGATATAAATTACTCAATCCCATTGTTTTCATTGCACGAGCAGTAGAGCCAATATTACCTCCATGGCTTGGGCGACATAAAATAATATCGAATTGATTTAATATATTTGATTTGTTGTGCATGGCTTTTCTCTGTAACATTATAGTGTAAGAAGTTCGTTAACTAACACTTTCCAATAATAAGTAGGTTATATATGCATCCAATGTTAAATATTGCAGTAAAAGCGGCACGTCGAGCAGGTTCTATCATTACAAGAGCATCCGAAGATATTGGAAGTCTGACCGTCAATAAAAAAAGTTACAATGATTTTGTTAGCGAGGTTGATATAACTTCGGAAAAAATAATTATTGACACACTAAAAGAAGCCTATCCATCCCACACTTTTTTAGGTGAAGAATCGGGCTTGAGTAAAGAATCAGATAATGTTTGGGTCATAGACCCTTTGGATGGCACCACAAACTTTCTTCATAACTTTCCTCAATACGCGGTCTCTATAGCTCTGATCCAAAAAGGTGAAATTACTCAAGGCGTTGTATATGATCCAAATCGAAATGATTTATTTACAGCATCAAAAGGGCAAGGTGCTTTTTTAAATGATAGAAGGATTCGTGTGTCCAAAAAAAATAAGATGAAAGATTCCTTAATTGGAACTGGTTTTCCTTTTAGAGACTTTAAATATTTATCAGATTATTTGAATATACTGGAGGACATTATTATTAATACTTCTGGCGTAAGGCGACCTGGAGCTGCTGCTCTTGACTTAGCCTATGTTGCAGCAGGGTGGCTTGATGGTTTTTGGGAAATCGGTTTATCAAAGTGGGATATTGCTGCCGGAGGCTTAATTGTTAGAGAGGCAGGCGGTATTGTTAGTGACTTTTCAGAAAAACAAGATTGGTTAGAATCGGGAAATATTATTTGCTCTAACCCACATATATATGATCCTTTTATTAAGCTTGTTCAAAAGAAACTTCCTCAAAAATTAAAAGGTTAATGATCTTGACCACCAGCACCTTGAGCATGTTTATGTTCTATTTCTTGTTCATTTGCTGAACGTATTTCTTTTACTACTGCGCTAAATATCAATCTTTGCCCCGCCCATGGATGATTGCCATCTACAACGACCTTTCCATCGGCGATGTCAGTTACCGTATATATAATGACTTCGCCAGAATCATCTTCGCCTTCAAATTGCATACCTTTTTTGAGATCAGTTTCTGGAAACGCTGTTGTTGGCTCGATTTGAACTAAATTTTCATCATAAATACCAAATCCATCTGCTGGCTCAAGAGACACCACTATTTTTTCGCCAACCTTTTTACCATGCATAGCCTCTTCTACTTTAGGAAAAATATTGTCATAACCACCATGTAGATAAGCCACCGGCTCGTTTGATGACTCTAATAGATTTCCATCAGTATCTTTTAGTTCGTAAGTCATTTTTACTATCGAATTCATTTTTACTTCCATAATTAGAGCCTTTAATTTAATTATCTTTCTGACTGGTTAATCAGTCATCTTCTATCCTATTTTTCATATCACGCTTTTTATCTAAAATACTGGAGAAGTTTGTCGGTTTTAAAATAGTAATAGTTTTTTCATTAGATGTATGCGGAAAATCTTTACTAAAATGTAGTCCCCGACTTTCTTTTCTAGATATAGCAGATTCTACAATTAATTCAGCAACTTGTAGTAAATTTCTTAATTCAATCAAATTATTTGATATTTTGAAATTTGTATAAAATTCATTTACCTCATCATTTAACATGTTGATTCTATGCATCGCTCTAAATAATCTTTTATCAGTCCTCACAATACCAACATAATTCCACATAAAGCGCCTTAATTCATTCCATGTGTGTGTAATCAAAACCTCTTCATCTGAATCTGTTACTTGACTTTCATCCCATGATGGAAGTTTTTCCTTATGGAATACTTCTTTGGAAAGTATATCCTTTACTGCTGCATTAGAAAAAACTAAACATTCTAAAAGAGAGTTACTGGCTAATCTATTTGCACCATGTAAGCCAGTGTAGGCCACCTCTCCAATAGCGTATAAATTTTTGATATCTGTTTGAGCATTTAGGTTTGTCATTACCCCTCCACAACTATAATGCGCAGCTGGGACAACAGGAATAGGATCCTTTGTAATATCAATATTATTCGACAAACATCGTTTGTAAATCATAGGAAAATGCTCTAGGATAAATTTCTCAGATCTGTGACTTATATCCAGATAAACACATTCAAACCCCCTTTTTTTCATTTCAAAATCTATTGCTCTTGCTACAATATCTCTTGGAGCTAGATCTGCTCTTTCATCATAAAGATGCATAAAAGGTGTGCCGTCAGGGAGCTTTAAAATTCCACCTTCACCTCTTAATGCCTCAGAAATCAAGAAAGATTTCTCATGAGGATGGAATAAGCAGGTAGGGTGAAATTGAACAAACTCCATATTAGCTACTCGACAACCCGAGCGCCACGCCATAGAAATACCATCACCAGTACTTACATCTGGATTTGTAGTGTAAAGATAAACTTTACTGGCTCCTCCGGTTGCCAATACCGTAATATTGGATTGGATAGTGATTACTCGTCCAGTTTCATTTTCTAACACATATATACCAAGGCAAGTATTATCTTTAGAAGCGCTATTATCTAATTTTTTTGTTGTAATTAGATCAACAGCAATGTAGTTTTCAAAAATTGAAATATTAGGATGATTTTTTATTTTTTCTATTAAGGTTGTTTGAATAGCTGAACCGGTTGCATCAGCTACATGTGCGATTCTTCTCTTGGTGTGTCCACCTTCTTTTGTTAAGTGAAGGTTTGAGTTATTTGATTGCTTGGTAAAATTAACTCCCATTTTGATGAGCCATTCTAAAGCTGAGGTACTTTCTTTGGCTACGAAGTCTGTAACTTTTTCATCACACAATCCTGCACCAGCAATATTTGTGTCTTTAATATGCGATTCATATGAATCAAATTTTGCAGTAGATGACGCAATACCTCCTTGAGCCCATTGACTGGAGCTTTCATCTAAGGAGCCTTTGCTGATTATCGCAATTTTTTTATCACTAGCCAATTTTATTGCTGTACTTAAGCCAGCTAAGCCACTACCTACTATTACAACATCGAAATTTATCATTTAAAATTAAATATATATGAACTTTGTTCATACATTGTAGGTCAAGTACAGTGTAGAAATTAATTTTTTTAACCGGTTTTATTAAATAATTTAAAGAAAGTAAAAAATATGAGCCCACTTAAAGTCGTTTCAAATACAATGCCCATGTACAATGACACCTTGGTGCATAATAAGAATAAAAATATGGAATCAAAACCAGTTAACCCTGACAGAGCGATTGACCAAAAACTTGTGGAGAAAGCGCAAAAAGGCGATAAAAAAGCATTTGGTCTTCTTGTAGAGAAATATAACAAGAAATTAACTAGGCTTTTATCTAGAATGGTCCGGGATCAGTCTGAAATAGAAGATATAGTGCAAGATTCTTTTATTAAAGCCTACAGGGCAATAAACAATTTTAGGGGTGACAGCGCTTTTTATACCTGGTTATATCGCATAGGAATCAACACAGCAAAAAATCATCTCGTATCTTTGGGTAGAAGACCAAAGGCTATGAATAGTGTAGAGATTGAAGATATTGAAAATTTTGACGATGGTCATGAGATGAGAAATCTTGAGACTCCCGAAACAACAATGATGACGAATGAGATTGTTGTTACAGTGAATCAAACCATTGAAATGTTACCTGATGACTTAAGACAAGCTATTTCTCTAAGAGAAATGGATGGTTTAAGTTACGAAGAAATTGCTGACATAATGAACTGCCCCATTGGTACCGTTAGATCACGAATCTTTAGAGCACGCGAAGCGATCTCTGAAAAACTAAAACCTTTGTTAGAAAAAACCAATAAAAGATGGTAAACAAATTATTTAAGGAAAATGTATAAAATGTCTGAGAAAATCTCATCGTTATTCGATAACGAAATAGATAAAGATAATATCAATAAAGAAATTGATAACTTATCTTCGCGTTCTACGCACAAGGTTAAATGGAAAAATTATCAAGTTGTTCGTGACGTATTACAGAATAATTTTACTAGCACTCCCGATCTTACTGATAAAATTATGGAGGCTATTAATAAGGAGCCTACACAAATAAGCGGTTATATCCATAAAAGTAGTGACATTGTTTTAGCTGAACCTACATACAAGCACTGGAAAATAGCTGCCTCCTTTGCTGCTTTCTTTGTGGTTGGATTTTCAGCAGTTAATTATAATAATATGCAGCAAAATAAAGTAGTACAGTTAGTACAAGAAGATGTATCTGAAGAAATTATAGCTCGGCATTATGCTAATACATCTTTAAATGCTGGTTATTTCATTCAAGCTAATTTTTCACAGAAAGACTAAATGATTCATAAAATATTCACTTTAATACTTATCTTTTTAAGTAATGTAACCACGGTTGTTGCTTTAGAGGATCCATGGAAAATAATTTCTGACGCTCACTCAGCGGCTAAAAAATTAAATTACCAAGGGACTTATCACTTTACGCACAACAAACAAACTCAGTCTATTGAGATTACTCATGCTCTTCATGGTTCTGATGAATATACGAGAATGATATTAATGGATGGGGCTCCTGGTGAAATGCTTTCACATGGAAAAAATACAACTGTATATCATTCTAGCGATAAAAATGTTCACATTAAAAAAAGAGATTCACACAATCTATTTCCTGCAGTTATACCTGACAATATTGAAAACTTGAAAAATGTTTACACTCTTCATTTTGGTAAACTAGACCGAGTTGCTGATCGCACCGCTCAAATTATTGTCCTAACACCAAAAGATAAATACAGATATTTTTATCATTTTTGGATTGACCAAAAAACATCGTTGCCTTTAAAAATGATAGTTACTGACGGGACGAGTGAGACACTGGAGCAAGCTGCTTTTACAAAAATAAATTTAGTTGACGTTCAAAATGATTTATCTTGGTTCGCACCAAAGATTGATTTGACTAAAGATTACTTAATGAACGAAGAAATTTCTGATTTACCAAGTCAAAAGTTTTGGGAGTTTTCATCAATCCCAGATGGATTTAAGCAGGTTAGTGCAAAGGCAAGCCGTAATAATGGAATTACTATGCTCAGCCATCATTTAGTTTATTCTGATGGTTTATCTTATTTATCTATTTTTATTCAACCTGTTCAAAGAGGGCACAAACCCAAAGTAGGGAATATAAAAATGGGAAGAACCCAAGTGTGCGCTAGATATTTCAATGGTTATCAAATTATGACAGTTGGGGCGGTACCTAGAAAAACCTGCGAGATGTTCACCGAATCAATTTCTTTTTAATATCTTTTTAATTTTTTTTAAAATTTTTAGTTTTTTAATCGATTAAATTTTAGTACAATATTTTGCTGCAGTATGATTGTATAAGTTTTTATAAATATTCAACTACAATTTGAAAGCGTAAATATAAGGAAAGCAAGAATGATGCTAGCTATAAGGTTTTTGTTGTTATTGGGTATTTTTGCTAACCCTTCATATGCTATAGAATTACCTGATTTTACGATACTCGCTGAGGAGCAAGGTAATAAGGTAGTTAACATTAGCTCAATAGTAGAAAGATCTGCAAATAATAATAATATTCCCTTTCAAGATGAAAGAATGCAAGAATTCTTTAAACGCTTTGGTATTCCTAATTTCCCCGGTATTCCTCCCCAAGGTGGAGAGCAAGTTCCTCAGGAAAGGGTCAATGGAACAGGATCTGGTTTTATTATCGAGAGTGATGGTTATATTATTACTAATGCTCACGTAGTAGCTCAAGCGGATACTGTTTTAGTTAAGCTGGCTGATAAAAGAGAGTTCGAAGCAGATATCTTAGGGCTAGACAGAAGAACTGACGTGGCTTTACTGAAAATTAAGGCGAAAAATTTACCTAAGGTTAAATTTGGAAATCCTGAAAAAATAAAAGTAGGTCAATGGGTTGCTGCGATAGGATCCCCTTTTGGGCTTGAGAACACTATGACAGTCGGTGTTGTTAGCGCCAAAGGAAGGGCATTGCCTCAAGAAAATTTTGTTCCTTTCATACAAACAGATGTAGCCATCAACCCAGGAAATTCTGGAGGACCCTTATTTAATACAGAGGGTGAGGTTATAGGCATTAATTCACAAATATATAGCCGTACAGGTGGTTATATGGGACTGTCATTCGCTATTCCTATTGACGTTGCTATTAATGTTGCAGAGCAATTAAAGATGAATGGTAAAGTCATACGTGGATGGTTAGGAGTTGCAATACAAGAAATAACTGAAGAGCTTTCTGAGTCTTTTGGTTTAAAAGATACAAAGGGTGCTTTAATAGCTATGGTTGAGAAAGCATCTCCTGCTGAAATAGGAGGAATACAGCCTGGCGATATAATTTTGAAGTTTAACAACAATGATATTGCATCTTCTTCTGACTTACCTAAATTTGTAGGTAATACAAAACCATTTACAGAAGTTCCGGTAGATATTCTTCGTAAAGGCAAGAAAGTTAAGTTATCACTGAAAGTGGGAGAAATGCCAAGTGAAGATACTGTCGTAGCTTCGAACAAGGGAAAAATAAGGGAAGTTAACCGAATTGGCTTATCTCTTCGGGAGCTAACCAACGAAGATAGAAAAAAAATAAATGGCAGAAATGGTTTACTGGTAGTTGAAGTTGAAGGCTCTGCAAGTTCAGCAGGAATAAGAACAGGAGATGTTATTTTAGCATTTAATAATTCAGCAGTAGAGTCGGTTGGGTCCTTTAATAAAGACATTAGAAAGGTGCCTAGAGGTAAAACTATTGCTTTACTTATATATCGAAATGGCAATACAATTTATATACCAGTCAAAGTAACTAAATAAAACATTCTGCGAAGATTGGTATATTTTGCTGTAAAGTCGTCATATTTTAAAATTGCATCTCGCATATTTCTTCTTTTTAGTAAAAAAACTAAACCTACTTAAACATGATGAATAAGATAAGAAATTTTTCAATTATTGCCCATATTGATCATGGAAAATCTACTTTAGCTGATCGAATTATTCAGCATTGTGGTGGCCTTACAGAGCGTGAAATGGACTCGCAAGTTTTAGATTCTATGGATCTTGAACGTGAAAGAGGTATCACTATTAAGGCACAAACAGTTACTCTTAAATACCAAGCAAATGATAATGAAATTTATACATTTAATTTAATTGATACTCCAGGCCATGTTGATTTTACCTATGAGGTAAGCCGTTCATTAGCTGCATGTGAAGGCGGCATTTTAGTTGTAGACGCATCCCAAGGAGTTGAAGCTCAAACCGTAGCAAACTGCTACACAGCACTAGACCAAAATATTGAAGTATTTACTGTGCTTAATAAGATAGATTTAGCATCTGCCGAACCAGAGCGTGTTAAAAAAGAAATTGAAGATGTCATTGGTATTGAAGCTAATGACGCTATTGCATGCTCAGCTAAAACTGGTCAAGGTGTTGAAGATATCTTGGAGGAAGTGGTGCGTCGTATACCTGCTCCAAGCGGTTCGTCCTCAAAGCCACTTAAAGCCCTAGTTATTGATGCATGGTTTGATAATTATGTTGGCGTAGTCATGTTAGTTAGAGTTATAGATGGAGAAATAAAACCCAAAGATAAAATACATTTAATGGCAACCAAAGACGAACATTTATGTGAGCAAGTAGGAATTTTTACTCCAAAACCTGTTGGAATACCGTCATTAAGTGCTGGAGAGGTTGGATTTATTATTGCAGGTATTAAGGAGTTAGCTAGTGCAAAAGTTGGGGATACAATTACTCAAGCAAAAGATAAAGCTACAGAGCCGCTACCTGGTTTCAAAGAAATAAAGCCGCAGGTTTTTGCGGGGCTATATCCGATTGAGTCAAATCAATTCGAAGCTTTAAGAACAGCCTTAGAAAAGCTTCAACTCAATGACTCATCACTTGCTTTTGAAGCTGAAAACTCAACTGCATTGGGATATGGTTTTCGTTGCGGTTTCTTGGGTCTTCTACACATGGATATTATACAAGAACGTTTAGAGCGTGAGTATGAAATGGAATTAATAACCACAGCCCCAACTGTTGTATATGAATTATTGTTAAAAACAGGTCAAACATCATTTATTGAAAATCCCTCTCGACTCCCAGATTTGTCAACAGTAGAAGAAATTCGTGAGCCTATAATACAGCTAAATATTTTATTACCTCATGATTATGTAGGTCCTGTTATGACTTTAACGAACGGAAAAAGGGGTATTCAAAAAAATATGCAATATATGGGGCGTCAGGTTATGCTGAGCTATGAGATTCCTTTGAATGAAGTGGTGCTAGATTTTTTTGATCGGCTTAAATCTGTTTCAAGAGGCTATGCATCAATGGACTATGAATTTTTAGAATTTCGTGCTGCTGACTTAGTGAAGCTGGACATTATGGTGAATGGTGAAAGAGTGGATGCTCTTTCTCTGATTGTACATAGATCTAATAGCTTGTATCGTGGAAGAGAATTAGCAACTAAAATGAGACAATTAATTCCACGCCAAATGTTTGATGTTGCTATTCAATCAGCAATTGGAGCTAATATTATCTCAAGAGAAACAGTTAAAGCTATGAGAAAAAATGTTTTAGCGAAATGTTATGGTGGTGATGTAAGTCGTAAAAGAAAGTTATTAGAGAAACAAAAGGCAGGTAAGAAGCGGATGAAGCAAGTGGGTAATGTAGAGATACCTCAAGAAGCATTCTTAGCAATTTTACAGGTAGACGAAAAATGATTTTTGCAGCAATTTTAATGGGAGTTACTTTCTTTACAGGGATTATATGGCTTCTAGACATTATATTTTTTAGTAAAAGTAAGTTTAAAAATAATAAAATAATTGATAATATAAAAGGTTTTTTCCCAGTCCTTCTAGCCGTTTTTGTTATTCGGTCATTCATAGTTGAGCCTTTTAAAATACCCTCAGGATCTATGATGCCAACTTTAGTGGCGGGTGATTTTATAGCTGTGAATAAATTTAGCTATGGATTAAGATTACCTGTATTTAACAAACTTCTTCTTCCTTTGGGCCTCCCAAAACGTGGCGATGTCTTTGTATTTCATTACCCAGAAGACCCAGGTATCGATTACATTAAAAGAGTGATTGGCTTGCCTGGAGATGAGATACGCTATGAAGATAAAATATTATTTATTAATAAAACTAAAGTCGATCAAATATTTGTTGATAACTATGAATATCTTTTAGCATCATCACGCGTCATGTCTGCAAAGCAAATGACTGAATCACTGTCTGATTCAGAGTATTCTATCCTTATTCATGATATTCCTGATGAAAATTATAACTTTACAGTGCCAATGGGTCATTATTTAGCTATGGGTGATAACCGTGATAACTCTTCAGATAGTAGAGTATGGGGTTACGTTCCTGAGCAATACTTAGTTGGGAAGGCCTTTATGATTTGGTTAAATCTGGATAATTTCTCCCGCATCGGAAATTCAATTAAATAAATATATGAATTCGAATCAAATCAATCAAATTGAGAATGTTTTGGGTTATTCGTTTAACGATAAAAAATTGATTGAAATTGCACTAACACACAGAAGTGCTAAAGGTAATAATAATGAACGCCTAGAATTTTTAGGTGATGGTATTTTAAATTTTATAACTGCGGAATTATTATTTAAAAGATTTTCTGAGTTGTCTGAAGGCGACTTAAGTAGGCTTCGCTCACAATTAGTTAAAGCTTCCACACTAAGTGAGGTTGCAACTAAGTTAAATTTAGGAGAGTTTTTAAAATTGGGAGAGGGTGAGCTAAAAAGTGCAGGCTGGAAGAGACCATCAATTTTAGCTGATAGTGTAGAGGCTATTATTGGGGCAATTTATTTAGACGATGGGTTAGAGAAAGCAAGATTATTCATAGAAAAATGGTTTAATGATCACATAAAAGCTATTGATCCAAAAAAAGTATATAAGGATGATAAATCAATACTACAAGAATTTCTTCAGGCTCACAAAACTGATGTGCCTGAGTATATTGTTGTAAATATTGATGGGGAGCCTCATGCGCAAACCTTCCAGGTGCAATGTACGATTAAGAAGCTTAATATAAAAGTTATTGGAAAGGGGTCAAGTAGAAAAATCGCTGAGCAAAATGCAGCTAACTTAGCCTTAAAGTCATTGGGAAATAAGAATGGAACCTAAAAAAAAATGTGGGACTATTGCAATAGTAGGCCAACCAAATGTTGGTAAATCAACCCTACTAAACTATTTTGTTGGAACCAAGCTAAGTATCACTTCAAGAAAAGCACAGACAACTCGTTATCAACTATTAGGTATTCATTCAGAAAACGATACTCAGTATATTTTTGTGGATACGCCTGGCTATCAATTAAGACACTTAAATATGTTGAACAGGGGTTTGAATAAAACTGTTCAACAAGCATTAAAAGATGTAGATGTAATTTTATTTCTCATTGAACCTGGAGTTCTTGATGAAACTGATAAAAAAATTCTTAACATGATTCCTGAAGAGACTCCTATCGTGCTTGCTATTAATAAAGTTGACTTAATGAAAGATAAAGCCAAATTACTTGGCTATATTAAAGAATTAGATGGTATTCAAAGGTTTGAGGCAATCGTCCCTACAAGTGTAAAAAAAGCTAATAATCTACAGCCACTGATGTTAGCGCTCAAATCTTTTTTACCAGAACAAGCTTTTATTTTCCCAGAAGATGAGCTGACTGATAAGAATGAAAAGTTTTTATCTGCAGAGATTGTTCGCGAAAAGGTTTTTCGTTTAACCGGTCAGGAGCTTCCATACTCTATAGCTGTGGAAATAGAAAAATTCGAATATGTTGAAGGAATCCGAAGAATTTTTGCTGCTATTATTGTGGATAGGGATTCTCATAAGCCAATGATTATTGGAAAAAATGGTAAGCGATTAAAAGAAATATCAACAAGCTCTCGATTAGATATGGAAAAACTTTTTGGAAGTAAGGTATGGTTGGAGATATGGGTGAAAGTCCAAAAAGGCTGGGCTGATGATCAAAGAGCATTAAAATCTTTGGGCTTGTAATGTTATGGCAAGTCTTTCAAAAAAAGAAAACCAACCTATATACATACTTCATACTTATCCATTTAAAGAAACAAGTTTAATAGTCGAGATATTGTCAAAAGAATTTGGCCGTATAGCATTTACAGCTAAGGGCGCTAGACGACCAAGGTCTTCCTTGAGAGGTATGCTTCTTCCGTTCCAATCTCTACAAGCCACATGGTCAGGGCGTCAAGAGTTAAAGACTTTACATAATATAGAGTGGAGTAATGCTTTTCTAACCATTGAGGGAGATGCGTTAGTGTGCGGATTCTATCTTAATGAGCTTATCATGCGGCTTGTTCCAAAAGATGACCCTTATCCAAAATTATATGATTTTTATAATAATACTATCCAAGAATTAACTTCTAACAAATTTCTTAGTGTTACTTTAAGACGTTTTGAACTAAGATTGCTTCAGGAGCTTGGTTATCAAGTACCCCTCAACAAAGATACTCATGGAGGTATAATTGATCCAGATAAAAAATACTTTTATCAAGTAGAGTCTGGCCCATCTTTTAATAGAACTTTTAATGATCAGATTCCAGTGGCTGGGAAAACGTTACTTGATATGGCTGCCGATAATTATGAAGATATAAAAACAGAAAGACAAAGCAAACAATTAATGCGTTATTTAATTAATCATTACATAGGCGATAAACCGTTGCATTCAAAGCAGCTTTTTATGGCTAACGGAGAATAAGAATTGAAATTAGGTGTAAATATCGATCATGTGGCAACAATAAGACAAGCTAGAGGAACGGATTATCCAAGTGTGGTTAAAGCAGCCTATATTGCAGAAAGGGCTGGTGCTGACAGCATTACTCTTCATTTGAGAGAAGATAGAAGGCATATGCAAGATGCAGACTTATATGAATTAAAACCATTACTTAAGACTAAGATGAATCTTGAGTTAGCCCCCACGAGTGAAATGATCGATATTGCTCTGGATGTTTCCCCACAAGATGTATGTTTTGTTCCTGAGAGAAGGGAAGAAAGAACAACGGAAGGTGGCCTGGATGTCAAAGGGCAATATGGAAAAATTACTGAGGCTTGTGAAAGGCTTATGAATAAAGATATAAGAGTTTCATTATTTATCGCTCCGTGTTTGGAGCAAATACAAAAAGCAATTGATATAGGAGTCCCTGTTATAGAAATTCATACTGGACATTACGCCGATTTAGAGAGCGAACCTGCGCTTAGAGCGAAAGAGTTAGAGCAAATTAAAATAGCTATTGATTTTGCAGTATCAAGAGGCCTTATAGTGAACGCGGGGCATGGTTTGCATTATGAAAATGTACAAGATATTGCCTCACTTGAAAAGATTAATGAATTAAATATAGGGCATGGAATAGTTGCAGAAGCATTATTTGAAGGATGGGAAAGTGCTGTTAAAAAAATGAAAAGAATAATTGATGAGGTAGCCAATAAATGATTTATGGAATTGGTACGGATGTGGTTGAAGTCATTCGTATCAAAGAATCACTTGATAAGTTTGGGGATAAGTTAGCAAGAAAAATTCTAACGGAAGAGGAAATGATAGCTTACCAATCCTCATCACTTAAAGAAAACTTTTTAGCAAAAAGATTTGCAGCTAAAGAAGCATTTTCTAAAGCTCTAGGAACAGGATTAAGGGGAAGTGTAAATTTACAAGCTATTTCAATAACACACAACAATATGGGTAAACCAAGCTTTGAATTCAATAAACAGGTTCAAAATATTTTATCCAATCGTAATATTATTTATCAGCATCTATCAATATCTGATGAAAAAAATATTGCTGTAGCATTTGTTGTTCTAGATAAATTATGATTAAAGAGAGTTACGATTTTGAGAGGAGATTTGGCGGTGTTGCTAGATTATATGGTGAAGAAAAGCTAGAGATTTTTCAAAGAAGTCATATATGTGTCATAGGTATTGGAGGAGTTGGTTCATGGGTAGTAGAATCTTTGGCCAGACATGGAATTGGAAAGATTACTCTGGTTGATATGGATCATATAGCAGAGTCTAATATAAACCGGCAGATCCAAGCGCTTGATTCAACTATAGGAGATTCAAAGGTTGATATTATGTCGCAAAGAGTGAAAGATATTAACCCAATGATTAATATTAAGGTGGTAGATGACTTTATAGATGAGACTAATCTTGAAAAATATATTCATACAGATTTTCACTTCGTTGTAGATGCTATTGATCATACAAAGGTAAAAATTGCTTTAGCAGAATATTGTATTACAAATAAAATACTACTGTTGATGACAGGAGGTGCAGGAGGCAAGACAAACCCAACTTTAATTCAAACAGCTAATATTGACAAAACATTTGGGGATCCTCTGTTATCAGGTATTCGACAGCACTTTAATAAGCAAAAAAAAATCAATGGAATTTCTTATAAAATTCCTACCGTTTTTTCCCCGGAAAAAATTATAAAACCACAATTAACTGGTGATGACAATATCATGCAGGGATTAAATTGCGCAGGATACGGATCTAGTATAAATGTGACTGCATCGTTTGCTTTTGTTGCAACATCGTTCGTATTAGATAATCTTTCATAAGACCCTATTGAAATTTCATGTTACGCCCCCATTATTGCTTCAATAAAAAATTTAATTAATTAGGACGGTATTTTATGGCTACAAAAAAAGAAACTTTAAATTTCCAAACTGAAGTTAAGCAACTTCTTCACCTTATGATTCATTCCCTCTATAGCAATAAAGAGATTGCCATAAGAGAGTTGATATCCAATGCAAGTGATGCATCAGACAAATTGAGATTTGAGGCATTAAATAACAGTGACTTATATAAAGGAAATTCCGAGTTAAAGATTCATGTTGATTTTGATAAAGAAAAAAGAACAATTACCATAAGTGACAATGGAATTGGGATGGATAAGGAAGAGATAATTGCTAATATTGGAACTATTGCTCGCTCTGGCACTAAAGAGTTTTTAGGGAAGTTATCTGGAGATGACGCAAAGGACGCTCATCTAATAGGGCAATTTGGAGTAGGTTTTTATTCAGCTTTTATTATTGCTGAAGAGGTAACGCTTGAAACCAAGAAAGCCGGACAAAATAAAGCGTTTAAGTGGCAATCAAAAGGTGATGGCGAGTTCAGCATTGAGGATATTAAAAAAGATTCCCGAGGAACTACTGTAACGCTCCATTTAAAGGCCGAAGAGGATGAATTTTTAGATGATTGGCGGCTTAGAGAGATTATAAAGAAATACTCTGATCACATTACCCTACCCATTATCATGAAAAAGTCAGATTTCAAAGACGGTGAATCAGTTAAAACAGATGAAGATGAGACTATTAATAACGCTTCTGCAATTTGGGCGCGTAATAAAAAAGATATTAAGGTAAGCGAATACGAGGAATTTTATAAGAGCCTGACATTTGACGCAGATAAACCGCTTACTTATTTTCATAATAGAGTAGAGGGAACTCAAGAATATACATCATTACTATATATTCCCAGCAAAGCTCCTTTTGATCTTTATGATCGTGATAAATCAGTGGGAGTGAAATTATATGTAAAGCGAATTTTTATAATGGAGGCTACTGAAAAATTAATGCCACAGTATTTACGTTTTATTAAGGGTGTAATAGACAGTAATGATTTGCCTTTAAATGTTTCAAGAGAAATTCTTCAAGATAGCAAGCAGGTGGAGTCCATTAAAGGCGGAACAGTCAAAAAAATTCTTTCCTCTTTAGAGGATATGGCAAAAAAGAAACCAGATGACTATAAAAAATTGTGGAATGAGTTTGGTCGTGTATTAAAAGAGGGTCCGGCTGAAGATTTTGCTAATAAAGATAAAATTGCAAGTTTATTAAGGTTCTCAAGCACTTATGATAAAAGTGATGAACAAAGCGTATCCCTTAAAGAATATGTTGAGCGCATGAAACCTGAGCAAGAGAATATATATTTTATTACTGCAGATTCATTTAGTGCAGCAAAAAATAGCCCACATCTTGAAATATTTAAAAAGAAAAAGATTGAAGTATTGATTTTGGGGGATCGTGTAGATGAGTGGATGGTGTCTTACCTTCCAGAGTTTGAAGGAAAAAAACTTCAATCGATTGCCAAGGGTGATTTAGACTTAGGCAAGTTAGAAGAAGACAGTGAAAAAGAGGAAAAAAAGAAAATAGAAGAAAAAGCTAAAACTCTGGTAGAAAATATGCAGAAGTCTCTTGGCGATAAAGTAAAAGAAGTAAAAGTCACTCATCGCTTAACGGATTCACCGTCATGTTTAGTGGTTGGTGAGAATGACATATCTGGTAATTTAGAGAGAATTTTAAAAGCGGCCGGACAAGATACACCGAATGTTAAGCCGGTGCTTGAAATTAATCCTACTCATAGCTTAATTAAGAAGTTAGAATCATTTAAAAGCTCAGATGACTTTGATAGGTATACATCAGTCATTTTTGATCAGGCAGTTTTAGCTGAGGGTGGTCAATTGAATGACCCAGTAAATTACGTAAAAAATATCAATGAATTGCTTACAAAAGCATAAATTTTAATAATAATAGAGATTATGTTTGACATGATTAAAATGGCTTGATATAGTCTCGCGTCTTTCACATATTGTGTGAAAAATTTGTACGATTAGGTTAGTTTTGAAAGTTAATAAGAACTTGTGTTTATGCTGCTTTAGGCGAATTTAAATATCAAATATTTATTGACAAAATTCAAACAAAGGTGCTATAGTTCCCCCTCTTTGCGGCACGTACGTAAAGACAGCGAAAATTTCGTTGAAATTCGATCGCGGGGTGGAGCAGTCTGGCAGCTCGTCGGGCTCATAACCCGAAGGTCA
>CAZGLD010000009.1:0-15298 GCA_964526705.1 uncultured Methylobacillus sp.
TGATGTCGGTATTCTTACTTTGTTTTTTTGTTTTACCCCCAATCTTTTTTAGATTACTTATTTATATTATTACAGCAATTGCGATGTTTGAACTTTACAAATTATTAGCGCATTGTTGGGTTACAAAAAAAGATCTACAAAAAAGAATTTATACTATTAGCAGCGTATTGACTGGTCTTTCCATTTTAATCATATCTGAATTCAATGCACTATCTCAATCTGGTAGTGAAAGTGTACCTAGTCTATACAGATTTTTCTTTATTTATGGCGTGATTATTTGGATCTTTCCAGTTATACCTTGGATTAGTAAAAAAAAATCTTTTAAACAAAAAGTAATCCTTGCAGGTTATGATAGACCTTCCTTACTTTATTACTTTCCAACAACTACAATTTTATACCCCATTCACATATTTTTACCCCTTGCTTGCTCTTTCCTTTATCTATTTACATACGATAAACATTATTTATTTTTTGTGCTCTTAATTATTTGGCTAGCGGATACTGGTGCATACATAACGGGTAAGCGTTTTGGTAGGATTAAGATCGCTGAAAATATTAGCCCTGGCAAGACGCTTGAGGGAGTAATAGGTGCCATCGTTATAAATGTTATCTTTATGTTGGTAATTGGATTAAATTTTTCCGAATTTAATATAATTGGCGGAATAATCTTTGGTTTCATTGTCACCTTATTAAGTATATACGGTGATCTCTTTGTATCATGGATCAAAAGAAGCGCAGGTGTCAAAGACACTGGGAATCTTATTCCAGGGCATGGAGGTTTTTTGGACAGGTTGGATAGTTTTTTGCTTGCTTTGCCCTTTGCTGCTGTAATTTATTATTTTCCACCATTAAATTTTTTAACGAATTAGATGAAAAAAGTTATTTCATTATTAGGATCCACCGGGAGTATTGGCCAAAGCACACTTGAGGTCCTAAAATTGCATCCTGAGAGCTTTCATGTTTTTGCCTTATCCTGTTTCAATAACGTCGATTTATTAGCTAAGCAGTGCATTGAATTTCAGCCCGATTATCTGGTTACGAAAGATGCAGCTGATGCAAAGCTTGTTGAGGGTTATATCCAAGGTAAGTCCTCAGCAATAGTATTATCAGGATCCGATGGCTACGAATATATTGCAGGTCACAGTGAGGTTACTGATGTGCTGGCAGCTATTACTGGATCTGCAGGACTAAAATCGACTTATGAGGCTGCCATAAAGGGTAAGAGAATTTTGTTAGCCAATAAAGAGTCTATGGTCATGGCAGGTGCGCTTATTATGGCTGAAGTAGCCAAAAGTAATGGTGCTATCATTCCGGTAGATAGTGAGCATAATGCTATTTACCAAGTATTGACAGGTCATACGAATAAATCTATTCGCAAGGTGATATTGACTGCCTCTGGTGGGCCTTTTAGGAATCTGAGTGCTGATGAGATAGAGCATGTAACGATAAAGGACGCTCTCAATCACCCAAATTGGTCGATGGGGGATAAGATTACTATTGACTCGGCCACCATGATGAATAAAGGACTAGAGGTCATAGAGGCATCTTATTTATTTAACCTTCCCCCAAAGAAAATAGAGGTGTTAGTGCACCCACAAAGCATTATTCATTCGCTTGTGGAGTATGAGGATGGAAGCTCATTGACGCAGTTAGGTTGTCCTGATATGCGAGTCCCCATATCTTTTGCTCTAGGATACCCAGATCGTATTAAGTCAGGTGTAAAGGGTATTAACTTAGAGGAGTGTGATAATTTAAGTTTCACTAAGCCCAACCATCAAATTTTCCCCTGTCTTAACCTTGCTTATGAAGCCCTAGATAAAGGGCAAGCTCATATCATTTACTTGAATGCTGCAAATGAAATTGCGGTGGATGCTTTTTTACATAAGAAAATAAGCTTTACACAAATTTATTTATTAGTTAGGAGGGTACTGGACACATTTAAATCTGAGAACCCAGACGACATTGACTCTATCACTCGCTTGGATAGAGATGCGAGAGAAAAAGCGCAACAAACTTTAATGGAAATCTAAGCCTTGCTTACACTGATAACTTTTATTCTTACGATATCGATTATCGTTTTAGTCCATGAATTTGGCCATTACTATGTAGCCAGATTTTTTAATATTGAGGTAGATAACTTCTCAATTGGTTTTGGTAAAGTTTTGCTTGAAAAAAAAATAAAGGGTACCAATTTTTGTTTAAGAGCAATACCGCTCGGAGGTTTTGTAGCTTTTTCACAGCAAATAAGAGAAAAAAGTAATGTGTTATTTGATGACGCCAAGCTATACCAGCGATTCCTAGTAATTTTAGCTGGACCATTTATAAATTTTATCTTTGCGTTTTTACTCATCGTTGTCATTGCTAGCGGAACGCAATATAGAGTAACTCCAACAGTAACCTACGTAGAAACTAATTCATTAGCCGATAATATTGGTATTAGTGAGGGTGATGTGTTGACGCACATTAATGGTGATCCTGTTTTATCGTTAGCTGAAATAGAGAAATCATATAAGGAAGAATTAATTCAAACAGTCTCGCTGAAGAGAGGCGGACAAAACCTCATTGTAAAAATACCTAGCAAGTTAATTGATGATATGGGATTCTATTTTTTCCCTAATAAATATAATTCAGTAGAGGTCAAGAATGTCCTGGATGATATGCCTGCAAAGCAGGCAGGCATAGCTCCCGGCTCTATTATTAGCTTCATTAATGGTAAGGAGGTTCTTACCATTGAAAGTGCAGTAGAAATAATAAAACAAAGCCCGAATCAAGAGGTGATGATAACAAGCATTCTCAATGATGAGACCATCACGCATAAGGTCCTGCCAATTACGAAGAATAATATTGGCATTGTGGGTATGGAGCTTAAATCTAAAATAAATTATAAAGATAATGTAAAGTCGTTTGAATACAATATTATAGAGATAATACCTAATTCTGTTTATAACTTGTTGACTGTTACTCACACGATTATTGATGCTTTAAAGAAAATAGTCATAGGTGAAATATCCATTAATAACCTTGCAGGACCCATTTCTATTGCTAATTATTCTTATGAGTCGGTAAACGCCGGTTTAATAAGCTTCCTATCTTTCTTGATTGTGCTAAATATAAATGTAGGTTTGATTAATTTACTACCAATTCCTACATTAGATGGCGGCCACCTATTTTTTTATTGTATTGAATTTGCAACAGGGAAAAGAGTAGAAGGTAAAAAAATGCTTATTTCCCAACAACTTGGACTAATATTTTTGTTACTTCTATTCCTAATTGCAGTATATAATGACATTTTAAAACTTTAAAATTATTGATGAAAAAAATATTTACCTTTTTTTTATTCCTGCTTATTTCCTTTTCCACGAATGCTGAACCACTGACCGTCTCTGATATTAAAGTAGAAGGCCTTCAAAGAATTTCTCCTGGTCTTGTATTTAATAATATTCCATTTGAAATTAATGATCCGATTGATGAAATTGATTTTTCTAAATCCATCAGTTTGATTTATAAGACAGGTCAATTTAAAGATGTAGCAATTGAACGAGAGGGATCAGTAATCATAATATCAGTTCGTGAGAGACCTATTATTAATGAGATAAACTTCTTTGGAACTGAAAGCTTTCAGCCTGAAGCTTTGCTTCAAGGTCTAGCATTGATGAATCTAGCAAGTGGACTAGTTTTTGATAAAGGTATAATTCTAAGAGCAGAAAATGAATTAATTGAACAATACCTAGCAAATGGAAAATATACGTCCTCCATCACTAACGAGGTTGTGCCGCTTGAAAGAAATAGAGTTGATATCAATTTTTACGTCGAGGAGGGAAGAGTCTCCCGTATAAAAGAGATATCTATTGTAGGAAACCGTACTTTTGAATCCAAAGAGCTTCTTGACAATCTTTCATTAAAAACTACTAATTTAATGTCATGGTGGGAAAAGGACGATCGTTACTCAAAACAAATACTAAAGGGAGATCTTGAAAAATTAAGATCTTTTTATATGGATCAGGGCTTTATGGATTTTAAGATTAATTCATCCATTGTAAGCATCTCTAAAAATAAGAAAAATATATACATTGCCATTAATATTGATGAAGGTAACAAATATAAGGTAGGTGTAATTAAGCTTAAAGGAAACCTCCCATCATCAATAAAGTTAAGCGATTTGGAAGAAAAGGTAATAATTAAATCAGGTGAAATTTTTAACAGAAGTAAGCTTAACGTAAGCAATACTAATATCTCCAAAAAACTTGGAAATTATGGTTATGCCTTTGCGAATGTAAGCCCCGTTCCAAATGTAGATAAAGCTAAAGCAACGGTTGACTTTACCTTCTTCATTGATCAAGGAAAAAAAATCTACGTTAGAAGGATTAACATCATCGGTAATGAGAAAACAAAAGACGAGGTGATTAGAAGGGAGCTAAGACAGCTTGAATCCTCTTGGTTCTCCCAAGAAAATATCGATAGATCTAAAACACGACTTACACGAACGCAGTATTTTGACGCCATAGATATAGAAACACCGTCAGTTTCTGGTGTATCAGATCAAATTGATCTAAATATTAAAGTAGCTGAGCGTAACACAGGGAAGCTATCCATCGGAGCTGGTGTTAGTTCAAGTGAGGGTGTTGTTGGAACTATCAGCGTGTCTCAAGAAAACTTTTTAGGTACAGGTAATCGCTTATCAACAGCAGTAAGTACAGGTGATGTGAATAAAACATATAGCCTAAGCTTTACTGATCCATATTGGACTGAAGACGGAGTATCAAGAGGATTTAGTATTTATCAAAGAGATGTTAATACCAAGGAACTGGGAACAGGAACCTACGATACCTCATCGTATGGTTTCGGTTTAAATTTTGGAATTCCATTATCTGAATTCGATACAGTTTCTTTCGGAGGAACCATAGACTTAACCGAGCTAGATCTTGGAACGAATGCTCCTTTAGGCTATAGAAATTATTGTGCAAGTGTTTCCTCAGCAGGTTCTTTAAATTGTGATTCTGATTCCTTGTTATTTTGGACTGCCTGGCAGACTGATTCTAGGGATAATATGATATTTCCAACTTCTGGATATAAAATTTCAGTAAATGCAGACGTTACGGCACCAGTCTTTGATATGCAATATTTTAAATTAAGCTCATCTGCGGAGAAATATTTTCCAATATCTAATAATGTCACCAGCAGAATTAAGGGTACTTTGGGTTATGCAGATAGCTATGGCGATGAAGTCTTCCCATTCTTTAAAAACTTTACTGCAGGTGGAGCTTCAACTGTAAGGGGTTACAAACAAGGTTCGATTGGTGCAAAAGTTTACGACGCTGGGTATGGTGATTACGTCACTTATGGCGGTCAAAAGAAAATTACTTTTAGTGCCGAAACCTTTTTTCCAGTCCCTGGCATGAAAAACTCTGAGAGTTTTAGAATGAGTGCATTTTTAGATGGGGGCGGTGTTTTTGCAGATTCATTTAATGGTACGGATATGAGGTACTCCGCAGGAGTTGGTGCTACTTGGCTATCACCGTTTGGCCCACTAAACGTTTCATTATCCACACCATTAAACGATGATGATTTCGATAAGACTGAAAAATTTCAGTTTGGCATGGGTACAAATTTTTAAACATTAAAAAAAGGAAGCTCTTATGAAAAAACTATTGCTTATTTTATGTGCGATTTTTTTAACCAACATAGCGAATGCTGAGATTAAAATTGGCTTCGTGCAGGTGGACCAAATATTAAAAAACGCTCCCCAAACAACAGCGAGTAATAAAAAGCTTGAAAAAGAATTTAAAACAAGAACGGATACTTTAAAAAAATCTATTCAAGATATCCAAAAAGATGAAAAAGAATTTAAAAAAAATAGCTTAACCATGTCGGATGCTGAAAAAGAAAAGATCACTCGTAAATTACAGCAGAGCAAAATTGATGCACAGCGTGATGAGAGGGAATTACGAGAAGATATTGATATTAGGAGAAGAGAAGAAATTA
This sequence comes from uncultured Methylobacillus sp., assembly GCA_964526705.1. Classification (GTDB taxonomy): domain Bacteria; phylum Pseudomonadota; class Gammaproteobacteria; order Burkholderiales; family Methylophilaceae; genus BACL14. The sequence goes on from CAZGLD010000009.1 coordinate 5,983, forward strand.
ATCAATTACAAAATAAAGTGAATGAGACTATTGAAAAAATAGCTAAAGAACAAAATTTTGACTTAATTGTTTACCAGGGTGTTGCTTATGCAAGCCCAAAAATCGATATTACAGATCAAATTATTAAGGCGCTTGGTAAATAGCATTTTATGCATGGATTCATTAACTTTAAATGAAATTGGAAAATTTTTAGCTTGTGAGGTTGTTGGTGATAACAATGTTAGGGTTAAAAAGCTCTCATCATTAGAAAATGCCGATATACATTCTCTATCTTTTTTTTCAGGTGGTGCATATTCTCAGGATCTAAAGAATACAAAAGCTAGTGTTCTAATATTAAAGAAAGAGGACGCTCACTTATGGGATGGACCGTCTATTTTTCATCCTAATCCCTACTTAGCAGTTGCTCAGCTATCTAAACTTTTTCTTCCTAAAAAAATTTTTAAATATGGTGTCGATAACCTTACTATTGTAAGTAAAAACTCTAAAGTTTCATCAGATTGTTACATCGGGCCTTTTTCTCTAGTTAATGACAATACAAACATTGAATCAGGAGTTATTATTAGTAACAACGTAAGTATTGGCTGTAATGTTTCAATTGGTAAAGATACCTTCATTCACCCTAATGTAACTATTGGAGATTATGTAAAAATTGGTAGGAATTGCGAAATCTTTTCATCAGCATCTATAGGTACTGATGGTTTTGGTTATACAGAAGATGCATCTGGTAAGTGGGTTAAAATTCCACAAACAGGATCAGTTGTACTGAAAGATTTTGTAGATATTGGTTCAAATACCGTAATCGATAGAGGTGCTATAGATAATACAATCATCCATTCTGGTGTAAAAATAGATAATCAAGTGCAAATAGGTCATAACTGTATCATTGGTAAAGACACAATAATTGCTGGATGTGTTGGTATTGCTGGTAGTGCGGTTATTGGGGAAAAATGTAAAATAGGGGGTGCTGCAATGATTTTAGGTCATCTTTCTATTGCTAACAATACAACCATATCTCCAGGCACAATGATAACTAAAACGATTAAAAAAACTGGCAGGCGTTATACTTCTATAATGCCATTTTTTGACCATGAAAATTGGCTTAAAATTGCAGCAAAATTAAAACAATTAGGTAAAAAAGTATGACTGAAATAAAAATGAATATACATGAAATTCTTGAGCATTTACCTCATCGCTATCCATTTATATTGGTCGACAAAGTTTTGAGTCTCGATTTAGGAAAAGAAATAACAGCAGTAAAGAATGTTACCGTTAACGAACCATTCTTCCCAGGACATTTTCCGTATCATCCTGTAATGCCAGGAGTTTTAATAGTTGAGGCTATGGCGCAAGCAGCAGCATTGTTATCCTTTAAGACAATGGACACAAAACCAAACGAAGAGTCTGTTTATTATTTTGCTGGCATTGATAATGCAAGATTTAAAAAACCAGTAGGCCCTGGCGATCAAATTATCCTAAATGTGAAGATTGACCGAATTTTAAAAGGGATATGGAAATACAAAGGGGTTGCTACAGTCGACAATGATATCGTCGCAGAAGCAAGCATGATGTGTATTCTTAAAGAAATAAAAAAATAATAATACATGAATGTTTCTAACCAAATTCATCCAACAGCAATCATTCATCCTAAAGCAAACTTAGGACAAGATATCACTGTTGGACCGTTTTCCGTTATCGATGGAGGCGTCTCGATTGGATCTGGCACTACAATAGGAAATAATGTAACTGTCACTGGAAATAGTGTTATTGGTGATAATAATAAAATATTTCATGGAAGTTCAATCGGTGAAGCCCCCCAAGATAAGAAGTATGATGGCGAAGACACTAAATTGATTATTGGCGACAACAACACTATTCGTGAATTTTGTACTATTAATAAAGGTACCGAACAAGATAAAGGCCTAACTTTTATTGGGAATAATAATTGGATTATGGCCTACGTTCATATTGCGCATGATTGTATCATTAAGAATGATTGTGTTTTTGCCAACGCAACTAACATTGCTGGTCATGTAGAGGTTGATAACTATGTCATCCTTGGGGGATATACCGGAGTTCATCAGTTTTGTAAGTTAGGTTCCCATATTATCACTGCCGTTGGAACTGTGGTTTATAAAGATATTCCTCCTTATATTATTGCGGCTAGTAATGATTCAAGAACAAAACCAAATGGAATTAACATCGAAGGATTAAAGAGAAGGGGTTTTTCAAAAGAATCTATTGCAGCAATTAAGAAAGCCTATAAGGTAATTTATAGGAATGGAAACTCCTTGGATGAAGCTCTTGTTAAATTAAAAGAATTGGCTTCTGAGGCTGATGAAATAAATGTATTTATTGATTTTATTAATAAATCAAAAAGAGGTCTGGTAAGGTAAGTGCCTAAAGTAGCAATATTAGCCGGTGAGCCCTCTGGAGACTTAATTGCAAGTCAATTAATGTCGGATCTCAACAAGCGTTATAAAAACATTCAATACGTTGGTGTAGGGGGACCTTTAATGACTAAGGGTGGGTTAAAGAGTTTTTTTGATTACTCACAATTAAGTCTTAGGGGTTATTTTGAGGTAATAAAGAATTTACCTAAACTTTTAAAGCTAAGAAGCAGTGTAATTAAATTTTTAATCATTCAAAAACCAGATATTTTCATAGGTATTGATGCTCCTGATTTTAACTTTGCAATCGAACGAAGATTAAAAGCTAATAAAATCCCTACATTCCATTATATTTCACCATCAGTGTGGGCTTGGAGAAAAAATAGAATTCATAAGATGAAAGAAATTATGGATCATCTTTTTTTCATATTCCCTCATGAAGAGACTATTTTTAATAAAATAAAATTACCAAACACGTACGTTGGTCATCCACTCGCATCAAAAATACCTCTAACCCCAAGCAGTGAAAAGGCAAAAAAAATACTTGGAATTGATTGGGGTGGAAATATCATATCCATTCTTCCCGGGAGTAGAAAAGCGGAGGTTAGATGGCACCTGAATGTAATGTTGAAAGCTGCACTGATTATCAATAGAAATCTTAAAAATTGTATTTTTTTACTACCGGTTAACAATAAAATAAACCATGATTACGTTTTAAAGAAAATCAATGCTTATAAATTGAAGAACATCAGGGTAATTTTTGGCCATTCACATGAGGTGATTTGTTCGTCTGATATCGTCCTGCTTGCATCTGGAACAGCTACCCTGGAGGCGGCTCTTTTTAAAAAACCAATGATTATCATATATAAAATGTCTTTGTTGTCATGGTTTTTATTAAAACGTATGCATCTCATTCCGTATATTGGTCTGCCAAATATATTGCTAAATAAATTTGCTGTACCAGAGTTACTTCAAGAGAAAGCTCAACCAGAAAAAATAGCTCATGAGACGATCAAAATACTATCAAATAAAAAAAACTTGAAGGACCTAAAAAGTGATTTTAAAAAATTACACCTGAATTTAAAAAAGAACACATCATCATTAATAATTGGTGAGGTTCAAAGGTATCTAAAATAGCTATGTTATGTGGGGTTGATGAGGCGGGAAGAGGCCCTTTAGCTGGCCCAGTTTTTGCTGCAGCAGTTATACTTGATCCAAATAAAATTATTGACGGTTTAATGGATTCAAAAAGACTAAACAATCATAAGCTTTGTCAACTCCACTCGATTATATTAAGGGATGCAATTGAAGTCAGTTTTGCATCGGCAAGCGTCATTGAGATTGATAATTTAAATATACTTCAGGCAAGTCTTTTAGCAATGCAAAGAGCAATAAATAAACTCAAATGCATGCCTAGCAAGCTAATAATTGACGGATTACATTGCCCAGTAATTAAGGGTGTTGATGTCAATGCTATAGTAAGGGGAGATTCAATACATCAAGAAATATCTGCTGCATCTATTATCGCTAAAGTCGAGAGGGATAAATTTATGATACAGCTTGATAAGGAATTTCCCGAATATAATTTTAAACAGCATAAAGGTTATCCAACAAAAGAGCATATCGCAAATATTAAAGAACATGGTGTATCTATCGTACATAGAAAAACCTTTAAACCTGTAAGCACACTAATTTAACAAAAATATACATAACCTCTTATTGATGTTTATCGTCTTAAAGTTGGCCCATTTAGAAATCGGTTGGGATATGATTTCTTCGCAACCAGTCATTAAATCGATTGATAGACAGAGATTAATATTCTCCCCTAAATGTTTCACCAAATCTTTAAACAGCTCATTATTTCGATAAGGAGTTTCGATAAAAATTTGTGTTTCACCACTTCTATTTATCTCTAATTCCATCTCCTTAATGAGCTTTATTCTTTTCTCCTGTTCTTTAGGAAGGTATCCTTTAAATCTAAAGTTTTGACCATTAAATCCAGAGCTCATTAGTGATAAAATAATAGACGATGGACCAATTAGTGGTTTTATAGATATTTCTTTTTTATGGGCATAAGAAACAATTTTATTTCCAGGATCAGCAATACAAGGTGAACCTGAATCCGATAAGAGACCCATATTAAAACCATCAAAAATAGGAGATAACATCTCACTTATTTCTTCTTCATCAGTGTCTTGCGTGTTTGAGAAGAGCTGTAATTGCTGAATATTGGTAGCTAAGTCTAATTTTTTCAGCATTTTTCTGGCTGGTTTTTCTTTTTCAACAATAAAGTGAAAAATTTTTTTTAAATATTTTTTTTGTTCTTCTATTAAAAAGTTAGATACCACCTCTTGATCAAGCGATGAAGGAATAAGAAATAATGTCCCATTATTTTTTGACTTAGTTACTATCATGAAATTTAATATCTAAAGAGTTAAAAATTTTAGACAAACTAATTAACGGCATCCCAATAATAGCTGTTGGATCTGAGCTTTTTACATACTCTAGAAGGCTTATGCCAAGGCCTTCTGATTTTATACAGCCCAAACAATTTAATGGGTTTTCAAACCTTAGATATGACTCTGCCTCGAGTTTACTTATTTTTTTATATTTAACTTCTATTATCTCAATAGCCTCATGTTTAATATTCAAATTGTGATGGAGCACGCATACAGCACTATTGAAGACGACAACTTTATTACTTAGCAGGAGAAGCTGGTCGAGTGCATCTTTATAATTATCAGGTTTTTTAATCTGAATATTATTAAATTGAGCAGTCTGATCAGAGCCAATAACAAAAGAATTTTTATTCTGCAAAGATACTTTTTCTGCTTTTAATAGTGCAAGTCTAAGAGACTTTAATTTAGCATTTTCACCAACTATAGATGACTCGTCTACGTCGGGACTAACTATACTAAATTTAGGTATAAGTCTTTCAAGCAATTCTTTTCTATAAACAGAAGAGGAGGCTAGTATGATCTTAGCCATTCTTTATTGTTTTATTTCTAAAAGCGTCTCATTTGGAGAGACACTGTCGCCTTTATCAATATGTATTGCCATAACGGTACCGCTATCAGGAGCTTGTATTTCATTTTCCATCTTCATGGCTTCGATCACTACCAGGCTGTCACCTGCAGTAACTTTATCTCCAATTTTAACTTTAATTTCTACAATAGTGCCTGGCATAGCGGTTGTAACACAGCCACCATGGCTAGGCTTTGGTCTTTTGGACGATGTCTTATCATTTCCATTAGACTTATCTCCGGTGGATGATTGTGTGTTTGGTGATATTAAAACCTCATCTAAAGTTTCAACAAGCACTTCCTCTGATATACCATCGACCGATACGTAGAAAGGTCTTTCTGCCTCTCCTGCACTTCCTGAGCCAGTAAGCTTAATGTGATAAGTCTCTCCGTGAAGTGTGATATTAAACTCAGATGGCGCATAGTGATCACCTTGCTTCATCGCTTCTTCCTTATCTAGCATTTCCTCAGGTGTCAACGTACCAGCATTTCTCTCTTGTAGAAAAATTGTCGCGATATCCGGAAACATAGCATAAGTAAGAATATCTTCTTCAGTCTTTGCAAACGCCTCAGACTTTACTGTTAAATTTGAAACTTCAGCTTTTAGTTTATCTGCTGGTCTGCAAGTAATAGGAATTTGCTCACCGACTGCCTGCTTCATAACGTCTTTATTAATTTTACCCGGCGCTTTACCATATTGACCTAGAAGGTAATTTTTTACTTCGGTTGTTATAGATTTGTACCTTTCTCCCGTCATAACATTTAGGGCTGCCTGAGTACCAACAATTTGAGATGTTGGAGTGACTAGTGGAGGATAACCCAAATCTTTACGAACCTTTGGTATTTCATCAAGAACCTCATCCATCCTATGAAGAGCACTCTGTTCTTTAAGTTGACTTGACAAATTAGAGATCATCCCGCCAGGCACTTGATTTACTAAAACGCGTGGGTCAAGACCGGTAAATTCTGATTCAAATTGCCAGTATTTTTTTCTTACCTCTTTTAAGTATTGAGTTATTTCATCTAAACCTGAGAGATCAATGTCAGTCTTGTATCCCATATCCTCTAGAGCTGCAACAATAGATTCCGTTGTTGGATGGCTTGCGCCTTCTGAAAAACTTGAATTACAGGTATCAATCATTGTGGCACCACCTTCAACAGCAGCTATCAAGTTTAATGATGCTAATCCAGAGGTTGCATGACTATGAATGTGTATTGGTATTGATATATTCTTGGTTAATGCCTCCACTAGGTCTTTTGTTACTTTTGGTGTGAGCAATCCAGCCATGTCTTTTATTGCCAAAGTATCGCTGCCTAATTCTTCAATTTGTTTTGCAAGATTTACAAAATATTCAATATCATGAACCGGCGAAGTTGTATAACTTATAGTACCTTCAGCATGTTTTTTGTATTTCTTGACAGACTTAATTGATAACTCGATATTTCGGATATCATTCATTGCATCAAAAACTCTAAATATATCCACTCCATTATCAGCGGATTTTTTTACAAATAAATCTACAACATCGTCAGAATAATGCCTATAACCAAGCAGATTCTGACCTCTAAGTAACATTTGTATTTGGCTGTTAGGGAGTGCTTTTCTAAGCTTTACTAATCGCTCCCAAGGATCTTCTTTAAGATATCTTACGCAAGCATCAAATGTTGCTCCTCCCCAGGCTTCGATAGACCAAAAATTTTGTTTATCAAGTTGTGGACATATAGGTAGCATATGCTCTGTCTTAAGTCTTGTAGCGATATGGCATTGATGACCATCTCTTAAAACAAGCTCTGTTATATTAATTTTTTTCATAATTTATTATATCCCTTCATGCGCTGCAATTGCAGAAGCTATAGCTGCAGCTATAATATCTGGTGACATTTCTTCTTCATAATCTATAAGCTCTGAGTGAGTCTCTACAAAACTTGTATTAAAATTTGCTTCAATAAAAAAATCATTTTTTAATATTTCTTTATAATAAGGTATCGTGGTTTTTACTCCAAAGAGGCCAATATCATCCAAAGCTCTGGAGCCTCTTTGAATTACATCTTCCCAATTTAATGCCCAAACAGTTAATTTTGCACACATAGAATCATAGTAGGGAGGAATAACATAGCCAGTATATATTGATGCATCGGTCCTAACGCCAGGACCACCTGCAGCAAAATATCGCGTTATCTTTCCAAAAGAAGGCAAGAAATCTTGTTTAGGATCCTCTGCATTTATTCTAAATTCAATAGCATAGCCACGATAGGATACTTCATCTTGAGAGTAACGGAGCGTCTTACCACTTGCAATTCTTATCTGTTCCTGAACGATATCAATACCAGTAATTGTCTCTGTAATAGTATGTTCAACCTGCAGTCTTGTATTCATTTCCATAAAATAAAAGTTGTCATCTGAGTCTAATAAAAACTCTACAGTTCCCGCATTCTCGTATTTTACTGCCTTTGCTGCTTTAACAGCTAAGTTTCCAATATAGTTTCTTTGGTCAATAGATAATTGGGGAGAGGGTGCAATTTCTATTAATTTTTGATTTCTTCTTTGTATAGAACAATCCCTTTCATAAAGATGTATAACATTCTCTTCTTGATCAGCTAAGATTTGGACTTCAATGTGTTTTGGTGTTACCACACACTTTTCAATAAATAATTCTGGACTTCCAAACGCTTTAGTTGCCTCGGAAATGACGCGATCATAGTTTGATAAAAGTTCTTTTTTATTGTCACACCTTCTAATACCTCTTCCACCCCCACCATTCGTTGCTTTAAGCATTATTGGATAACCAATAGAGCTGGCTATACTGATTGCTTCATCAAGATCTTTAATATTACCTTCGCTACCAGGTATAACTGGAACTCCTGCCTCAATCATAGCTTTTCTTGCTTGAACCTTATCTCCCATTTTGGTGATTACTGAATCATCTGGACCAATAAATTTAATACCTCTTCTTTTGCATATTGCAGCTAAATCAGGATTTTCAGATAGAAATCCATAACCTGGATGGATGGCATCACATCGAGCCGTAACGGCAACATTTACTATCCTATGTGCATTTAAATATCCAGCCAAAGGATCACTACCGATACGATAGGATTCGTCTGCTTTTTTTACATGCAAGGCATGGCGATCAGCTTCTGAGAAAACTGCAACACTTGTTATTCCCATCTCTTTGCAAGCCCTTATAATACGGACCGCAATTTCCCCCCGATTAGCAATTAAGATTTTTTGGATCAAAAACAAGATTCCTTCATTATTTTAAATAAATCGTTTGTATAGTGAAATGACTATTTCACAAATATGCTACTTTCAAATTATATCATGTAGACATATTTATCAAAAAATATAGTACATATAGTTATTGCTGTAAAAATTTCAAACATAAGGCAATTTATGATAAAATCCGGCATAAAAATTTTACAAGAATTTTAGTAAGATAAACATCAAGGCTTAAGGAGTAAACATGGCTGTTCAAAAAAGTAAAAAATCTTCATCACGAAGAAATATGCGTAGATCACATGATAATTTAACAAGTCACGCATTGGCAATTGAGCCAACAACTGGCGAAACTCATTTGAGACACCACGTAAGCCCTTCTGGTTTTTACAGAGGCAAAAAGGTAATTGAAGTAAAGACAGATTAGTTTAATATTAATCTATGATTAAGCAATCAATTGCTATTGATGCAATGGGCGGAGATGAAGGACCTAAAGTTACTATTCCTGCCTCTCTAGATGCGTTAACTAAATATCCTTATCTTCATGTAATATTAGTGGGAGATCAATCGATGATTGAGCTACTACTTAAAAAATATGATGCAATAGATCATCCTCGTATTTCTATACACGGAACGACAGAAGTAGTTCAGATGGACGAATCACCTCAAAGTGCCTTAAAAAATAAAAA
>CAZGLD010000009.1:15398-52014 GCA_964526705.1 uncultured Methylobacillus sp.
TTACAATTCGCGGTTATGGGTTCTATGCTTACAACTGCATTGACCAAAAATAAAAAGCCTTCTATCGGCTTGCTTAATATTGGCAGTGAAGAAATGAAGGGGAATGAGGTTGTAAAGGAGGCAGCGAATCTACTGAAAAAAAGTCATTTAAATTTTTATGGTAATGTTGAAGGAAACGATATTTTTAAAGGTACTACTGATGTTGTAGTTTGTGATGGATTTGTCGGTAATGTTGCACTTAAAACTACAGAAGGTTTGGCACAAATGATGGGTAGATTTTTACTGGAAGAATTTAAACGTAACTGGTTAACCAAATTAATGGGATTCTTTTCTATTCCCGTTTTAAAAGCATTCAAAAGAAGACTTGATCCAAGAAGATATAACGGGGCATCTTTTCTTGGTTTGAATGGAATAGTCATTAAAAGCCATGGTGGAACTGACGCCTATGGATTTAGATATGCTATTGATACAGCAATTGAAGAGGTGGATAGTAAAATTATACAAAAAATTAGAAAGCAGCTGGACCTGGAGATTTTATCTAAAAAATGAATTATGCCAAAATAATTGGATGTGGTAGCTATCTCCCAAAAAAAATCCTTACTAATAAAGATTTAGAGACTTCATTAGAAACAACTGATGAATGGATAACAAGCCGTACAGGAATAAAAGAAAGGCATATTGCGGGTTTAGACGAAACAACAAGTGACCTTGCCTATCAAGCCTCTCTTAAAGCAATAGAGCATGCAATGTTAGATGCAAAAGATATCGACCTAATTATTCTTGCTACAACAACTCCCGATAAAATTTTCCCAAGTACTGCGTGCAGTGTTCAGGCAAAGCTTGGAATAATTTGTCCTGCATTTGATATACAGGCAGTCTGTACTGGTTTTATTTATGCATTGTCAATTGCAGAAAAATTTATCAAAACAAATGCTGCAAAAAAAATATTAGTTATCGGTGCGGATAGGATGTCTTCTATCACCGACTACGGTGATAGGACAAATGCTATCTTGTGGGGTGATGGAGCCGGAGCGGTAATAGTAGGCTCCTCAAATAAGCCCGGTATTTTATCGACACATATCCACGCCGATGGAAAGTATGAAGAACTTCTTCATGTTCCAAGGAAAGCAGAGAATAAAAAGATATCAGATACCATTGAGATGCAGGGCAACCAAGTCTTTAAGTTTGCTGTTAATACACTTGATAAGATAGTTGATGAAACTCTTACTGATAATAATTTGACTAAATCTGATATTGATTGGGTAGTGCCGCATCAGGCTAATATTCGTATTCTTGAGGCAACTGCAAAAAAACTTGAAATGAGTATGTCAAAAGTAATTGTTACTATTGATAAACACGGTAACACTTCAGCAGCATCAATACCTTTAGCCCTTGATGAAGGTGTTAAGTCAGGCAAAATAAAAGAAAACCAAACTATATTGATGGAAGCATTTGGGGGTGGTTTTACTTGGGGTTCAGCACTTATAAAGTATTAAAACTATGTCAAATTACTCAATTTTATTTCCTGGCCAAGGTTCGCAGACAATAGGAATGATGGATGCCTTTGCTAATAATACAATCATCAAAGAAACTTTTGAGGAAGCTTCACAAATACTTAAAAAAGATTTTTGGGCTATGGTAAGTCAGGACAATGCTGATATTCATAAAACGGTAAATACCCAACCTGTAATGCTAGTTTCAGGCATAGCTATCTGGCGACTTTTAAAAAAAAATGGGCTAAATCGTCCTAAATTTTTAGCCGGGCATAGTCTTGGTGAGTTTTCAGCGCTTGTAGCTGCAGAAGTATTAGAGTTTGGTGATGCACTAATAATTGTTTCCAAAAGAGCAAACTTAATGCAGTCTGCAGTTCCCGAGGGAGTTGGAGCAATGGCAGCTATTTTAGGCCTTGAAGACAGTAAAGTAATTGAAATATGCAATAACGTTGATTCCTCAGAAGTGATGGACGCAGTTAACTTTAATTCACCAGGTCAAGTTGTTATAGCAGGCCACAGGAGTTTAATTGAAGCTTCTTTAGATGATTTTAAGAGGGCGGGAGCAAAGAGAGCATTACTGCTCCCTGTTAGTGTTCCCTCACACTGTGAGCTCATGAAAACCGCGGCCGACGAATTTGAAGCTTTTTTAGACTCTAAGAACTTCAATAAGCCAACACTATCCGTGCTTCACAATGTTGACTTTAAGACATACAACAATGAAACAAACATTAAAGACGCGTTAGTAAGGCAGTTATATAATCCAGTACAATGGACAAAATCAATTGAATATATTGCTAATCAAAATATATCTACATTTATCGAGGTAGGTCCTGGAAAGGTACTGACCGGTTTAAATAAACGGATCAATAAGGAATTAAAAAGCTATTCGACAGATAATTTAGAAGCACTGGAAAAAACAATAGAAATGATTAAAGGATGACAGGTAAATTATGCAAATTTTAAAGGATAAAGTGGTTTTAGTTACTGGTGCTAGCAGAGGAATAGGTGCTGCTATAGCTCTTGAGCTCGGAAAACAAGGGGCATTTGTATACGGCACAGCAACATCAGAAAAGGGTGCATTATCAATTACAGAAATGTTTAAAGACGATAATCTAAATGGCCAAGGCTTAATGCTAAACGTTAACGACAATAACTCAATACAGGCAGCTATTGATAATATTGCTAACGTATCTGGATCCATAAATATATTAGTCAATAACGCGGGAGTAACAAAAGATACATTACTAATGCGAATGAAAGATGAAGATTGGGATGAGGTAATCAACACTAATCTTAAGTCTGTATATAAGCTGAGTCAGCATGTGATAAAAGGTATGATGAAGAACCGTTACGGAAGAATTATAAATATTTCATCGGTCGTTGGTCATATGGGTAACGCAGGGCAGACTAATTATGCGGCAACTAAAGCAGGTATTGCAGGTTTTACAAAATCTTTAGCACAAGAAGTAGGAAGTAGAGGAATAACCGTTAATAGTGTTGCGCCGGGATTTATTGATACTGATATGACCAAGGGGCTTACTGAAGAACAAAGGAAGTCTCTATTAACACACATACCACTTGCAAAGCTTGGGCAACCAAACGATATTGCACAGGCAGTTAGTTTTTTAGCTTCAGATCACGCCTCATACATTACAGGCGAAACCATTCACGTAAATGGTGGTATGTTGATGGTTTAAATACCTATATTTATCAATGAATTATGACAATAAAAAACTTTTTTAAAAATAGTTAGCTAAATTGTAGATTCCTTTGATAAAATAGCAACTTCCTTAATCTATGTTTTTTATAAAGGGGTATACGGATGTCAGACATTGAACAAAGAGTTAAAAAAATCGTCTCAGAACAACTTGGTACTGATGAAGCTGCTGTTAAGAATGAGTCATCTTTCATTGATGACTTAGGTGCTGATTCACTCGATACAGTTGAGCTAGTGATGGCATTAGAAGAAGAGTTTGACACAGAAATTCCTGATGATGACGCTGAAAAAATTACTACAGTTCAGCAGGCAATCGATTATATCAATAAGAACCTTCCTTAAAAATTAATAGCCTGGTCAGCACTGATCGGGTTTTCTTAATATGAGCAAAAGAAGAGTCGTCGTAACTGGCTTAGGCCTCATTACTCCTGTTGGAATAGGCGTAATTGAAACTTGGGATAATATTGTTGCAGGTACTTCCGGCATAACAGCCATATCTAAATTTGATACAACTAATTTTTCATCCAAGATTGCAGGAGAAGTAAAAAACTTTAATCCGCTCAAATATCTCAATGCAAAAGAAGCTCGTCGAATGGATACCTTTATTCAATATGGATTAGCTGCGGGAATGGAAGCCATTGAAGATTCCGGCTTTACTATTAATGACGAAACCTCAGAAAGAATTGGGGTGTCTATTGGATCAGGAATAGGTGGCATTGACTTAATTGAATCAACTAGCGATGTTTTTGATGATGGCGGCCAAAGAAAGGTATCACCTTTTTTTATACCGGGTACGATCATTAATATGATTTCTGGTAATTTATCAATTATGTACGGATTAAAAGGCCCGAATGTTGCCATTGTTACAGCGTGTACCACTGGAACTCACTCTATAGGTGATGCTGCTCGAATGATTGAATATGGAGATGCAGATGTTATGGTAGCTGGCGGTTCGGAAGCCGCTATTACGGAGCTCGCTGTTGCTGGCTTCGCCTCAGCAAAGGCATTGTCCTCAAGAAATGATGACCCAGCTACTGCATCCAGACCATGGGATAGAGACCGAGAGGGATTTGTCATAGGCGAGGGAGCAGGAGTAATGGTGCTTGAAGAGTATGAACAAGCAAAAAAAAGAGGAGCTAAAATATATTGTGAATTATTAGGTTATGGCATGAGTGCTGATGCATATCATATAACTGCACCAAGTATTGATGGACCTAAGCGATCTATGTCTAATGCTTTAAAAAATGCAAATATGAATCCAGATCAGATTCAATATATCAATGCACATGGCACCTCCACTCCATTAGGCGATCTAAATGAGACTAATGCCATAAAGCATACATTTGGAAATAGTAAGGATAAAGTTGTTGTTAACTCAACAAAATCAATGACAGGACATTTGCTTGGTGGAGCAGGGGGAATAGAATCGGTCTTTACTGCTCTTGCTATTCATAACCAAATATCTCCTCCAACTATCAATATCTTTAATCAGGACCCTGAATGTGACCTTGATTACGTCGCAAATACTGCAAGAGACATGAAGATAGAAGTAGCCCTAAAAAATAATTTTGGTTTCGGTGGTACGAATGGAAGCTTGGTTTTTACTAAAATATAAATTTCACTAATTATCTTGAACGACAATTACCTGATAAATGGAAAAGAATCTGTAGCGCTCGATCCTTTTGATCGTGGCCTCGCTTTTGGTGACGGTATTTTTAGAACTTTTAAAGTTTCAGATGGAAATCCCTTGCACTGGGATTATCAGTTTAATAAATTATTACACGATGCAAATTTTTTAGGCATTGACCCCCCTAAAGAAGAACTATTGCTTAATGATATAAAAATTTTATTTGAGCCATCTGGAATTTTTATTGCAAAATTTATTATAACTAGAGGTTCATCAAACCGTGGGTATTCAACACCCTTAAATATTGAGCCAAATCGTATTTTATTAAAAAGTAATTATTTGCCACTTAAAAATGATCTTTATGAAAAAGGGGTCATATTAGAATTTAGTACCATTAAGGTATCTTCAAATTTGAAATTAGATGCTATAAAACATCTAAATCGTTTAGAAAATGTCCTAGCTAAACAAGCATTATCCTCAGTTGCCTTCGATGCCATTATGCTTGACGATAATAGCTTAATTAATGAATGCATAAGCCACAATATTCTTATGCGTTGCGGAAATGACCTATTCATTCCCAAACAAAATAAAGCGGGAGTTTCCGGGGTATCAACGCAAATTATAATTAATTACATAAAAGAGCTTGGATTTACTGTCAATGAACGTGATATAAATGAGGAGCAATTATTAAAAGCTGATGAAATAGTTATAATGAACTCGGTTAATGGCGCTTTGCCTGTTAAACAAATAAAAGATAAAAAATGGAATACTGTTAATCTTGCCTATGAAATTAATCAGCTTTTTAAAAAAATTAAATAAACACGAAACTTTGTTAAGGAATTTTTTTTTAATTCTTTCATGCTTAGTAATTTTTTGGATAGCTTTATATCCATTCACTCCTATTAATGTGACGGAAGCGAATGCTACATTTCAAATAAATTCTGGAAGTAACTTAAATCAAATAACCAACCAATTGGTTGAGACAGAATTATTGAATGATTCCTTAAGATTTAAAACCCTTACATTCATTACAGGAAACCATAAAAAGTTGAAAAGGGGTTATTATAAAATCCCCAGTGATACCTCTCCTTTAAAATTATTAGATATTCTAGTTAAAGGCAAAGAGGCACTTTTTCCTATAACCCTTCTTGAAGGATCAACTTTTTCGCAGCTACTCAAATTAATTCACAAAAATAAAAATATTAAAAAAACAATTAACGGTAATGATGAAAACGAGATATTAAAGCTGATTGGCGCTGAGGAAAAATTTATTGAGGGACTCTTTTATCCTGATACCTACTACTTTCGTAAAAATACATCAGATGTAGAAATTCTAAGAAATGCATACCATGTTATGCAGGCAAAAATTAAATTTTTATGGGAGAACCGTACTGACAACCTACCATACAAGTCTTCTTATGAGGCACTCGTTATAGCATCCATAATTGAAAAAGAAATTGGAATTCTTGAAGAAGCTCCAGAAATAGCTGGAGTATTTGTAAATCGACTTTCCATAGGGATGCCATTACAAAGTGATCCGACTGTAATTTATGGAATGGGAGATGAATTTAAGGGTAATATTAGAAGAAAAGATTTAAAAAAAGATAATATGTACAATACTTATACGAGAAAAGGTATTCCACCTTCACCCATAGCTACTGCTAGCCTTAATTCACTGGAAGCTGCATTAAACCCTGCAACAACAGAAAATTTTTATTTTGTTGCCAAAGGAAATCGTATGCATCATTTCTCCAAATCATTAAAAGAGCACAACAGAGCAGTTAATAAATATCAAAAAAAAAGAAGAAAGAAGAGATGAGTAAGCCAAGGTTTATAACGTTAGAGGGCGTTGATGGCGCAGGCAAATCTACCCATATTAAATGTATTGAAAATTATTTTCTTAATAAAAAAATAAATTTTTTTATTACACGTGAGCCAGGCGGAACAGATCTTGGAGAAAAGCTTAGAACGTTATTACTTCACAATGAAATGCATTCTTTAACAGAGACCTTATTAATGTTTTCTGCGCGATGCGAACACATAAATAGAATTATTAAGCCCAAGTTAGAGGAAAATACAACAGTAATAAGCGATCGCTTCACTGATGCAACTTACGCCTACCAGCATGGGGGGAAGTCTGTTGATATTGAGACCATAGACACATTAAAAAAAATTATTCAAAAAAACCTGGAGCCAGATTTGACTTTTCTGTTTGATCTTCCTGTTAAGATAAGCATTGAAAGATTAAATAAGACAAGAAAGATGGACAAGTTCGAAAAAGAGAGTGAAGATTTCCACCAAGCAATACGCTCTACTTATCTTAATATTGCCAAAAAAAATAAGAATAGATTTTACCTCATAGACAGCACAAAAGATATTTCAGCTATCCAAGGAGAAATTGTTAAAGTACTTGATAGGCACTTCACATGACTAATTATTTTTGGCTTGATGAGGTGCAAGAAAGGTTATTAAAGAATCATGATCTCATATCACATGCTTTCTTATTTTATGGCAAGGAAAAGGTTACAAATAATAAGTTTGCTACAGTTTTTTGTGAAGCACTTTTGTGTTCTAAAAAAGATGCAACAGGGTCGTGTGGGGTGTGTAAATCATGCACATGGATGAGCTCTCAATCGCATCCCGATTTTTTTTCAGTAGACGTTGAGGGTAATGATACTAACGAAAAATTAATTCCTGTCTCAGTTATAAGAGAACTAAAGAGCTTTTTTGAGCTTAGCCCTCATCAGATAGGCGGTAAAAAAATTGCCTTAATTAATAAAGCCGATCGCCTGACACGGCAAGCTGCTAATGCATTACTTAAGATTTTAGAAGAACCACCAGCGAGTTGCGTCATTATTTTGTCGACAGATGAGCCATATTTAATATTACCAACAGTAAAAAGTAGGTGCCAGTTAATCAAACTCCCACAACCGAGTGCCGAGCAGTCTATCGAGTATTTAAATCAAAATAAACATAAATTGGATGATGGTGCAATAGAATATTTTAATTCTTCTCCAATTACCGCCATAGATCAGCATGGTAGCTATAAAAAAGTAATAGAAATTACAAAGGTTCTAAGCCAAGGAAAAGATATTGATACAAGGTTAGTTAAGATTGATTGGTTGGATTATGGTTTGGATTGGTCTGTAAATGTAATACAAAAGTGGTGCTATGATTTATTTTCATATAAATTAACCAATGAGGCACACTATTTTCCGTCTAAAAGGGTGATTTTTGATAAGCTTGCATCGGATCTAAATTTATCAAAGATACTGACACTATTGAAAAGATTGAATGAAGTGAAAATTTATGCGTCAAAACCGGTAAATAAAGAAATAAATTTAGAATTAATCGTAATTGAATACAGAAAGGTTTTTAATTAAAAAATGTTTATTGACTCACACTGCCATATTAATTTTCCAGAACTTAACAGTAAGATGAACGAGGTATTGTCATCAATGAGGGAGAAAAAAATTACGCATGCGTTATGCGTTAGCGTCACTTTGGATAAATTTCCGGAAATACTTGATTTGGCAACGCAGCATGAACACATTTTTGCTTCAGTTGGAGTTCATCCTGACTATGAAAAAATAACCGAGCCAACCGTAAGCCAGTTAGTAGAGTTGGCAAAAGATAAAAACGTGGTAGCAATCGGTGAAACAGGGCTCGATTATTTTAGATTGCAAGGAGACCTCTCATGGCAAAGAAATCGTTTTAGAACCCACATCAAGGCAGCAATTGAATCAGAACTTCCGCTAATTATTCACACTAGAAAAGCTCGTGAGGATACCATCAAGATAATGAAAGAAGAATCTGCCCAAAAAGCTACAGGGGTTATGCATTGTTTTACAGAATCTTATGAGATGGCAAAACAAGCTATTGATTTAGGTTTTTATATATCTTTTTCAGGGATTATAACTTTTAAAAATGCTGAAGATCTTAGAGAGACTGTTAGAAAAATTCCGTTAGAAAATATTCTTATAGAAACTGATTCACCTTATTTAGCTCCGGTTCCAAATAGAGGTAAATTGAATGAGCCTGCAAATGTAACTTACGTCGCTGAGAAAATTGCTGAAATTAAAAAAATTCCATTAGAGAAGGTTGCTGCTGAAACAACTAAAAATTTCAGTCAGTTATTTAAAAAATGCAATTTGATTTAACTATCTTAGGTGCTGGATCAAGTGCTGGAACTCCTGTTGTTGGGTGTGCTTGCAATACATGCCTTTCAATTAATAGAAAAAATAAAAGGACCAGATGCTCAAGTATCATTCACTTGCCTAACGGTAATAATATATTAATAGATACTGGTCCTGATCTTCGTATCCAATCACTCCGTGAGAGTATTGATGCTGTTGATGCAGTATTATTCACCCATCATCATGCCGACCATTGCCATGGTATTGATGATCTTCGAGCTTTTTGCCAAAAAAATAAAAAACAAATTCCTTTGTATGGAAGCGAGTATGTCATGAAACAGCTTGAAGCTAAGTTTGGTTATGCCATGATCGAACCTATGGGTTTTTGGGAGGTACCAGTATTGAAATCTTACGTAGTAAATGAACCATTTGAATTGTTTGGCGAAACTGTTACACCCATCCCTTTGTTCCACGGTAAGTCAATGATATATGGTTATCGAGTGGGTAACCTAGCATACTTAACTGACGTTTCGAGCATCCCAGAAAATTCTATGAAACTTCTCAATGGCATAGATACTCTATTAATTGATTGTTTACGTTATAAGCCACACCACACGCATTTTAATTTTGACCAAAGTCTCGCGACTGCATTACAGATTAATGCTAGGCAATCCTACTTAATTCACATGACACACGAAATTGAATACGAGGAGCTTCAAAAGAAATTACCCAAGGGTATCTATGCAGGTTACGATGGTTTAAAATTGTCTATTAATTAATATATATTGGAAATTAACATGAATAGTTTGTTTAAATTTTTATCAGCTTTACTATTGTCATGCATGGTGTCTATAAATGCTATCGCAGAGGATAAAAGAGTTTTTTCTGAGGATGAGTTTATTAGTATCTTTAGCGGAAAACCGAAATCTAGGGTTTTAAAATACTTGGGTGAGCCAGATAAAAAAAATATAGCCATTAAACCAAAGGGTGCGAACTCGGTTGTAGGAAGTAGATTAAAAGTAGATCAGAACAAAAAAGATAAGGCTAAGGTCGAAATGTGGTATTACAATAATATCGTTCAGTATTCTCCAAAGAAAACTTATAAGTTTGTAGAGCTTACATTGATGAATGATCGCATAGTCAATATTGGGTTTTTTAACCAGTAACATTTATAGTTCCATACAAAAAAAACCACCTATCGGTGGTTTTTTTTAAAGTAATTCAGAACAACTTTATTTCAATATCCCTGCAACTTTTTCTGAAATAAGGCCAAATAGAGCACCTAGTATAAACGAGAGTGCTGACACTATAATAGGATTTGCAAGATCAACCGCATAAAGATTGCTTCCCTCCATTATTAAGGCATCGTCAAAACCACCGCCCATTAGTAAATAAGCAAATGTAGCTGCATATCCAAATACGTTGGCAGGTACGTTTGGCAGCTTACTAATTGCTGTAAGACCGTAAACTGTTAGCCCAACGGCTATTGGAGCAGCCATACCGACTGCAAGATAATCATCTAATAACGCTACAATTCCAACAGCTATTGCTGCCATAACACCACCAAAAATTGTGGCGGCTATGGTTTTTGCAAGCGCATCTTTACCAACGGTAAAGTAGGCACCCCATGCTATAAAACCTGCCCATACTAAAACGCCTGGAATAACATTAAGTGCCAGGTACGTCCAAACTAAAGCAGTAATTCCTAAACTTACACCTAAAGCATTTTTCATTGTAATTCCTCCTGTTGATTTACAAATAAAATAATTGCAAAGTAGTGCATAGTTAAATTGTCAAAAAAGACCAATTGCACCAAATTGACACAATAAAGAAAGTGTGTCAAATTCATAAATAAGGGTAAAGTAATAAATAGTAAAAACACACAACTTTGGATTGGGTCTTAACTAAGAGCGAGGAATAATTAGTAATGGATGATATCAAAGATAATTTGACACAAAAGTTTCATGGTGGATGCCCACATGATTGTCCCGACACCTGTTCAATGGTCTATGAGGTAGAGGGTGGAAAACTTAAGGGTGTAAGAGGAAATCCAGACCATCCAATGACGCGAGGCGGCCTGTGCGTCAAACTTAAAGATTACGAAAAAAGACATTACCATCCTGATCGGCTTCTTTATCCCATGAAACGGGTGGGGCCAAAGGGTGAAAAAAAGTTTGAAAGAATTTCATGGGATGAAGCGTTAGACACCATTGTAGATAAATGGCAAAAAATTATTGCCGAGGACGGGCCTCAAGCGATTATGCCCAATAGCTACCTAGGTAACCAGGGTTTAGTGCATGGGCTCAACGGAGGCGATGCGTTTTTTGCGCGTATGGGAGCCACCGTTACAGAGCGTACTTTTTGTGGAGAGGGGTCATGTACTGCTTGGCTTCTAACTATAGGGCCAACTGCTGGGGTTGATCCGGAAAGCTTTATTCATTCGAAGTTTATCATTGTGTGGGCTTGTAACTCTGTCAGCACCAATCTTCATCACTGGCACATTATAAAAGAGGCACAAAAGAAGGGGGCTAAAGTTGTAGTCATAGATTCTTACGCATCACGCACAGCAAAAGAAGCTGATTGGCATGTATGCCCCAAACCTGGAACAGATGGTGCACTTGCAATGGCGATGATGCATGTCATTATTGATGAGGGTTTAGTGGACCAAGATTATGTAGATAACTATACCGTTGGTTATCCAGAACTGGCAGAAAGAGCTAAAGAAAGATCACCAGAGTGGGCTGAGGATATAACTGGAATTTCAGCTGAGGACATTAGGGCATTGGCAAGAGAATATGCAGGAACCCAACCTTCAGCAATAAGAATAGGGGTTGCGTTAGAGAAAAGCTGGGGGGGGAGCCAGGCAATTAGAGCTGTTACCGCTCTTCCGGCACTTACCGGTGCATGGCGGCATGTTGGTGGAGGAATCCTTCAATTCCCCGTATGGGAACACCCATATAAGTTCGATGTAATTTGCAGACCAGACTTAATACCTAAAGGTACTCAGGTAGTAAATAACCTTCAGCTTGGTAGGGTTTTGACAGGCGAACAAAAACTTAATGTTCCAATTAAGTCGATGATGTGTTGGAATACCAACCCTGTCACGCAAGCAACAGAATCAGAAAAAATCCTTGAGGGCTTAAAGCGTGAGGATTTATTTTTGGTTTCTGCTGAACATTTCATCTCTGATACAGCAGCTTTTGCTGATATTCTTCTCCCTGCATCTATGGGCGCAGAGCAAGAGGATATTATATTATCGTGGGGCCATCTCTATCTTACTTACAATGATAAATGCGTCGACTCTCCTGGGGAATGTATTCCAAATAATGAAATATTCAGGTTATTGGCAAAAAGATTTGGGTTTGAAGAAGAGAATTTCAAATGGAATGATACGCAATGCTTAGAAAATTATATAGATTGGGAAGCCCCTGCGTGCGATGGTATAGATCTAAATTATTTAAAAGAACATGGCTATGCTCGATTAAATGTTGGAACAAAGGATAACCGGGTCCCACACAAAGAAGGAAACTTTCCAACACCGTCAGGTAAATGTGAATTTAAATTGGTTGGTGCTAAGAATTTTGTGGCTGGACCATTTAGGCAGATGTACGATGACTTTCAACCTGGGGAAGATATTCCGGAGTTACCAGATTACGTACCCTCTAGAGAAACTGCCGAAGCCAATCCGGAATTAGCAAAAAAATACCCATTAAATATCCTTGCACCAAAAAGTCATGGCTTTATTAATTCAAGTTACGCCAATATAGAGAATAAATTAAAGGCTCAGGGCGAGCAATTTGTTTTAATTAGTCATGCGGATGCAATGGATAGAGGTATTAATGAGGGTGAAAAGGTATCGGTCTTCAATGATAGGGGAGGATTTGAGGCTGTTGCAAGAATTACATCAGATGTTAATAAAGGAATTGTGGTTTCAACGCTTGGTTACTGGAGGCAGCTCAACAAGGGGGTAGTAAATTCTGTGAGTTCCAATGCATTTGGTGATATGGGCAATGCACCTACCTCGCATGATTGTCTTGTGGAAGTGAGGGCAATGTAAATAAAATCTGATGAATTTATAAGTCCACACTTAACATTACTTAAAGATTCTTACTTTAGAGTCTGCCAAAAATTGCTCCCAATAGATGGCGAAGGAGATTTAATCTTATCTTTTTCGCGCTGTCCTTATCCTATTGCATCTCATGATATAAATTCAACTTTCAATTATGCTAATAAAGCAGCCTTAGCTTTATTTAAAACAAGCTGGGGTGAAATGATAGGATTAGATTCTCGTGTTTCAGCGCCTGAAACAGCCCAAGAGGATCGCATGAAGCTTCTGACCAATGTCTCTCAATTAGGTTTTGTGGAAAACTATAGAGGTATTAGAGTAGCTTTTGATGGTTCTTTTTTCAAAATACATAAAGCAACAATATGGAATATAATTGACAGCAATAATAATAACCAAGGTCAGGCAGTAATAATAATGGATCACAGCCAATCATGAATAAAAAAAATACCCCAACAAAAGTGTTATTTGCAAGCCTTGCCGGAACTACGATTGAATTTTTTGATTTCTATATTTATGCAAATGCAGCAGTGCTGGTATTTCCCTCGTTATTTTTTCATGCATCAGATCCGACGACAACGATGTTACAGTCACTAGCAACATTTTCAGTAGCCTTTTTTGCACGACCATTAGGGTCGGCATTTTTTGGACATTTCGGTGATCGTGTTGGCCGCAAGGTCACGCTAGTTGCAGCATTGCTGACTATGGGTATCTCAACTGTTGCAATTGGCTTGTTACCAACCTATCAATCTATAGGTATATTGGCGCCAATACTATTGATTATCTGTCGATTTGGTCAAGGATTTGGTTTGGGGGGTGAGTGGGGAGGTGCCGTGCTGCTTGCGGTAGAGAACGCACCCCCAGAAAAAAAGGCATGGTATGGAATGTTCCCACAGCTTGGAGCCCCAATCGGGTTGGTTTTATCCGGCGGTATCTTCTTGTATTTGTCTAATACCTTGAGTAACGAACAGTTTTTTGATTATGGCTGGAGAATTCCTTTTCTTTTGAGTTCTGTTTTAATTATTATTGGTCTATACGTCAGATTAAATATTTCAGAAACACCCGAGTTTGAAGCAAGTAAGAAAAAAGAAAAACCACTTGCGGTTCCATTTATGTCAGTTTTTAAGGACCATAGCAAACCTTTATTTTTAGGAACATTCATAGCACTTGCAACTTTTGTTCTATTTTATTTAATGACAGTATTCATTGCTAGCTGGTCCATAGCCGAACTAAGCATCACCAGAGATAATTTTTTAGAAAATCAAATTTACTCCGTAGTGTTTTTTGCGATGCTTATACCTATATCTGCTTTATTAGCGGATCGTTATGGTCGTAAATTAATCCTCATGGTTGCTTCAGCCCTTATTGCAATTTTTGGGCTTTACCTTGCACCACTATTAGGGGCAAGTGACTCCGCTAGCATACTGATTACCCTTTCAATTGGTATGGCGCTAATGGGTTTTACCTACGGCCCATTAGGTACTATCCTCTCAGAGCTGTTCCCCACGAATGTGAGGTATACCGGTGCGTCATTATCCTTTAATTTAGCTGGAATTGTTGGAGCATCTTTAGCGCCATTTATAGCGCTCTGGTTATCCGCTAATTTTGGTCTTGAGTACGTTGGTTATTACTTATCAATAGCCGCTATTATATCCCTAGTTGCTATGTCACTCTCCTCAAAGGCTGGCTCATAGATGTATTCATTGTTAAATCTTTACAGTACTATTATCCGACTTGCCTCTCATGCTAAAGCTAAATATTATTTATTTCTTTTGAGTTTCGCTGAATCATCATTCTTTCCCATACCACCCGATATCATGCTGGCACCTATGTGCCTAGCACAACAATCAAAAATTTGGCACTTTGCCTTTATTACAACCTTAGGATCAGTGCTTGGAGGAATCTTTGGGTATTTAATAGGAGCTTTTAGTTTTGACTATGTAGAACCTTTTTTGCAGAAAAATGATTACATGAATAGCTATCTGTTAGCGGAGCAGTGGTTTAAGGATTGGGGTTTCTGGGCTGTATTTATCGCAGGTTTCTCTCCCATCCCCTATAAAGTATTTACTATTGCCGGAGGCGCAATGCATATGGCATTCGCACCTTTTGTATTAGCCTCCCTGGTTGGAAGAGGAGCGCGATTTTATCTGATAGCATATTTGGTAAAGGTATTTGGTAATAAGGCAGATACATTAATTAGAAGATACATGGATAAAATAGGGTGGTTTATAATAATCTGCATCATAGTCATTGCCATAATCTATAAGGTATTTTAAAAAAAACTATTATTTTTTAGGTTCTCATAAATGCTTTATTTAAATTTTATATCCAATCCATAGGTCGGTTCTGTTATCTTGAAAAAAAACATTATTCTTTTTTTATATCTATTTCCTTCATTTGCTTTAGCGGAAATACTGTGTGATTTTGATTATTTAAAAAAAGACTTACCTGCCGTGTATAAAAAAATTGTCCTAAAATCAAATACTATTCCTAAAATCTTTTCTTTCTGTGACGCAAACAATCATTACTTATTTAACGCCAGTATGTTTCAAAAGTTTAACAATGGACAAGGCATTAATAGGGCATTAGAAAAAGATTTATTTAGCTACTTATTGGATGAATTTAATGCGACCAGCTATAGCAGGACAAGCCTTATGGTAAGAAGCGACCAGCAATTTGAACTTGTAACAACTGTGGTAAACAAATCACCATTTAAAGTAGAAGAAATTATAGAGGAAGTTTTTTATAATGAACACAGCGAACCTAATGTCACCTATGGTAAATCAGTTGGTTACATTAGCTCACAATCTGTTTTTGCAAAATACTTTGAAAAAAGGGAGCTTTCTGAGGAAGATAGAATTTTTCTGGAAAAATTCAAGCCCTTTGTTGGTGTTCAAGAACTGCAAGATTAATTTAATTAAAATACAAATAAACAAAAACAAAAACAATTTAAATTGGACGAAATGATTAATCTCGGGTAAGTTAATAATTAATAGATAACGGGAGGAATCTTATGGCTGCATACAATCAAAAAGATTTAGAGAAGTGGAAAAATAGTTTACTGAATAACCAAGCTAATGAATCTTCGTCAAATAGCAAATTAATAGGTGCAATTGTCATTGGACTTATAATAGTTGCTGCATACGCGATGTACTCTTAGTCACTCAGGGAATTATTATTATAATCACTACACTTAAGAGGGCCTATTAGTTATGGCTGAAATATCAGATGAGCTTATTCATGCAGGATTTTGGAGAAGATATGCTGCTGTCTTTACAGATGTAATTGTAAGTACTATTCTTTTTATTTTACCCTTTTTAGTGCTTCATTATAGTGGTTTGTTTGATTTTTCCTACCTTATCCTCGAGCTAAAAGGTGAAATAAACACTGGAGAAACTATTCCTCATAGCCAAAGCGGCTGGTTGTCGATTTTATATGCCCTTTATCTTTTTGCTTACTATTCATTAAATTCTTTTTATGGCGCTACCCCTGGGAAACGTTTCTTTGGTATTGCTGTCATCTCGGCTAACAATCATTTAAGAATAGGTCTCTTTCGATGTTTGTTTCGATATGTGGCTTACTCAATAAGTGCCTTTTTACTGTTCCTTCCTTTTTTATCGCAGTTTTTTACAAAGAAACGGCAAACATTATATGATTTAATGCTTAAAACTATTGTGGTTAAAGGTAAATTTGTAAACAATGAACTTATAAATACCGATGGACACTTCACCAAAAAATGGTTGGTATTTTTACTTTCAGCCGGGTTTTTTATTATTGGGTTCTTTATTATTTTAACTCTTTCTATGCCTCTAACTCTCATTGCATTTGGTTTGCTTTCTCCCCAAGAATTTATGGAAAAATCAGAGGAAACTCCAGCGATTAAACTTGAACAAAATTTTAACGAACAACCTTCTGAAAAAGAAGAGCAACAAGCAATTCAATCACAATCATATATGAATGATGGGACTAAATTTACAATTATTGGTACCGATAAAAATAGCACCAATCATTTTATTGATTTCGCATCATTAAAGAAAATTGATAATGATACGCGGCAGGCAATATTTAAATTAAATATGCTTTCCATTGATGGTTCTTCAAAAATAAAACAAATTATCAATTGTAATAATTTTGAAATTCAAACGATTGAAGGCCAAATGTTTGAGCAACAAGATTTAATGGGTGAGAGTACTTTTGTTCAAAATATCTCTGGCAACAATGTAAAAGCTATCTTAGGAGGTTCTATAGACTTAAAAAAATATTCTGCTGTTTGCGGTAGTAAACTCTCAACACAACTAATACCCGGGTTTAATTTACCTGATACTGCTTTATCCGTTGACTCCTCAACTATTTATCAAAAGGCTGCTATGGCAAGATTATGGTATACACTCAGTGTACCAATAGGATCAAAGAATATAGAGGACTTCAAATCTTATAGTTTCTTTGCGGAAGTAAATTGTGAAATATCATCTATCAAAACCTTGCTTGTTAATGAGTTCGAAGGAAAAAGTTTAAATGTTTATAAGGCTTCAATTGATTCACCTGTTGCAATTAAAAAGGTAAGAGCATCACTTAACAAAAGAATACCTAAAACTACAGAATTGGTTGACAAGGCAATAGTGCTCTCAACTTGTAAGGTTGCAAATTAAAATATGCGAACTTAATCTATCGAAATAGTCCTAGTTAGTGTGTTTAAAATTTCTCTAGTGGTACAAAATTTATGAAAAAATTACTATTTATTTTTTTGATTTTTCCGGTGACGCTGTATGCAGAGCTTATTAGCATTGATCTCATTTGTGGAGGAGAGGCGACTACAAACTGCGACCAAGATAATATTTGTGATACCCAGCATACGATGGAGAGAATTAAAATTGATGGTAATACCCTAGTGCACAAGACACTTGGCACACATTTTTTAAACGTGGAAACTGACAGAGTAAGCTTGTTGGAGTTGGATGATGATGGGGCTGTTGGTTTTTCATTTGAGATTAATAGAAAAAATGGTGAAATTAATATTGTTCGTGGATGGAATAACCCTTATAAATTTAACGGTGTTTGTAAAGTTGGAAGGCCCAGTATCGTTGAGCAGCAATTTAATTAGCTTTTAAATTTTTTCCACGTACCACCATATTTGTAACTGTCGACAAATTGACATTTGACCTTCTGAACACAGTCTCCACAAAGAAATACCCAGCCATGATTATAGTATGCGCATCGAAATAGGGTTTCATATTCTTTTCCACACTTAAAACAGTTTTTTTTTCTAGTCCGCATTTTAATATCGATATCGTAAGAACTTTATGGGTTAATTGTTATCTACTAATAGACAAATAATAAATTTAAAAATATGAAAAACCTATACTATTTTTTATCACAGAAATGTTTAGCTATAATCTTGTTTTCTTTTATTTTCTCATCTTTGGTTTTTGCCTTAGATCAGAATCTAAATATCGTTAAAAATAATACGGAGCTTGCTATGCCAAAGCAACAAACAATGATGATTTTTGAATCGGAAACTTGCGGATCCTGTAAAGCCTTTGAAAAAGATGTAACATCGCAATGGGATTCACCTGTTGTAATTAAAAAAACATTCTCCCCGACACCCCCTGCAAATATAACACTCAAGGAACCAGTTTGGGCAACCCCGACTATAGTGATGATTGAGGATAATGAGGAAATTGGCAGGTTTACGGGTTACGATGGTAATACAAAGTCTTTCTGGAAATGGTTTGGTATGCAGGTAATGACTGACGAGCAAAAGAAAATCGCTTTTGAGCATGGCACTGAAAGAGCTTTTACTGGATCACTTTTGGATAATAAAGAACCTGGCTACTATGTTGACCCGCTTACTGGTGCAAAATTATTTCGTAGTGATACAAAATTTAACAGTGGTACGGGTTGGCCAAGCTTTTTTAACCCGGTCCCAGGAGCCCTTAGCTACGATGACGATGGATGGAGGGTTGAGGTATTGAGTGCAAGCTCTGGAATTCATCTTGGCCATGTATTCAATGACGGGCCACCACCCAGTGGTAAGCGATATTGTATCAACAGTGCTGTCCTAAAATTTGTAGCGGACTAATTGGCGAATATTGGGAGGTAATTTTGATTACGGTTTACTACGATGATTTATGCGGGATGTGTTCAAAAGAAATTAATTTCTATAAAAAGATTTCTAAACCACATTCAATTAATTGGATTCCATTATCATCTCCATCGCAAAGTCTCGAAGATGACAATTTAAAGTTATCCGACGCCTTAATGTACCTTCACGTTAAAGATTCCTTAGGAAATTTTCATGTAGGTGTAGATGCATTTCTAAT
The DNA here is from genome assembly GCA_964526705.1 of uncultured Methylobacillus sp. Taxonomy (GTDB): domain Bacteria; phylum Pseudomonadota; class Gammaproteobacteria; order Burkholderiales; family Methylophilaceae; genus BACL14. Next base: position 34,755 of record CAZGLD010000009.1, read on the forward strand.
GATATGGAGTAAGTTGCCAATCTTCAAATATTTAAAGCACTTAGTTGCCCTGCCAGTTGTGTATCAACTTGCTAAATTTATTTACAATAAATTTGCTAAATACCGTTTTGCTAAATTAGCACATTGCAAAATAGCTTTTGATAAAGATAAAGCAAACCTAGGATAAATAGATGGATCAAGGTATTTTTAGCCCAACAGTATTATTCCTAACGTAGATCTTATTTTTTTCTTGAGAAGAAAAACTTTATTAGCCTATAAAAAATTACCAAGATAATTTTTTTCAATAGGAAAGTTTTCAGCAGATATTTAATCATTCATAATTCCATTTTTTCCAATAGCCTCGTTTATCCTTGATAACGCCTCAATAAGATTAGATCTTGGAGTAGCAATATTGATACGTACGTGATTTTTTGCGTTAAACATTTCTCCGGGTTGAAGGGCAACCCCATACCTTAAGAATAGCTTAAAAGGATCTTTATGTGGTACGTCTTTGCATGATATCCAACCTAAATAACTGGCTTCCATATCATACATATGCAAACCTGGGATATTATCTATTGATTCTAATAACAGTTTTCTATTACCCCTAAGGTAGCTAAGCAATGATAATCTCCAATGTTCTCCATCCTCTAACACAGCCTGTGTTGCTATATACCCAAATAACTGAGCCTCAGGAATAAGCGATCCTACACCCTCGACTACTTTTTTTCTTAAAATATGATTTTTACACACCACCCAAGCAAGTCCAGCACCAGGAAAATTGAATGTTTTATTGAGTGACATCAAAGTTATTGTGCGATTAGCAGCCTCCTCAGAGATACTTGCAATAGGTATATGAGGAATATCATCAAGTACCAATCCAGCATGTATTTCATCAGAGCAAATTGTAACGTTATTTTGGGCGGAGAAGGCAATGATATCTTTTAATTCATCCTTCCTATAAACCGTCCCTCCAGGATTATGAGGATTACAGAAATAAAGAAGGTCAGTATTTTTTTTTAGATTTTTTTTAAGGGAATTCGATGTGATTATCAGCCTATTATTCTTTATCTCCATTTGGCTTTCATCATAAGTACGACCTGATTCTTTTGCTGCAAGGCTTAAATGGTGATAAACCGGCCTAGGGGTAATTATGTGAGACGAGCTTGTGGTGCAATTGATACCAATAGAATAAAGGGAAGAAACTACACTCGGTACTACGACAATCCAATCAGGATCAACTTCCCATTGGTATTGCTTATGAAGATAAGCAGCAATATTATCCTTGAAGTGTTTCGGCTCATGCGTGTATCCAAAAATGTCCTGTTGGATACGCTCTTTCATCTTATTTGCTACGCAGGGTGGTGATTTGAAATCCATATCGGCTACCCATAAAGGAATCGTATTGCTATGGAATTTATCCCACTTAATAGAATCAGTATTATTACGATCAATTAATTCATCAAAGTTATATGTATTCATTATTTGATTATTATCTATTTTTTATAAAGATAGATAATTTTTTTAAATAATATATATTAAAAGATAACTAATTTTAGAAAAATATTATGGAATTATCTGAATTTATTTCTTATGGAATAAAGTCCATTCAAAGAGGTGTGGTAGATCGTAAGTCCCCTTATAGACTTCCGGTTCTGTCAACGTCAGTTGAGGGTAATGTATCTCAAAGGATTGTTGTAGCTAGAGGTTTTGATGAGAAAAATTTACAACTGATTGTTTTTACTGATAATGCGAGTAAAAAATATCAACAATTACAAATAAATTCAAAGTGTGCATTACTTTTTTGGGATCCTAGAAAAAAGCTTCAGATACAGGTTAACGGTAAAGCTAATTTTATTAAAGAGAAAGATATGTACTGGAATAATCTTTCAGATAGACAAAAGAAAGAGTATGTAATTAACCCCATACCTGGAAGTAAAATTGAAAGTGCCCAAAGCTATAATTATGATAGCGAAGAGACAAGGTTTGCTGTGCTTAGCATACAATTTGATCACATAGATATGTTGCAGCTATCATCAGATGGACATAAAAGAGCGGGATGTATTTTGAGGCAGGGTAAAAGAGAGGACTTTTGGATGTGCCCTTAAAGAGTGGGTATCTTCCATGAGACCCTTTCCTACTCCAATATCACAGTAATTTCATAGAACTTACATGATTAAAATAATTAATATAAATTTGGATGAACTTTCAATTAAACTTAGATGTCAGTGAAATGTAAATAAATTGTAACTAAAATACAATATATAGTTGCATTTAGTTACAAATAATGATTATACTAAGGTTGTAATATATTTTTTTGTTTATTAAAGGTTTTAAATTTTATGATTAAAGTTGTTTTTAATATTCTTTGCACTTTTTTTCTTGTATTTTCAATGCATGTTGCTGCAGCAGATATTTCCGCTGGAGAAACAAGATATAAAAAAACATGTATTAACTGTCACGGCCCAGCAGGTAAGGGCGCTGCAAGTTATCCTAAAATTTCAGGAAATGAAGTCGCATATACTACTGATAAATTAGAAACCTACAGAAGTGGAACTGAAATTGGTCCTAATTCTGGCTTAATGATTATGATGGCCAAACCATTAACTGACGAAGAAATTTCGAATTTAGCTGCTTATCTAATAGACGCTAAATATGATGTTAATCAATAAAAACTTTAAATGGGAGAACTACATGAAGGTTTTAAGTAAGATTAAAATGATCTTTGCTGCTACCGCTGTTGCATCAGTAATGTTGCCTACAGCAAGTATCGCAGATGGTCATGGAGATCATGGTAGTAAGGGAATGGATGTTCCTGGTATTGGTTCGATGGTTATCATGTCTGGATTGAAAAATCCGTGGGACATGGCATTCACCAAAAGTGGCGATATGTTTTTCACTGAAAAATGTGACGGACTGTCAGTTAAAACTGCATCTGGTGTAACAAAGCTTTATGGTATGAAAGGCTCAAAAGGCTATGGCGCTGCTGGTAGCGATCTTTTTTGTGAAGGTCAAGCTGGTATGTTAGGGGTTACTTTAGATCCTAAATTTGAAAGCAATAGAATATTGTACCTCTATTCAACTTCAAATAAATACCATGGTGATGGATGTAAAACTAACTTTGAAAGATGTGACGGTAACATTGTCATGAAATTTAAAGTTGCTAAAGATCTATCAAAAGTATCTGGCCGTAAAGATATTGTAAAAGATATCCAATACAAGCCATTTAAATCTGACCAACCATTTGGTGGTCCTGGTGCTCACAACGGTGGAAGAATGGCCTTTGGTCCTGATGGCTTCCTATATGTTGGTACAGGAGACCGTCATAGAGGTATATGTGGTCAAGATAATTCATTACTATGTAGCGTTGTATTAAGAATTGATGGTAATGGTAAAGGCGCATCAGGCAACAAGGTTAAAGGCGACAAACGTATATATACATACGGTCACCGTAACGTTCAAGGTATTGCTTTCCGTCCAAGTGATGGTCAAGCATTTACTGCTGAGCATGGACCTTGGCACAACGATGAAATTACTGCATTAGTAAATGGTGGTAATGGTGGTTGGGATCCGCATGAAAAAAGAGCTGGAAGAGGCGCTTGTCCAGATCAATATTGTGGTTATGAGCCAAATCAAATGGAAGGTATGACTCCAGCAGTTCGTGCTGCATACACTCCAATGAGTGATACACGCTTTGCTGACCTAATGCCACCTGCGTGGCAAAACAATGGTTATTCACAAGGTACTGGTTCTGCTGCTTTCCTTAAAGGAAAAGAGTGGGGTATCTATGAAGGCCGTTTAGCTACAGGTATTATGGGTATTGGTTTTGGTGGCACACCAGGCGGAATGCGTATTGATATGACAGATTTAGCTGATGATGGTTTATCAGTGAAAAGTGTTATTCATATGCCAGTTGGTGTATCTAAGAGATTTCGTGGTCTAGAAATGGGTCCTGATAATGCTCTTTATGCTACTACTGATGAAGGTGAAATTTACAAAATTTCAGCTAACTAAATTTAATTAATTCAGTTTAGGCTGAGTAAGTAAAATTTAAAAAACCCTCATTTTCGGATGAGGGTTTTTTTTATCTAATCTTTTCTAACGGCCTACGCGTTCCTTTATATCGCTAGCAAATCCCTCATAAGTTCTAAGTGCAGTTACACTCGCTTTTACATGCTGACCCATTTTTTGCATTATAGGTAAATCTAGAAGAATTTGATCCAGCATCTCCATATTCTCAACATCTACAATGGCAATAACTCTTCGCTCTCCAACCACCTTCCATAAATCTACTACTACCCCAGCTTTTTTTGCCCCTAGTGCGGCATCTGTCTCCGGAGCCCATATATCAAATAAATCATTTTGTGACATATCGGCAGGGTATTCGACATTAAAATCTACATGAAATAACATTCAATTGTCCTTTGTATAAATGAGTCTGAATAATATTTAAGGTTAATATATTAACGCAAAAAAACCGGTTATCAACGCGATACCAATAATGTTTAATATAAATCCAGCCCTTATCATGTCTCTAATCGAAAGCTTGCCTGAACCATAAACAATAGCATTGGGAGGAGTTGCTACAGGAAGCATAAATGCTAAGCTTGCGGCTAGCACCATCGGTATAGCTATATTTTCCGGTGCTAATGATGTCGCAATAGCGATTGACGCCGCAATAGGAAGAAAGGTTGACGTAGTAGCTGTATTGGAGGTGACTTCGGTTAGAAATATTATAAAAGTAACGATAAGCATAACGATTATCCATGGTTCAAAAGTTATGGCTAATATAAATGATTCACCCATCCACTGACCTAAACCTGAGCTATTAATAGCTTTTGCAAGAGATAAACCTCCTCCAAAGAGAATAAGCAGGCCCCAAGGCAAGTTTTTTGTTTCTTCCCAGGTCAGAAGATCAGTTTTTTTACTACTTGAGGGTATTATAAATAGACATATGGCAGCAATAATTGCTATGCCTGCGTCAGTTAAACCTGTAAAAATATTAAATTCAACTAAATAAGTTCTAGAAATCCATAAGGTTGCGGTTAATAAAAAAATATACAATACCTTTTTCTCATCCCTGCTAATTGACCCTAGTGCATAAAGACTTTTATTGATCCTTCTTTTAGCTTCAATGTTGATATCAAAATTAGCTGGGAACAAAGCTTTTGTTAGAACAAGAAAGCCACTTAAAAGCATTATGAGCCCAATGGGTAAGGCCACCCTCATCCAGTCCATAAAAGCAATTTCGATGCCGTAGTTTTCTTGCATAAAACCGGCAAAAACAATATTCGGTGCAGTACCGACTAGGCTGGACATTCCACCCATAGAGGAGGCGAATGCTATACCTAGAAGTAAAGATATTTCAAAATTTTTGGTATTTTTGGGTGAAAGTCCCGGAACACTCTCTTGAATATTGCTACTTAAAGCAAGACAAATAGGAAGTAACATAAGCGTAGTGGAGGTATTCATTACCCACATACTTATAAAAAAAGAAATACACATAAATGCACCAACTATTGCTGATGCCGAGTTATTAATAGACGCAATGACATAAAGCGCTAATCTTTTATGAAGCCCAGATGCTTGAATAGCGACAGCTAAGATAAAACCCCCCAAAAATAAAAAAATGCTTGGGCTAGCATATGCTGCTGCTGCTGCTCTAAAATCCATAATACCCAACAATGGAAACAAAGCTAGTGGGAGGAGGGATGTAACAGGAAGCGGTATTGCCTCTGTACCCCACCAACTAGCCATTAATAGTGCTACTGCAGCAATAAGCCATGCTTGATCAGAGATAGATTGAGGCGAGCTACTTAGTGATACTGCAAAAAAAAGAATAATTCCGAACCAAAAACCAAACTTTTTATAGGCTTGGTTGGGCATACTTATTTTTTAACTGACCAATGCATACTGCACTTATATTCGCATATTGTTATTTTTTTTTCAGTGTTACTTTGACATTTAGTTTGAGCTGTATCAACGCCAGTATATGCTTTACAAAGCTCTCTCATCTTCCCGATTGGATAGTCTTGGGTGCTTGGATCGTAAAATAATTTTCCTTGGTATGCGTTTAGAGTGCTTGGCTCATAAAATTGTGTACTCACGTCATCGGCAAGAACTAGGCTTGGTATAAAGTATAATAATAATAAAATAGTTTTCATCACATAATTTTACTCTTTTATACTTTATGAAACAAATATTCGTAACTTTGATGGAAATAAAAAAGGAAAAAACATTTTAAAGTAGTATGAAGAAGTGCTGTCGCACTGTAGACTTGAATGACATTCCTAGCTTCTTGCTAACAATTCTAATTAGGTTTTTATAAACCTAACGAAGCTTACATAATCTCACAGCCTAGTATTTTATTTTTTATTAAAGATTTTCCAAATGTAATTTCTTTGGCAGGCTTAGCATGCTCTACTTTTGCTATTTACTTTTGTTTGTTAGGTATTTTTCAAGCAGCTATGATTTTGATGATTTGGGCTGTGTTATTCGACTGGTTTGACGGTATTATTGCCAGAAAAATGAAAGATCGAACAGCAAGTCACTCAGCCTTTGGTGGTCAGCTTGATATTCTTATTGATATAGTGAGCTATGGCGTAACTCCATCAATTTTGTTATTGAGTTATGGTAATTATGATCCTATCTTTTTAGCTGGTTCTTTTATTATACTTACGGCTAGCGCCCTAAGATTGAGCTACTTCAGTACATTTGGGCTTTCTAACAAATCTAGATACACAGGATTAGCCCTAGATAACAACAGCATCATTCTGGTTTTTATTTTTTTATTCGAAGGATTGCATGAGGCTATAAATTTTAGTGTAGTTCTCTACGCAAGCACTATGATCCTGTCGATTTTAAATGTATCGCGACTCAGCACTCCAAAGCTTTCAGGTAATCCAATCAATGTGTACCTTCTTTCGACTTACACCTTGGTTATTACTAGTATTTATGGATGGATGCTCTTAACGTAAAAGTCGAAAGCTATACCAATAGGAGTAAAAAATATAATGCTTGTTTATACTGTGGGTACGTTTGACTTGCTTCATGTGGGGCATCTTGCACTGTTAGAGTACTGCAATACACTAGGTGATGTTGCAGTGGGTGTCGCCTCTGACGATGTGGTGAATTCCTATAAACCAAACATTCCAATAATAGCATTAACACAGCGTGTAAAAATGCTAAAGGCATTACGTTGTGTAAGCGTTGTCAGACCCTATTATAAACTTGAGTATGTTTCGGCATGCAAGGCTTTGAATCCTGATATTTTTATCATTGGTGAGGATTGGGGGAGGAATAAGCACAACATCGATGTTGAGACCTATTTAAAAAGCAAAGGGAAGAAAATTATTAAGGTTAAATATAATGCACAAACATCCTCAACAAAAATTAAGCAAACCGTCATAGGTCAACTCAGGAACAGTGAAGAAGATTATCAACCGACTACTGAGATTGCTTAGTATCCAAGATACTTGAGTTAGTGCTTATGTAGGTGGGTATTAGTTTTTTGAAGCCTCAATAGCTTGCTCTACGTCGTGAATAATATCGTCAATATGCTCAATACCCACGGAAATTCTCACTAAGTCTTCGCTAACGCCAGCCAAAACTCTTTGTTCGGGTGTTAACTGTCTGTGTAAGGTAGATGCTGGATGGCACGCAAGTGATTTTGCATCCCCCATACTAAGTACCCTTAAAATCATTTGAAGCGCATCGATAAATTTAGCTCCGGCATCCCTGCCACCTTTGATGCCAAAACTAATAATACCTGAGGCATGACCTTTGGTAATTTTTTTACAAACGTCATGATACTTGTCACTTGGTAAAGCAGCATAATTTATCCATTCAACACGTTCATGCTTTTCTAAATATTTTGCTAATGCCAGTGCATTTTCACAGTGACGTTCCATCCTTACCCCCAATGATTCGAGCCCCAACATAATGATGTAAGCATTATTAGGCGATAAACAAGCTCCTGTCTCTCTCAAAGGCACAACCCTGCAACAGCCAATAAAAGCTGCAGGCCCAAATGTTTCGGTATAAATAATCCCGTGGTATGAAGGGTCAGGTTCGTTTAGCATAGGGTATTTTTCTGGATCTTTCTTCCAATCAAATTTGCCAGAATCAACAATAATCCCGCCAATAGTCGCCCCGTGACCATCTATATATTTTGTTAAGGAATGAATAACAATATCTGCTCCAAAATCAATAGGTCTGCAGATATATGGAGTAGCAACAGTATTATCCACTATCAAAGGAATGCCATGCTTGTGCGCAATAGCAGCAAACTTTTCAAGATCAATAATATTCCCCAAAGGATTACCAATAGACTCGCAATAAATAGCCTTTGTATTGTCGTCTATTGCATCTTCAATACCCTGATAGTCTGCCCCATCGACCATCTTTACTGTGATGCCTTGCTTAGGGAAACTGTGCGTAAAACAGTTGTAGGTTCCACCATAGAGTTGGTTAGTGCTTATAATATTATCGCCAGCCCTTGTTATAGTCTGAATAGCATAAGTAATAGCCGCCATACCAGAGGCGAGGGATAGTGCAGCAATTCCGCCTTCCATTTCAGCAACCCTTTTCTCAAGGACGTCGTTAGTAGGGTTGCCTATTCTTGAATAAATATTACCTTCCACCTTAAGATCAAATAAATCTGCACCATGCTGCGTATCATCGATGGTAAATCCTGACGTTTGATAAATTGGGGTTGTTGCTGCTTTTTGATCATTATTCTTTGATTCGTAACCATGATGAAGTGCTATTGATTCAAGTTTCATATGTACATCCCTTTAGTTGTCATTTGAAATCTACTGCGCCGTCTTTTATTCTAGTCCATTTAAAAATTAGATATTCAATTAAGTAATTTGAGTTATAAAATTTATAAGTCCGATTAGGAAATTTATCTACCGACCGCAGAACATAATTTGCTTCAATGGATGGTTTTGATTTTTTGCCCATATATTTTGGCGTACAACTGGTGTAGCTTTTTTTCTCCATGAACTTGAGTGTTCTACAAATACGTTCACCAATTATTTCACACCGAGCGGTCCAACTAAAATTTATATATCCTGTATGAGCAAAGAGATTTGGTATACCACTGAACATCATTCCTCTATACCAACTCGTATCATTGAGATTTATTTTTTTACTATTCACTAAGATATCGATGCCACCAAGTAGCTGCGCGTTGAGCCCGGTAGCCATAATAGTAAGGTCACACTCGACAAATTTACCATCCTTTAACTTAATTCCGTTAGTTTCAAAGTTATTAACTTCCTGGTGTTCAACTGATACTTTGTCTAACTTTACAGAATTAAAATAATCATGATCTAAACTACATGCGGGTCGTTGGTCCCAATAATCATAAGAAGGAATATTGGTGTCATCATAATAAGGATAACGCGCTAAAATTTTCTTTTTATATGATTTTTTAAAAAGCCTGCTTTGACAGTAATCTATAAGTGTTTCGAGCGTCTTATATGACCTCGTTGATTTTTCACTGCCGTCAACATTTACAATCCAAGCGGCACTACGTTGTATTAGCGTCACCTTTTTTGCTTCTTTAACAATTGCGGGAGTCATCGTAACTGCGGTGCAACCGCTGCCAATGATAGCTACGTTTTTATCTTTAAATTCTGCGTTACCCCAATCTTGCGTGTGAACAATGTCCCCTTGGTATTTACTCTCGTCTTTAAATTTAGGGTAATTTGGGTACTTGTAGTCACGCGATCCTGTGCAGCAGATAACATATTGACTAGTAAAGTCATCACGGGTAGTCTTGGTAGTCCAATGATCATCATCCCATGACAGTGATGTAACCCTAGTGTCAAATAATATATTATCTCTGATACTATATTTTTCAGCAGTGTCGCTCAGGTAATTTTTGATATCTTTGCCTTGACCTATGATTGGTCCTTTCCAAGGATTAAAACTAAACCCATAGGTATACATATCGGTATCCGAACGAACTCCGGGAAATTTCATCTGATCCCATGTACCTCCGAGGTCACTTCTTGCTTCGATTATCTTATAAGATATATGAGGTAAGTTTTTCCGCAAGTAGTAAGCCGTGGTGATTCCAGCTATCCCTGAACCAATAATAATTACATCTATTTTATGCATATTTGTATAAACTAATTTTGTTGGTTAATTGACAAAAAAATTGAGTCAAAATTCACTATTAGTTAACCTTTCGTAATAATACACTATATTACGATTTACTTAGCACGCTATGTTTTTGAGCAAGAGGTCATTAAGCTAGAGGATTATGCTAAAAATAATGAATTTTAAGTAAGGTTTACGCATCCTATAAACGTTGATTAATTTTACGGTAACCATTAAAAAATTTACATGAAAAAAAATATATTTATAGCTGGTGCCTCAGGCGCAATTGGTAGTGCGTTTACACAATTATTTTGTGAGGATCCAGATGTTGGTAAAATTGTTGCAGCATCAAGAAAGTTAAATGACTTTAATGATGACAAAATTCACTCCATTGAAATTGATTATCGCAACGATGAGACATTTAACAACCTAAGTAAAATATCTTATTTAGAATCTATCGATATGATTGTTATTGCATCAGGAATACTTCATACAGATACAATCAACCCTGAGAAATCATTAAATACTGTTGATTTAGCGAGTATGCAAGATGTATTTCAAGTGAATACATTTGGCCCTTTTTATTTGGTAAAAGAACTCTTTCCGCTAATCAAGAAATCTAAAGCAGTGAAGGTAGTATTTTTAACAGCACGTGTGGGAAGCATCACCGATAACGGGCTAGGGGGATGGTACAGTTACCGTAGCTCTAAAACAGCACTCAATATGTTGATAAAGAATCTATCTATTGAGCTGCAAAGAATCAGTAAAGAGCATGCTGTGATTGGTATTCACCCAGGAACAGTGGCAAGCAATTTATCTGAGCCTTTTTTGAAAAATGTTAAACACAATATTTTTACTCCAGAGGAGAGTGCGGCATACATGGGGCAGGTTATTCATAAAATTAATCCAACAGACTCTGGTAAATGTTTTGATTTTTCAGGAAAGGAAATTGATCCGTAATGCTTTGTAATAGTTGCGATAAGGACTAGCTAGTTTTTACATGCTTCGATAAAATTTTTGCATTATTCCTCCTTACGTTTGCACTTTTCTTCCATTGCCAGAGTAGTTGTTTGGCTTCACTAATCCTCTCATTAAAATTATATGGAGGATGAGTATAAGCAGTATTGTCTTCGAACAAATCAAGATTGTCTTTTGGCAGACTTAAGATTGCTTTGCTGTCATATTGCCTTAGCTCATGCACCCACTTTTTTATAAAAACTGTATCCATATCATGCTCCATTGCTTGCTTTATAGGATTGTAAATTCTTATTGTATTTATGCCGGTTACACCAGCTTGCATTTGTATTTGAGGGTAATGTATGCCTGGCTCAAAATCGAGAAATAGTTGAGCTAAGTGCTCAGCAACTAGCTTCCAATGAATCATTAGATAGTGGCATGCGAAACTTACTAGCATAGCTCTCATGCGAAAATTTACATACCCTGTCTTATGGAGTGAGCGCATTGAGGCATCTACCAGCGGAAAGCCAGTCATTCCATGAGCCCATAACTGGAAGTCACTATGTTTCTTATCAGTGACTTTGTAAGGAAAATCATTATAGCCTTTATTTATTGGTTGGTTTTCCATAGTTGACTCACTTTCAAATTTTTGAATAAAGTGACAATGCCAGTGGAGTCGTGAGGACAGGGCTCTTAATGATCTTCTCCAACCCGGTTTATTCCATTCTGCCAGTAACCTTTGATACACCTCGCGTACACTAATATTGCCATATGTTATATACGGAGAAAGTCTGCTACAGGTTTTGCGACTCATTTCAGGTTTTGAAATAAAAATATGGTACTTACTTCCCCGCTCGTCAAAGAATGCATTCATCTCTCGATGTGCGTTAATAAAACCACCGATTTGAAAATTATCAGCTCCGGTGGATGCTTTAATTTTTTTTTGCGGAAATTTATGCTGAATGATACGGGCTGTATCTAAGTTAATCTTTTCAATGGGTGAGCGCATTGAAAAATTCCATTGTTTTTCCCATAAATCTCTATTTTGTAAGCCACGAATAACGCTATTGGTTTGAAATTCATGCCAATGGATTTTATTTTTTTGAAAGAACTTAGCTAACGACATATCCCTTGCATAAGTTATACCTAAGCCAGTCTCTTCATGACTATAAATATTTTTAATTTCATATTGCTTGGTTAGCTCGGTGAAAACATCAACGGCATCAGCATAAGCGATTGTCAAATGTTTATGATGTAAGTTAAGTTTTTTTTCAATATCCTTTAATGACTGTTCAATGAATCGCCAATGCCTTTTTTCATAGTGTACGTCGTTTATTAATAACGGTTCATAAATGAAAAGCACCATAAATTCCTCATCTCGTGAAATTGCTTCATACAGAGGAGGGTGGTCTGATAGCCTTAGATCTCTTTTTAGCCATACTAAATTAATGGGTTTTTTCAACAAACAGCTCTATTAAAGTTAAAGAATTATTGAGTGAGGGTAGGAAAACAAACCTACCATTTTAATTGACCATTAGATAAAGAATTTGTTGCTTATAAATACCTGCTTAATTATAGAAATATTAGAGTTTACCGGTTCTTACATAGGTATTAACCATGGTATAACCGCTAAAATTATTAACGAAAGGGCCAATACTAACAACAGCTTTTTAAGTTTCAATTATTTCTACCTAGTTTTTTTATTTAGTATGCCATAGACTTTATGAAGAAACTTACTTAGGTTTGGGTAAAAATAAATAATTGAGATAATCTAACTTAATAGAGTTAATTTATACTTTAATACGATGCTAAAATAAAGAAGAGGAGAATATTATGATTGCAAGGTTGATATCGGGGTCGATCGGTTTAGTTTTACTCAGCTCAGCATTTCGTTGGATTTTAGATCCCGAAACTGCTGCAGCCGGTTTGGCGATGGCATTAGTTGAAGGACCTGGGAATACTACTATGGGAATGAACACACAAATAGGAGATTTTACGGCCTTCTTTTTTACAGCAGGTTTGATGGCTAGCATAGGTGCATATAGAAATCAGCATATATGGCTCTATACAACACTAAGCCTATTGAGCTCCGCTGCATTTTTTAGAATTTACGCAGGGTTAGTTCATGGAGCAGACCTTCTAATTAAGGCAATAGCTATTGAGATCGTTGTTTCTTTATTTTTATGCCTAAGTATCTATTTAATGAAGAAATCAAAGGCCTAGTTTTTTTAAAGACAGTGTAGCCAAATAAATTAAAAAAATAACATAGTAAATCGTCACAAAGAAGTGTGAAATCAAGCGCTTTTCTTGATACAGAAAAAAGGAATATTTTATTTATGAAAAAACTTCTTCTACTTTTATTCTTGCTGCCTTATCTTGCGCTTAGCAAAGAAATTTTTATTAATGAGCAAGGAGTAAAGGTTGAATATTCTAAGCCATTGGTTCCATGTCTCTATGACAGAGAGGCTTATGAAGGGTATTTAAATACTTGCTTGCTCTTACCTAATTACGAAATATGTGCGCAAAGAAAATATGAGATGTATATTTGTGATGATAAGAATATGTTGGAACAGTTAGAAAAAAAGTCAAAAGGTATCTGAAGGGTAGCGAAATCTATGATTTGTGGGGTATCCAGTCTAGATGACCCCACAAAAATTTAATAATTACTTCTGTTCTTTACCCGGTGCGTAAGTTTCTTTAGGACCTGGGAATGTTTCTGCATGAACGTCTGCAGCGAATTTATTCACGGCACCTTTAATAAGATCAGCTCCATCCATGTATGTTCTCACGAATTTAGGCTTGAAATCTGTAGAAAATCCTAGCATATCTGGAAGTACAAGTGCTTGGCCATCTACGTCCAATCCAGCTCCGACCCCAACTACCGGTATAGAAACTGCTTTGCTTACCTCAGCACCTACGTGTTGTGGTACTGCTTCTAAGACGATCGCTATGCATCCTAGCTTGTCAAGTTTTTTTGCTTCCTCTACAATTCTTAGCGCACTTTCTTTGGTTTTACCCTGAGCTTTAAATCCACCAATTGCATTGTGATGAGAGGGTGTAAGACCAATGTGTCCAATTGCAGGAATACCTGATTCAGCTAGATGCGCGTAGAGCTCTTCGTTCCCATCAACTCCTTCAATTTTAAGTGCATTTGCACCAGCTTTAATTAAGGTCTCCACGTTATCCATTGCTTCCTTGAATCCCTTTCTATTACTCATAAAAGGCATGCCAGCAATAATGAATTTATCTTTGGCTCCTTTTTTTACTGCTCTAGTGTGCATTGCAATGGTTTCGACATCACAATTCATAGTATCTTCATGTCCATGGACTACCATAGCCAAATCATCTCCAACTAAAATACCATTTATATCTGTATCGTTAAGGATTTTTGCACTCCAATACTCATGAGAAGTAACAACTACAATTTTCTGTCCATCTGCTTTTAACTGTTTAAAACTTTCTAAAACGCTCATGATCTTATTCCTTTTATTGTTTAATTTTATGGTGAGAATTAATGGTGAGCAATTGGACATAAATAGGAATGATTACTTTTTACTTGGAAGCAATAAAGTAAAATCACGCTTAAATTTTATGTTTGATTAAACAACACTAATTATCATCTTATGAAACAAGGTAAGACTTTTGGTCGTGATATACCCTTATTTATTATCCGTTAATAACAATGGGTGCGGTTATATAAACGAATATATCCAATACTATATAGTAATAAGTGTTATACAACAATAGGTTGTAAAAATTGGCAAAAGAATGCGTATTGGTAGAAAACTTCTTGTATTATATTTGAGAAGAACAATTTGAGAATATTATTGTGAAAAAAGATATAGCTAGAAAAAAATATTTAAGTATGCGCCAAGAACTCACTCCATCTATGTTTGCAGAAGCATCGTCTCGGCTTGTTGAGGATGCTATTGTGCTCATTAAAAAGTACAAGCCCGAATGCATCCATTGCTTTCTTCCTATTGATACGAAAGATGAGATTAACACTACACCAATCATTCAATATTGTTGGGAAAGTAATATTAATGTTGTTGTGCCTGTGAGTAACTTTAAGGAGGGTACACTAAAGAATGCAGAATTTACACCCGAGACTAAAACAAAACTAGCAAAATATAATATTACCGAACCAATTGATCCTGTTTGGATACAAGATGATGCCATTGATTTTGTAATCACACCACTCTTGGCCTTTGATCTCCAAGGGTATCGGGTAGGTTATGGGAAAGGATTTTACGATCGTTTTTTTACCTCTTTACACAAGGATGCGAGAAAGGTTGGCGTTAGCCTTTTTGAGCCTTGTGAGAGTATAGAGGATATAAATAAGTACGACATAGCTTTGACCCATTGTGTGACACCCAATAAAACCTATTCTTTTTAAGTAGAGTAGTTAGAAATCTGATAAATATAACAAGGAGAATGATATGGAATTAAAAGTAGATAAAACATCAAAAATACTGTTAGGTGCTATTGCGCTTGGACTGTTCTTGAATGCAAGTAATGTATTTATTGACAAGGCCTACGCGAATGATTGGGATTTAGTGGTAGAGCTAAATAAAAGCAATGTAAAGATTGATAGGATGCAAGAAAATTTAAACATTGTCGATAAAAATGTAAGGGTCTTGGAAAAAATAATAGATGCTGCAAAAAAAGACATAATCAGTGAAATTAATAAAAATAATTAGAGACTACTACTACTGATATCCATTTAAGAATGTTTTAGATTATTCATACAACTAGGCTTTTAAAGCGGGATAAAAAAAAGAGCCTTGCGGCTCTTTTTTAAAACAATACCTATTGGAGTGGTGTATCTGCAACGTATTATTTTTTAGGGTAATATTTTTTTGGGTCCTCATACTTTATTTTTGTTGGTTCTGTAGCTTTTTTTTCAGTCTTCTTTTCAGCATTTTGTTCAACTTTCTTTTCGGATTCTGTATTCTCATGCTTTCCATGCTCATGGGCAAAAACAACCAAAGATGTTATTGATATTAGTACAGCAGTTAAAAATTTATACATTCGTTTTTCCTTTCTTGAGAATTTTATTTAAATCAGCGAAGCATATTATCAAAATAATAATTTGATACAAGTCTTGCCGTTAAATTTTTTGATAAGGGGTAATAGTCATTTTCTGCAAGTAAGCGAGACTAACCTTGTTTAAAGCCTAGCATCTGCTCATAAAATTCGCAAAAAATGTTTCTAAATACCTTTTTGTAGTTATTAAAATTACCATTATTAATGTAAAATACCGCCAAGGATTATGCTGAGGATTAAACTATTACCTTGCTCCTTTCATAGATTAGATGATTTATTGTGGGAGTAGGGATGACGAGAAATGAAGCATGGCTAGCGCTTTGGAAATACCTAAACCTAGGAATTACTTTAGCAGTAACGACTGCTTCTAATTACGTATTAGCTGGTGCTTGTGTAAATGGAGCCAATCCTGAAGGTTGTACGATCAGCACAGATAATAATAACCTTTCCTTGACGGGTAATATGGCCACGACAGGGTATGCTGTTCGCGGCCTACTTCTTAATGCGGGTCATAACAATACCGTCATACTGACTGGCAATATAGCCACCACAGGGAATCTTGGGCACGGTCTGCATACCCTCAATAGTGACAACAACTCTATCACTATGAACGGCAATATCTCCACTGAAGGTACTAATGCGCGCGGCTTTATTTTCGCTGGTAGTGATAACAACACCATGACCATGAACGGTAATATCACTTCCATAGGATCTACTTCACACGGTCTGTCTCTCTATAACAGCGACAACAACGTTATCAATCTGAATGGTAAGGTGACGGCTAGCCATTCAACGGCATACTCTATTCATTTTGCTAGTACAGCACACAACAATATCCTTGTCTTTGGGCGTAATTCTACTTTTATAACCGATTACTACAACGATGGGACTGGGAATACTTTGGACTTCACCAACCGCGGTCGTGCTGCCAGTTATAATTATGATTGGACGGTAGCTGGTACTGACGGTGCTGGAACGGGCAATGCCATCCTCCTTACCGACGGATGGAAACCAGTAATTTCCGGTTCGGCTAAAAGCCGAGCAGCTGCCGACTTTGAGGATGCTGGTAACTCTCTACACCAAAGGTTTAGTCAAATTAATACCTCCTTAATTCAACAGCAGCGTAAGGTTTCTCAAGGGCAAGCCCGCGGTGATTACTGGATAGATA
>CAZGLD010000010.1:0-44744 GCA_964526705.1 uncultured Methylobacillus sp.
AAAAAAATAAACTAATTTAAATTTCGCCTTTCAAAACCGTTTAATTATAAGTACACTAATATATGAAAAGTTAAGTTACAATTAAGTTACAACTTTGTATTGTATTTTTTGCTATAACTAACAGGAGGATTTTTATGAGCACATCATTAGACCCATCAGATTTCGTTGGAATGAGCTTTTGGATTATTTCAGCGGCTATGGTGGCTGCAACATTTTTTTTCTGGGTGGAGAGAGATAGAGCTGTAGGAAAATGGAAAACATCTCTAACAGTTGCTGCTATGGTTACAGGTATTGCAGCTATTCACTATTTTTACATGAGAGGCGTATGGATTGATACAGGAGCATCACCTACTGTATATAGATATGTCGATTGGTTATTAACAGTTCCACTTCAAATCGTTGAGTTTTACTTGATTCTTGCAGCAATTGCTATTGTTGCAGTGTCAGTATTCTGGCGACTTCTTATTGCCTCATTAGTAATGCTAATAGGTGGATATCTAGGTGAAGTTGGACTTATGGATTACTGGCTTGGCTTTGCAATTGGAATGGTGGGTTGGTTATATATAATCTATGAGGTATTTGCTGGTGAAGCTAGTCAAATAAGTGCAAGTAAAGGTACAGCAGCGAGTAAAACAGCATTTAATGCTTTAAGACTCATTGTCACTGTTGGTTGGGCAATCTATCCTATTGGATACATTGTCGGTGCTGGCGGAGATGGTGCTGCAAATCTTAACCTTGTCTATAACTTAGCTGATTTTGTTAACAAAATTGCCTTTGGTGTAGTTATTTGGGCTGCAGCAACATCAGGAACAGCAAAATCGTAAAAAGATTTTGTTGCTCGACAAATTAAAGAGCTTAAAATACAAAAAATTACGCGTCATTTATGGCGCGTTTTTTTTTAAGAAATGAAATAAAGGAATAATATGGAAATAGGTAATTATCAGTTGATATATAATTTTTTATCTTTTGCCATTGCAGCTTTTGGTGCCAGCACAGTTTTTTTCTTTGCTCAAAGAACCCAGGTTGCACCTGCATATAAAACTGCACTTACATTGTCTGGATTAGTATGCCTGATTGCTCTGTACCATTACTTAAGATTGTTTGATAGCTTTAGTAATGCGTATGTTATTTCATATGCGGTTGTTACAGAAACTGGTATCCCCTTCAATGTATCTTATCGTTATGTAGGTTGGCTGCTGACAGTACCGTTATTATTATTAGAACTGATCCTTGTAATGCGGCTAACTAAAAATGAAACCTATTCAAAAGGGACAAGATTAACTGTAGCGGCTGTCTTGATGGTTATCCTTGGTTATCCAGGGGAAACATTAGTTAACCCCAGTCAATTAGATGAGCGAATGATATATTGGTTGATGGCAATGGTTCCATTTATGTACATTCTTTATAATTTAGTAATAGGTATAAGGCCTGCGATTGCTAAACAACCCAAAAATGTTCAAAATTTAATAAGTAATGCTAGATGGTTATTAATATTCTCTTGGACGTGTTACCCAATAATTTATCTATTCCCAATATTTTATTCAAGTACATCGGATGTACAAATACAAATTGGATATACAGTAGCTGACTTAATTTCAATTGCCGTATTTGGAGTAATGATTTATTTGATTGCTCAAAGAAAATCAGATATTGGTTCTTAGCTTTTAAATTAATACTTTATTCAGTTTTTAAATATATGTTTAAATAAGCCTATGCATGAAGATTATTCAAATATCTATAGTATGCCTCCGGAGGCAGATCATTTTTTGGTTGATGTAAAAAATGAATTTGCTCAGAGCTTCGAAGTAAAAGATAAATATTTGTCTGGATGGTTAAAGCATCATAATGAAACAAAAGGTAAATGGATCAGAGCAAGATTAGCTTTAGCTACAGGTGGTTTATTGGGACTGTCTTATCAAACAGTAACAAAATGGGCGATTGTGTGTGAATTAATTCATAGTGCTTCTTTATTACATGATGATATTTGTGATCAAGACACAATGCGAAGAGGTAAAACTGCAGTATGGAAAAAGTTTGGTGTCCCTGCAGCTATTTGTTCGGGAGATTATTTAATTGCGGAATCTTTTAGAAAATTAACAGAGATAGATCAGGGGTGGCATCAAAATATTTTGCTAAAGCTGTTATCAAACTCTGTTAAAGCTATTGTTTTTGGTCAATCACTTGATGTAAGTACAGAACATTTAGATATTAATAAAAAACAATACAAAGAAATGGCAGTTGAGAAAACATCACCACTTATATCTATGCCAATGATGGGTATGTTTCATTGTAAAGAACTTTCAGATATTGAATGTAATGCATTAGAGGAAATATCAAATGAATTTGGTTATGCTTATCAGTGTCTAAATGATATGGAGAATTTGTATGGGAATGAGCAGGAGGCATACACTGATTTAATAAAAGGACATCCAAATATTGTTGTAATGAATGTACTAAATGAACTGTCTGAGGATATGTATAGTCAAATTAAAAAAGATCCAAAAAAACTAATTCGGTTAATTGAAAAAAAACATTACCGTTCATGCATTAATGAAATAAAAAAAACTTTAGAAAATACTGAAAAAGTTATGCATCGTTTACCTATCATAATAAGACCAGTGTTAGAGTCATTAAAGAATGAAATAATAATGAGAATAAGAATAATATGAAAAAAGTAGGAATTATTGGAGGAGGTTTTGGGGGAATAGCTGCAGCGATTAGAATGAAAGCGCGAGGTAATGATGTGACTATTTATGAGCGCTTAGATGCTTTAGGAGGACGAGCACAAGTTTTTAAAAGAAACGGTTATATTCATGACGCTGGGCCAACCGTAATTACCGCACCATATTTATTTAATGAATTATTTGAATTATTAGGGGAAAAGCTTGAAGATCACTTAGAGTTTAGACCTTTAGATCCATGGTATAGATTTAATTTTCATGATCAAACTAAATTTGATTATGGTCCCAACAGAGAAAAAATGCTGGACCAAATAAATGATATTTCACCAGTAGATGTTAAGGGCTATTTATCTATGCTCAAAGAGGCAGAAAAAATTTTTGAGTTAGGATACTTAAAACTAGCAGGACATCCATTTAATAAAATTAATACCATGATACGTTACGCACCAGATATTCTTAGGATGCAGGGTTATCAATCTGTTTTTAGTTTTGTCTCAAAATATCTTCAACATCCGAATCTAAGACAAGCATTTTCAATTCAGCCATTACTTGTTGGGGGGAATCCATTTACCACTTCTTCTATTTATGCGCTTATCCATGCACTCGAACAGAAGTGGGGAATTTATTTTTGTATGGGTGGAACAGGAAAGCTAGTTAAAGAATTAGAAAATTTAATGCTTAGACATTCAATTTCTATCAACTATGACCATGATGTAAAAAAATTTTTTACCAAAGACAATAAAATTTCAAAAGTATTATTCGAAAATGGAAGTGAAGAATCATTTGATTATGTAATAAGCAATGCTGACCCTATACAGGTATCACAAGAACTCATGAAAGATAATAAAATATCATTTCATAATAAGTTAATTTCTAAATATGCTAAGCATTCAATGGGATTGTTTGTTCTTTTCTTTGGATCAGTAAAAAATTATTCAAATATAGCTCACCATACAATATGGATGGGCCCAAGGTATAAAGAATTATTAATAGATATCTTTGATAATTATCATTTAGCCGAAGATTTTTCTATCTACCTTCATAGACCAACTTGTACCGATAAATCATTTGCGCCAGAAAATCATGATAGTTATTATGCTTTAGTACCAGTACCAAACTTAAAAGGCAATCAGAATTGGAATGAAATAAAAGAAGATTTTTCTAATGAAATATTGGCTGCCTTAAACAGGACAATAATGCCCAATATCAAAGGTAATGCTCGTGATATATTTTGTATGACACCTTTAGATTTCAAAAAAAATTATAGAACACCATATGGTAGTGGCTTTTCAATTGCTCCAATTCTTGCTCAATCAGCCTGGTTCAGAACACATAATAAGGACGATAAATATAATAATTTATTTTATGTGGGAGCAGGAACACATCCTGGAGCAGGTGTACCTGGAGTTATAAATTCAGCAAAAGTTGTTGAGAAACTGATCTATTCATGAATACCCCTTCGGAAGTTATGAAATACCATGGCAAAACTTTTTTTTGGGCTTCATGGTTTTTAGAAAAGGAAATTTCCGATAGGCTTTATGCAATTTATGCTTTTTGTCGTCGAATCGACGATCTTGTTGATGAAAGTGAGGATGAAGCAAAGCTAAGTAAGAACCTATATGAAATTATTAATGCATGGGAAAATAATCAATACCATGAAGCTTTTGATGAATTTAAAGGCATTTCTAGGCAGTACCTACCAAGAGAGGAAACTATAAAAGAATTTTTGAAGGGCCAAGCTAGCGATATTAATCATGATCAGCCAAAGAATATGACGGATTTACTAGTTTATTGTTATAGAGTTGCCGGGGTAGTAGGACTAATGGTTTGTGATTCTATTGGGGTTAAAGATAAAAAGCTTAAGTATTTCGCTATTGATCTTGGTATAGCTATGCAGCTTACAAATATTTGTCGAGATATAAAAGAGGATGCAAATAGAGGCAGAATATATATTCCCAAAAATATGATACGTGGACTAACAGTTCATAAAATTTTAAATCCAACCAAGAGACAATTAAAGGATATAAATGATACGAGAGACAATTTACTAAAACAGGCGGATCTTTACTATGAAAGTGGACACCATGGTATTAAATATTTACCAAAAAAAACAGCAAGATCACTCAGAATAGCCGCAAACCTTTATCAAGGTATTGGTAAAAAAATGTTAAGAGATGAGACAGTGTATATAAATGGTAGAACTTATTTAAATAAAGTAGAAAAATGTTTAATATCTTTGAGAACAATTTTATGGCACGAAAAAAATCACAATATAAGAAGCCATAATCATTTACTTCATTACCCAATAAGAAAACTTGTAGATACTCACAATAAATGAAAAAAGAATATGATTTAGTTGTAATAGGAGCAGGATTATCTAGCCTAATGTTCCTGAATCGTTACCTAAAAAAATTTAAACACCACTCTATTTTAATTCTTGAGCAAAAAGAAAAGGTTGAGAAAAATCAAACTTTTTGTGTATGGGAGGGACCGGGACTTAATAGCATACAAAAAAGTTTTAATTTAAAGCCTAAAAAAACATGGGACAAAATTTTTATTAAGCATCACGACAAGGAATTAAAAAGAGATATTAGCCCTTATAAATATGTATGTTTTGATGGATATAATACCTTGAAACAGTTAATAGAAGACTACTCTGATCAATTAGAAATAAAGCGCAATATAGTTGTGGAAAAAATTGAAAAAAAACACAATCTTTATATTATTTATAGTAAAAATAAATTATTTAAAGGAAATTACGTAGTAGATAGTAGAAATAATTATGCCGAAACTGATATTAAATCAGCACATATCAAACAAGCATTTGTAGGTCATGAGATTCAGGTATCAAAAAATACTTTTACACCTGATCGAGCAACAATAATGTCTTTTACAGATAATTCACAAGAAGTAGAGTTCACTTATATCCTTCCTTTTTCTAATAAAAAGGCACTAATCGAAACAACTATTTTTTCAAAAAATCCTAACTTGAAAGATATTGAGAGAAAGCATAAAACAATCTTAAAAGCATATAAGAATCATAAAGTAATTAGAATAGAAAAAGCTATCATTCCTATGGCCATAATTAAAACTGACTCAAAAGATGGAGTCCTTAAAATAGGTACAGGTGCAGGAATGGTAAGGCCATCCTCAGGATATTCTATGCGCAGGATTGCTTCATGGATACTTAATGTAAGAATCATTAAGCTCAATGCAATGAACCACAAACATTATCAATATAACCAAAATTGGCTACTTAATTGGTTAGATTCTATTTTTTTAAAAGTTATTTACTTTTACCCTAAGCAAAGTCCTGACCTTTTTATGCAATTATTTAGTAAGGTAAGTATGCCTTCCTTAATAAGGTTTCTGTCAGATAAACCAACAATTATTGATGTGATAAAAGTCTTATGGGGTATGCCAAAAAAATTAATGATAAAAGGGCTCCAAAAAAATAATGACTAAATATAACAAGCACCAATTAGCCATTATTTGTTTTATATCATTCTTAATTGGGCATAGATTTTATACAGATATACCAATAACAGAAATTATGCAATTCACAGAATTGATACAAAAAAGTTTATTAATTTTTTTATCTTTTATTCTTATTTCAACCCTAGGAGTAAGTCACGGGGCGCTAGACGGGAAAATTATATGGGATGAAGGGGATAACCTTAAAAATAAAATAAAAATATATAGTATTTATACGCTAATTGTTGCCGCTGGAGGATTGCTTTGGTTTAAATATCCTTTTGCTGGTTTACAACTTCTTTTATTATTGTCAGTTCTTCACTTTGGCATGTCTGATCTTAAATTCTTAGGCGAAGCAAATCAAACACAAAAAATAAGCTGGGGATTTATTATGACATTCGCTCCTATTGCCTTTCATAAGGAAAGGGCTAATGAAATTTTTTATTCTCTCACAAATAATTCATTCGATAGTATGTCATTACTTATTATTAACTATCTGTTGTTCACGGCTATTTTCTTATACATAATATCTGCATCGCAAAAAATAATGGTAAAGAGAAATAGTAAATTATCTGATATTTTAACATTCCTAGAATTAGGTTTATTAGTAGTGTTAGCTTATATGTTCGACCCAATCGTATGGTTTGCTATATATTTTTGCTTTTTGCATGGAATAAGAGCAATTATTCAACTTAACTTTAAATGGTATCCAGATATTGTTTGGATGACAATATTTACAAGCCCAGTAATTTTTTTCATATTAAGTATTGATAACAATTATCATAGTAATCATCTTTTAATAGTATTTCCAATACTCGCTTGTTTAACTAATGCTCATATGTTGCTTCCACAAATTATAAAATTTATTAAAGGTTAATATTAAAGAACAATCTTTGAACAATGAGTGTTGCTAACGCAATACCAATACATGAAACAGAAAGAGCAACGTAGTAATGTATATTATTTTTAAGCATCCAACTTAACAAAAATAAAAAAGGTATTACAGGTAAAATAAATAAAACAGTTTCGTACGTTATATCTGCAATTTTCTGCGCATTTTTAGTTTCTTCCCAGATAATGGTGAATGATGCAAAAAGAACTATTGGCATTGCTAATAACATAGATGCAAGCGTCGTACTTTTTTTGCTCAACTCAGATGCTAAAACAATTATTGATACGGCAATGATAATTTTTATAAGGTAAGACATAATGTTTTGATAATCGATAATATAAAAAATTCAAAAAGAAGTTAAATTTATATCAAATCTCTTTAGATATTGAGCGTAAATCAGGAAAATAACTAGTGTAAAAAGAATCGATAAAAAGATTGCGAACCAAAAACCAACATTTTTCAGTAAAAAAGGAAACAACAATAACATTGGCAATGTCGGAAGAACATACCAGAAAGTATAATAGGCATGACTGGCTATTTTTTCATGATCCTGATCTTCAATATACAACCAAATTAAAACTAAAAAAGTAACCAAAGGCAGGGAAGCTATTAAAGCTCCAAGCTTGTCTGAAATTTTTGCAATTTCTGTAACTAATACAATCACAGTAGCAGTAGCCAAAATTTTTATTAGGATAAATAGCATAAGCAATATTGTAATTTATATTTTTTAATAAGTATCTTTATACGTAGGTAAATTATGAATTTTTTTTATTTAATAACTATTTTTTTTTATTTGCTATGAGTATTAGGCAAGCAATAATAACAATTAATATTAGAAATAAACCAATATCATACAAGTAAAACGGCATCTAACCCTTCTTTATAAGGAATCTATGCAAAATATAATAGCTTGCAAAAAATAAAGGTACAAAAAGGAATGCCTCAAGATTGCTTAGCCATGAAAAAATATAGCTATCAAAACATAATATGGAAAAAACTTGGCAAGTAGATATAGATTTAATCCAAATGCCCAAAGTTAAAAATTTATAAAGTTTAAAAACTACAAACAACAAAAATGTTGTGATAGATGTTATTAAAGTAGAAGTGAGAATTATTGTATCAAATCGGTTCATAGAATGATTGTAGTTGTTTTATTTATAGATATTAAAATATCATGATATTTAGTTATAAGAAATGATAATATAGATATTATGCGTCCACCAATATTAACAAAATATCCAGTTGATCAAATTATCTCTAATCTCAAAGGATCTAAAGAGAAAGAAACATGGATTGTAAGATTTATTCCGCAGATTTTAAGTAAGGAGAAGATAAATGCAAATGCTATCTCTCTTATGCGTCGCGTAAGCTTATTGAAATCAGAGCCTATTACCAATGAAGAGCTTTTGAAAATAAAAAAACATTTGAAAGAATTAAAAAGAGAGGATCTGGTAGTTATAAGACAAACATCAAATAGAAAACAAAACGTATTAATATTTTGTGCTAATGATGATGCACCAGAAACTATCGATGGTATAGAAAGGCACATATATCGTATTATTCCGAATGCCAAATTAAAATTTGGTGTATCGGACATTAACAGGGATAGGTGTTGTGTCGTTAAGCAAAGAACCTGGAAGTTAGATAAAGATAGACCTACAGGTATTTACGCTATTAGTGACTTGGCGCTGACTGATTAGCCTTGTTAAAACTAGGTTTACTCCTAATTCTCTTTTTCGCATTTGTTTGATTTTTAAATACTTTATTTTTTTTCCCAAATGAACGCCTACGACTATTTCTTTTAGTTGCTTTTATCTCATTGATGATTGTTGGTTCTAGGCCTTCAATAGTCGAAGTTTCTAGCTTTAGGTTTGTAAATTTTTCTATTTTTCTTAAGAACTCTCGGTCTGTAGGGCTGACCAGACTGATAGCAATACCTTTTTTATTAGCCCTGCCTGTTCTTCCAATTCTATGAATATAATCTTCCGCAAAACGAGGCATATCATAATTAAAAACATGGGATATATTCTTTACATCAATTCCACGAGAAGCCAAATCGGTTGCAACTAAAATTTTTATTTCATTTCTTTTAAACCGATTGATAGTTTTAGTTCTTGCACCTTGAGACATGTCTCCGTGGAGAGCAGATGCTTTAATATCTGAATGATATAGTTGATCAGATAATTGATCAGCCATTCGTTTGGTTGCTGTGAATATAATTCCTTGCGTTAAATCATCATTTTTAATGAAGTGGTCTAATAGTTGTTGCTTATGCGATTGGTTATCAGCGAAGTATATTATTTGTTTAATATCTTTATGACCAGATATGTCTGGTTTAATTGATATGGTTACAGGATCTTTTAAAAATTCTTGCGCAATTTTTTGGATAGGAGCATCGAAAGTAGCTGAAAACATGAGCATTTGTTGTTTTTTTGACGTAGCATTATAAATTTTTCTAATATCTGGAACAAAACCCATATCAAGCATACGATCAGCCTCATCTAAGATCATGGCATCTAAGTCAGAAAATTTAATCTTTTTTTGTTGGTATAAATCAAGCAATCTACCCGGGGTAGCAACTAAAATATCTATTGGTTTTTTAAACATTCTATTTTGTAACGAATAGGATATACCGCCTGTAATAGTTATGGAATTTATTCTTAAATAACGAGAGTATTTTTTTATACTATCTGTAATTTGGCTTGCCAATTCCCTAGTTGGACTGACAATAAGCACTCTTGGACCTCGACCTTGTGTTTTATTTTTAGTAAGTTTATCTAAAATAGGTAACACAAATGCTGCCGTTTTACCTGTCCCAGTTTGGGCAGAAGCAAGTACATGTTTATCGAGTAATATTTCTGGAATTGCTTTGATTTGAATGGGAGTGGGAACTTCGTACCCAGCCTCTTCGATAGCTTTATTTATAGAGCTATCAAGATTTAATGTTTTAAATGACATCTTTTTCCTTGTTATATTGCGGGGTAAGACTGGCAACAAAACAGGACTATATGACAATCTTTCAGAGAGCGAAGTATATAGATTATTGAAAATAAAGCAATATTTATAAATAACCTATCATTTTAAAGGAATTTAGTTATGATGTAGTTTCATCAGAGGAAAAATATGAAAATTTTTTTATTTATAGCTTTATCATTTTTTGTAAATTTACTTCAAGCAAAATGGGAAGGTGGTTATGTAAGTGAAGACGGAAAAATGACATTATATTTTGATAGTGAGACTGTTCAAGTTAATTATCCATTATTTAGGTCATGGTCTTTAATGGATTTCAACGAACCAATTTTTAATAATATGCTTTCGGCAAAAATATTAACAGAATATAGCTGTCAGGAAAAAGAAAGACGTGTGGTTCATGTCATATCTTATTCTGGCAATAAAGGGGAAGGAAAAATCCTTTCTCAAGCAAGCTCTAATCAACCTTGGGAGATTATTAAAGAACCATCCTCAGCATATGACTTAATGATTAATGTTTGTAAAAATAGAGAGTAGATTTAGTGTTAAAAACAATTATTTGCGTCTTAGTGATAATTGGTTTTTTTGGTTTTGTTGGTTATATATTTCCGAGTAAAATTTTTTTTGAATGTAATGGAAAACTAATGAGTACATCTGAAAATAATAATATGAGATCTAAAAATGTACAAGGTGAGGATCAGGACTTATTAGAAATCTATCAGATCTTTGAAATGTTAGTGTTTGGAACTAAGAATAAAGCTTCCAAGGTGGATGATTCAAAGATTATTGTAATTAAAAATTATTTTTTTGGTATTAAGCAAAGTATTAATGAATATGACTGGAGTAGTTGTCAAAATAATGATGTTTCAATTAATTGTAAATATAATTTCGAAGCCATATCGTTTAATATGATTCAAAATAAACTTACAACTGATACTTTTAAAGATTTCGAGCATACAGAAAATTTAAAATTTGGTATTTATAATTGTGCTAAAGCCACAAATAGTATTTCAAATTAATCCCCAATAAAACCTCCGCTTTGATGTTGCCATAATTGATAATACAACCCTTTTTTCTTGATTAGAGACTTATGATTGCCTTCTTCAATTATAGCTCCATGGTCCATTACGATTAATCTGTCCATTGCTGCAATAGTTGAGAGCCTGTGTGCTATTGCAATGACTGTTTTACCTTGCATTAAACTGGCTAGGCTTTCTTGAATAATAATTTCAACTTCTGAATCTAAAGCACTTGTTGCTTCGTCCAATAATAGTATGGGGGCATTTTTTAATATCACACGGGCAATTGCAACTCTCTGTTTCTGCCCACCAGAAAGCTTAACCCCTCGCTCTCCGACCAGTGAATCATAACCAATATTCTTATTCTGATCTATTAGCGCTAGAATAAAATCATGTGCTTGAGCTTTTTTTGCTGCCAAAATAATTTCTTCATCAGTTGCATTAGGTTTGCTATATGCAATATTTTCTTTGATGGATCGGTGTAAAAGCGAGGTATCTTGAGTGACCATTGCAATATGCGACCTTAGGCTATCTTGTGTAATAGAATTAATATTTTTATTGGCTATAAGTATTTGTCCTTTGTCTAGCTCATATAATCGTAACAAGAGATTAATCAGTGATGACTTACCTGCCCCAGACCTCCCAACAATACCTACCTTTTCTCCATGACGAATATCTAAATTAAAGTCAGAGAACAAATGCGTTTGTTTGTCATATGAGAAAAAAATATTTTTAAAAGTAATAGGCGCTTCTGTAACTTTTAAAATAGATGCATTTTTTTTGTCAGCTACTATTTGTTTTTGAGAAAGCATATTTAAACCATCTTGAGCAATACCAATTTGTTCATATAACGATGTCATTTCCCACATAACCCAATGCGATATACCATTTAATCTTAATGACATTGCCGAAGCTGCAGCTAGGACACCTATCGCAATTTCATTATTTGACCATAACCACAGAGCAGTTCCTGTGGTTGATAATATAAGAAACATACTGAGAAAGTGATTAATAATTTGAATAACAGATACTTTTCGCATCTGCATATGAACAGTATATAAAAATTCATGCATTGCATTTTTAGCATACTGTGATTCTCTTCTAGTATGAGAAAATAATTTTATTGTACTTATATTTGTGTAAGCATCAGTTATTCTTCCAGTCATAAGAGATCTTGC
Source organism: uncultured Methylobacillus sp. (assembly GCA_964526705.1). Classification (GTDB taxonomy): domain Bacteria; phylum Pseudomonadota; class Gammaproteobacteria; order Burkholderiales; family Methylophilaceae; genus BACL14. Next base: position 12,215 of record CAZGLD010000010.1, read on the forward strand.
ATCTGCTTGATTTTTCGATAATGTGGCTAATTTTGGAATAAAATAAAATAATGTAGTTATGTATATAAATAACCATATAAGAAAAGGAAAAATAAGAAGTGTGTTTAGATTTCCAACCAGAACAACCATAGTCGCAACATAAACAATTACGTATACTAAAATATCTGACAATATAAACCACATATCTCTTAAAGCAAGAGCAGTTTGCATTACCTTGGCTGCAATTCTTCCCGAAAATTCATTATTATAAAAATCAATACTTTGGTTAAGTAATAAACGATGAAAATTCCATCGCATTCGCATGGGAAATGGGCCAGCCAATGATTGATGCTTGATCATTGTTTGGATAGCTACAAAAATAGTACTGCCAATAAGAAGACTTGCTAAGAGTATTAATAAGCTCTTATGATTATGGACGAATTGATCGGGCCCTTCTGAAATCATATAATCAATCAACATACCTAAAATTGCATAAAGTATTGCTTCAAAACTAGCGATGCATGCAGTTAGTAATGACATAGAAAATATAAATAGCTTAATATCCTTTATGCATAACCAAGCAAACTCATGTAAAGATTTGGGAGGTGTTTGTATCAGCTCCTTGGGAAAAGGATTGATTAAATTTTCAAACCATTGGAACATTAAATCATGAACTCCTAATAAGGATAATTAATTTTGAAGAAGGGTTAGCTTTTGTTTTTTGGTAAGAGACTTTATCTCACTTTCTCTTTTACTTGCCGAGCTCCTGTTTGGATGCCTCTCTTTGAATAAAAGGCTGATTGGGGATCGGCCCTTTGTATATTTAGCGCCAACACCTCTTTGATGATCTTCTAGCCTCTTATCGATATTATTAGTGATACCAGTATATAAGGTATTATCCGAACAAAGGAGTATATAAACAAACCATGATTGTTGCTTGCTTTTGGCAAGCTCAGCTAGAGTCATTAAGCCACTCACATTATAGTTTGCCATTTATAGAAAAATTAATAAAAGGATTAAAATTAATTGGGCAATAAAAATGCAAACAGATGAAAGATGAAGTAATGAAAATAGTTTTTTTGCTTTATTGTCTCCTTGTAACTCAAGGTCTCTATATTTATTCACATTTGGGGTAATTACAAATAGATTTAAAAGAAATCCAAAAAAGATGATAATTGAAAATACTTGATTTTTTATATCTATTTCTTGAAGAGTCATAGCAACAAGGATGCTTGATATAAAAGCTCCAAGAACAAACAGCCTAGGAAAAAATTTCCTTAAGAAAGCTTGAGATGATTCTTTTGTTAAGGTTGAGAACACTACTGGTGAAACCAACGCCATAAATGCAATCATAATTCCAAACAAAGTAGATGCAAAAAAATTAATCATCGTATTATCACCATGATAAAACTGCTCTAAATCTAATTTTATTATCTCTCAATTTTTTTATAGCATCGTTTATTTTATCAAATTGAAAACTCTCGGTATCAGGATAAATATTGTGTTCAACACAAAAATCTAACATTTTTTTTATATTTTTTGGACTACCAACGGGTGATCCTGAGATTGATCGACGACCACCCATGAGAGAAAATACAGAGGCATCTATGTTTTCAAGAACTGCTCCTACAAAATGTAGTCTTCCTCTTGGTTTTATAATACTTAAATATAGATTCCAATCCAACTTAACGTTCACTGTTGAAATAATAAAATCAAACGTTGATACATATTTTTTTATTTCGCTCTTATCAATTGAAGAAATGATTTTGTCAGCACCCATATCAATTAAAGAATCATTTTTATCTTTTGAGCTTGTAAAAGCTGTTACATGACAGCCAAGGGATTTGTAGAATTTTACAGCAAGATGGCCAAGACCACCAATACCTATAACACCAACTTTATGTTTTCTATTTATATCAAATTCTACAATAGGAGTAAAAACAGTTATACCACCACAAAGAAGTGGCCCTGCATCTCGGGATTTAAGATCCTTTGGTAAGGGTATTACACTAACTTCATTGGCAGAAACTTGTTCAGCAAAACCTCCAAACTGACTGTAAACGGTTTTGTTAGTCTTACTACAAAAGTTATGATCACCTCTATTGCAATATTCACAAGCATTACAATAGCCAGAATGCCAACCAAGACCAACTTTATCTCCAATAGCATGTAATGAAACTGCAGAGCCGATTTCAATGACTTCACCAATAACTTCATGGCCTGCGACCATCGGATAGTTCGATTTACCCCAATCATTGTCAATTGCGCTAAGATCACTATGACAGATACCACAAGAGTGGACTTTTATTCTTACTTCATTTGAAGTTAAGGGCTTTTCTTCATATAAATATTCTTCAAGAGCTGCCTTCGGTCTCATTGCTGCGTATGACTTAATCATAAAATAACCTCTAACCAATTATTTAATTACTTTACCATTTAAATAAATATCTTTAGAGCGGATACTTCCATCTTCGTTAAAAGTGAGTTCCTCACCATCTTTGATACCATTAATAAATTTTACTGATGATCTTAAAAGACCATTTTTATACCATTGTTTCCAGAAGCCATTTTCTTTGCCATTTTCGTAAAAAACTTCTAATTTAATTTTTCCATTATCATGCCACTGACGCCAAGCACCATTTTCAATTCCATTTTCAAAATGACTCTCCATTTTTTTTATTCCTGACTCGAACCAAAAAATCTCTTTCCCATGTTTTTTTGAGTTTTTATATGTAATTTCGTATTTTGGTTTTCCATTATCAAAAGATTCCGAGTATCTTCCATTACTTAAACTATCTGCGTTAACTATATTTATAAAAGATAATAAAATTATAAAGATCCTAACCATAAATTCTCCAATTCTTATGACTTTATAATGACTCTGTGTGAGAAATAGAGTTTCAGAAATATTCGGTAATGATATCTGGATACTCAGGAAAATATTTACTAATTATCGTAATATCAAAATTATTTAGTATGGATGTGTTCGGCTCACGGTCCAGTAAAAATTTGAATGAAGATTTAATAATTTTTTCAGGTGTAACATCATATTTTGAGAATTGATCTAGAAAATCATTATTAGCAGTTACATGATGTTCTGTACGACTGATACTGTGAACAATAACATTAAAGTTACCTGGGCTAACCAATTTAACAGAAATATCATTCACCTTATTCGCATTTTCCCTGGAAAGATTCAACATATTGACCAAATCCTTTGTTACCGGCAATAAAATCAGATGCCTCTTTTGTTTTCAGATTAATAACCAATTTACGGATATTTAGAAAACTTGATTCACAAGTAATATTATCTTCTGTCCACGTACAGTCAATATTATTAAGATCTTGTAATTTTCCTTCTATAAATTTGAAAGTTACATTTTTCATTTCCTCTTTTGATCCTGAAGAACCTATTAATTCGAACTGACTCATCCCTTTACAATTAAAATCTATTGTATTTTGCGCAAAAATTGATGAGAAGAAAAAGATCATAAATAGAAGTAAATTTTTTTTCATAAGTAAACAGATAAGAAATTAACGAGTAAGTTCCTCCATACATTTTCTAAATTTAATCGTACCGACCACAAAACCAAGATTTTGGCACTTTATCTTTGCAATTGAACCATTTAATCGAACTGATGATTTACCATCAATATTTATTTCGCTAGAAAGTTTTCCACTATAGTTACATTTAAACTGCATGATGTACTGCATTAAATGATCTTTACCTATATTTTTAACGCTATCTTGATTAAATCCTCCATACATTTTACAACTTCTTATCATAAAATCAGTAGGGTCTTCTTCACTAAAATGTTCTTGAATAACAATACCCGTATAATCATTATGTGGAGCTGGATACTGAGAGTTTTGGCTAAATGTAGTCGCACAACCAGATATAAATATTAAAAAATTTAAGATAAAAAAATTTCTATACATCTTGACCTCGTATGTATCTAATCAAAGTAAGTTTTTAAAAACCGTTAAAGTTAGTATAGACCTATTCACGTTTGAATTAAAATGATCTGTATAAGCTTTTTTTGGTGAATTAAAAAACAAACTGTCATAAAAAGTCTTATTTAAAAAATATAATTTTAAAGGCATACTTTCATGAAAGAACGTAACTCTTTTATCTTAAGTTTTCTGTTGAACCCTTAGAATTAATGTGAATCGAAGTCTTATGAAAAAAATTGATTTTCCTTCAAAAAATTGCCCAGTGTGCCAACGCTCTTTTCAATGGAGAAAAAAGTGGAGCTTATGTTGGGATTCAGTGAAGTATTGCTCTAAGCGATGTCAAAATAAAAGGCACATAGTTAAATGAGAAATATTTATTGGTTTAGAAATGACTTAAGGTTAAGTGATAACCTAGCACTAAACGAAGCAATAAAACACTCTAAGCATATGTTATTTGTATTTGTTGACGATTCAAATAACGATGATGAGACCACTTGGGGATTTAAAAGACAAAGTAAACATAGAAAACTATTTTTATCTCAAGGCATAAATAGCCTCACTAGTGCACTAAAAAAAAATGGCCACCATCTTAGAATAATAAAAGGCGATACAGTTTTAGCCTTATTTGATATTACTCAAAAGTATAATATTGACGAGATTTTTTGTGAGTCAATTAATGCACCAGAAGAGCAAGCGCAAATTACTTCTTTACAGAAACTAGGCGTTAAAGTAACTTCTATTTTTCAATCTTCATTATTTACTATTAATCAATTACCATTTGATCTAGATAAATTACCAGATGTATTTACTAAATTTAGAAAAATAATCGAATCTCAAGATATACAACCACTTTCTCCGGTAGATATATCAAATAATATAGTTAATGTAAGACCTATCGACTTCATCGAATCTATTGAGAGTAGAATCGAGATAAATAATCATAAAGATTATCAACAAGGTTCATTTCCAATATCACAAGATGGCTTCCAGGGAGGTGAAATAAGCGCAAATTTATTTGTAAAAAGATATTTTCAAAGTGAGTTACCACAATCGTATAAAAAAACTCGAAATGATTTGATCGGGGTTAATTTTTCTACTAAATTATCTCCATGGCTAGCACTAGGTTTTATCTCAGCTAGGCAAGTCTATGCTGAATTAAGACAACATGAGTCAAAATATAAAGCAAATGAGAGTACGTACTGGATTTTCTTTGAATTATTGTGGCGAGATTTTTTTAGATTTTTATTTTGTAAGTATGGCGTTAAATTCTTTCATAAAAATGGGTTAGAATTTTTTAAACCAAAGATAAAACATATGCCTAAAAATTTTAAGGCATGGAGTGATGCCCGCACTGATAATGCTTTTATTAACGCCGGCATGAATGAGCTCAATAGGACTGGTTTTCTTTCAAATAGAATGCGTCAGATAGTAGCAAGCTATCTTGTTAATGAGTTATCTTGTGATTGGCGTTCAGGTGCAGCATGGTTTGAGGCACAACTAATAGATTATGATGTACACAGTAACTATGGCAATTGGGCGTATATTGCAGGATGTGGAACAGACCCCCGTGGAGGAAGATTCTTTAATATAGAAAAACAAAAACAAACCTATGACCCCAAAGGCACTTACCAAAAAATGTGGAATCAATCATGAAAAAAATACAAATTATTTTAGGAAATCAATTATTCCCAATAGCAGAAATAAAAAAAATAGGCGCACCCTTATTTTTTATGGCTGAAGATTTGGAATTATGCTCTGAAATAAAAAATCATAAATTAAAAATATTAAATTTCTTGATTTCAATGCGAGAGTATAGAGATGAACTTAAAAATAATAATTTAAAAGTTTTCTACTCATCCATTGAAGAACCAGATTTTCATATTTCATATGAAAAAAAATTATTGAAGGTTATAAAAAATGAAAAGATTGATGAAGTATGTTTTTTCGAAATTGAAGATAAGCCATTTGAAAAAAAAATTATCGAATGCCTTGAAAAAAATACAATTAAGTATTCGATAACTGCCTCACCAATGTTTTTATGCAGTAGAGAAAATTTTTTGTCATTTTCAAAACAAAATAAAACCTTAAGAATGTCGAGTTTTTATCAGATGATGAGAAAAGATTTAAAAATTCTTATGGATGATAATAAGCCCATTGGCGGAAAGTGGTCATTTGACGGAGATAACAGAAAAAAACTTCCTAAAAATATTCAATTACCAAGTAAGCCAAAAAAACAAACCTCTGTTTATTTAAATGATTTAAAGGATATTATTAATTTAAAATTTAAAGAACATCCTGGGAGCCTGGATAATCATTGGGTTCCATTTAATAGAAATCAAGCATTAGAATTTTTAGATGATTTTTTGGAAAATAAACTCGAGAAATTTGGAGATTATGAAGATGCAATTGATAAAGATAATAATTTCTTATTTCATAGCTTAATGAGCCCTATTTTAAATATTGGTTTATTAACACCTAGTGAAGTTTTAGAGAAAACCTTTATCCAACATAATAAAAAACCTTTTCCAATAAACTCTCTTGAGGGCTTTGTTAGACAAATTATAGGATGGAGAGAATTTATAAGAGGAATTTATCATATTAAAGATACAAATGAGATTAGAGGTAACTTTTGGAAACATCGTCGATCATTAACAAAAGATTGGTATGATGGAACTACCGGCATTAAGCCACTAGATGATGCAATTACAGATTGTGTTAATTATGGATATACTCATCATATTCCTCGACTTATGATTATCGCTAATATAATGAATCTCTCTAACATTCACCCAGATGAAATTTTTAAATGGTTTATGGAAATGTTCGTTGATTCATCAGATTGGGTCATGACTGCAAATGTTTATGGCATGGGAACATTCGCTGATGGAGGATTATTTGCTACTAAACCTTATTCTTGTGGTTCTAATTATATTTTAAAGATGAGTAATTATAAAAGAGACGAATGGTGCGACACACTAGATGGTTTATATTGGAACTTTGTTTATGAAAACGAATTATTTTTTAAAAAAAATCCAAGATTGTCAATTTTAAGTAATTCGCTTAATAAAATGAATAGCGAAAGAAGAAACAATATTTTTAAAAAAGCTAAAGTTTTTATAAATGAAAAGACTGGAAGTATTGATTAGAATAGTTTTATATTTTTATTCCTGATAAACATACCCATTCATCTTTGTAAGATGATTTTTTCATCGAAAACCATTTACTATAGATGTCCGTTATTTCTTTTTCTTGATTTCTAAGAACACCTGATAAAGCAATCTTTCCATTTTTTTTACAATAAGATGCAAGAACTGGAGCAAGTACTTTTAGAGCACTGGATAAAATATTTGCAACAATTATATCTGCTTTAAATTTTGTAGTCTTTTTTGTATTACTAAACTCAATTAAAACTTTATTTTTTTGGGAATTATAGATGCTTGCTGAAATAGCTTGGGGGTCAATATCGACGCCTAGCACTTCATCCGCCCCAAGTTTTTTTGCACAAATACTTAATATTCCTGACCCACAACCATAATCCAATACAGCACTTTTTTTTTGTATATTATTAATAAGCCACTCAATACACAGGTATGTGGTGGGATGTGAACCAGTACCAAAGGCTAATCCTGGATCCAGAATCAAATTTATTGCATTTTTATCGACTACATCATGCCATGTTGGGATAATCCATAATTTATTGTTAATGGATATGGGATGAAATTGGTCCTGGGTTTTTTTTACCCAGTCTTCATCTTGAACTTCTTTAAATTCAACACTTAATTTTATACTAAATTTTTTCTCTAATTTTTTCAATGCCTTTTTTGCTTCATTTAAATTTCTAAATAAAGCATTTATTTGCGTATGCTCCCAAAATTGTTGTGGCCCATTATGCGGTTCCCCAAAAATTATTTCTTCGTTATTTTTGTTTAAATTTTGATCTTGAATAGAGGCGGATATTGCACCATTTTCTAAGACAAAGTCACTAAAATTATCTGCATGCGCATTTGTTGATAATATTAATAAATTGACCCATGACATTTTAAGTTTTTTTACTAAGTTTTTTTTCTAAGTAATGAATATTAACCCCACCTTCCTTGAAGGCTAAATCTTCCATTAGGTCGCGGTGCAGAGGCACATTTGTTTTAATGCCTTCTATTACCATTTCCGAGAGTGCTATTTGCATTCTTGCAATAGCTTGTTCTCTTGTTGCCCCATAACAAATTAATTTACCAATCATAGAGTCATAGTTTGAAGGAACTTTGTATCCACCATAAGCATGTGTATCCATTCTTACTCCAGGTCCACCTGGCAAATGAAAGCGTGAAATTTCTCCAGGTGAGGGCATGAAGTTATAAGGATCTTCAGCATTTATTCTACATTCGATAGCGTGTCCATTTAGCTGAATATTTCTTTGTTTAATTTTGAATTTTTCCCCAAAAGCAACTTTAATTTGTTCTTGAACTAAATCTAAACCTGTAATCATCTCAGTAACCGTATGTTCGACCTGAAGCCTTGTATTCATTTCAATAAAAAAGAATTCGCCATTTTCGTAAAGAAATTCAAATGTTCCTGCTCCGCGGTATCCAATCTTTTTACAAGCATCGGCACATCGCTGACCCATCTTGTCTCTTAGTCTAGGAGTTATGCCAGGCGCGGGGGCTTCTTCAATAATTTTTTGATGTCGTCTTTGTAAAGAGCAGTCTCTATCCCAAAGATGAACAGCGTTTCCATATTGATCTGATAGAACTTGAAACTCAACATGACGGGGGTTTTCTAAAAATTTTTCCATGTAGACTGTTGCATTTCCAAATGCAGCTCCAGCTTCTGCTTTTGTCATGGCAACAGAGTTTAAGATTGCAGCCTCTGTATGAACAACACGCATTCCCCTTCCACCACCGCCTCCAGCTGCTTTTATTATTACAGGATAGCCAATTTTTTTTGCTATTTTTTTAATTTCGTCAGGATTTTCAGGTAATGCGCCGTCCGAACCAGGCACACAGGGAACTCCAGCTTTTTTCATAGCATTTTTTGCGCTTACTTTGTCTCCCATAAGCCTTATTGTTTCTGCTTTTGGACCAATAAAAGTAAAACCACTTTTTTCGACACGTTCCGCAAAATCTGCATTTTCAGATAAAAAGCCATAGCCTGGATGAATTGCTTGAGCATCAGTAACTTCAGCAGCACTAATAATGGCAGGAACGTTTAGATAGCTGAGATTGGAAGGAGGAGGCCCAATACATACCGCCTCATCAGACAGCTTGACATATTTTGCTTCGGCATCTGCCTGGGAATATACTGCAACTGTTTTTATTCCCATTTCTCGGCATGCTCTTAATATTCTCAGTGCTATCTCACCGCGATTGGCAATCAGTATTTTTTCAAACATATATTATTTACTCAACAACAAATAGTGGTTCACCAAACTCTACTGGCTGACCATTTTCTATTAATATCTTTTTGATTACACCGTCTTTATCACTTTCAATCTCATTTAGAATTTTCATTGCTTCGATGATGCATAATACGTCACCTTTTTTGATTGTTGACCCTACTTCAACAAAGGATCCAGCATCAGGTGATGAAGCTCTATAAAACGTTCCAACCATGGGAGAGGTTATCTGATCTCTACTAGGAGTGGTTGGGGTATCAGCAGGAGTTTGTATGGGCACTGGTGGTGATTGTTGAGGTGTTAACACCTGTTGATTTGCAATTTGAGGTGACTGCATATATTGAGAAGCTAAAGATGGTGTATTTAGTTGACGACTGATCTTAACTTTTTCTTCACCTTCAGTTAACTCAAGTTCAGCTATACCTGATTCTTCTACTAAATCGATTAATTTTTTTAATTTTCTTAGATCCATACTTTCCTCGTTATAAATTTTTTTGATTTACAGCATATCTCATAGCGGCAAGGTATCCCTCTGAACCTAAACCACTAATAACACCAACTGCTAAATCAGAAAAAAAGGATTCTTTTCTAAATGATTCTCTAGCAAAAACATTAGAGAGATGCACTTCAATAAAAGGAATTTTTATGGCTGCAATTGCATCTCGAATTGCAACTGATGTGTGTGTAAAAGCTGCAGGGTTTATTATTAAAAAGTCAGTTTTTGTATGTTGAATTAATTCAATAATTTCTAGCTCACTATTACTTTGTTTTATTTCTACGGTCAGTTTAAGTTTTTTCGCTTCTTCATTTATCTGGTTATTGATATCCGCTAGCGACTCACTTCCATAATATTTTGGTTCTCTTTCACCTAGAAGGTTAAGATTAGGACCGTGCATCACAAAAATATTTTTTAGAGCCATATAGTGAATTTAAAACAATGTAAATGAAATGCTATTTTAGACGGAAATGATGTGATTTGTCTACAAGATCATCAATTTTAAGTGAATTTCAGTGAATTTTTTAAAGAGATTTATCGCTTAGTGCTTGATTTAAATCATCAATATTTACTTTACCATAGAATGTCTTATTTATTAATCCGTTAGGTTGAACAATAACAGTGAAAGGTAATATTCCTCTGGCATTACCTAGATTTTTAGCTAAAGTTACACCCTCGATATCGTTTGCAACATATGAAGGATAGTTTATTGGTACTTCATTTTGAAATTTAATGACATCAATCATCTCATCAATAGCGAGGCCGATAAGCTGAACATCATTATTTTTATAAAACTCATTAAGCTCAGGAATCTCCTCGCGGCACGGAGCGCACCATGTTGCCCAAAAATTTATAATTAACCACTTATTTTTGTATTGAGCTAAGGTTGTCGTCTCTTTTTTTAAGTTGCTAAGTGGAATTGTAAATAAAGTATCGGTTTGGGATGAATGATTTCCAAGATTTTGCTTATGAAAAAAATATCCAGATCCTAATGCAATGCAAGCTAATAAAAAAAGTAGAAGAGCTTTTTTAGTCGTCATAATTTAAAATTTCCTCTAATATATCGTAAAATTCTTCCGCATTCTTATAACCAATTACATCAAATTTTTTTAAATGCTCACCATTTTTATCAAAAAATACAATACCTGGCGGACCAAAAAGATTAAATAATTTCATGAGATCTTTGTGTTGAATATTATTTTCAGTTACATCAGCTTTCAATAAATTAAACTCACTTAATAAGTAATGCACCTTTTCATCTTTAAAGGTATATTTTTCATATTCTAAACAGGCAACGCACCAATCAGCATAAAAATCTAACATTTGATATTTTTGAGTAGACAATTTTAATTGTTTGTTAAGCGCTTCTTTGCTATCAACTTCGATAAACGTAAGTTGGCTTAAGTTATCTTTAGAAGAATACTGAGTGATTATATTTTGTATTAAAAATGACCCTGCGAAGATATAAAATAATAAAACTAGTAAACTAGTCTTCTTATTTTTGTTAAAAAATATATCTTTTTGTTTTAAACTAAATATCAATGCTGTTGTTAATATAATAAGAAGTAACACTAGAAAAATCAATTCGGACAACAGAGGTCTTATTATATATATTGCCATAGCTATTAAAATAAACCCCATCATTTTCTTTGCAAATTCCATCCAAATACCAGGCTTAGGAAGAATAATTTTTGAAGAGAAACCAAGAATTAGTAAAGGGGTGCTCATGCCAATGGCCATAAATAATAATGAAATTCCTCCCAATAGAAGATCTCCAGTTTGACCTATATATACAATGGCAGCAGCAAGAGGAGGTGCAACGCAAGGGCTAAGTATTAAAGCTGAGAATAAACCCATAATAAAAACACTGACTTTATCCCCACCACTAAATCTGCTCAGCAGTTGAGAAATCATAGTATTAGCATTTAAAGGTATCCTTATTGAGATAATATCAAGCATTGCTAGACCAAATAACAAAAAAAGTATGCCACTAAAATATAGAAAGCCTATATTTTGTATACTGCTAGAAAGTAAATTACCTGTTAAGCCGGCAAGAATACCTAGAGCCGAATATGTAAAGCATATACCTAAGACATATGAAATAGTAAGTGACCTAGAGGCTTTACGGTTAGATGCCATTATTATTCCTGACAAAACGGGTACCATGGGAAGCACACAAGGAGTTATAGAAAGTAATAATCCGGATACAAAGAATCCTAATAAAATTATAATTAAGTTATCTTTTTGTAATTCTTTTGATATGGCATTAGATTGTAAAAATTTTGATTGGTCTTGTCCTAATACTTTATTAAGCTCTAAAGCACGAACTGTTGGGGGATAACATAACCCTTTTTCACTACATCCTTGGAATTTAAGATTTATACTTTCAGTTAAATTAAGACCGCGCTTAAAATTAACTTTTAATCTAAGGGAATCATAAAATACTTCTTGCTCGCCAAAATATTCGTCATTTTTAAATTTTCCCACAGGGTACGAGATTAAGTAATCAATTTGCGTTTTATTGATAATTTCAAATTTAGATTTATAAAGGTAGTAACCTTTAGCAATATCCATGGTAATTATTAGATTTTTATCGTCAATTAATTTTGTATCTTCAATTTTAAAAGCTTCATCTACCGACAGAAAGCTATTAGAATCTTTAACAAAGGTATTGTCTGCAAAAGCAATTATCACTGGAAAAATAATGCTAAATAAAAAAAATAGGGATTTTACAATCTTGGGCATGTTTAATTTAAGCTTAGCAGTTTATAATAAGAGTGAGAGTAATTTTATATGGTTAAGTTCTGTTCCGCCATGCCTTTCAATGCAGTATCTTGAAAAAACAACAACAAACAATAAATTAATTTATTTATGAGACTGATTTTTACTTTAGCATTATTTTTACTACCATTTCTTGAAATATGGGGTCTTTTTAGATTTGCTTCAATGTATGGTTGGTGGTTTTTTGGGTACATTGTCATTATGGCCATATTGGGATGGCAGTTAATTCAAGATGAAAAAACATTAGTAGTATCTAAATTAATGAACATGATGACTCAGGGAGGTAATCTCACATCTGTCTTACTTGGAAGTGCAAAAAACTTATTGGCAGGAGCTTTATTTTTATTTCCCGGAGTAATAACAGATATTATTGGATTCATTTTATTAATTATTCCAATTCAAAATTCGGTTGATCCAAATTTAAAAAGCTCGCAGAAGAAAACAAATAATTCCAATAGCGATGTTATTGAAGGGGAGTATCGCAGAGAGGATGATTAAATTATTTTGAAGTATAAGGTAACCATTCAATCTGCAAATGTTAGTTTTGATATTGAGCCAAGCCAAACTATTTTGGAAGCATCAGTAATTGCTGGCATTAATATTCCTTTTGGCTGCAGAAACGGAGGATGTGGTTCGTGCAAAGGTAAAGTTATTACAGGTGAAGTTTTTTGTGAAGATTACCAACAATCTGCTATGACAGACGCAGAGAAAGAAAATGGATTTACCTTATGCTGCCAGTCTTACGTTTCTTCTGATGTTGAACTTGATATTAAACTTAATAAATTAAATGAAAATCTTCCAGAGCCAAAAATTACCCCAGTGAGAGTTGAGTCTTTATCAAGATTGAATCATGACGTAATGAAAATGATTTTAAAATTGCCTGGAAACAATTCGTTAGAATTCATTGCAGGTCAGTACCTCGAATTTGTTATGACAGACGGAAGTAGAAGGGCTTTTTCAATCGCTAGCCCACCCCATGAAGATTTGTTAGAGCTCCACTTAAGGTTGATTGAAGGCGGCAAATTCACTAATTTTGTTTTTCAGGAGATGCAGGAAAAGTCTATTCATAGGATCGAAGCTCCTATTGGACAATTTTTCCTTAGGGAGAGTAAAAAGCCCATTATTTTTATTGCTGGCGGTACAGGATTTGCACCAATCAAATCAGTCATTGAGGATATGTTTTTTAAAGGTGTTCAGCGAACTATTTATCTGTACCAAGGAGTAAGGTCAGAACAAGATCTCTATATGGATAAACTATGTTCGGAATGGAGCAACACCCATGACCAATTAAGCTATATACCTGTATTTTCTGAGCCAAATGAAAAAGATAATCTTAAAGTGAGAACGGGCTTCGTTCATGAGGCGGTAATAAAAGATTTTAAATCGTTTGAGAATTTTCAGGTTTACAGCTGTGGTCCACCAATTTTAATAGAAACTGCTTTTAAAACTTTATCAGAAAGAGGCTTACCTGACGAAGAGTTTTTCGCGGATGTTTTTAGTTTTGCACCGTCCAAGAAATAACAATTTATTTTTTAATAATGATTTTTTGAAGTGCACCTAAAGAAATGTTACTGGTGATAATAGTTTTTGAAAAAGGCTTTAATTCATCTCTAATTTTTTGATGATTTACTACGAAATTTACAGAAGATAACCAATCTAAATTTTTGTCAATTTCATGAGCCATGAATTTTTTAGCACTCTCTAAGCTACTAACGAGCATATATACTTGATCAAATTTTTGTACGATCTTTTTAATGTTTTGAAGGTCAAGTGCCAAATATTTTCTTGTGTAACATTCTCCATAAATTACATTGGCTTTCTTTAATTCCAAACCAGTTTTAAGAGTTTCTCGACCACCTTCACCACGAATAATAAGAATATTTTTATTTTCAATAAAAGTAAAAATTTCATGCATTAAAAGATTTTCAGAATCATATATGCCTTGTGGACAATGAACTATCATGTTGAGATTTTTCTCAAGCATTTCTTTTGTTGATGGGCCAATACATGATAATTTTATATTCTTTGGAAGTATGATTTTTTTTTCGTTAAATCGCTTTAAAAAATATTTTACTGCATTTGTACTTATAAAAATAATATGATCATATTGAACAATGTTTTTCAGCAAAGCATCAAATATTTTGTAATCATTTAATGGATTAATTTTAGTTAAGGGATGTTTGAACAAAGAGAAGCTTATGTTTTCTGTAGGCTTGTTAAGCCAAGCTTCTGTTTCCAGAGGTCTTGTTGATATGAGTGCAATACTACTTTTATCACTATAAATACTCATAATTCAGCCAACAGTTCTTTAGCTCCCCGATCAATTAAAAGTTGGCTCAGGGATTCACCAAGAGTATAAAATTGTCCTTTGTTCCCTCTAGTCTCAGCATGTATGAATTGATTACCATCTGGCGAGGCAACAAACCCTTTTATTATTAAATCATCCTCATTTATATAAGCATAGGCACCCAATGGAACACTACAACTTCCCGCAAGAGAGCGACTAACCATTCTCTCAGCTAGAACACAGCGTGAGGTATTTTCATGATTAAGGGGTTTGATAAGGTTATGCAGCTCTTCATTTCCTGACAATATTTCGATTCCTAAGGCGCCTTGACCTACTGCAGGTATGCTTATATTGGTCTTAAGATACATTGTAATTTTATCTTTAAGACCAAGCCTAATTAACCCTGCTGCAGCTAAAATAATGGCTACATATTCCCCTTTTTTAAGCTTATTGAGCCTAGTCTGAAGATTGCCTCTAAGAGGCTTAATTATTAGATGTGAATATTTTGCTTTGATTTGACTTTGACGACGTAGGCTCGAAGTACCAACAACACTTCCATGAGGTAGATTGTCTAATGAATTATATAATTCTGAAATAAATGCATCTCTTGGGTCTTCTCTTTCTGTAATGGCAGCAAGCTGAAAATCTTCCATAATATCCATTGGTAAATCTTTCATAGAATGAACTGCAAGATCTGCTTCTTTATTTAGCAAAGCTTGTTCTAACTCTTTAATAAAAAGACCCTTGCCTCCAATTTTAGCGAGTGGTTGGTCTAAAATAATATCCCCCTGGGTTTTGAAACCTTTTATAAGAATTGATATATCAGGATATAAAGAATTTAATTGTGTCTTAATATGCTCAGCCTGCCACATGGCAAGAGGACTTTCTCGAGAAGCAATTGTAATTTTTTTGATCATGTTCGAATAGAATTTTATCACAGTCCTCACAATCAAATTTCATATATAATTCAGTTAATTAAAGTAATTAAATATAAAAAATATTATGAAAAAAAATACAACAAAATGGTCGGATAGATTTTCGGAGCCTACAAAAGACGTTGTTAAAAATTATACTGGATCTGTAAATTTTGATAAGAGGCTTGCTTTTGTAGACATTGAGGGATCACTAGTGCACGCTGAAATGTTAAAAAACCAAAAAATTATTTTAGCAAAAGATTTTAAAGCAATACAAAAGGGCTTAAATCAAATTAAAAAAGAAATCATTGATGATAAATTCGTATGGTCATTAGATTTAGAGGATGTGCATTTAAATATTGAAAAAAGGCTCACCGAAATTATAGGTGAGCCAGGAAAGAAGCTGCACACAGGAAGATCAAGAAATGATCAAGTAGCTACTGATATGAGGCTTTATGTAAGAGGTGAAACAGATAATATTATTGGCCAAATAAAAAATTTACAACGAGCCACAATTCATTTAGCTGATGAAAATATTCATACTATTATGCCAGGCCTTACTCATTTGCAAGTTGCACAGCCTGTAAGTTTTGCTCATCATTTACTGGCTTACTATGAAATGTTAGAAAGAGATATTGGTAGGTTTACTGATTTGAGGAAGCGTATGAATTTACTGCCCTTAGGCGCAGCTGCATTGGCAGGAACTTCTTACCCAATAAATAGAAACTTTGTTGCAAAAAAACTTGGTTTTGATGGAGTCATTCAAAATTCTATGGATGCTGTGTCTGATAGGGATTTTTTAATTGAGTTTAATGCTTCAGCTGCAATTTTGATGATGCATTTGTCAAGGTGGTCTGAGGAATTAATTATGTGGTCAAGCCCATTCTTTGAATACATTGAAATATCTGATAGCTTTTGTACGGGATCAAGTATTATGCCGCAAAAGAAGAACCCTGATGTACCGGAATTAGTTAGGGGTAAGACGGGAAGAGTGTATGGTCATCTAATGTCTTTGTTGACCTTAATGAAAGGGCAGCCATTAGCATATAATAAGGATAATCAAGAAGATAAAGAGCCTATTTTTGATGTGATCGATACCTTAAGAAATACTTTAGAAATTTTTCCAGAGATGATTGCTGAATTAAAAACATTGCCTGAAAATATGGAGGCAGCAGCTATGAAAGGATATGCAACAGCAACGGATCTTGCAGATTATTTAGTTAATAAAGGCGTTTCTTTTCGAGACTCACACGGTGTAGTTGCAAAAGTTGTACGAGCCGCGGTCTCAAAAGATTGTGATATTAGCGAATTTGATTTAAATAGTTTGAAAAAATTCTCTAAGGTTATTGATAAAGATGTATACAAGCATTTAACCCTTGAGGGTTCTATAAAGTCTAGAAAGCACATTGGTGGAACCGCATTTTCTTCTGTCGCCAAAGCTATTCAAAAAGCTAAATTAAATCTAAATTAATTTATTTAATCAAATGGCTCATATCATAGCCAGCAGCAGCTGTGAGATTAAGTATTTCACTGGTAGGTCGCTCACTTGATTCTGAAAGTGCCCAAAGCATTGTTGACCTAGTGCCTGTGCGGCAATATGCAAATATAGGTTTTTCTGCACCGATATAATATTCTTTAAAATTAGCTACATCATCTTGCGTAATTGCATTACCAATGACAGGCTGATGAATGAATTTAATGCTTAAATCGTTAGCAACCTTTTGAAGTACTTCAACTGATGGCTGATTCATTTCTTCAGAGTCTGGTCTATTGCAAAAAATTGTTTTAAAGCCTTTCTCTTTTAATATAGAAATATCTTGATCATTGATTTGATCTGAGACAAAGTATTCATCAATAATTTTATTTAATTTCATTTATATATCCCTCATAAAAATTTGTAAAAGGTCATTTAAAAAATTCCTACCTAATTGTGTAGGTTTAATCATATCATCGGTCTCAATAATAAATTTCTTATCTATTGCTCTAGACAATTCATCTCTAATTGATTCGATTTTAAGTTTTGTTCGTAATTCAAATAAATCTTTTGGAAACCCTTGATTTAATCTTAATGCATTCAGCATAAATTCGAAAATAATTGCATTCATTGTTATTTTTTTATTTTCAATAAAAAAATTATTCTTATGAGCGCCATCAATATATTGAGTTGGATTTTTAAAACAAGAGTATCTTTGTTGTTGGCCATTATCAGATGTAATTTTACTATGAGCCCCTGCACCAATTCCTAAATAATCACCAAAGCTCCAGTAATTTAAGTTATGTCTGCATTCTTTATTTTCTTTTGCATAAGCAGAGGTTTCATAATGCTTATAGTTAAAATTGGATAATATATTAGCAACTGTATCAGCCATATCTGCACTATCATCTTCGTTTGGTTGACTAGGAGGAAATTTATAAAATGCTGTATTTGGTTCAATAGTTAATTGGTAATAGGAAATATGATCTGGCTCTATAGAAAGGGCACTATTAATATCTTCCTTTAATTCATTATTTGTTTGACTAGGTAAGGCAAACATAAGGTCTAAATTGATATTACTAAATATATTTCTTGCCTGCTCAGCAGCCAATAAAGCTTGTCTTTTGTCATGTATTCTTTCTAGGGATTTTAAATGCTTATCATTGAAACTTTGAATACCAAGAGAAATACGATTTATTCCAACCTGCTTATACCCATTAAAAAAAGCTTGATCAATAGTGCCTGGATTAGCTTCAAGCGTAATTTCACAATCTTCTTTTATTGTGAATTTGTCAGAAATACTTTGCAAAATCTTTTCAATAGAATTTGGAGAAAATAAACTTGGTGTACCACCACCAAAAAAAATTGAATGTACAATTTTATTTGACTTGGTTTGAGTGGATATGATTTGGTTTATAAGTGCTTTGGTGTAAGCTCCTTCGTGTTCGGCGATAGATTTATTTTTGAGGCCATGAGAATTAAAGTCACAATAAGGACATTTATGGACACACCATGGGATGTGGACATAAACAGATATATGCTCATTTGTATCTTTATTAATTGCAAGATTGTTTATCAAATAAGGGTCTATTTTTTTTTAAGAGGGTTATTAAGCTTTTCGATCATACTTAATAGAGTTTGGCGCATTTGCTCATCTGATACTTCCATTAAAAGTCCGTCCTCAAAAGCATCTTGAACTATTTGTTGAATCTCATCAAAATTATCTCCCATAACTTTTATCTTTTCAGTGCAAGAGACAACAGATTGATCGTCACGTCTCCACGTAGGCCAGTTTTTATTTTTCTTGGTCATAAATTATTTTAAGTTTAAGTTTAAGTTTTTGCAAAGCTTGGCCTCTGTGACTTATACGATTTTTAACTTCATGGTTAAGCTCTGCTGCAGACTTTTCAGTTTTATAGTCATAGAATATAGAGTCATACCCAAATCCATTAGAACCTCGCCTTTCATTGAGAATTTCACCGAACCATAATCCTTCAGCAATAAAAGGTTCTGGATCAAGATGATTCCTTATAAAAACTATAGAACAATAAAAATGTGCTTTTCGATTCTCTTCATTTTTTAAAGCTTCTAAAAGCTTTTCAATATTATCAGTATTAGTTGCCGAAGGACCAGCATAGCGAGCTGAGTGAATTCCTGGCTTTCCATTTATTGTATCAACACAAATTCCCGAGTCATCTGCAATAGCAGGCAAACCTGTACTTTTTGATGCATGTCTTGCTTTCATAAGTGCATTTTCAACAAACGTGTCATAGGGCTCATCGCATGATTGAACTTCAAACTCAGATTGACAGCAAAATTCAAAATTACAATCCTTCATAAATGTTTCTATTTCATAAAGTTTATTGATATTTCCAGTGGCAAGGATAATTTTAGTCATACGGTTTATGATTTTAGAACTTCATTTTGTTTATCTGTAATGACGGCAATACCTATTTGGGCTATTCTTGTCAGTTCGTCCATTTCATCTTTTGAAAAAGGTTTGCCTTCCGCAGTTCCTTGGATTTCAACAAAATTTCCACTACCTGTCATAACAAAATTCATATCCGTATCACATTCAGAATCTTCTAAATAATCTAAATCAAGCAATGCATTATTATTTTTAATACCAGCAGATATTGCTGCAATAGAATCAATGATTGGTGATTCTGGCAATTTATTAGCTTTTAGTAAAAAATTAATAGCATCATGCATTGCTACATACGATCCAGAAATACTCGCAGTCCTAGTCCCTCCATCAGCCTGAATGACATCACAATCTAAATATATAGTTCTTTCACCTAACTTCTTCAAATCAATAACGGCTCTTAAGCTTCTTCCAATTAATCGCTGAATTTCTTGCGTTCTTCCACTTTGTTTTCCTCGTGCAGCTTCACGCCCCATTCTTGTGTTAGTTGAGCGAGGTAACATACCATATTCGGCAGTTACCCAGCCTTGACCTTGGCCTTTTAAAAATGAGGGCACATTTTCCTCAATTGTTGCATTACAAATAACTTGGGTGTCTCCACATTTAACTAAAACTGAACCTTCGGCATGCTTTGTAAATTGCCTTACAAACTCTATGGGTCTTAGGTCATTACTACCTCTATTGAACGATCGCATTTTTGTCGCCTTTAAATTTTTAATTTTATAATTATAGTCTATGAAAAACACTTAATTTAAATTGTTTCTACCGTATTATCGTTATAATCAAAAAAGTAATTATAAAATTAATTAAAAGGTATCAGAATGACTGCAAGTATGACTGGATTTAGCTTTAAAGATAAACGTATTCAAGGCGGAAGCTTAGTAATTGAACTGAAAACATTGAATAGTAGATATTATGAGCTAAACCTTAAAATTGCCGAGCAGTGTAAATTATATGAATCTAAAATTAGAGAAATGATTTCTGCACAGATCTCAAGAGGGAAAGTCGATTGTAAAATTTTTTTTAAAGCTAATGAGAGCGACCGTTATCTTGCTCAAATTGATAATAAAGAAATGAGAAGGATAATTTCATCCTCAGAAAATATTTCGAATAACCTAAAAAACCCAGCACCTATAAATCCTCTAGATATCCTGCAACTTTTATCAAACCAAACCGTTGAAATTGATAATAAGAGCTTAAAAGAAGCAATGTTTTCCTTATTAGATGATGCTTTGGAAGCTTTAGTAAAAGATAGAAAAAGAGAGGGTATAAAGATACGAGTAGTTATCCTTAAAAATATAAAATTAATAGAAAATATTGTTAATAAAACAAATAAAATTATGCCAAGAGCTATAAAAAATCATAAAATAAAAGTTGTTAAAAAATTTAAAGAAGCATTAGTAGATTTAGAAGATTCTCGCCTTAAACAGGAGTTTTTACTTTTTGTTCAAAAAAGCGATATTAAGGAAGAGATAGATCGTATTGAATCGCATATAATTGAACTAAGAAGATTGATAAATCTAAATAGTCCTTCTGGAAAAAAAATGGATTTTCTTATGCAAGAATTTAACAGAGAGGCGAATACAATTGGATCGAAAGCAGTCTCAGTTGCTATTTCTAAAATATCTGTTGAGCTTAAAGTATTAATTGAACAAATACGTGAACAAATACAGAATATTGAATAAATGACAAATAAAAAACTAGGCAACTTATTTATTATTTCTGCAGCCTCTGGAGCAGGGAAGACAACATTGGTGAGGGAGATATTAGAACATAATGTTGACATAGCCCTGTCTATTTCGCATACAACTAGACAGCCACGACCCGGAGAAATTGATGGCAAAGACTATTATTTTGTAACAGATACTGCTTTTAATAACATGAAAAAAGAGGGAAAATTTCTTGAAACTGCAAATTGTCATGGAGCATTGTATGGCACCTCAAAAGACATAGTTCAAGATGTTCAGGATGCCGGTAAAGATATTATTTTTGAGATTGATTGGCAGGGTGCATTTAGTATAAAAGCCATTTTCCCAGAAGCAATAAGCATATTTATATTACCGCCAAGCTTAAAAAAGTTAGAGGAAAGGTTAACAGCTCGAGGGCAAGATTCAGACGCTACTATTAAAGCAAGATTATCAGCAGCCAAGAGCGAAATGAGCCATATCGATCAATTTGATTATGTTACAATTAATGACAATTTTTATGATGCAGCAGAAGAATTAAAATCAATTATAATGGCTGAAAATTTAAGGACAGAACAACAAATTAGTTATCATCAAGAATTAATAGAACAACTAACAAAATAAATATTTAGGATAAATAAAAAATGGCAAGAATTACAATAGATGATTGTTTAGAGCAGATACCAAATAGATTCCAATTAACCTTAGTAGCAGCACTTAGGTCTCGGCAGCTATCAAATGGAGCTGAACCTATGTTTGATATTGAAGGATCAAACGATAAACCCTCAGTTATTGCTTTAAGAGAAATTGCTGCAGGTTTAATTGGCGAAGATATTTTGATTAAAAATATAACTTAAAATTAAATCTCTATGGAGTGAGTAAATGCCTAAAACCGCTAAAATTAATACGGCGGATAAAGAACAAGAAGACCAACCTCAGCTTCTCCCTGCAGATAATCCTAATTCTAAATTAACGTTATTGCTTAAGGAATACCTTGGCGACGATGAAATTCATTCTATTTGGGATGCCTACCGCCTAAGTAAAAAAGCGCATGAAGGGCAAAAAAGAATAAGTGGTGAAGATTACATAACACATCCCGTTTCAGTTGCTTGCATAGCTGCAAAATTTCATCTTGATGCAGCATCTATTCAAGCTGCATTACTTCACGACGTTGTAGAAGACACTTCAGTAACTATTGATGAAATAGAAAGTCAATTTAATCCTCAGGTAGCTCAATTAGTAGAAGGACTCTCTAAGCTTGATAAAATAAATTTTAATGATGCTACTCATGCACAAGCAGAAAATTTCAGAAAAATGCTTTTAGCTATGTCACAAGATGTGAGAGTTATTTTGGTGAAATTATCAGACCGCCTGCACAATATGCAGACACTCAACCATTTGAAACCAGCAAAAAGAATTCGAATCGCGCAAGAAACGATGGATATTTACTCACCAATTGCCAACAGGTTAGGATTGAACAGTTTATATCAAGAGCTTGAGGATTTAGCTTTCAGGCACATCCATCCATTGCGCTATAAAACAATCAATAAGGCAATCTTAGCTGCACGGGGAAATCGTAAAGAAGTTATTGGAAGAATCCTTGATGATATTCAAAAGAGGCTCAAAGCTTATAATGTAAAAGCCGAAGTTTCAGGAAGAGAAAAGAATGAGTCAAGCATTCACAGAAAAATGCTTAAAAAACATACTTCTTTTTCACAAATAAACGATATTTATGCATTTAGGATAATTGTAAAAGATCAAAATGATTGTTATATAGCTTTAGGAGTTTTACATTCACTATATAAACCTATTGCTGGTAAATTTAAAGACTATATTGCTATTCCAAAGGCTAATGGCTACCAATCATTACATACAACATTATTCGGCCCTTTTGGGACGCCGGTAGAGGTTCAGATAAGAACAGAATCAATGCATAAACTTGCAGAGGCAGGTGTTGCGGCACATTGGCTTTACAAAACAAAAGATGCGCATGTAACGCAACTTCAACAACAGACAAACCAATGGCTGAAGAAATTATTAGAAATTCAATCAGATGATTCAGACTCCCTTGAATTCTTAGAACATCTTAAAGTAGATTTATTTCCAGATGAAGTTTATTTGTTTACTCCAAAGGGAAAAATTTTTACCCTCCCAAAAGGTTCGACTACAATTGATTTTGCTTATGCTGTCCACACCGATGTTGGCAATAGTGCAGTAGCGGCAAAGGTTAACCAGGAGTTAGTTCCTTTGAGAGAAGAAGTTAAAACTGGTGACCATATTGAAATTATCACCGCACCTCTTGCAAAACCAAACCCTGCTTGGCTTAATTTTGTTATTACTGGAAAAGCTAGATCTCAGATTAGAACTTATTTAAGATCTGCAGAGTCACATGATTTAGTTATTTTGGGACAAAGTATGCTAAATAATGCGCTAAAGGCTTTTCACATTGACCCCGAAGCCATAAAAAAGAAATATTGGGATAAATTGATTCTAGATTATCACTTAAAATCAAAAGATGAGGTACTTATAGAAATTGCTCTTGGAAAAAAAATGAATGTAATGGTAGCTCATCAACTTACAAGCATAATGGACGGAGTAAAGAAAACAAGAACACAAACAAAATTCCTGGATGTGATTACTATAAAAGGCTCGGAGGATATGGCAGTTGAACTTGCAAGCTGCTGTCATCCTATCCCAGGAGATCCAATTTTGGGCTACATCAATAAAGATAAGGGTTTAATAATTCATACTCATGATTGCCCTGTAATTAGAAAGTTTAATTTAGATCCTGAAAGATGGGTTGATGTTGAGTGGGAGCCAAATACTGATCGTTTATATAAAGTAAGTCTTAATATTCTTGTCTCAAATGAGAGAGGGATGCTTGCAAAAATGGCCGCTGCAATTGCAGATACAAGTTCTAACATTGAAAATGTTAATTTTGAGGAATCTGATGGTAGCAATTTTGTAAATATTAACTTTGTTGTTCAAGTTAAAAATCGTATTCATCTCGCAGAGATAATAAGAAGTTTAAGAAAAATTAACAAAATTAGTCGAATCATTAGAGTTAAAACAGGTTAATAAAGGATTAGATATGTCAAAAAAGATTATACAAGCCAGTAAAGCACCTAAAGCCATAGGAACTTATTCGCAGGCTGTTCAAAAAGGTAATATTGTATTTTTATCTGGTCAAATACCGTTAAATCCAGAAACGATGGATTTAGTAGAAGGAATAGAACAACAGATTCATCAAGTTTTTAAAAATTTATTAGAAGTTATAAAGGCATCAGACTCTTCAACCGATGATCTAGTTAAGCTTAATATTTATCTAATTGATTTGTCGAATTTTGCATTAGTAAACGACATTATGTCACAGTATTTTTCTGAACCATATCCTGCTAGAGCAGCAATTGGCGTAGCATCCCTACCAAAAGGTGCGCAAGTCGAGGCCGATGGTTTTCTTGTCAAGGGAGATTAGGTTTTAATATTGTTTTCCGATATATATACCGATAATGAAAAAGCTAAACTTAGAAAACTAGGGATTAAAAATCTTTTTGATGTGTTCCTTCACTTACCATCAAGGTATCAAGATAGAACAAAGATTGATGTTATTAAAGACCTAAGTATAGAAAAATACTATCAAGTTGAGGGCAAGATAATTTTTACCAATGTCTCGTATCGACCAAGAAAAAGTTTAATTATTGTAATTGAGGATATAACTGGAACTCTTCAGCTAAGGTTTTTAAATTTTTATCCAAGTCAGATCAAACAATTTATAGTAGGAAAAAAAATACGTGTATACGGTACTATTAATAGTAAGGCCCTAGTAAAAGAAATGATTCATCCTGAATATGAAGCGGTAAACGATAATTCATCACTTCCCGAACATTTAACATCTGTCTACCCGCTTGTGTCTGGAATAACACAAAAGGCTTTATTAAAATTAATTAAAAAAGCTTTTAACTTTATTGAAAAAAACAAGGTCGTCATAGATTACTTTCCTGGATTGAATAAGCAAAGAAATTTACCAAATCTAACGAATACTTTAAAGATGTTGCATTTACCTGAGAAGGCAAACAATTTAAGTGACAATGTTTATCGAAATAAATTAGCTTATGATGAATTATTAGCTCATCAACTTTTTTTTAGAGGACTTTATCATCATAAGAAAAATTTTTTAGCAAAGTCAATAATATCGAATGACAGTATATATAAACTATTTATTTCTTCCTTAAAATTTGATCTCACGAGTAAGCAAAAAAGTTCTTATTTTGAAATAATGAACGATCTGAAACAATCATCACCGATGAATAGACTTCTACAGGGAGATGTGGGATGCGGGAAAACTATCGTAGCGACGCTCGCAGCATTACAAACTATTAAAAATGGTTTTCAGGTTGCTTTTATGGCGCCTACAGAGATTTTAGCTGAGCAACATTATTTGAACTTAAAAGAGTGGCTTGAACCTTTAAAAATATCTGTAGCTTTTTTATCAGGAAGTGTTTCAGCAAATGAAAAAGAAAATATTAAAAAACATATCATGCAGGGAGATATTGATTTATTGATAGGTACTCATGCCCTAATTCAAGATAACGTAAAATTTAAATGTTTGGCTCTATATATCATTGATGAACAACATCGATTTGGAGTAGAGCAAAGGCTTTCAATGAGAGTTAAAAATACTATTGATAGCCAATATCAAGCACACCAACTGATGATGAGCGCAACCCCAATCCCGAGAACTTTATCCATGAGCTATTTTGCAGATATGGATATTTCAACAATTGATGAGCTTCCTCCAGGGAGGCAAAAAATTAAAACAAAATTAATAGCAGATTCTAGGAGGCAAGAGTTTTTATCTATTATAGAGAGGCATTGTAAAGAAGGTAATCAGGTTTATTGGGTATGTCCGTTGATTGAGGAAAGTGAAACATTACAACTAGAGACTGTTGAAAATACGTTTGCAGAAATAACATCAATGCTTAGTTATATAAAAGTAGGTTTAATTCATGGAAGAATGAAATCTAAAGAGAAAGAAATTATAATGCAAAAATTTAAAAGTGGAGACATACAAATTTTAGTTGCAACTACAGTTATTGAGGTAGGAGTAGATATTCCTAATGCAACAATGATGATTATAGAAAATGCAGAAAGGATGGGACTCTCTCAACTGCATCAACTAAGAGGTCGGGTTGGAAGAGGAAGCAAAGAAAGTGCTTGTATACTTTTTTATGGAAAAAAATTATCAAATATTGCGAAAGATAGATTAAAAGTAATTTATGATAATTCAGATGGGTTTAAAATTTCAGAGGCGGACCTTAAGTTAAGAGGGCCAGGGGAATTTTTAGGTCTTAAACAGAGCGGACTTCCCTCATTAAAGATCGCGGATATTAATCAAGATAAATATTTGCTTGAGACTGCAAAAGAAGACGCAGAAAGTTTAATAAATGAAAGTCATAAGAATATACAATCTCATCTTCAAAGGTGGATAAGTAATTACCAAGAAATTACTCGGACATAAAATGCATTTACGTAAAAAATTTAATCTTCATGCGAGCAAGTCTAGAGTTACCGCAGGCAATTTGAATCTTTGGATAAAAAATAAAAAATCACTCACCAATCGTATTAAGGATATTGCTAGTTTAAAAATTAAATTAATCACAAACAAAAGAAATATTTTTTTATTGTCTGAAAAACAATTTTTTTCGTCATATCGTCCAGAGACACTCTTTTTAAGAGAGGTAATTATATTTGCAAATGACGATCCTATTATGTATGCCCGTACAGTATTACCCTACAAGTATCTTCGCAGTCATTGGGCTGAAATTAAAAATTTAAAAACAAATCCATTGTCTGAAGTTGTATACGATAAACCATGTATTAAACGCTCAAATTTTTCCTATTTACCATCGTCATTAAATAATAATATAATAAAAAAAATTCATCTGTATGGGCTTGAAACAAAAAAACTTGAGATTGGCAGGCAGTCACATTTTAAATATAAAAAAGAAAATATTCTTCTAACAGAATTCTTTTTTGCCGCATTGGATAAATTTGATTTCCAATAAAATTTTTTTATATAATTTAGTTTTATTGGCACGGTTAAACAAGCCTATTGGTATATTTTTATTATTATGGCCTTCCTTAACTGCTTTGTGGCTTGCCTCTAATGACACTCCAGATTTTAAATTAATCATTATATTTATTTTAGGAACCATACTTATGCGATCGGCAGGTTGCGTCGCCAATGATATAGCGGATCAAAAATTTGATAAACATGTATTAAGAACAAACAATCGTCCCCTGGTTTTAAAAAGCATAAGCAATCAAACAGCATTTAAATTTTTAGTTTTATTATTAGCCTTAAGTTTTTTTTTGGTATTACAGTTAAATTTTTATACATTTTGCTTATCTTTTTTGGCTTTATTGTTTGCTTTGCTTTATCCATTTACAAAGAGATTTTTTGTGATCCCACAGTTTTTTTTAGGAATTACTTTTAGTTTTGGAATTCTTATGGCATTTACTGCAACACAAAATATGATTCCGATGGAAGGATGGATGTTATTTTTTGCGAATCTATTTTGGGTTCTAGGCTATGATTCACATTACGCATTAGTTGATCTTGAGGACGATAAAAATATTCCTATTAACTCATCGGCTAAAACATTTGGCAGATTGACTCCTTTTTTTATTTCAATATGTTTCATTACCATGTATTTAATTTATTTATATTTAGGCATAAAGAATCAATACTCATATGTATTTTATTTATTTATATTCATTTCATTGTTTATAACTTCTTATGGTATGTTTTTAGGATACAAAGATTCAATATTAGGGAATTTTAAAGCTTTTAAAGTACATAGTTACGTAGGTTTTTTTATTTTCTTAGCAATATTTTCTCAAATGTAGTATCAAATTTGATATAAATTAATTTTTTTACATTGAGGTCTTTAGAATAGTTAAAAGGAGTAATTATGAAAAAAGTAGCATTTATTTCTGGAGCTAACAGAGGTATAGGTTTCGAAACAGCAAAAAAATTAGCTGAATTAGATATTACAGTAATATTAGGTTCAAGAGATTTAAGTAAAGGTAAAAAAGCGGTTTCAGAGTTGTCTTCTTATGGATTTGATCTAGATTTGGTTCAATATGACGCATCTGATTTCGAGGCGCCGCAAAAAATTTATGATTATATTGCCAAGAAGTATAAAAAGTTGGATATTTTAATAAATAATGCGGGGGTGCTTCTTTCAGGTAATTTATTTGTTACAAATAGCTCCACTATTAGTGAGAACGACGTAAAAGATACATTCCAAACAAATCTTTTTTCAGTTATTTCTTTAACGCAAAAATTATTACCATTAATTAAAAAATCTGACGCAGGAAGAATAGTTAATGTATCCACTATTTTAAGTTCATTAACACTTCATTCAGCTAAAAATTCACCCATAGCACCGGCTAAAGAATTCGCATATAATGCCTCAAAAACAGCGTTGAACGCCTTTACAATTCATCTTGCCATTGAGCTAAAAGATACAAAAATTAAAGTAAATTCTGGTCATCCAGGGTGGGTTAAAACTGAATTAGGTGGGCCTAATGCGCCTATGAACGTTGAAGACAGTTATAAAACATCTTTACAACTTGCAACATTAAGTGAAGATGGTCCTACAGGTGGACTTTATCATGAGGATGAGATTATTCCCTGGTAATAATAATTTAATAGCTTAAAATTAAGTATAAGTCCTAAATTGATTGACAAATAGCACAGAAATAGAATAAAATTCGCGTCTTAATTTTTATAATGCATAGTAGAAAATATAACGATGAAAACTTTTTCAGCAAAATCACATGAAGTAAAGCGAGATTGGTTGCTTGTAGATGCAACAGATGCAACATTAGGCCGATTAGCAAGTGCAATAGCGCACCGTTTGAGAGGAAAGCATAAAACTATTTATACACCTCACGTTGATACAGGCGATTACATAGTTGTAATTAATGCTGACAAATTAAAGGTAACTGGTAATAAAACTGAAGATAAAATATACCATCGTCATTCTGGCTACCCAGGCGGTATTTATTCAACCAACTTTAAGAAAATGCAAGATAGGTTTCCAGGTAGAGCATTAGAAAAAGCAGTTAAGGGTATGCTACCAAAAGGGCCACTTGGTTATTCAATGGTAAAGAAATTGAAAGTTTATGCTGGTGCAAAACACGAACATGCAGCACAACAGCCTCAACCGACTACATTTTAAGACAGGAAAATTATGATAGGTAAATATTATTACGGTACTGGTAGAAGAAAGAGCTCAATAGCTAGAGTTTTTATTCAACCTGGCAAAGGTTCTATTATTATAAATAATAAACCAGTTGATGAATATTTCTCAAGATATACATCACAAATGATTCTAAAGCAGCCATTAGAACTCACTGAGAATACATCAACTTTTGATATTAAAGTTAATGTCATTGGAGGTGGTGAATCAGGACAAGCTGGCGCAGTGAGACATGGAATAACACGAGCACTTATGGATTTTGATCAGGCATTGAAAAGTGATTTATCAAAAGCAGGGTATGTTACGAGAGATAGCCGTGAGGTTGAACGTAAAAAAGTAGGTTTAAGAAAAGCTCGACGCAAAAAACAATTTTCAAAACGTTAAGTTTTCTAAAAAAAGCCGCTTCCAGCGGCTTTTTTTTATTAACATTTATTTTTTTATAAGACTAAAATACGATTAAATGGAAAATAAAATTAAAATTAGTGTAGTTGGAGGTTCTGGATATACAGGCATAGAATTGCTAAGGCTTTTATCACAACACCCCTACATACATATTCATCAAATAACCTCTAGGGGAGATAAAGGAAAACTTGTATCTGAAGTTTATCCCTCAATGCGAGGCATTATCACCCAAAGGTTCATAGACCCTGAAGAAGCTGACTTAATTAACTCTGACCTTGTTTTTTTTGCTACCCCTAATGGAATTGCAATGCAACATGCACAACATCTTGTGAGTAACGGAGTAAAGATTATTGATTTGGCTGCTGATTTTAGAATTAAAGATACGAATATATGGGAACATTGGTATGGTATGAAGCATATCTGCAAAGAATTGCTTGAGGAGGCTATATATGGGTTACCAGAAATTAACAGAGAAAAAATAAAAAATGCTCGAATAGTTGCAAATCCTGGTTGTTATCCTACTGCTATTCAGCTTGGTTTATTACCATTAATTAAAAATAATTTAATCGATAATCACAATATTATCGCTGATGCTAAGTCGGGTATTAGTGGGGCAGGGAAAAAACAAGATACAAGTTTATTGATGTCTGAATCGGCGGAAAATTTTAAAGCATACGCATTAGAGGGGCACAGGCATCTTCCTGAAATAGAAGAAAATCTTTCAATGGTTTTAAATGAAGGCGATGTTAAATTAACCTTTGTTCCTCATTTACTTCCTATGGTAAGAGGTATACATGCAACAATGTATGTTGATGCAATTAAAGATTTTGATATCTCTGACTTATATCAGGATTTTTATAAAAATGAGCCTTTTGTCGATATATTACCTCAAGGGGAATGTCCCGAAACAAAATCAGTACGATCGTCTAATATATGCCGCATTTCTTTTCAGAAGCAAAAAGAGTCTAATAGAATTGTTATTCTTTCAGTAATAGATAATCTAATGAAGGGTGCAGCAGGCCAGGCAATACAAAATATGAATATTATAATGGGTTATGATGAAACAGCTGGTTTGAGATTAACACCTTTAATGCCGTAAAATTAAATGATATCTAAAAGAAGAAAACAAAAAATAACAAAGAAAAAGGCAAGTATTAAGTTAGGAAATTCTTGGCCTAACTATATTATTATTTGCTTTATATCAATAACAATAGGTTTTGCCATAGCATTTAAAATTTTTGATGGAGGTGGCGCAACTAATTTTTTATTAAAAATTGGTGAGCTAGAATCAACAAATAAAAATATTAATGATAATTTAGTAAAAAAAGATTTGGAATTACAGTTACAAAATATGAGTTACGAGAAAGTTGTTGATGAGCTTGAATTAATTAAAAAAGAAAATAATGAATTAAAAGAAGAAATATTATTTTATGAAAAAATTGTTGGGAAAAGAAAAAAATAATGAAATTCAAGCGAAAAAATAAATTTCAATTAGATACCTTAATAGATGAGAATATGATTATTCGAGGAAATACCACAATCACAGGTGGTGTCAGACTTGATGGAAAGATTTATGGAGATTTAATGGTCATTGATGGTGAAGACGGGACCCTAATCATGGGTGAGAATAGCATAATAAAAGGGGATGTTTATGTACCTACAGCTATAGTTGGTGGAACAATTACAGGTAATATAAAATGCTATGAATATTTAGAAGTTCATGCAAATGCTACTATTAAGGGTAATATTGAGTATAATCTAGTTGAAATACATGCTGGAGCTAACATAAACTCTAGTTTAAAGAAAATGACAAAAACTGAAATTAGTAAACAAAAAAAAGAACTTAATGAAATTTCAAAGCAAAAGGAATAAAAATGACTACAACTGAACTTGAAATGCCAACCCCTATTAATTTCACTGATAATGCAGTGAACAAGGTCAAGGAATTAATTGATGAAGAGGGGACTCCAGATCTAAAACTTAGAGTTTTTGTGAGTGGTGGCGGGTGCTCAGGTTTTCAGTACGGCTTTACTTTTGAAGAATCTATTAATGATGACGATACTCAGGTAACTAAAGATGCAGTAACACTGCTCATTGACCCTATGAGTTTACAGTATTTGACAGGGGCGGAAATTGATTACCAAGATAATGTTCAGGGATCTCAGTTTGTGATCAAAAACCCTAATGCTGAGACTACATGCGGTTGCGGCTCTTCTTTCTCAGCTTAGTAAATTAAGTTATATTACGTTTTATTCTGCCAGTATAAATTTGACGTGGCCTTCCAATTTTATTGTCTGAATCTGTCATCATTTCATGCCAATGTGCTATCCAGCCAGCTGTTCTGGCAAGTGCAAAAATAGCTGTAAACATAGAGTTAGGAATACCAAGCGCTTTCATCACAATACCAGAATAAAAATCTACATTTGGATAAAGCTTTTTCTCAATAAAATATTCATCTTCCAACGCAATTTTTT
>CAZGLD010000011.1:0-36460 GCA_964526705.1 uncultured Methylobacillus sp.
TTAATTTTTTTTCTTAGGCTTGTATTTTCTTTTGAACCATTGAAATGTTAGCAAGGTAACAAAAACCATTGTAATGATAGCCATATGGCCTAGCATGCTCTCGCCAATTGTTACTAATTCTCCCATATATAAACCAAAAGATAGACACCAAAAACAGGCCAATATTAGAGTAGCCAAATATGCGTACTCCGGTGGTGCGTGTCGCAAGGGGTTATGTTTTGGATGTAAGATTAATTTAGCTATTTTCCACACTTTAATTTCCTTCAATTGATTTTAATAGTTAATAACTTTCTTGTTATTATATACTTAGTATCCTAATTTTTTTAGATTATGGAATATTATTGTAATAAAAATTATAAATTTTGGAGGGAAGTATGGAAAGGTTTATTGCAGTTGGAGAGGCTTTTGTAATTGGATTTCTTCTCATAACAGTAATAATGTATGCTCTTTTCTTTATGATGGAAGAGACAACACCTAACCCTTTAAAAATATTGTGTGGTGTAGTGGGTGGCACAGGTATTTTTATATTCTTAAAAGGGTTTTAGAGCAATATTAGGGTATCAAGATACAACAAAACCCTCTTTAATAAAGGGTCTTGTGATTTTTATAGTGGCGGAGAGCGAGGGATTCGAACCCTCGATACAGGTTAACCCCGTATACTTCCTTAGCAGGGAAGCGCTTTCAACCACTCAGCCAGCTCTCCGTTACAACGCCGTAACAATACGTTACATATTTAAAAAAATCAATGACTTAGCCCTTCTCCAACTCAAATGCTTTATGGAGAGCTTTAACTGCATCATCAAGAAATTTTTCTTCTAAAATCACTGATATCTTTATTTCGCTAGTGGATATAGTAATTATATTTATTTTTTCATCAGATAAAACCTTAAACATCTTACTTGCTATGCCTGCGTGTGATTTCATTCCAACACCAACCAGTGATAACTTCGCAATTTTTGAATCACCTATAACTTCTCTAGCATTAATCTTTGCTTTGACCTTATCATTTATTATATCTAAGCTCTTTTGAAGGTCTCGCTCATGCACCGTAAAGGTAAAATCATTGGATCCACTTTCTCCGACATTTTGAATAATCATATCTACATCAATATTTGCATCAGCAATTGGCCCAAGGATTTGATAAGCAGATCCAGGAATATCAGGGAAACCTCTAAGGCTTATCTCAGCTTCATTACGATTAAAGGCTATGCCTGAAATTATTGGATTTTCCATTTTTTCCTCTTCATTAAAAGTTATTATTGTCCCTTCACCTTTTATATCAAAACTAGATAATACCCTTATTGGTACTTTAAACTTACCCGCACATTCGACAGATCTTGTTTGTAACACCTTTGAGCCTAAACTTGCCATTTCAAGCATTTCTTCAAAAGTAATGGACTTAAGTTTTCGTGCATCAGGTACTACACGAGGATCAGTCGTATAAATCCCATCAACATCAGTATATATTTGGCATTCATCAGCTTTTATAGCGGCAGCTAATGCAACAGCAGTAGTATCAGAACCGCCTCGGCCTAAGGTGGTGATGTTTCCTTTAGCATCAACTCCTTGGAATCCGGCAACCACCACAATATAACCCTGCTTAATATCGTCATGAATTTTCTTAGCATCGATATCAACAATTCTTGCTTTACCGTAAGCCATATCCGTAGTAATTTTAATTTGATGCCCAGCATAACTTTTGGCTTTTATACCCTTGTTAATAAGGGCTAGCGCGGTTAATCCTGAAGTTAATTGCTCGCCTGTAGACATTACCATATCCAATTCTCTAGGATCTGGATTTTCCATCATCTGATCAGCTAGGCTTATTAATTTATTTGTTTCACCTGACATTGCTGAGACTACCACTACAATCTGATGACCTTCCTTACAATACCTTGCTACACGTTCAGCTACATCATTAATCCTTTCCGGATTAGCCACAGAGGTACCGCCAAATTTTTGTACAATAAGTGCCATAATTTACTTTTCTAATTGAGTTTTTATTTTAAGGATTGCAGTTTTGATCTCAGCTGCCTCTGTGCCACCTGCCATTGCCATATTATCTCTACCACCACCTTTACCTCCAACAGCCTCTCCTAATTCCTTGGCAATATCTCCTGCTTTAAAATTTTGCGTTAAGTCATCAGTAACTCCTACTGCGAAGGAAACTTTACCATCTGAATAAGAGGCAAGTATTATAACCGCAGATTGTAGTTTTACTTTTAAATTATCAATCATTTGTCGTAATTCATTAGCGCCGGTATTTTCAACGGACACACCGAGAAATTGGAAATTATGAATGGGTACGGCTTGATTCGCGAGGTCGTTGCCCTCACTACCAGCTATTTTTGATTTGAGTTGTCCGATGATTTTTTCATTATCTTTCAGTTGCTTTATTAATTGCCCTAACTTTGATCCTACCTCATGAATATTCACATTAAGCTCTTTAGAAGCTTTATTTAAAATTACTTCTTGTTGCTCCATTAATTGAATAACATTAAATCCTGTAGTTGCCTCAATACGTCTTACCCCGGATGCAACACCAGATTCTGATTGTATTTTAAATAAACCAATATCTCCTGTCTGCGACACATGAGTTCCACCACAAAGCTCACGACTATTTCCAATAGCTAATACTCTAACTTCATCCCCATACTTTTCACCAAAGAGCATCATGGCACCTCTTTTTTTTGCTTGCTCTATAGGCATTACCTCTGCTTGTGTAGTATTATTTTTTAAAATTTCACTGTTCACCAATTGTTCAATAGCTTTTTTTTCTTTGAGCGTAATTGGTTTTGGGTGAGAAAAATCAAAACGTGTTCTTTCGCTGTCTACCAATGAACCCTTTTGCTCTACATGCTCGCCTAAGGTTACTTTTAATGCTTTATGCAGGAGATGAGTGGCCGAATGGTTGCGCATAACATTTTTTCTATGCTCGCTATTTATCTTTGCCGTAACGACATCTTTTACGCTTAATTGACCCTGGGTCATATGCCCAATATGAGCGAATATATTGCCCTTTATTTTTATTGTATCGGTAACTTTAAAAACACTTTGACCACTTGTTAATAAGCCTATGTCTCCAATTTGACCTCCCGATTCAGCATAAAATGGTGTTTGGTCTAAAATCAATACACCTGCTTCATTATTTTGTAAATACTCAACAGCATTACCGTCGTTTAAGGCAAATTGAATAATTGCTTTTGAAGACTCTTCATTGTAACCAAGGAAAATTGTTTTAGGCCCACTGTAATTAATATCAATTTTATTTTTAAAATTCCCAGCACTTCTTGCCATAGCCCTTTGATTATTCATTGCCAAATCAAATTCTTTATCGTTAACCTTAATTCCATTTTCTCGGCAAACATCTGCTGTAAGATCTAATGGGAAGCCATAAGTATCATGTAACTTAAAAGCCACTTGACCAGAAATTTCTTTTTCCTTGTTTGACTTAATATCCTCAATGGCTTTATCTAATATAGCCATGCCATTATCTATGGTTTCAAAAAATCTTTTTTCCTCCAAGTGGATCTCTTCAGTAATCATTGTTGTTTTTTCTTTAGTAAAGGTATGTGAAGCCCCCATAACCTTGATTAAAGGTAAAACTAATTTGTGGAAAAAAGGCTCTCTCATTTCGAGTTTGTAGCCATGGCGGATAGCTCGACGAATTATTCTTCGTAACACATACCCTCGTCCTTCATTAGCAGGCATAACTCCATCACCAATAAGAAAAGTTGTAGCTCTTATATGATCAGCCAATACTTTTAACGATGGATGGGATATGGACGTATTTTTACAGAGCTTTGCAGCTGCCTCAATTAAGGATTTAAAAATATCTATTTCATAGTTGGAATGCACATCTTGTAATACCGCTACGATTCGCTCCAAACCCATACCAGTATCTACCGAGGGTTTTGGAAGGGCATGCATCTCACCATTGGCATCTCTATTAAATTGCATAAAGACTAAATTCCAGATTTCAATGTATCGATCGCCATCCTCGTCTTTTGACCCAGGAGGCCCCCCATTAATCTCTTCTCCATGATCATAAAATATTTCGCTACAAGGCCCACAAGGGCCAGTATCTCCCATCATCCAAAAATTGTCTGAAGCAAATTTACTGCCTTTGTTATCACCTATCTTAATAATTTTATTAGCAGACAAACCGATATTATTGGCCCAAATTTCATACGCCTCTTTATCATCTGCATAGACGGTTACTAATAATTTTTCTTCTGGAATAGCATAAATTTTTGTTAATAATTCCCAAGCATAATTGATAGCTTCTTTTTTAAAGTAATCACCAAAACTAAAATTACCCAGCATCTCAAAAAAAGTATGATGCCTCGCGGTATAACCCACATTCTCTAAATCATTATGTTTGCCACCCGCACGAACACAATTTTGACTAGAAGCAGCTTTACTGTACTTTCTGTTTTCCTCTCCCAAAAACACATCTTTGAATTGATTCATACCGGCATTGGTAAATAAGAGCGTGGGATCTTCATGCGGAACTAAGCTACTAGAAGGAACAATATGATGACCTTTTCCTTCAAAAAATTTTAAAAACTGCGTACGTATATGTTGGCTAGATAACATAGTAAGGTTATTCGGATAATTTTCCCGATAGAATCTGATGAATTAATGCCGAATTTATACCTCGACTTTGAAGAAAGCGCATTTGCTTGAGTTTTTCTTCATAATTCTCCGGTAATCTCCTAAATTTTTTCTCCCAAATATTTTTAGCTAAATTATATTCATCTGATTTTACTTCATTAAGCGCTTTATAAATGATTATTTCATCTACCCCACGCATCTTTAACTCGTATTCCATTTTTTTTAAGCCAAACTTTTTTTTCTTTGAAAATATAAATTGATCAGTAAATCGTTTATCTGACAACCAATCTTTGTTTTCAAGTTCGGAGAGGATTTGATCTATTTGTTGCCTCGAGAGTTCAAGGGTTTCAGCAAAAGGGGTAATTTTTTCATGTAATTCTTTTCTTGAATACTCTCTTTTGCCTAAATAATATAAAGCCCTTTTTTTTACCAAGACTAATTTTTTTTCGGCGTTATTATTCTGCAGAACTAGGTTCATCCTCTTCAGCTAATTCTTTAGCATTAATCTCGGCTGAAATATTTGCATTATTTCTCACTAACTGTTCAATTTCGTTGGAAATTTTTGGATTTTCTTTAAGGAATATTCTGGCATTATCCTTACCTTGCCCAATTTTTTCTCCTTTATAGCTATACCATGAACCTGATTTTTCGACGATATCTAGGATGACACCCTGGTCAATAATTTCACCCTCAAGTGAAATGCCTTCACCATAAAGTACGTCAAACTCTGCCTTTCTAAAAGGAGGGGCTACTTTATTTTTAATAACTTTAACCCGTGTTTCGGCACCTATAACTTCATCACCTTTTTTAATAGCACCAATTCTTCTTATATCCAGCCTTACTGAAGCGTAAAATTTAAGCGCATTACCTCCAGTGGTAGTTTCTGGGTTGCCAAACATAACTCCAATTTTCATTCGTAACTGATTAATAAAAATTACCATGGTGTTAGTTTTTTTTATGTTGCTGGTTAACTTACGAAGTGCTTGGGACATTAGTCTTGCCTGTAGACCCATGTGAGAGTCCCCCATATCACCTTCAATTTCTGCTCTTGGAGTCAACGCTGCTACCGAGTCAATAACAACTATATCTACCGAACCGCTTCTTACTAGCATATCTGCAATTTCTAATGCTTGCTCGCCTGTATCTGGCTGAGAAACAAGAAGATCTTCAATATTTACTCCTAATTTTGCTGCATATTGGATATCAAGTGCATGTTCAGCGTCAATAAAAGCTGCGGTACCTCCCATTTTTTGGAGCTGGGCTACTGTGGATAATGAGAGTGAGGTTTTGCCTGAAGATTCAGGGCCGTAAATTTCGATCACTCTTCCCCTGGGAAGTCCTCCAATGCCTAAAGCGATATCTAAGCCAAGCGAGCCTGTTGAAACCGCCTGGATACCCTCAACAACTTGAGTATCATCCATGCGCATTATCGATCCTTTGCCAAATTGCTTGTCAATTTGTGCTAATGCTGCATCTAATGCTTTACGCTTGTTGTCATCCATTTTATTTTTGCCTTATGTGTAAATTTTTAGTAGAGCTAATTATTTCATATTTGCTGCTTCAAAGTAAGCTTTAGAAGATTATTTAAAGCAAATAAAAGTGCTTTTTCTTGTATTGCTTGCCTTGTACCATCAAAAATTAATTTTCCTTCAAACAGTATGGCGTTTTGGCTGCAAATAGCAAAATATACTGTGCCAACTGGCTTTATTTTTGTACCTCCATCGGGCCCTGCAACCCCGGTGATACTCAACGAAAGATTGGCTTGGCTATTTTTGATTGCACCTTTTGCCATTTCGTTCGCTACATTCTGGCTAACTGCACCATAATTATCTAAAGTTTTTTTACTGACTCCCAAGAGATCATATTTTGACTGATTCGAATAGGTTATAAAGCCCCGATCAAACCAATTAGAACTTCCAGAAACTGATGTAATTGCGCTACATATCATCCCTCCTGTGCACGACTCAGCAATGACTAAGTGGTATGCATTTTCTTGGCACTGCTCCCCAAGACTTTTAACAAGTTGATTTATTTCTTTAGCTTGCATAAACAAGGTACCAAATATTAACTATAATTATAGGCGGTATAGCAGCAACAATATCATCCAACATAATCCCTAATCCACCACCAATATTTTTATCGATCCAGCTTATAGGAAAAGGTTTTTTTATGTCAAAAAAACGGAAAAGGATAAAAGCCATTACGAAAGAAATTAAATCGTGATTGATAAAAATAAGAATAAATAACATAGCTACAATTTCATCAATGACAATACACGAAGGATCTTTTAATTTAAGGTTTCGGCTAGTAATATTTGAGGCATGCAACCCTATGAAAAATAAAGTGATGAGAAATACTGCTTGTAACTCAGGTGAAAGCGATTTAATAGAAAAAAATAAAGGAAAAGCAACAATAGTACCTAAGGTCCCAGGAGCCCTCAAAAACATACCCGAACCAAAGCCTAAAGCTAGTAAATGCCAGAAATTTTGGAATAAAAATTTCCTGTTAACCAAAATGCGTAAATCCTTTCTTAAGTTTTTTTACCAAATTATTGTCTGCATCGAATAATTCTAGGTGTTTTGATTTAGTGGTGGTTCCAATTACAGATAGTTTTAAATTATTTTTTTTTGCTACTTCTATAATTTTTTCTCGATTTCTTTTTTGTGATGTAAGGATTAGCTGATAATCCTCGCCGCCGTAAAGCGCAAGATCGTAGGCATTATTTTTTTTAATCCATGATGGCACAGGGATATCTATACAATTTATGGTTGCACCCACTTTAGATTGATTGAGTATGTGTTGTAAATCTGGAATTAATCCATCTGAAATATCTATCGCACTTGAAAAGAAGGGGGCAATTTCCTGCATATTTACTTTTATTGGTTTAGGCATTTCAATTGCAGACAATGCCTTGGTATGCACTTGGCCCTTTAGAGAAATTTTTTTCATTTGTTGGGATAAGCCGAGAGCAGCTAATCCTATTTCACCTGTTACCCATATATCTTCATCAAACTTCGCACTATCCCTTCTCAGAACATCATTTTTTTTTACTTCCCCTACAATTGTTATGCTAAAAGATTTTTTTCCTTTGGATGTATCTCCTCCAATAAGCTGTACGCCATATTTTTTAGCGCAAGCAAAAAAACCCTTGGAAAATTCATTCAGCCATGAATCATTCGTATCTCTGATGGATAGGGATAGTAATACATATCTGGGAGTACCACCCATTGCACAAATATCCGATACATTTACTGCCAATGTTTTCCAGCCCAATCTTCTGGGATTATGGTTTGCAAAGAAATGCGTACCTTCGTTTAAAGTATCTTGAGAAATTACGTAATAGGTTTGTTTATCTTTTTCAATCAACGCACCATCATCACCTATGCCTAAAGGAACATTTTTTATTTGTTTCTTAAAATATTTTTCAATAATAGAGAATTCTTTAGGCATTATTTATTTTTTGGCCTAAATGCATTGACTATATTTTGATGGGTTTCTATATAGCCTGCTCCAATAAGATCTAGGCAGTATGGGACCGCAGCAAATATACCGGAAATTACAATATCATTATTTTTATCTTTTAATCCTTCTAGCGTTTGTTTTATAGCTTTTGGTTGTCCTGGCAGATTTATTATCAAAGTTTTTTTTCTTATCACTGCAACTTGTCGCGATAAAATAGCGGTGGGTACAAAATGCAAACTAATTTGACGCATTTGCTCACCGAACCCAGGCAGCTCCTTATCGCTTATACTGATAGTAGCGTCGGGCGTAACATCTCTTGGGGCTGGACCGGTGCCACCCGTTGTAAGAACAAGGTCGCACCGAGATTTATCTGATAATTCCCTAAGCGTCTTTTGAATGATAGAGAATTCATCTGGAATAATATGCTCTTCGGTTTCAAAGGAGGTAATTAACGCATACCCTAACCACTCCTTAAGCGACGGTATTCCCTTGTCGTCGTAGATTCCTTTGCTTGCTCTATCACTTATTGAAACGAGACCAATTTTAATGAATTCTTTTGCCATCTTTATGTCATAATTTGGTAAATAAATATCTTACCATTTATAAAAGGTCACTCCATGCAAAAAATCCTCGTTTTTATCACCAGCTTGTTCTTATTCAGCTTAAGTCAATTTGTGTTAGCTGAAGAAAATCTATTTGAGAAAAACTTTCAAAGGCAAAGCCCTAAAGATTTTCAATCATTTGATAAAAATCCACAAACACAGGTTAAGCGTGGCTGGGATCAAGATACAGATAAAATAAAAATGCTTGAAGAAGGATACGACCTAATGGGATTTTCTGGTTTTAGTGGACCAAACGTATCACCCAATTTTGCTAAAGCCCACGGTGAAAAGTTAAAAGCAGATCTAGTTTTAATTTATGATAGACAGATTAACGATAACAGCAGAGCTTCTGCTATCCAAAAAGCTAGGGATAAAATATTAGCTGCTAAAAGGGCAGAAAATAAAGGTGAAATTACAGAAATTGAGATTACGGAAGAAGACCTCATAGATTCTAATGCTCTCTATGCTTTTTATGCATCTTATTGGGTAAAACTTCCAAAGCCTACATTTGGTACCCATTTTATTAAACTAGCTAATAGCTATGACGAGGATGTTCCTGGTGCATTGGTTATTGCGGTAATTAAAGGCTCACCTGCGGCAGCAGCAGGCATTTTAAGAAATGATAGTATTATCAAAGCAGATCAAGTAGATGTTAATACTCCTGATGATTTAATAGGTGTCATTAGAAAAAATAAGGGCAAAAGTATTGAAGTGGAATACATTAGGGGTGGAAAGAAAAATATAGTTACAGTAAATCTTTAATTAGTAATATTTTCTTTTAGGTATTTAAAAATTAGCCTGTAGTATTTAGGTGATTTTTTTTCATTTTTTTCTTTGATTGCATTTTGGACAAGCTGCCGAATTTTTTGTATATCAATATCTGGAAAATGGTTTATCAATTCAGTAAGTGCTTCTTTGTCTTGGATAAGTCTGTCGCGCCAAGCTTCTACCATATGACTATTGCGTATTTCAAGCTGAGAGCCATTTTTTAATTGCTCCATTTGGAGATATGCACTAGTGAGATCAATTTCGCGAAGAAGTTTACCTAAATATTGCACCTGCCTTTTTTTAGCTGCGTTAGATTTAATTAATTTATATTCCTTGATAGCATTAAATATGCTGTCAGTAAAATTAAAAGAATTAATTTCATCAAGACTTAATTCGCTAATTTTTTTTCCGAAGGCCTGAATCTTTTTCGAATCTTTTTTTAACTCTGTTTTACTTACAAACTCTATATATTCTTCATCCATTTTAATTACAATACTTTTTTATACTTTATTTTCTGTATGATAACAGTTTTATAATTTCTTTAATTAAATGTCTATAAATATTTTAGATTATTCCATTGATTCTTTGGCGGGTATTGCTGAGTATACAAAAAAGATAGCTGCTGAAAATGGTGCTTCAAGCTCTGAAGTTGATATTACCGTTTCTTCTGGAAAAAGTGTATCAGTGAGACTACAAAAATTAGATACTATTGAGCTTCACAACGATAAGTCTTTAACTGTAACTATTTTTATTGGTTTCAAAAGAGGTATCGCCTCAACCTCAGATTTTAATTTGCCTTCAATTAAAGATTGTGTTCTGGCAGCTTGTCAAATTGCAAAATACACGGCCCAAGACAAGGCTTTTGGTCTAGCGGAACCAGATTTATATGCCAAAGAAAGTAAAAATTTAGAGCTTTATCATACACGGACACAAAGTGAAGAATCAATGATTAGTGAGGCGTTAGAATGTGAAAATTACGCAATAGAATTTGATAATTCAATTAATAATTCTGAAGGCGCACAGCTAAATTCTTCCTCTTCTCTTTTTATATATTCTAACTCTAACGGTTTTATGAATGGCTTCCCATCCACAAGATATTCTCTAAGTTGCTCTGTTTTGGGAGGTGTAGATTCTTCAATGCAACGGGATAGTTCATATTCCTCTGCAAGATCATATGATGATTTAAAAAGTCCAAAAGAAATCGGTGAAGAAGCTGCTAGCCGAACTCTAAAAAGACTTAACCCGCA
This sequence comes from uncultured Methylobacillus sp., assembly GCA_964526705.1. Lineage (GTDB taxonomy): Bacteria > Pseudomonadota > Gammaproteobacteria > Burkholderiales > Methylophilaceae > BACL14. The sequence continues at coordinate 10,697 of CAZGLD010000011.1, forward strand.
AAAAATAAACACAGGAGTATATCCAGTAATATTCGAAGCTCACATAGCTACTTCTATTATTTCATCATTAGTCTCTGCAATTTCTGGTGGTAATTTATACAGAGAAAATTCATTTTTAATGAATTCAATTAACACTAAAATTGCTTCCACTAAACTTACTATCGAAGAAGATCCCTTTCTTTTAAAAGGAAATGCAAGTACATTTTTTGATGATGAGGGGGTAGGAGTAAGGCAAAGAACTGTAGTTGAAAATGGTGTGTTAAATGGTTATTTTTTATCATCTTATTCAGCAAGACGTTTAGGGATGGGTACTACTGGAAATGCTGGTGGTACTCATAATTTAATTATAAAAGATTCGGGTATGAGTTTTAATGAGCTTGTAAGGACTATGGATAAAGGCCTCATTGTTACTGAGTTATTGGGTCATGGCTTAAATATGATTACTGGTGATTACTCAAGAGGAGCAGCAGGCTTATGGGTCGAAAAAGGGTCAGTTCAATTTGCTGTAGAAGAAATTACTATTGCATCAAATGTTAAAAACATGCTGCAAAATATTAAAGGTATAGCAAATGATACGAATATGAATGGAGGGAAATATACCGGTTCAATTTTAATTGAGGGGATGACTATAGGGTCTAATAATTAATTTTAAAAATCTAGTTCTGCTTCCAGTTTACCTACGAAAATTTCAAGATCATTGTCGGTAGTTTTTTCAATGTTTTCAATTATATCCTCATACGGCTCAAATTCGTTTTCCGCAGAACTCTTATAATCTATTTCCTCTGAATTACCATCGTTAATTAACTTATCTCTGTATTGAAGATAGGAGTCTCTCTGGAATGCATATGGATCAAGCGCTGCTTGATCTAAAATTGCAGAAGCATTAAGTAGTTCAGCTCTGGCATCAACAAACTGAAGTACTCTCAGCGAATTTCTTGTTCTAACATCATCAATATACGTAATCGGATCAATAAAGAGTGTATCAACCATTAAACCTGAAGCATCTCTGACTGTTGATGGCCCAATAAAGGGAATTACGAGGTACGCACTATTTTCCCATCCGTAGTGTGCCAATGTCTGACCAAAATCTTCTTTTCTTCGCTCACCTCCGGACATAGAATGAACATCTATTATCCCAAGCAAACCAACAGTTGTATTAACAAGAACACGTCCTGCATCATTTGCTGCATGCTCAATTTTAAATTGAAGAAGATCATTTATTACAGTAATGACATCTTTAATGTTATTAAAAAAATTATTAATACCTTTTTCTGCTAAATCCGGCGTTACAGTTTTATAACCTTTGGCAACAGGCTTTAAAACTGCATTATCTACAGTCTCATTGAATCCGTAGATGGAGCGATTCATTCCTTCTAAAGGATCGATGTTTTGATGGGTTGCGCATCCAAATAACTGGAGCAACAACATTAAGACAAATATTTTTTTAAAATTCATAAACATATAACTGTATTATCCTTTAATGTTGCTTTTTTGCCTAATGTTTTGCAGTTTTAAAGAGTATTTTTTGAGTAAAAAGGTTGTTTTTTTACTACTTTATATTGTTTTCATAAATTTTAAGGGCTTTTTTTCTTTGCTCTGCATGATCCACAATTGGGTAAGGGTAGTCTGTACCAAGTTTAATTTGAAAATTTTCTGGATTTTTCTCATAAAAACTAAGTGGGTGATGTATTTCTTTTTTTGAAAGAGGTTGCAGTTCAGGTAGGTATTTTTTTATAAATGATCCTTCAGGATCAAACTTTTGAGATTGCAATATTGGATTAAAAATTCTGAACCAAGGCTGGGCATCACAACCTGTTGAGGCTGCCCATTGCCAACCACCGTTATTAGCTGACAAATCATAATCTATTAATTTTTCAGCAAAGTATGCCTCCCCCCATCGCCAATCAATTAATAAGTCTTTTACTAAAAAGGAAGCAACTATCATCCTTAAGCGATTATGCATAAAGCCTGTTTGATTGAGTTGGCACATCGCTGCATCTATTATTGGAAAACCAGTCTTACCAATTTTCCAGGCATCAAAAAATTTTTGATTATTTTCAAACTTAAGTTTGTCATATTGCGGTTTAAAGCTTTTTCCCTCACAAACGTAGGGAAAGTTTGCAAGTATTTGAAAATAAAAATCTCTCCATATTAGCTCATTCAACCAAACTTTCGCTCCCTCAGTATTCTTCTTGAAAGCAATTGACGCTTGCTCCCTTATAGAAATTGTTCCAAATCTATTGTGCACAGATAAATAAGAGACGCCTTTTTTACCTGGATAATCTCTCATCAGCTTGTAATGGTCCATACGACTTACAAAATCATTAAGAAGTTTTTTCCCACCCATGGTACCCGTTGGAATATTTAATACTTTTAGATTTGTTCTTTTAAAGCTCATGCTCTCAATAGATAATATATCTTTATCTGTAAACGAAGCAAAATTAGCTTTTTTTGTTTCACATTCATACTCGGGTATACCATCACTCTCTAATCTTTTTAAATGATTATTTTTGAAAGGTGAGAAAACGGTATAAGGATTTTCTGATTGTGAAAGTATCTCTCTTTTTTCATAGAGAACGGAATCTTTAAACAAATGTACGTCTACATTTTTATTTTGCAGACTCTTTGATAAATAATCATCTCTATTAATTGCATATTTTTCATAGTCCTTGTTAAAAAATAACGCTTCACAATTATATTTTTTGATTAAATTAGGGATTAGATCTTTGGGGCTTCCATGTCTGATAATAATATCAGACCCAAGTTTATTTAATTTCCCCTTTAACTCATGAAGTGATTCCCAAATAAACTCAATTCGTCTATCCTCTTTATCAGCTAATTCATTAAGAATAGCGGTATCAAAAATAAATAGGCAATAAACATTCTTAGAGCTTTTAAGGGCAAAGTGAAGTGCTACATGATCATGCAACCTAATGTCTCTTCTTAACCAAACAATACTATTTTTATACAATTTATTCACGATGGTAGGGGTGATTACTTAAAATTGCTGAGCTTCTGTATAGTTGCTCTGATAATAATAATTTTACCAGTTGATGAGGAAAAGTCATTTCTGACAAACTAAAAATAAAATTTGCATTTGCAAGTATAGATTTATCCAAGCCATCTGCACCACCAATTATAAAAGTTAAATTTGAAAAATTTTGAGCCCATTTTGTTATTTCAAAAGCAAATCCTTTGGAATTAAAAGTCTTACCATTTTCATCCATTGCAATGACATAAGAATCCTGAATGTATGATTTTATTTTATTTGCTTCAAATTCTTTTTTTTGCCCTATAGAGTCAAATTTTTTTTCGGCCTTAATATTCACCCACTTGATATTAAATTGATTGCTCATTTTTTTTATGTAGCCATCAATTAATGCTGCTATATTTTTATCAGATTTACTACCAATAGAAATGATTTTAATTTTAACCAATCTTTTTACGAGTTATTCTTTTGACCATAACTCTTCTAAGTTGAAATATGCTCGGGTAGTAGGGGTCATAATATGTACTATAATATCTCCAATATCAACTAAAACCCAATCACCTTCTCCTTCACCTTCTATACCAACAATATCTATATTTATTTCCTTCATTTTATCGTGGACATTATTAGCTAAAGCCTTTGTTTGCCTTGTAGAGCTTGCGCTTGCAATTATCATATAATCGGCAATGGATGTTAGTTTACGAACATCTAAGTCTACTATATCAAAAGCTTTAATATCCTCTAAAGCATTGATAACATTTGTCTTGATTGTTGCTATTGAGGTCAAATTATGCGGCTTGCATTGCTATAGAGTTTTTACTAATTGTCATTTTATTTTTTTTATCGACATAAACCAAAAGGGGTTTGTAACTATTAAGCTCTAATTCACTGTAGCCAGCATAGGTTGCTATGATGAGCATATCTCCTGGATTGGCTTTATGGGCTGCTGCACCGTTTATAGATATAATCCCAGAATTCTCTTCTGCGGATATTGCGTAAGTAGTAAACCTCTCGCCATTGGTTATATTGTAGATAGAAATTTGCTCGTACTCTTTGATGTCGGAAGCTTTTAATAAGCCAATATCAATCGCGCATGAACCCTCGTACTCAAGCTCAGAATGAGTAACAGTTACACGATGAAGTTTAGATTTAAGCATTTTTCTTTGCATTTTTTTTACCGTTCCAAAATTTTATTGTGTCATTATAAGCAGTTCAATCAATCTATGCAAAACTCAATATTATCTATTAAGCGCACATTGTTTAATTTTGCTGCCGCCAGCGCTACAAGCTTAAAATCTTTTGATGTTGGGCATAGTAGGTCTTCTTGACGACGAATGGATATATATTCAACATCCCAGCCAGAGTTAGCTAAAGAAGATGATATATTTTCTTCACCTTCTTTGAAATTATTGTTTAATTTTACCATCTCAATGAGACTTTTTAATGCAAAAAATAGCTCATTAGCTTTTATTTTATTTTTTTCGTTTAGAAGTGAATTACGTGAACTTAATGCAAGAAAATTTGATGCTCTCATCGTCTCTTCTCCTATGATATTTGTTTGAGGAAAATTTTGTTCAGAAAATTGTTTTATTAATATTAGTTGCTGGTAATCTTTTTTGCCAAATATTGCAAATTTAGGCTGCACCAACTTAAATAAGATATTAACAATGTTTATCACTCCATTGAAATGTCCGGGACGATGCTTACCACATAGATCGTTCGCAAGTCTTGGTAACTCATAATCTTTAAAAGGCATATAGGAGAATATATCTTTTTCATTGGGCGAGAAAACTATATTTTTAGGGATAGTCATCTTCAGTAAATTTTTATCTTCTATGATAGTTTTTGGGTAGGTATCATAATCTTTTTTGGAGTTAAACTGAGTACGGTTAATAAATATTGACACAACAACATTATCTGATAAAGATTTTGCTCTTTCAATTAATTTTATATGCCCAGCATGAAGATTACCCATAGTTGGCACAAACGCAATATCGTTTTTTTGACTGACGATATCATGTAAGTCTTTTATTGATTCTACACAGCGCATCATATCTGTTAATTTGATTTCCTGATTTGTTTAATAAAATCCTGAAGTAAGGTTTGAGGTGAGGCAGCGCTATTTTTAGATTTATTTCTTTTAAAAACGTTGGTATTATTTGAAATTTCTAATAGATCATGAAGAATTTCTACAGTACCGTTACATTTAGAAGAAGAGCGAAAGCTTATGGTAGGAATATTCATATTGCTTGTAATAAGGGTATCAGCTTCTTCTCCTGTCATCGATAAAACAATCATACTTGCACCGCAAGCTTCAATACTTTTTGCTTTAGCGAGTAAATCTTTTGGGCTGTATCTTTTTAATGGCTTATCAATGGTTTGCGGTGTGTAGCCTATGTGTCCACAAACCTTGATATTAAAACTTGATAGGTAGTCAATGATTTCATAAACATCTGTATCCCCTTCAATTTTTACCATGTCAGCGCCAGCATCCATTAGTGCCATAGCATTTTTTTTTGCTAAATTTTTGGAAATACAGGATCCTAATGGCATGTCTGCGATGATTGGGATAGATTTAATACCTTTTTTAACTGACCTTGTATGGTATAAAATATCTGAAAGGAGCACATTTTTTGTTGACGTATCTCCTTTGACATATATGCCCAATGAATCACCTACAAGTAATGCATCACATTTATTTTTTTCTAACCACCCAGCAAAGCTCGCGTCATAACAAGTTAGTATAACTATCTTATTTTTTTTGATTAGCTTATCTATATTCATATTTAGGTTAGTCTAGGATTAAAATATTCTCTTATACTAGAAATTGTTAAGATTCTCTCAACAAGCATATTTAAGGAAGATTTATCTTTTAAAAGATCTAAGTTTTGATTATTAACAATTAAAACATTTGAATTATGATTGTTGTGAAAATAGCTACTATAAGATTCAGCAATTCTTTCTAAATATTCAGTAGAAATTCTTTGCTCATACCTAATATTTCTTTTCTCAACTCGTTGTCTTAGTAAATCAACCGGCGTCTGCAGATAGATTACTAAATCTGGTGTTGGTGCTTTTATTTCTAAATGCTTGTATATTTGATTGTAAAGTTTGAACTCTTCATTATCGAGATTTAACCGAGCAAAGATAGGATCTTTTTGTAAAAAAAAGTCTGCAACTACGCCGTTTTTAAAGAAATCTTTTTGTTTTAGTTCGTTGATTTGGTTTGCTCTTTGAAATAAAAAGAATAATTGTGTAGGCAATGCATAATGCTGCATATCTTCATAAAATTTGGGAAGGAATGGATTTCTCTCCGCTTTCTCTGAAAACATATTTGCATGGAATTGAGTTGCAAGCAGCTTGGCAAGGGTAGACTTCCCCGATCCAATTGGACCTTCAACGACTATGTATGGGTATTTTTCAAAAATATTCATAATAGTATTTTTTCCACAACTTCTTTAGGGGCTTCTTTTATTAAATCTCTTATGGGCCCATGAGGTTCAACTATAATATCGGGATCAACTTCAAAAAGAGGAAGAAGAACAAATAATCGCTCATGCATTCTTGGGTGCGGAATGACTAAATCTTTTTTTGTATAGTGTAATTTTTTAAATAATAATATATCCAAATCAACAGTTCTTGGGCCATTTCTCTCCTTTCTAATTCTACCGAATAAGCTCTCAATTTCTAATAATTTTTTTAACAATAATTCGGGTTCTCCCTCAAATTCGATGGCAACAACGGCATTAATAAAATCAGGTTGATTTTTAAATCCAACAGGTGATGTTCTATACAAACTCGATTGCTTTGAAATACGAACCCCGTCAATACCGCTAATATGTTTAACTGCATTCAAGACTTGCTGTTTGGGATTGCTAAGGTTACTTCCAATACCAATAAAAATATCACTCATTTATTTTTCGTTTTTTTGATTAAAATACTTTTTGTTTTTTCATCTGCCTCAATAAATTTAGTCCACCAATTGGCTAGATTATTTTCTACCTCGCCTAATCTACTTCTCAGTAAAAGAAAATCATATGCCGCACGAAATCGTGGATGACCTAATAGCCGATAAATTCGTTTTGGGTTTAAATTTGCAAATCTTGGTTGAAGCCTCCATATTTCACTCATTGTTACTGTGAATCTTTTTTGAATTGGAAAGATTTTAAATTGCTTGGAAAGAATCAGTTCTATTGCTTCATTTAAAGCAACTATATTATTAACAGAGGTTTTTTTCTTTTTTATCCAAGCCTCATAAACATCCTTCCACAAAAAGACAGCGAGTAGATAACCAGGATTTACGGATTTACTTTCGAAAATTCGTGTGTCGGTATCACTTAGTCCTTGTTTTAAAAAGGCTTGGGTTGATGGATTAGCAGATTGAAAGATTGGGAAAAATTTTTCAGATAATTTAAATTTATTAAATAATACGACACTTTTTAATGCATGACCTGTAAGAAATAATTTCATCACCTCATCAAAAAGCCTTGAATATGGAATTTTTTCTAATAAGTTAATATTGTTATGCATAATATTTGTAATTTCTGAGTTTATTAATAAATCTAGTTTTGCTGCAAATCTAATTGCCCTTAAAATCCTCACAGGATCCTCTTGAAATCTTTTCTCTGGCATACCAATTACAGCTAATTGCTTATTTTTAATGTCTTTAATACCACCATAAAAGTCAATTAGCTTTTTATTTGCTGGATTATAGTAGATAGAATTGGATGTAAAATCTCTTCTTTCAGCGTCCTCTTGAAGGGTCCCATAAGCATTGTCTTTTTCAACACCGTTAGCCATTACTTCTCTCTCTTGAGGTTTAGCTCGAAACGTTGAAACTTCTATAATATCCCTACCATCGAATACATGAACTAACTTGAACCTTCTACCAATTATTCTTGATTTTTTAAAAAGTCTTCTTATTTGTTCAGGAGTAGCACTCGTTGCGATATCAAAGTCTTTTGGGTTTTGATTAATTAAAATATCTCTTACAGCACCTCCTACGATATAAGCCTCATAATTACTTTTTTGAAGAGAGAGAATTATCTCTAAGGCATGTTTGGATATCTTGGAGGAATCAATCTTTGGCTTTATAAAAAGTGATCCAACAGTATTTTTAACTGACTCAATAAAATTAGTATGCATGCATTCTTAAATATTTTTTTGCCATAAAATATCATTGATTTTTTTTGAATGATTAAGATGTCTTGCAAAAACGAACAAAAAGTCAGAAAGACGATTTACATATTTTAATGAAATTTCGTTCACTGTATCTGTACCTGTCAGTTTTACTAAAATTCTTTCTGCTCTCCTACATACTGTCCTTGCATGATGACAAATTGCTGCTGCTTTGCAGCCACCAGGTAGAATAAATTCTTTTAAAGGCTCAAGTTCTTGGTTCATCCTATCAATATGCTGCTCTAAAAAAACAACTTTTTCTATAACTACTTTAATGTGATTTGGAATAGAAAGCTCCCCACCAATATCAAATAAATCATGCTGAATCTTTAACAGAATCTTACTATTATCCTCATCGATATCTTCTGTAAGTAACATTCCTATAATAGAATTTAATTCATCAATACTGCCTAAGCCATCAACTCTAGGATTATATTTTTCAACTCTTGACCCATCACCAAGCCCAGTTGTTCCCTTGTCACCAGTCTTGGTGTAAATATGTGTTAATCTATTTGCCATAATTTTCCTTTAAGATATTGTACCTTAAGCTTTTAGTAAACTAATTTTAAAATAAACATTATTATGAAAAATGTTTCACCTATTGGTATTTTTGATTCAGGAGTAGGGGGCCTTTCTGTTTTAAACCAAATTTCCTATTTTCTACCTTTTGAAAATCTTATTTATGTTGCAGACTCAAAATTTGCACCTTACGGACCGAAGTCCCCAGAAGATATCAGAGGTAGGGCCTTCAAAATTATGAATTTTTTAATGGCTAAACATGATATCAAGCTAATGGTTGTCGCATGCAATACAGCTACTGCGGCTGCTATTAAGGAAATGCGAGAGAAATATTCTATCCCTATAGTTGGGATGGAGCCAGCAATTAAGCCAGCAATTAAGGCAAGCAACGAAAAACGAATCGGAATTCTTGCAACGGAAGGTACTTTAAAAAGTGCAAAATTTTCTGCACTGTTGGAACATTACGACGGTGAATGTATGTTTTATACACAGCCATGTATTGGGTTGGTTGAGCTTATTGAGAAGGGAGAAATTAATACACCTCAAATTAGGGAATTAATTTATGAATATTTGGCCCCACTAAAGCATCATAGTGTTGATGTTATTGTCCTTGGTTGTACGCATTATTTCTATATAAAAAATATTGTTGAGGAATATTTTAACGGACATATAAAAGTTATACACACAGAAAGAGCAGTCGCACAACATGCTTATAACGTGCTCAAAAATAATAATTTACTCAATACAAAACAAGATAAAAGTCCACTAATTTATTCTAATAGTTCATCAGATGTTAAAAAAGTAGTAAAGACACTAATGCCTAATAACAAAGATCAGTTATTGTTTAGCAAGAACTTTAAAGTTTAAACTATATAAGTCAGCCAATCTTTATATTGATCATTCTTTCCTTGAACAATATCAAAATAAAGAGATTGAATTTTATTAGTAATCACTCCTTTTGAACCATTTCCAATATTTCTTCGGTCAAGTTGTTTGATGGGCGTGACTTCTGCGGCTGTTCCTGTAAAGAAGGCTTCATCTGCGGTATATATCTCATCACGAGTAAGATTTTTTTCTACAACATCAATATCAAGGTCATTTGCCATGATGATTACAGAATCTCGAGTAATACCCTCAAGCGCACTTGAAAGCGATGGTGTAAATAACTTACCGTTCTTTACGATGAATATATTTTCTCCTGAACCCTCACAAACATAACCCTGAGTATCTAAGAGTAATGCCTCATGATATCCATCAGCAGTGGCCTCTTGATGAGCAAGTATAGAATTCATATAGTTACCATTGGCCTTTGCTTTGCACATTGTTGCATTTACATGATGTCTAGAAAAAGATGAAGTTTTGACATTGATACCTTTATCAATGGCTTCTTTTCCCATATAAGCTCCCCAGCTCCATGCTGCAACTATTAAGTGAGTAGTTAGTTTGTCTGCTGATATACCCATTGCTTCAGATCCATAAAAAGCCATTGGGCGTATATATGCAGATTTTAAATTATTTTCTTTTACAGATACTTTTTGTGCTTCATTGACTTCACTTTTAGTGTAGGGCATTTTCATACCTACTATATGCGCTGAGTTAAAAAGCCTTTTTGTATGATCTTCAAGACGAAAAATAGCGGTACCATTTTTTGTTTCATAAGCTCTTACGCCCTCAAAAACTCCTAAGCCGTAGTGGAGAGTATGAGTTAGTACATGAGTTTTTGCGTCTCTCCAAGGAACAAGCTTATTGTCATACCATATTAAACCATCTCTATCTTCCATTGAACTGGGTATTGCCATATTAATCCTTTTAAATTGAACCGAAGTCATTTTTAATTGACGTAAGTTAGCATGATAAAATGAATTAACGTTTAGAGGAACATATATGTTTAAAAAAATAGTATTTATCACCCTAAGTATTTTTCTATCAAGCTGTTCAAATAATTCGGATTATAAGTTTAATGGCTCAAATATGTCATCTTATGATCTAGACGCAAGTTTTGAATTAAAATCTCATGAAGGTGAAATAAAAACTGTTAATGATTTTCAAGGCTATGTTGTCGCCCTTTTTTTTGGGTTTACTCATTGCCCGGATGTTTGCCCTACATCTATGCAAGAATTGAAGCTTATTAAGAAAAAATTAGGACAGGAAGGTAAAGACTTCCAAGTATTATTTGTGACACTTGATCCAGAGCGAGACAATCAGAGCTTATTAAAACAATATGTACCATCCTTTGATGAGAGCTTCATTGGACTTACGGGTACAAAAGATGAAATTGCAAAAATTGCACAACAATATAAGATTTTCCACAAAAAAGTTGGGGATGGCAAATCGTACACTATTGACCATTCATCTGCGATTTATTTGCTAGATAAAGAAGGTATGATAAGAGTGAGGCATCCATATGGCTCGTCTGTGGATGGAATAATGAATGATATCAAGCACTTAATGTCAGTCTAATTTATACAGAGCCATACCATTTTCTTTTAAATAAGATTCTGCTTGCTTATATTGAGGGAAGACTTTTCCTACTAAATTCCAATATTCTTTAGAATGATTCATGTATTTCAGGTGGCACAATTCATGACATATAACATAGTCAATAATATTTAAAGGGGCTTGGATTAATCTCCAATTCAACCTTATATCATTTTTACTATTGCACGTACCCCACTTAGTTTTTGCATTTGAAAGAGCAATTTTACGAAAAACAAATTGGTTTTTTTTACAATAGATATTAATTCTCTCTTCAAATTTTGTTAATGCACATTGTTTCAACCATGCAATAAAAAAATCTTTGTGCTGTTTACTGTTGTCATGTTCTTTAAAGGTAAAAAAACAAATATTATTATGTACTTTTATATTTCTTTTATTTCCTATTTTTATTTGTATTATTATTTCGTTATCTAATAAGTTGAATAGAGCATTATTTTTAATATTAAATGCAGGAAATTTAGGGCCGATGGATTGAATTTTAGAAACTATCCAGTTATTTTTTTTTCTGAGCAATTCTTTTATCCGTTGCTTACTCATAAAAATAGGGGCATGAACCGTGAGACCATTTACAGAAACTTTTAAGCCTAACGTGCGCCTGCGGGTTCTTTTTAAGCTAAATTCAAGTTGCTCTCCATTGTGAAGCTCTATTGAATCTTTTGAATTAAAATTAAACATTTAATTTAATCATAGCTCGTTCTATCCAATCCTTCGCTTTACTATTAAGTTCTTCAGCCTTTAACCCATCAGATTTTATAGGCTCACCTATAGTAATTTTGATTTGCCCAGGTTTTTTAATAAAGGAATTTTTTGGCCAATAAAATCCAGCATTGTGGGCTACTGGTATAACATCTAATTTTGATTGGGTAGCTAACCATGCTCCACCAATATGATACTTTCGCTTTTCCATAGGTCTGGTTCTAGTACCCTCAGGAAAAATAACTACAAAAAAACCTTTTTTAATACGATCTAAACCCTGTTTAAGTATTTGATCTAATGCTTTACGTCCCGCACTTCTGTTAATTGCTATGGGTGAGGTCATTGCTAAACCCCATCCAAAAAAAGGTAACCACAACAATTCTCTTTTAAGCACCCACACTTGAGGAGGAAAAATTAATTGTAATGCTAATGTTTCCCATGCTGATTGATGCTTTGAAAAAATAATACATGGTTTATTTGGGATATTACTTGTTCCAGATACTTTGAAGGTTAAATTACATGTTATTTTTAGCCAACCCAGCATTGATCTTGCCCAAATAGAAATAAATTTATTCCTATTAATTGGAGGCAAAAAAAATGAAGATATTGCAAAAAGAGTAAAAGGAATAGTAAATAACCACATTCCAATTTGAAAAATTAAAGAACGAACAATCACCACTATTTATACTCCTTCAATAATCTTATTTGCTGCCTCAAAAAGGTTATCAAAAATCAAAGTATTTTTTGGATATTTTTTTTCGAGTAATGTAGCTTCGCCATTTCCTGTTTTTACCAAAATTGGTTGAGCATTTACATTATTATAGGCCTCTAAGTCTCTTAAGGAATCGCCTACTGCAGGAATACCATCCAAGGTTACAGCAAATCTTTTTTGAATTTCTAACAACATACCAACTTTTGGTTTACGACACTCACAGTTGTCCTCATTGGTGTGAGGGCAGTAAAATATTGCATCAATCGAACCACCTACCTCAGACACCATACTTATCATTTTGGTATGAATATTATTGAGAGCTTCAATATCAAAAAGACCTCTTCCAATACCAGATTGATTGGTTACCAAAGCCACAGCAAAGTCGTTTTGATTAAGTAATGCTATTGCCTCTAAGCTTTCAGGAATTGGAATCCATTCATTAGGATTTTTAATATAACTCGCACTGTCCTGATTAATAACTCCGTCCCGATCTAAAATAACTAGCTTCATTAGCTTGATAGTTTTGAGATATCAGCAACACAATTCATCTCTTTATGTAATTGAATTAAAAGATTATGCCGGTTAACTCTTATATCCTCATCAATAGCATTAACCATAATTTTTTCAAAAAAAGAATCAATTGGATCTTTAAGATCAATCAGCATAATAAGAGCTTTTGTATAGTCATTTTCTTTTAATGCTCCGTTTATTTCTTTGCTTGTCTTCATTAAAGCATCATGAAGGTTATTCTCTTCTGCTTCTTGAAAAAGTTTTATATTGATTTCTCTATTTTTACTCACGTTATATTTTTTGAGTATGTTAGTAACCCTTTTATTTATTGCAGCAAGGATATCTGATTCATCAAATGAGGAAAAAGTTTTTACAGCATCTAATTTATCAATAATATCATGCAATTTTGATGGCATTGTTCCCGCTACAGCGTCAACTTGTTGAGCAGTAAAGCCTTTATCTTTAAGATAGTTGATTAATCTGTCATTTATAAATACCACTAATTCATTTAGACTTTCTTCTTTTTTTGAAGGAAAAAATGTTGCAATTAAATCTAAGATATCGAGAGGGATTTTTTTCTCAATTAATATTCTAATAAATCCTATAGCATTTCTTCTTAAACCAAATGGATCTTTAACTCCGGTTGGCTTTTCGTTGATTGAAAAAAGACTAATAAGGGTTTCTATTTTTTCTGCAATCGCTAACATATCACCCAATAAATCCCGTGGCAGATCATCTCCAGAAAATTTGGGTTTGTAGTGATCCTCAATTGCATTTGCAAAACTTAGTGTATGACCCTCCTCAATGGCATAATACTTTCCGATAATTCCTTGAAGATCAGGAAATTCACCGACCATTAGACTAAGTAGATCTGCTTTGGAGTGAAGAGCTAAATCCTCAAAGTCTACTTTTGATGAAAACCTTAATGTTTTTGAAAGATAAGCTAATATTTTTGTAACTCTAAGTGCTCGATCACGTTGTGTGCCAAGCTTGTTATGGTAAATAATAGAATCTAAATTTGTGGAGAATTTTTTTAGAGTATGAGCCTTATCTCTGGTATAGAAAAACTCAGCGTCAGCGAGTCGTGGTCTTATTACCTTTTCATTTCCATGCACAATATTATAAGGATCCTTAGGGTTGATATTTGATACTATGACAAAATAATTAGTTAACTCATTCTTCTTATTGAGAACCGGAAAATACTTCTGGTTGGACTTCATTGAGAGAATTAGGCATTCTTGGGGCACAGTAAGAAATCGTTTTTCAAATTGGCCGATAAGAACTTTCGGCATTTCAACCAAAGAAGTGACCTCATTTAATAAGCTATCATCTTCAAGCGAATGAAGATTTGTATCAATTTTACGCAGACTATCAGTAATGTCATTAGCTATTTTCTTTTTTCTTTTTTCAAAGTCAACTTGAACTAAACCCTGTTCATACATGATTTTTTCGTAATCATTTGCATGCTCAATTTTAATAATGCTTGCTTTAGATAGGAAGCGATGACCAATGGTATGATTTGCAGATTTCAAGCCCATACATTCAACATCAAGAATTGAGTCACCATAAATCACCATGAGACTTTTCATTGGCCTCACAAAACTAACAGTTGTCCAACCGTCATTCAACTGATAGCTCATCAGTTTTTTTATTGGTAAGCTGCCTAGACTTTTACCTACAATTATTGGGATTTCTTTAGAAAGCTCTTTGCCTAAAATTTCTTTTTCTAAATAGAGATTGCATTGGTTTTTTTCCTCTATCCTCTGTATTTTCCCTAATGCAGAAAGACTCTCGCCAAGTGAAATCAATTTTTTTTCTAGGGCGTTTGTTGGATTACCATCATTATCAAAGCCAATTGAAGACGGCATAAGTTTTATAACTTTTTTTTCAGCATCTCCTTTTGAAAAAACATCTTTTACAAGCACCCCTAGTCTTCTAGGTGTAGAAAAGACTTCATAATTAATATCTTGACTTAACCTTAGTTTATATAATGATTCGGCAATCTTGTGGGCGAAGACTTCACTTAACGATTTCTGTGAGAGAGGGGGTAATTCTTCAGCAAGCACTTCTATTAGTAGATTATTTTTTTGCATTTTTTTTCATTGCCTCAATTACCTCTTCAGCATTATTTTTTTTAGCCAGCGGGAAACCTAATTCCATCCTGCTATCAAGATATGCTTTAGCAACATCTCTGGATATATTTCTTATTTTTGCAATATATTCAGCTCTTTCTGTAACTCCAATTACGCCTCTTGCATCTAATAAGTTAAATGTATGGGCAGCTTTTAATACTTGTTCATAGGCAGGAAGTGATAATTTTTTTTCAACCAGATAAGATGCTTGTTTTTCATAAGCATTAAATGAGGCCAGTAAAAAATCTGAATTACTATGCTCAAAATTATATGCACTTTGTTCTACTTCATTTTGTAAAAAAACATCACCATAACTTACATTATCATTCCATTGAATATCATAGATGCTATCTACTTCTTGTATGTACATAGCAAGACGTTCTAAGCCATAAGTGATTTCTCCAGTTATTGGTTTGCAGGTAATACCCCCAACTTGCTGAAAATAGGTAAATTGAGTCACCTCCATACCATTTAACCATACCTCCCACCCAAGACCCCACGCTCCTAATGTTGGGTTTTCCCAATTATCCTCAACAAAACGCACATCATTTTCTCGAAGATTAAAGCCTAGATGTTCTAAAGACTCCAGGTACAGATCAACTATATTTTCTGGAGAAGGTTTAAGTGCGACTTGAAACTGATAATAATGTTGAAGACGGTTAGGATTTTCTCCATACCGGCCATCTTTTGGTCTTCTGCTAGGTTGGACGTATGCAGTTTTCCATGGCTCAGGACCTAGTGATCTCAAAAAGGTAGCTGTATGCGATGTACCGGCACCTACCTCCATATCATAAGGCTGAATTAATGTACAATTTTGCCCAGCCCAGTAGGATTGAAGTTTTAGGATAATTTCTTGAAATGTAAGTGCCATAATTATGATTTGGTTAGTGATTGAGCATTTTACTGCTTTTTTAGTTTACATTAAAGCTTACTTCTTACTAATTTTTCTTTTAACTATACAAAATAGCAGTATCAGAGACGATAAAATAATAATTGGAAAGTTACCATATTTTATGTAGGGTGTTGTTCCTTCATATCCTTGACCATAGCCATTTAGCACACCTTCTTTAAATAGTGGAAGTTGTTTAATTATTTTTCCTTTAGAGTTTATTATTGCAGTCGCTCCAGTATTTGTTGCTCTTAACATCATCCTTCCAGTTTCAATAGCTCGAGCTTGCGATATTTGCAAATGCTGTTGCGATGCAATAGATTCTCCATACCAAGCATCATTACTAAGGTTTATTAATATATTTGCCTCTGGAAGAGTTTTTATTATTTCATTACCAAAGACATCTTCATAACAAATATTTACAGCAATACTAGTTTTGCCAAATACCATAGGTTTTTGGGAGCTATCACCTCGTGATAAATTACTAAAAGGAATTTTTAACCACCTCTCATATACAAATTGCATAATTTTTTTTAGAGGAATAAATTCACCAAAGGGTACTAAATGAAATTTTTGGTATGTTTGATTCCCATCAGCTCCTATTGAAATTGCACTATTAAAATACTTATTACCTTCTTGCTCAATTACTCCATAAAGAATATTGCCATTATTTTTGTTAGCGTGCTCTTTCAATCGATCTTTATATTGCTTTGGTAGGTTATGTTCAAGAACAGGTATGGACGTCTCAGGAAGAATTATAAGAGATGCATTCGAGCTTTCTATCATTGATAAATATTTTAAAAAATTTTCTTTAACAAAGTTTCTATCCCATTTTTTATCCTGTGAGATATTTCCTTGTATCAGACTTAATGAGATTGGATCACCCTGGGGAATAGACCATTCTATCTTTTTAAGAAAATTACCGCCCAACCAAATACCTATTACTATAAAAATAAGGAATAATCGCACTTTAAATTGTTCGCTTGTTAAAATTTTAAAGCAAGCGATAGTGGTAAGCATCAATAAAAAAGTGACCCCGTGTACCCCTAAAACCGCTAAATATCCTGATAACGGGCTATCATAGACTTGGCTGTACCCGAATGAAAGCCAAGGAAATCCAGTAAAAATAAAACTTCTAAACCATTCAGTGATAGTGAAAATTGCTGGAAAAATTAATATTGAATATTTATATTTTACAGAATGTAGGGGAAGAAAAAAAATTGATAAAAAAATACAAAAGAATAAAGTTGAAAGGCCAGCAAAGATGGGTGGCATTTGACCATAAATATTTAGACTGATATATACCCAATACAAACCCCCTAAGAAAAAACCTAAGCCAAAAATTATGTAAGGGTAATACGAGTTTTGATTTACTAGGTTATTAACTAATAAAAAAAGCAGGAGAGTAAAGGGTGGTATTAAATAAAAATTAAACGGAGCGAAACCAAAAACAGTAGATAACCCTAGTAAAAGAAAAATTAAGGGTGAAAAAGGAAATCTAAATAAAGATGTACAACCAACCATAAGTTAATTGTACATCGGTATCTTGATACTTGGAAAAACTAAAAGAGTGTGCCAGGTTTTTTGACCTCGTACTTATTTCCTTCAATAATTGATTTTTCATCAACGTCGTTCATAAATACAACTTCTTCCACAAATCCATCAATAATGTCAAGTTCAGTAGTAGGGAAATACTTACCACCTTCGTCAGTATTAAGGTTGTGATAGTACCAAGTGCTTGCTATAACTTCTTTGGAAGATTTCATTTTTATATCAATTTTTTTGGCAGGTTCACCAATAATGTTTATAATCTCATCTGTAGTGAGTAAGCCAATAATCTCTACAAACTCCCAATATGGCGTAGGAATTTCTGTAACTAACGGAACAGGATCTTCAGCTTTCTTCTCAACATGACCGTCAGCAAAAGCTAGGCCTGATAAAAGCACCAGGGTCAAAAAAAGTTTTTTCATAATTATTTTCCTCCAAAGAAATTAAGAGTATTTGGGGTTATATTAAGTTCAATAAACCTATAACCTATTACTTTATTTTACTGCAATTTCGATGTCTTTAAACAAGCTCACTATTTCTTTGATTTAGACAGTTCTACTAACACCCAATTCGGAAATGAGCTCTAAGATTTTATCTTTTTGCTCGGCTGCTAATCTCGAGGTCATGGCAAAGAGATATGCTATTTAAATATCTTATTGAACCTTCTATTAGCGATTATCTTCCTTGACCTCTCGGAGGTTCACAAAAACCATAATGGTATGAATTTGCCTACTATCTGCTCTTAAAATAGTAACGTCAAAACTGTCAAAAGTTATCTTTTCATTTTTTTCTGGAAGGTACCCAAATTTATTGGTAATTAAGCCTCCGACTGTTGAATACTCCTCATCCGAATATTCAGTTGCAAAGAATTTATTAAAATCTTCAATTTCTGAGGATGCTTTAATTCTAAATTGCCCTGATTTTTCCTCAATAATATTATCTTCTGTTTCGTCATAATCATATTCATCTTCGATGTCACCAACAATTTGTTCTAAAACATCCTCAATAGTTACCATTCCAGAAACGCCTCCATATTCATCTACTACAATAGCAATATGATTTCTATTCTTCTTAAAATCTTTTAAGAGTACGTTTAGTCTTTTAGATTCTGGTACGAATATTACAGGGCGTAATTTATCTCTAAGTTCAAAGTCCTCACCATCATGAAAATTTAATAAATCCTTAGCAAGAAGAATACCAATAACATCATTCTTATTACTTTCCATAACAGGAAATCTAGAATGTGCTGTTTCAATAACAAAAGGGATAAATTCCTTAGGTTTTTTCGAGATATCAATAAAATCAATTTGTGACCGAGGAATCATTATGTCTCGCACTTGCATTTCAGAAACATTTAAAACACCTTCTAACATCATCAGTGAGTCTGAATCAAGCATATGCATATCAAATGCTTGCTTTAAAATATCTGCAATATGTTCTTTGTCTTTTGGCTTCAACAAAAGATTTCTAATTTTTCTTATAAATTTTGATTTTTTTTTGTTCATTTATTTGATTATATTGGACTTGTATGGATTTTTAATGCCTAATTTTCTTAATACATTAATCTCTCTTTTTTCCATTATAAGAGCGTCTTGATTTTTTTCATGATTAAATCCTAGTAAATGAAGGTATCCATGGATAAGTAAGTGGGTGTAATGATCTTCAATCTTCTTTTTTTGGATACGGGCTTCCTGTTTAATAATAGGGTGGCATAAAACAAGATCACCTACAAGTGGGTTATTATCAATTAAAAAAGATAAGATATTGGTTGGTTTATTTACTTTCCTGTATTTATAATTCAAAGATTGTGACTCTTCCTCACAAATTATTCGAATTGTAAGAGATATATTTTGATTCTCAAGTAAAGATAACCACTGGACACATCTTTTTTTAGACAGTAATTTCCTTTTATGAATGGTATCTTGAATTACTATATTGGGACTAAAAATCATATTAAAAATTTTTTATTCATCAAATTTTTCATATGCGTTAACTATTTTTTGCACAAGCGGATGACGAACTACATCTTCTGATTTGAATTTAGTAAATTCAATACCTTTAATATTTTTTAATATCTTCTGAATTTCAATTAAGCCACTTTTTTGACCCTTAGCCAAGTCGATCTGGGTAATATCTCCGGTTACGACAGCCTTGGTCCCAAAACCAATTCTTGTAAGGAACATTTTCATTTGTTCTGGGGTAGTATTTTGTGCTTCATCAAGGATAATAAAACTTTGATTGAGCGTTCTTCCTCTCATATATGCTAGCGGCGCAACTTCAAGTATACCTTTTTCGAAAAGTTTCGTGACATTGTCATATCCAGCCAAATCATAAAGAGCGTCATATAATGGTCTTAAATATGGATCAACTTTTTGTGCTAAGTCACCAGGAAGAAATCCTAGTCGCTCTCCAGCTTCGACAGCGGGACGGACTAAAACTATTCTCTTAACTTTCTCTCTATTCAGGGCATCTACAGCTGAGGCAACCGCTAAGTAAGTTTTACCTGTACCTGCTGGACCAATACCAAAATTTATATCGTTGGATTGAATATTTTTTAAATATGTAACTTGCTTAGGCGTCCTACCTTGCAAATCATTTTTTTTGGTATGCAGTTCAGGAGATTCATTTTTCTTAAAGGCTATCTTATTTACCTCAACCAATCCCAACTGGATATCCTCAGCACTTATTGATTTAGAAGTTCTGAGGTATAAACTCTCAATAAATTGAGATGCCAGTTTAATATCCTCCTCTTGTCCATTGAAGCTAAAGCTTGAACCTCTTCGTTTTATAGAAATTTCAAATCCGGTTGCAATTTGTGTGATATTTTCATCCAGTGGCCCACATAAATTGGCTAATTTTTTGTTGTCATTATCTGAAAGTTTAATAGTTAGTTGCATTATTTAATTACAATTCCTTCCAAATTCTTTTCGGTAATGTTGGTAATTTTAATTTTTACAAATTTATTCAATAATTCAGATCCACCTTGAATCTCTACTACTCGGTTATTATCGGTTTTCCCAAGGCAAACACCCTCTTTTCTTTTCGATTGCTGATCTATAAGAATTCTTTGAGTTGTTCCTATCATTTTTAGAGTGTGAACTTTGCCTTGCACAATATTTATCTCTTGAAATTCTTTTAATCTATTATCTTTCTCTTCTTTTGTTAAATTATCTTTGATAAATGCTGCTGGTGTTCCTGGCCTTGGACTGTAAAGAAAGCTAAAGCTGTAATCAAAATTTATTTCTTGCATGATTTTTTTTGTTTGTTCAAATTCATGTTTGCTTTCGTTAGGGAAGCCAATAATAAAATCTGAGGTAAGGGAAATGTCAGGACATGCTTTTTTAAGCTTTCTAATGATAGATTTATATTCGAGAACAGTATAGTTTCTTTTCATAGACGAGAGCACACGATCGGATCCTGATTGAATAGGAAGGTGAAGCTGTTTTGCTAATTTGTCTATCTTACTAAAGCAGGCCACCAAATCTTCTGTCATCTCATTTGGATGACTTGTAGTAAACCTTATTCTTTGTATTTCTTTGATTTCAGCTACATACTCAAGAAGCATAGAGAAATCACACGTATCTCCATCATGCATTAGTCCACGATATGCATTCACATTTTGCCCAAGCAATATAATTTCTTGAACACCTATTAGAGTAAGCTCAATTATCTCTTTCAATATATCATCGAGCGGCCTTGAAATCTCTTCTCCACGAGTATAAGGTACAACACAAAATGAACAATATTTGCTACATCCTTCCATAATTGAAACTGAGGCAGAAGGGCCTTTAAATTTTGTAATTGGTAGATGGTCAAACTTTTCAATCTCAGGAAAATTTATATCAATCTGTGGAATACCTTGAGACTCTCTTCGTTTTAAAAGATCAGGCAATCTATGCAATGTTTGCGGACCAAAAACTAGGTCGACGTAAGGGGCTTTTTTAATTATATTGCTTCCTTCTTGGCTTGCAACGCAACCACCAACTGCAATTCTAATATTTGGATTCTTTTCTT
The DNA here is from genome assembly GCA_964526705.1 of uncultured Methylobacillus sp. GTDB lineage: Bacteria > Pseudomonadota > Gammaproteobacteria > Burkholderiales > Methylophilaceae > BACL14. The sequence goes on from CAZGLD010000011.1 coordinate 32,380, forward strand.
TAAGTTTACGGTACCTACCTAGATCACTGTAAACCTTAACCTCAGCCTTTTCTCTTATTGAGCATGTGTTAAGGATAATCAAATCAGCATTTTCTGGTGAATCTGTAATAGTTACAGATTCATTATCTCCTATAACGTCAACGATTTTCTCAGAATCATACTCGTTCATTTGGCAACCAAACGTTTTTATAAACAGTTGTTTTTTCATCTTATATAAAATAATTAAAATATTTGTGCATTATAACTTTTTTTGACGTAAATCTTATATATACCTGTATGTATAAGTTTCTTAATAGAGTAATATTTTGAAATGGAGAATTTTCCAATATTTATTGATATTAATCAAAAACCAGTCACTATTTTTGGTGGCGGTGAAATAGCTCTTAGAAAAGCAATATTGCTAGTTAAGGCAAACCCCTCATTAACAATTATTTCTAAAGATTTTTCTGAAGATTTTAAAGATTTTATAAAGAAATATAGACTGTCTTTTCAACATAAATCTTTTGATCCTTCAGATATAAGTTACCAAACTTTAATAGTAGCCGCAACTAATGATAAAGATATTAATAAAGAGATATCAAGGATTGCTCAAGAAAAAAGAATTCCTGTTAACGTAGTTGATCAACCAGAATTATGTTCTTTTACCATGGGTTCTATTGTTGAGCGAGATGCCTTGGTAATAGCAATATCTAGCGGGGGTAAAGCTCCTGTTTTAGCTCGTATGATTCGCGAAAAAATGGAAGCTCTTCTGCCTGCCTCTTACTCAAAGCTTGTAGTTTTTGCTGGAAGTATGAGGAAGGTAATCCAAAAGAGGATTGTACAAATGGAAAAAAGAAGGGGGTTTTGGGAGGATTTTTTTTCAGACAACAGAATTTTGAAAAAAGCACAAAGTAATAAAAAATTTACAGCTAAAGATATTGATTCGTTAATTAAAAATAGAGTTAGTGAATCGGATGGAGAGGTATATTTAGTTGGAGCTGGTCCTGGAGATAAAGATTTATTGACATTAAGAGCTTTGCAATTAATGCAACAATGCGATATCTGCATTTACGATAATTTAGTGTCAAGTGATGTTCTTGAATTAGTTCGAAGAGACGCTGAAATGATTTATGCAGGGAAGAAAAGAGATCAACATACCTTGGAACAGTCAACCATAAATGATCTTCTAATGAAATTTGCAAAAGAAGGTAAAAAGGTTTTACGGCTCAAAGGCGGCGATCCTTTTATTTTTGGAAGAGGTGGTGAGGAGATAGAGGGACTTATGAAGGAAAATATTCCCTTTCAGGTTGTCCCTGGAATCTCAGCTGCAAATGGTATTTCTTCATATTGTGGTATCCCATTAACCCACAGAGATCACGCTCAAAGTTGTTTATTTCTAACTGGACACTTCAAAGACGGTACGATTGATTTTGATTGGCCTAAAATTATTGCTGAAAGGCAAACCTTAGTCATTTACATGGGCTTGCTAAGTCTTGATGAGATGAAAAACAATCTTATTAAGCATGGCATGAAAAAAAATATGCCAATTGCCGTTGTTCAAAGAGGGACAACAAATAAGCAAAGAGTTGTTATTGGTGAATTAAAAAATATTAAGTCAAAAGTTTCTAAAGCAAATATCGAGTCACCAGCACTCATTATCATTGGAACGGTTGTCGAGTTGAGAAAAGATCTAAGTTGGTTTGATTAATTCTAACCATAATTTAAAGGGATAGTGACCTTTGCCTCCAATCCACCTTCTTTACGGTTTATTAATTCCAATCTTCCTGAATGTGCTTTGATTATTCTATCGGCTATAGCTAGGCCTAAACCACTCCCACCCTCGTTTCCTCTTGCTTCATCTACTCTTTCAAAAGGCTTTAAAAGTAGGTCTTTTTGATCCTCGGGTATCCCAGGACCATTGTCAATTACACTTACAGAGAAGCTCTCTTCCATAAGGACTGCCGCCATGAGAACTTCTCCATGTGAATAGAAAAAGGCATTATTAATTAAATTATCTAAGCATCTTTGAAAAGCTAAAGGTCTTATGTCGATAAAAAGTTTTTTAGGAATATCTGTACGTATATTTTTCTTTCTAAGTTTAAAGTTGTGACCCATTCTATTGTGCTTGTCACGAATTTCAGCTAAGAACTTACCTAAGTTTGTTGGCACCATTGGCTCATCTTCGAAACCTCTAGCAAACTCTAAAAATTGATTAATAATTCCATTTATTTCGTTAATATCCTGCTCCATACTGTCTTTCATGGCTTCTGAGCCTTTGGGTAGCATTTCAGCTGACAGACGTAAACGGGTAAGAGGCGTTCTAATATCGTGAGAAACACTAGCCAATAAAAACCTTCTTTCTTTTGATATCTTTGATAAATTTGCAGACATTTCATTAAAGGCTTGGCTAACTTCTCGAAATTCGGTGACACTATCTAGGGGCAATGGTTTTATAGTATGACCCATACGAATTTTTTCGGCACCATTAATTACTTGCCTTAATGGAAGGCTTATTCTTTGAGTGGTTGCATAGGAGCCAAGAATTGCTAACGCAAAAACAATAGTACCCCAGCCAATCCAATGCCATGGGAATGGCCTATCGATAATTGTTCTTGGTACTACCAGCCAAAATAGCGCATAGTCAATTTCAAAACTTACCCATATTCCAGGTACATCGTAATGATTTATGGTAATTAGTGTGTCTGGAGGTAATTTATCCTTAATATTGTTGACTACTAGCTTTAAAAATGGATCATCAGGAATAGGTTCTAAAGGTTCAAAATAATAGGCAGGGTATATACTTACATCACCCACACCCGAGAGTTCATTGAGTAATTGTAACCTTTTGTTGTATGCTGCAGCATCTAGTGAAGCTTTTGTAAAATTCACGATTGTAACAATTTCTTTTGCAAGCGCTGCTGCTCGTGGTTCCCTTTCAAAATAATCAAATATTTTTAGAGAAACTATTTGTGCTATCAAAAGTAGAGCAGAGATTAACAGTGTTAATCTAGCTAAAAAAGTTTTAGGTATTAAGTTCAATTAACTTGATTCACTGTCTGGAATAAAAATATAACCAAATCCCCATTTTGTTTGAAGGAATTTTGGTTTATTTGGATCGTCTTCAATTAGCCTTCGCAATCTTGAAATTTGTACATCTATACTTCTATCAAAAACATCAAGCTCTTTTCCTTTAGCAAGCTGCATAATTTGATCTCTGGAAAGTGGTTGTTTTGGACGCTCAGCAAATACTCTTAACAAATCATATTCACCAGCAGTAATCTGTATTTCATGGCCATTTTTATTAAGACTTCTATTGGATATATCAAAAGAAAATTCTCCAAATTTAAAAAGATTACTTACATTTTGCGAAGTAGTATTTTGCTGCCTTCTTAAGATAGCATTTACTCTTGCTAATAATTCTCTCGGATTAAATGGTTTGGGTAAATAGTCATCTGCACCCATCTCTAAACCAACTATTCTATCTACTTCGTCACCTTTTGCAGTTAACATAATTATTGGTATTTCAACCTTATTAACTCGTAGCCTTTGACATATACTTAAACCAGATTCGTCTGGCATCATCAAATCAAGAATTATCAGGTTAATATTATTATTTTTCAAGAGCTCATCAAGTTCAGAGCCGTTTGCAGCAGTTTTTACTAAAAGCTCTTGATCAGAAAGATATTTAGCAGTTAAGTCTCTAATTTTTGGATCATCATCGACCAATGCTATGTGGGGTTGTTCGTTGGTTGCCATTTTTTTTATAAATGTTTGTTGTTATTGTTTTATATATTAACCTGATTTGCTATAATTAAATGTTACATATCTGTTACATTATAGAGTGTTTTTGCAACAATAAATTAACATTTACATAGCAGAATAGTATTCCCTTGTTTAATAAGTGTACGTAGTAATATATGCATACAAGATTTTATAAATTATTGTTTTTATTGGCATTATTTCCTTTGAACGCTGTTTTTGCGGAGATCAAAGGTGATTTAAAAGCTAGTGAATCCTCTCAATTAGATCAGATTCGTGAGGCGCTAGATGAATTCACTCGATTGGATACCAAAAACAATTTAATCTACGAGCAAAGAAGGCG
>CAZGLD010000012.1:0-34058 GCA_964526705.1 uncultured Methylobacillus sp.
ATTGCTAAGAAAAAAGCTAAGCGTGCCGTAAACCATTTTATGATATATAAATACATTTTTTTATAGTATCAAATTTAAAGATTGTAGTCGTGTATTTATTTTCGTAAAGCGCATTAAATCCCCAAAAATTTGAGCGTCCTACCTCTATATATAGCGCAGGGGGTGGGAGGGGTAAAGGGTCCTTTATTTAGCCTTGCTTTAATTGATCCAGATAATCTGCCCACTGTTGCATAAGCTGGATTCTATCGTCTATGAAGCGAGTGCGATTGTATGCTTGCCCTAAGGCATCTGGTACTTTGTGGCCAAGTTGATGTTCAATAACCTCAGGCTTTATATACAAACGTTCATGACAGAGTGTTCGCGCCATAGCACGGAATCCATGCACACTCATCTCTTCTTTCGGTATCCCTAGTTTTCTCAACGCCGATGATAGGGTATTTTCCGACAGTATCTGCTTCGAACTAGTGCCGCTATAAAATACGTACTCACGATCCTTAGTGTAAGGATAAAGGTCCTTCAATATCCTGATGGCTTGATGTGATAACGGTACCGCATGTTCAGCGGATGTTTTGGTTAAAGTGAATTTCCACATACCTTCTGCTAAATTGATATCACACCATTTGGCTTGCCTTAGCTCTAGAGATCTGACAAAAACCAAGGGGATGAGTTTTAGGGCAGCCATGGTCACAATATTACCTTCGTAACCATCGATCATGCGCATCAACTCCCCTACTCTTTTAGGCTCAGTGATAGCAGCAAGATGTTTTACCTGTTTAGCAGGAAGTAATGAAGATAAGTTGATAGAGACATTACGATCAACGCGCTCAGTGATAAGCGCTAAATGAAGGATCTGATTAATATTTTGTAAAGCACGATGAGCGGATTCCACGACTCCCCTTTCAGTCATGCGTTCGAGAGTGTGTCGTATGTCAATCACTTTAATATCTTCGATAGCCATAGCGCCTAAAAAAGGAAAGATATCTCTTTCTAATCTTCTGATGACTCGAATAGATTGGCCTTCTGTTACGCCTTTTTTATATATCTCAAACCACTCACGTCCCAACGCTTCAAAGGTATGGTTTTTTGTAACCAAAGTCTGTTGTTTTTGTACTTTTCTAGCTGTAGACGGATCAATACCCTTAGCGAGCTTCAAACGCTCTTCTATGTGCCTCTCACGGGCCTCCTTAAGGCTTATTTCTGGATAAACACCCAATGACATACGTTTTTCTTTACCGTTATAGAGGTATTTATAGCGCCACCATTTTTGACCCTTGGGATTGATCTCGATATGCAAACCATGACCGTCAAAGAGTCGATAAACCTTTTCTTTGGGTTGTGCCTTTTTGATCTGAAGTTCGGTGAGCTTCATCGAGGCTTTTTGGGATAGGTGTTTTTACAATGGGATAACATCGTCTAAAGCTATCCCAATAAAGTGTTATATTCCATGAGATGAGTATAGATGCTATTTGACATGAAATCAATAGGAACCCTTGGTATCAAAGGTTCTATTGGACTTCATTAGACACGATTGGAAATGAATATGGTGGAGCTGGGGGGAATCGAACCCCCGTCCGCAAGCCCTCTACAGGCAGTTCTACATACTTAGCTATATTGTTTATATTTAACTTTTACTTCACCAACAAGCAAGCAAATGTAAAAGCGAGTTACCTTAAGTTTAAGAAATTACTAAGTAGCCCAATAATTTCCGAGTCTCTCTTTATGACGCTGTAACCTGAGCGAGTGACTCATCAGGACAGCGTTTAGCTGGAATTAAGCAGCTAAAGCGTAGTTATCGTCATTTGCGATTACTGTTTTTCTAGTTTATTAACGAGGTACCTAGAAGCCTCGGTATGCACTGATCTGCTTTGTAACCCACGTCGAAACCTGGTCAGCCCCAAAACAAGTAGTTATTATACTACTTTCCTTTGTTAGCTGCCCGCATGATACGACTTTTCTCGCGATTCCAGTCTTTTTCTTTTTCAACCGCACGCTTATCAAACTGTTTTTTACCCTTTGCAAGTCCAATTTCGCATTTAATAAAGCCCTTTTTATAATGTAAATCCAAGGGTACCAATGTATATCCGGATCGCTCGACTTTTCCTATAAGCTTAGCAATCTCTTCATTTTTTAGCAGTAACTTTCTGGTGCGAATATTTTCTGGATTAATATGAGTGGATGCATTTCCCATAGGTGTGATGTGGCATCCAAGGAGATAAATCTCACCCCGCTGGATAATTACATACGATTCCTTTATGTGTGCCCGGTTATCTCGAATAGCTTTAACTTCCCAACCTTCAAGGACAATACCGGCCTCATATTTGTCTTCTATAAAGTAATCGTGAAATGCTTTCTTATTTTGAACGATACTCATGTTTATTAGGCTAAATTAAAAGTATAATTGTACGTTATACAAACTAATTTATCATTTCATGTTTACAATAAAAAAACAGGCCATTGTATTTCATTCTAAGGAAAGGATGTTTGAGCTTGTTGATCAAGTCGAGGATTACCCTTCTTTTTTACCTTGGTGCGGGGAAACCAAAGTATTAAAAAGGGATGAATACCTTACACGTGCGACGATAGCTATTCGTTTTAAAGGAATCAAACAATCTTTTACCACTGAAAATCATAAGTACTATCCCGACAAAATGATAATTAATTTAATTGATGGCCCTTTTAAAAAATTAGAGGGGGAATGGCGTTTTATAGAAATTGGAGAAGGTTCTTCCCGGATTGAGCTTGAGCTACACTATGAATTCAAAAACTTTATTTTAGAAAAATTAATCTCACCAGCATTCTCCATGATCGCTAATACCTTTATCGATAGCTTTGTTGCGAGAGCAAATGAGAATGGGCATGATTGATTATATTGTGTTGGAAGTAGCGTATGCTCTTCCCGAAAAACAATTAATCATTCCATTCAAAGCTCCAAAAAATATAACCGTTAAAGAGGCCATCGAGCTTTCTGGTATTTTGCAAGAATTTAACGATATTGATCTTTCACACAATAAGGTCGGAATATTTGGCAAGATTACCGCGTTAGAGAATACATTACGTAATAAAGATAGAATTGAAATTTACCGTCCCCTTATTGCTGACCCAAAAGAAATTCGCCGCAAACGTGCCGCTGAGGGAAGAAAAACAAAAAAAGGTACTTAAAATTATAGATTACACTCGATTCCAAGAGAACTTTTCTGTATAATTTGGTTTTGCGCGACAAGGAAAACTCATGCGTTTATCACAACAAGCTCTAACTTTCGATGATGTTCTATTGGTTCCTGGACACTCGACCATCCTTCCCAAAGACGTTTCACTTAAAACTCAACTCACTGAGAATATTAGTTTGAATTTGCCATTGGTATCGGCCGCTATGGATACAGTGACTGAGTCAAATCTAGCCATTGCTTTGGCTGAACAAGGAGGGTTAGGCGTCATTCATAAGAATATGTCTCCTGAATTGCAAGCTGAACACGTATCCAAGGTAAAACGCTTCGAATCAGGTGTTGTTAATGACCCCATCACTATCAACCCTAATATGTCGGTTGAAGAAGTGATGCAAATAACCCAAAAACATAAAATTTCTGGTTTACCAGTTTTATCAGAAGGAAAGATAGTGGGTATCGTTACCAACAGAGATTTACGCTTTGAGGAAAACTTAAACCAACCTGTTAAGAATGTTATGACGCCGAGGGACCGCCTTGTTACTGTAAAGGAAGGTGCCAGTAAAGACGAAGTAATGAGATTGCTACACCAACATCGGTTAGAAAGGCTTTTAGTAATAGATAAAAACGATACTCTAAAGGGTTTAATAACCGTTAAGGATATTCAAAAATCAAGTGATCATCCAAATGCATGTAAAGACCATGATGAGAGGCTAAGAGTTGCTGCAGCCGTTGGTGTTGGTGATGATACTGACAAAAGGGTCGAATTACTAATAAATGCAGGTGCTGATCTGATAGTCGTGGATACTGCTCATGGACATTCTCAGGGAGTCTTAGATAGAGTAAGCTGGATTAAAAAACATTTCCCAAATACAGAAGTGATTGGGGGAAATATTGCTACAGCCGATGCTGCAAAAGCCCTAATGGATCATGGAGCTAATGGTGTAAAAGTTGGTATTGGTCCTGGCTCAATATGTACAACACGTATTGTAGCCGGAGTTGGTGTTCCTCAAATTACCGCAATCGCTAATGTTGCTGAAGCTCTAAAGAAAAGTAATATACCCTTTATAGCTGACGGTGGTATTCGCTATTCAGGTGATATTGCGAAAGCAATTGCCGCCGGCGCATCATCTGTAATGCTTGGAGGTATGTTTGCTGGAACGGAAGAAGCTCCTGGAGAAGTTGAGCTTTACCAAGGTCGTTCCTACAAATCTTATCGTGGGATGGGTTCTATTGGAGCAATGCAAAAAGGTTCAAGTGATCGGTATTTTCAAGACTCGGAGGATAATGCAGAAAAACTTGTGCCCGAGGGTATTGAGGGTCGTGTTCCTTATAAGGGTTCAGTAGTTAGTGTTATTCATCAACTTATGGGAGGCTTAAGGGCATCTATGGGTTATGTTGGTGCTGACTCTATAAAAGGTATGCACAGCAACGCTTCGTTTGTTCACATTACCAACGCCGGAATAAGGGAGTCTCATGTGCATGATGTGCAAATTACTAAAGAAGCTCCAAATTACCGGGCAGAGTAATAGCTATGCATAAGAAAAAAACTAATATCCATGTAAAGGAAATTGATGGATAAAGTGTTAATACTAGATTTTGGCTCTCAATATACGCAGCTGATTGCGCGAAGAATTCGTGAATTAAATGTCTATTGTGAAATACTTCCCTATGATGCCAACCCCAAAAGAATCGAAAGTTTCAAGCCAAAAGCAATTATTTTTTCTGGTGGTCCAAATTCTGTTTATGCAGATAATACGCCTGAAGCACCACAAATTTGTTTTGATATAAGCTGCCCTATTCTTGGTATTTGTTATGGTATGCAGACTATGGTCAAGCAATTAGGGGGTAAAGTAGAAACAAGCAATAACAGGGAATTTGGTTACGCTGAAATTCGAGCTCAAGGTCACTCTAATCTATTAAGAGGTATTGAAGATAAAACAAATGATGCGGGGCACGGTATTTTAGAAGTCTGGATGAGCCATGGAGACAAAGTAGCCTCTACTCCTGATGGATTTACGATTATCGCAAGCAATACATCAACACCTATTGCGGCGATTGCTGATCACAGGAAAAATTATTATGGCGTTCAGTTTCACCCAGAAGTAACCCATACAAAACAGGGGGGGGAAATCTTTGAAAGGTTTGTCATTAGTATTGCAAATTGTATACCGTCTTGGAATATGCCTGATTATGTTGAAACTGCTGTAAATCATATAAAAAAAGTAGTTGGTAATGACGAGGTGATATTAGGATTGTCCGGTGGGGTTGATTCATCGGTTGCAGCGGCATTAATTCACAGAGCAATCGGTGATAAGTTGACCTGTATTTTTGTAGATCATGGCATGCTTCGCATGAATGAGGCCACCACTGTCATGGAAACTTTTAAGAAAAATTTAGGAGTAAAGGTCATTCATATCAATGCGACGGAACATTTTATGTCAGACCTTAAGGGAGTAACTGATCCAGAAGAAAAAAGAAAGATTATTGGCCGTGACTTTATTGAGGTTTTTCAATCTCAAGCTGAAAAGTTTCAAAAGGTTAAATGGCTCGCACAAGGAACTATTTATCCAGATGTTATTGAGTCTGCAGGCGGTAAAACAAAGAAGGCTCATAATATTAAGAGCCATCACAATGTAGGAGGTCTTCCCGAGACTCTTAACTTAGAACTGCTTGAGCCACTTAGGGAATTATTCAAGGATGAAGTAAGGGAATTGGGAGTTGCCCTTGGCTTACCAAAAGATATGGTTTACAGGCACCCTTTTCCAGGCCCTGGACTTGGGGTTCGTATTCTTGGTGAAATAAAATTAGAGTATGCGGACCTTCTAAGAAAAGCAGATGTAATTTTTATAGAAGAATTAAAGCAAAGTGGCTGGTATGAAAAAACTTCACAAGCATTTACAGTATTTCTTCCAGTCAAATCAGTTGGGGTTATGGGTGATGGTCGAACTTATGAATATGTAGTCTCATTAAGAGCGGTAGTGACCTCTGATTTTATGACGGCTCATTGGGCTGAACTTCCTTATGATTTATTAGGTAAAGTGTCTAATAGAATTATTAATGAGGTAAAAGGAATAAATAGAGTTGTATATGATATATCTGGCAAACCACCAGCTACTATAGAATGGGAATAGTAAAATATTGTTTATAATTATAAGTTTAAAACTTATATTTAATTTAAATTATTTTTAATATTAAGGAAAAAAATGTTAGCTTGCTTGGATCTGGAGGGTGTATTACTCCCCGAAATTTGGATTAAATTTGCTGAAAAAACAGGGATTGAAGAGTTAAAATTAACCACACGTGACATCCCTAATTACGATCAACTAATGATGGGAAGGTTAAAAATTCTCAAAGAACATAACCTTGCATTAAAAGATATTCAAAATGTTATTAATACCCTTTCTCCCCTAGAGGGATCTTATGAATTTCTTAATTGGCTAAAATCAGAGTTTCAAGTAATTATATTGTCTGACACCTTTTATGAATTTTCACAACCACTTATGAAGCAACTAGATTTTCCAACTCTTTTCTGTCATAAACTTATTACAAACGCTAATGACGAAATAATAAGTTATGAATTAAGGCAAAAAGATCAAAAAACTAAAGCAGTTAAAGCATTACAAAATTTAAATTTTCAAGTCATTTCTGCTGGTGATTCTTATAATGACACAGGGATGCTTCAGCAGGCGGATGCAGGTATTTTATTCTGCCCCCCCGCAAAAGTTATAGAAGAGTTTCCTCAATTTCCTGTAGCTCAAAACTATAAGGAATTTAAAATTATTTTTGAAAAAACAAAAAAACAATTAGAAAGCTTTTAAATGGATCCATTAAGTCAGGGTATTATCGGCTCAACAGCCTCTCAAGCATTCAAAAAAAACAAACACTCGCTTCTTATAGTAGCTATTATTGGTTTTTTGTCAGGTATGGCTCCCGATTTAGATATTTTCATTCGATCATCTGAAGATCCTCTGCTTTTTTTAGAGTTCCATAGACAATTTACTCACTCTCTCATTTTTATTCCAGTGGGTGGACTTATTTGTGCTTCATTTCTATATTTAATATTACGCAAAACAAGTTCGATAACTTTCAAAGATACATGGTTATATTCCACAATAGGTTATGGTACTCATGGATTACTTGATGCCTGTACTAGTTATGGAACATTATTATTTTGGCCCTTTAGCTACGAGCGAATCTCCTGGAATAACGTCTCAATAATTGATCCATTTTTTACAATCCCTTTGGTCTTTTTTGTTGGATTAAGCATTTACTTTAAAAAAAGAGTTTATGCTCGTATCAGTTTAGTATGGGCTATATCTTATCTTTTAATTGGTATCGCTCTAAATCATGTTGCTATGGATGTCGGCAAAGAAATAGCAATTGAAAGAGGACACAATATAACTCGGATGGTAGCGAAGCCAACATTTGCAAACTTATTTTTATGGAAAATAATTTACGAATCAGGTGGTAAATTTTATACCGACGGAGTAAGAATTTTTCCATCCAAAAAAATTTATTATGGAGAAAGTATAGCAAAACTGAATATTAACAATGACTTTAATATGCTAAAAATTTCATCGCAACAATATAAAGATATAAAAAGATTTGCATGGTTTAGTAGCGATTACTTAGCAGTGCATCCAACAAATAAAAATATAATTATTGATATAAGGTATTCAATGCTACCAAATGAAATTAATGGTTTGTGGGGGATCGAAATTAATCCAAATGCAAACGATTATGTGCATGTTAGCTATATAACTAATCGAAGTGTATCGGAGAGAAAATTTAAAGATCTTTTTGATATGATAATCAAAAACTAATGATATTGGTTATTTCAATACTGTACAGATAGATTTAATGTTGTTTGAGTCATGATTTATTTTATCTACATCAAACTTATTTTTATTTGTATTTATACAAATAGCTTCATCAACTTTTTTAGGATTGATATCAGGATTACTTCTAAATATTTTTTTTGTATAATGCCTGTCATCGATATCTTTAGGTTTCGACAATTCTGAAAATGCATTTATGCTCAAAGAGAGATAAAGTGTACATAATAGATACTTAGCGGGTAAATTAAACATTGAGAAACAATACACTAAAAAAATTATGTTTAGTTTTATTAACAAATATATAATATAATTTACATTATATTATTATCATTAATTACTGATTTTATACATTATTATGAGTAGAGCATTTGTAAAAGAAAATGATTTAGAGCATGCTGGAATTGATATTCCAGAACGACCTATCAGTGCTGAGATTAATTATGTAACCCTGTTTGGGCTTGAGCAAATCAAAGAGACGCTATCAAATTTAGACGCAGATAGAGCGAAGTTTGTTGGTTTGGATGATGCAATGTCAAAGCAAAAAAAAATGCGTATTGAAAGAGATATTAGATATTATGCTGCTCGCTTAAAGTCTGCCATTTTAGTTAAAAATGATTCTCAAAAAACTAATAGAGTTTTATTTGGAGCATACGTTGAATTAAAAAATGAAGATGGTAAAACAGAATATTATGAGTTAGTTGGTGAGGATGAAGCTGACTTTAATAAGAATAAAATTAGCTATGTTTCTCCGATCGCAAAATCAGTTCTTGGAAATCTCCTTGGTGATGAGGTTGTGCTATCAAAACCTAGTGGATTTACAAAGCTAATAATAAAAAAAATTGCCTACAAATAATTTTTTTTTGAAAAAATCTAGATTACTACAAATAAACCAACTCCGTAATTCGCATTTTATCTGAAATCTTTTTAGGGTATCATAGCCCCCTTCGAACTAATATATTTGCTTCAAGTTGATCTTGAAAATCTAAATTTTTTCAGAAAAGCTTTTTATATTTAGATTTTAAATTACAAAATATTTAATAAGGAATTTATTAATGCTGGTTACAAATAGCATTGGAATGCAGTTTGGCTCAAAACCATTATTTGAAGATATAAGTTTCAAATTTGGTGATGGTAATCGCTATGGATTAATTGGTGCTAATGGCTGCGGTAAATCTACATTTATGAAAATTCTTGCTGGAGAACTTGAAGCTTCAACTGGAAGCTTAAGCCTTGAAAGTAACGAGAGGATGGCTTGGTTAAGACAGGATCAATTTGCTTATGAAGATTCTCGTGTACTTGATGTTGTAATGATGGGACATGAAGAGATGTGGTCGGCCAATGAAGAAAAAAATAGTTTATATGCAAATCCTGATGCAACAGATGAGGATTACATGCGAGCTGCAGAATTAGAGGCGGTTTATGCCGAATATGATGGTTATACGGCGGAGTCGCGGGCTGGAGAGCTATTGTCAGGAGTAGGTATACCAATTGAACAACATAATGGGCCAATGAGTGCAGTCGCGCCAGGATGGAAATTACGAGTTTTATTGGCACAAGCTCTTTTTGCTAATCCAGATATTCTTCTTTTGGACGAGCCTACCAATAACTTAGACATTAATACAATTAGATGGTTGGAAAATATTCTAAACGCAAGAAATTCAACTATGATTATTATTTCGCATGATAGACATTTCTTGAACCAAGTATGCACGCATATGGCTGACATGGATTACGGTAAGCTTACTATATATCCTGGTAACTATGATGAATATATGGCCGCGAGCACAATGGCAAAGGCTCAGCAACTTAAGGCAAATGAAAAAGCGAAGGCACAAATAGCTGAACTTCAAGATTTTGTGCGACGTTTTTCAGCTAACGCTTCAAAAGCAAAACAAGCAACATCTCGAGCAAAACAAATTGATAAAATAAAAGTTGAGGATATGAGGCCTTCAAGCCGACAGTATCCGTTCATTAGATTTGAATACAATGAAAAAGATAAGTTATACCGACAGGCATTAATAGTAAATAAAATGGCTCATGCCTTCGATGAGCCTTTGTTTGAAAATATTAATTTTATGGCAGAAGCTGGAGAAAAAATTGCTATCATTGGTGAAAATGGTATAGGCAAAACAACTTTATTAAGAATTATTGGTAATTTGTTTTCACCAAACGTAGGTGATATAAAATGGTCAGAAAAAGCAAAGATAGGGTACTTTGCTCAAGATCATACTGAGGATTTTGCAAAAGATATTTCAGTATTTGATTGGATGACACAGTGGGGTAAACCTGAGGATGATGACCAAGTCATTCGAAGTATGTTAGGTCGACTTTTATTTTCTGGTGAAGACTTTAAGAAAAAGGTAGGAGTACTCTCTGGAGGTGAACAAGGAAGAATGCTCTTTGGCAAACTCATGCTTGAACAACCTAATATTTTATTACTTGATGAACCTACAAATCATATGGATATGGAGTCTATTGAGTCTCTTAACACCGCGCTAGAAAAATATAAAGGAACTGTATTTTTTGTTACTCACGACAGAGAGTTTGTTAGCTCAATAGCTACTAGAGTTTTAGAATTAAAGAAAGGTGATGTGATGGATTATTCCGGTAATTATGAAGATTATGTAATTTCTCAAGAAAAATAGATAAACTATTGTTTTTAATTATAATCTTCCGTCAACATTGTCTTTATTTAACAAATATTTAACATCAAATAAGACATGGTTATTCTTAGCAAAGCTACGTATTTCTTCAGTTGTATAACGTTTAAATTCATCATGAGATACTGCTACTAGAATTGCATCGTATCTACTTTGGATAGGTTCACTTATTAACTCAATACCATATTCTTTTTTTACTTCAGCATTACTTACACATGGATCAAAAATATCAACCTTGCAACCAAGTTCCTTAAAATTATGGTACACATCTATTATTCGTGTATTACGAATATCTGGACAATTTTCTTTAAATGCAAAACCCATAATTAATATATTAGCTTCTACTATTTTAATTTTTTTATTATTCATCAGAGCAACAACCTGTTTAGTTATATGCTCACCCATATATTCGTTAATCTTTCTTGCTGAAAGAATTAATTCTGGCGTATAACCTACTTCTTTTGATTTATGTATCAGGTAATAAGGATCAACCCCAATACAATGTCCTCCAACTAATCCGGGTCGAAACGGAAGAAAATTCCATTTTGTGCCGGCTGCTTTTAATACTGATTCAGTATCAATATCTAATTTATTAAAAATAATAGAAAGTTCATTAACAAGAGCTATATTCAAATCTCTTTGCGTATTTTCGATAACCTTTGAGGCCTCTGCAATTTTAATGGATTCAGCTAAATGAGTACCTGCAGTAATAATCTCTTTGTACAAACTATCAACTTCTTTGGCTGCTGCATCTGAAGAACCAGATGTAACTTTCTTAATTGTAGTGACATGCCTGTTCTTATCGCCAGGGTTAATGCGTTCTGGAGAGTAGCCGCAGGTAAAATCTATATTTAATGTAAGATTTGATACTTTCTCTAAAACAGGAATGCAAACTTCTTCAGTAGCGCCTGGATAAACAGTGGATTCATAAATCACTAGGTCATTAGGCTTTAAAATTTTCCCTATCATTTCGCTTGCAGCTATTAATGGAGTTAAATTTGGTCCTTTATCTACATGGACTGGCGTTGGAACCGTTACAATATAGATGGAACAATCTTTTATATCGCTTAATGTGTCAGTAAAAAATGTATTTTTTAGCTTTTTTAATTCCTCAGAGGAAATTTCTAGGGTCGAATCAATGGCATTTTGAAGGGCATTTACTCTTTTTTTATCTACATCAAAACCAACAACCTCTCTGGTTTTATTAAATTCTACAGCCAAAGGAAGGCCTACATATCCTAGCCCAATAATTGCTATTTTTTTATTTTTCATCATGAATTTTTATACCTATTAGTAAAAATAATACATGAATGATTGAGTTATTGCATTTGAAAAAATTAATCTGTTTTAGCAGCACGCTTCCTTTCATGTTCAACTAAAAATCTTTTTCTTATTCTCAATGATTTAGGTGTAATCTCTACTAATTCATCGTCATCAATAAACTCAACTGCATATTCTAAGCTCATTAAGATTGGTGGAACAAGCCTTACAGCCTCGTCAGTTCCAGACGACCTGACGTTAGTCAACTGCTTACCTTTGATCGGATTAACTATCAAATCATTATCCCTACTGTGAATACCAATAACCATACCTTGATAAAGTTTATCGCCAGGATGAACGAACATGCGACCTCTGTCTTGAAGCTTCCATAAAGCATAAGCAACTGCCTCACCCTTTTCTGATGATATTAAAACTCCATTTCTTCGGCCAGGTATTTCCGATTTGACAGGGGAGTACTCCTCAAAAACATGAGACATTAATCCGGTTCCTTTTGTCATAGTGAGAAACTCCCCTTGAAAGCCGATGAGACCTCTTGCGGGAATTTTATACTCCAGCCTGGTACGTCCCAAGCCATCGGATTCCATATTAGTCAACTCACCTTTTCTTCTTCCGAGCTCCTCCATAACCGCCCCTTGCGTTTCATCCTCCACATCTACTGTGAGGTTCTCATAAGGCTCGCATTTCACCCCATCAATTTCTTTATAAACCACACGAGGTTTACCAACAGCAATTTCATAACCCTCTCTTCGCATGTTTTCCAAAAGGATAGTTAGATGAAGCTCGCCTCTGCCCGACACTCTAAAAACATCTGCATCAGAAGTGTCTTCAACTCGAAGTGCCACATTAACCAATAACTCCTTAGTTAATCGTTCCCTTATTTGCCTGCTTGTTACGAACTTACCCTCTTTTCCGGCAAGAGGAGATGTGTTCACCATAAAATCCATATTTAAAGTTGGTTCATCTACTGGAATCACTTGGAGGCCAATAGGGTTTTCGATATCTGCTATCGTTACACCGATTCCAACATCTTCGATGCCTGTGACAATAACAATATCTCCTGCCTCAGCATTTGGAACGCTTACCTTTTCAAGGCCTTTGTATGCAAAAACTTCATTGATTCTTCCTTGCCCAACCTTTTTATCTCCAAGCATTACTGCAACAGGACTACCTGATTTAAGCACCCCATTTCTAATGCGCCCAATACCCATTCTTCCTGTATAAGTTGAGTAATCAAGGGCTGATATTTGAAACTGTAAAGGTTTATCCGGGTCACCATCAGGACTCTCAACATGGCTTAAAATTGTCTCAAAAAGAGGTTTCATTGAATTTGACTCATCATCCTCTTTTATTTTTGCGTAACCATTTAGAGCAGAAGCGTAAACAACCGGAAAATCTAATTGTTCATCAGTAGCTCCAAGATTAGCGAATAAATCAAAGGTGTGATTTATTACCCAATCTGTTCGCGCACCAGGTCGATCTATTTTATTAATTAACACTATAGGTTTCAAACCAAGCGCCAAGGCTTTCTTAGTTACAAATCGTGTCTGTGGCATGGGTCCATCAACAGCATCCACCAACAAAACAACACCATCAACCATTCCCAAAACTCTCTCAACCTCACCACCAAAGTCTGCATGGCCGGGAGTATCAATTATATTAATATGGCAGCCTTCATAATTCACAGCTGTATTCTTTGCTAGGATCGTAATACCGCGCTCTTTCTCTATTTCATTCGAGTCCATTACCCGCTCATTAACCTGCTGATGCTCAGCAAAGGTACCTGATTGTTGAAGAAGCTTATCAACTAACGTTGTTTTACCGTGATCAACATGGGCTATGATTGCAATATTTCTTATCTGTCGGGACATTTAGAATTACCAAAAAATTTATTGAGCGCGGATTTTATCATATAAGCGACAAAATATAGATTGTCTTACTTGTATTTATTTAACTTTTATTTGAATGAGTGATTGGGCTTTTTTTACCTTGGCTAAAGCATCACTTATGCTATCCGCTTCAGCAAGTACAACGCCCATTCTTCTTTTTTTGAATGATTCTGGTTTACCAAAAATCCTAACATCTACACCATCAATGCTCAATGCCTTGTCGATACCCTCAAAAATAATACCTTTAGCATCATGTCGGCCATAAATTACGTTGCTAGCTCCCGGGCTTAATAATGCTGTGTTTACAGGAAATCCTAAAATTGCTTTAGCATGCAATTCAAATTCTGACTGTCTTTGAGTAATCATTGTTACCATTCCAGTATCATGAGGTCTTGGGCTTACTTCAGAGAACCATACTTCATCCCCTTTAATAAATAATTCAACACCAAATATACCTAAACCTCCCAACGCATTTGTAATCTTTATTGCAATTTCTCTTGATTTTTTAAGTGCTTGTTTTGTCATAGGCTGGGGTTGCCAACTTTCTACATAATCACCATTTTCCTGTCTATGGCCTATCGGTTCGCAAAAGTGAGTCTCAATCTCATCTTTACCATTCTTAGCTCTTACCGTGAGGAGTGTAATTTCATAATCAAAAGCAACCATCCCTTCCGCAATCACTACACCCTTATCCACCCTTCCCTCTAGAGCTGCATACTTCCATGCAGCATCTATTTCGCTCTCTTTAAAAATCTTAGATTGTCCCTTACCGGACGATGACATAGTAGGTTTAATAAAACACGGAAATCCCACTTTATTTAAAATAATGTCCGTTAGCTCTTCAAGATTTCTTGCAAAGCCATAGGGTGAGGTTGGTATGGACAGTTTTTCTGAAGCAAGTTTACGGATACCTTCCCTATCCATGGTTAGCTGAACCGCACTAACGCTAGGTATAATAGTAGAAGAACCCTTTGCCTCTATTTCTGCTAATAAATTTGTATTTATTGCTTCGATTTCAGGAACTATAAAGTGAGGTTTTTCTAAATTTATTACATTGGCCAACTGCTTTTTATTAGTCATATCAATAACGTGTGATCTATGGGCAACTTGATGACCGGGTGCATTGGCATAGCGATCAACTGCAATAACCTCAATACCAAGTCTTTGAAGTGAGATTATTATCTCTTTTCCTAACTCCCCGCTTCCAAGAAGCATAACCTTGCAACCAAAGTCCGAAAGTGGAGTACCTAGTACCATATTAGAAATATTCCATAGATAATAAGCTTATTATACCAATGGTAAGCTAGTAACTTTTATTTTTTTAGCAAGTTATTTTCTTTGGCCATATTATAAAAATCTAATATATTTTTTATTTCTAATTTTTGTTTAATAGAAGTTTGATAATTTGCAGCAGTCTTGTAGCTAATATTAAGTTTTTCAGCAATAGCCTTTAAATCTTCTCCGTTGGCAATTGAAATAAAAATTTCAAACTCTTTAGTATTTAAAAGATTCAGAGCATTATCTTTTATTTCATATTCCAAAGATGGTGTAATTATTTCCAATCCTGATAAAACATTATGAATGGCATCAACTAAATTATCAGATATTTCATTTTTAAGAATATATGCATTAGCGCCAGCCGCAATTGCCTTATTTATAATCATTGGATTATCGTGCATTGAAAGAATAATAATTTTTATTTTTTGATATCTTTTTCTAATTTGTTGTGTAGCCTCTAATCCACCTTTTCCTGGCATTGATATATCCATAATAATAATATCAACCTCATTATTAAATAGGAATTGATAAGCTTCTTCGCCAGAGGCACATTCTGAAATATAGGTGATTAGCTCATTATTATCTAATAGCCTCCTAAGGCCTGAACGAACTATTTCATGATCATCAACAATTAATAACTTAGCCATTACAATGAATCTAATTCAATAATGATCTTAAATAATTTACCTTTATTAATTTTAATTTTACCTTTTATTTGATTAACTCTTTCAGCAATTCCCATTAACCCAGTGCCATCATTGTTGTCTTCATATTTAATAACTCCATCATTAATAATTTCTACTCGTATTTTTTTCTTTTTTTCAAAAAAAATCATATTTACTTTTACATGTTTAGCTTTGGAGTGTTTAGAAATATTCGTAAGTGCTTCCTGAAAGATTCGATATATATGAGGCTCTTGTTCAGGAGTAATTCTTTTTATAGCATTTTCTTCAATATTAAGTGAAAGGGATATGTTCTTGAATCTGTTATGCCAATTCTCAATAAGATCTAAAATAGCAGAATGAAAACCAAGCTCATCTAATAAACCAAGACTTAATTTTTTTATAATTTCCCTGGTGGATAACATCATATTTTTTGAAAGCACAATAATGCTTCGAGCAGCTTTGTTTTGAGATTCTTTGCTTCTTGAGTTAGGGATTGATGCTGCCTCCGCTTGAATTGCTGTAAGTACCTGCCCCAGCTCATCATGAAGATTTCTTGCTAGATCTTTTTTTTCTTGCTCCTGAACATTTATTAAGTCTTGGCTTAATTTATGTATTTTTCGATTACTTTCCTTTAATTTTCCAACCATACTATTAAATTTCTTACCTATAACATTGAGCTCTAAGATATTAGATTTAGCTACACGCGCCTTATAATTTCCACTCTCTAATTTTTCAAACCCTTCAATAATATAGCTGATTGGTTTAATCATATGAGAAAATAAGAAAAAAATAATCAAATTTAATAACCCAAAAAAAGTTAACATAACCCATAAACCAACATTTATTTGTTCCCAGATCTCAGAGTATTCATATATTGGCTCAGGTTTAATTAAAATACGGCCGGTCGTTTTTCCTCTTTGCAAAATATCTATTTCTTTTGATGGTATTGATTTTGAAAGTCCTTCAAGAATTATCTTAAACCAATGTGGGGGTTGATTAATTCCACTTAAGTTAGTTTTGGTTTCATCAATTACCTCACCATTAAGATTGATAAATTGAATTTTAAGATGTCGTATCTCTTCTAATTCTGACAAACCAAACGTATTATTTTTTTCTTGAAATAAATAAAACTCTGGGTTCTTTTGGATTCCTTTTTCGATAGCAAATACTGCTAAGGATTGAGTCGATAATATCTCTTCTCGAACATTTTTTTGAGAGACAATCATAATTACTGATAACCCAATAAGAATTGTGACCAACAATAAGGCATTGATATAAATAAGTAATCGTAACTTTAAGCTCATTTTGATTTTTTTATTTAAATTTAAGCTATAAATATAGCGTATCCAAAAAAAAGGGGCAATTAAGCCCCTTTACATTGATTAATTATTAAAAACTGTGTGAAATAGTTAGCCATGCTGCTTGTGGAGATCCAGGAGATAAGCCCTCACCTCTATAAACCTCGTCACGCCCCTCAGTGCCAACACCAGTAAATCCATTCATTAACAATCTACCGCCAGTGTAATAAGTTTTATCAAGAACATTGACCGCTTTCAAGCTAATATTCCATGATTCATTGACCTGATAATTTGCGTCCATATTCATAACAGTATATCCAGGGACCTTGCCATCACCATTAGTTCCCCCATGATCATTGTTTTCATTTCCCATCATATAACTGTCGTCAAAAGTAACTAGCGTTGTTCCTAAACGCAAATTAGGCATGAGATCATAATTTAAACGAATTTTTATATTTTGCTTAGGCAAGTTTGCAAGTCGATCACCTTTTTTAACATTGATGACTGAGTTTTCACTACCAAGCACAAACCCTGCATCTTCTAAAGTCTCTAGAGCAGCTTCTATGGTATCTTCACTTCTTCCACCTGCATCCAAAGCCGTCTTAAAGGTTCCTAGTGCACCACCTTTGCCTACAAGAAGAAGACTAATGGCTCCTCCAGTTTCTGTTAATGCACCTGAATCTTTAATTAAATCTTCTACATCATAACCACCGTAACTTGCTGTGGTAGTTACCCTTGAATCATTAGCATCAGAGACTAATTGAAGATCTGAATCATAAGTTGCATCTAAATATCCGTAGGAAGCTGTCCAAGAAAATTTTTCAGTTCCCTCAATACCGAAAAAATTATTACCGCCAACAGTTAAATCCAACCCTTGTCTAATAGTTTTACCAATATTATCAAAATAACCTAGCCCATTTTGTGCGTTCGTATTAATAAATTGTAAATCATCATGGTTTACTGCACGGTAAATTGCCCCACTTAACTCGTAATCCTTTTGTGAACTTCTAAAACCAACTTCAAATGTCTTGGCAACTACATCATCTAGTGGCGGATCATCTGCCATTTGAGTTGGCAGCGTACAGGCAATTTCTGGGTTTGAACAACCCATCTCAATCGATGTAGGAGCTCTATTAGATTCTCCGTATGAAGCATATGTTGAGTATGCTTCATTTACTCGATATGTAATTCCAACTGTTGGGTTAATTCGACCCCAGCTTTGTACTTCTGTGAGAGAACCTTCGCTTTGATCAGCTCTTTTATCAACATTATCAACCTCTTGATAATTGTATCTTGCTCCAGCTGTTATATGCCATTGATCATTGAAAGATAAAGTATCTACTACATATAAACCAAATGTTTTTGTTCTGCCTGAAAGATTGGTATTCGTTTCTGGCTCTCCATCCCCTTTAATAAGTCTTCTATCGCTTGTCGCAGCTGCGCCTTCGTATTCCATTTGCAAAAATGATACCAGTGAAGTTTCCGCATTCACTCCAACCGTAAGATTATTTTCATAGCCTACTAACGGTTGGGTAAATGAGACCTGTGTTGCCAAGCCATATTTATCTTGTTTGGTGTGGGTTGTTCTGTTCTCTCCTTCTATCTCATCTATCTCATCTTCTCCAAATCTAAATAGTTGAACTGTTTTACCACCAACCGAAATTTGTCCTGCATCGACAAGCTCATCTGCATCCAATTCAATCTCTGCATCACCATTCCAGGTATTTCTGTCTGATCTTTTCCAATAAATATTTCCAGTAAAGAGTGTGTCATCGTCATAAAAATGAGAGGCAGATAGATTTAATTTATGATACAAATTACCAGTAAAATCAGGAACGGTGTTAACGCCTTCGTTATCCGAACCTAAAAGATATTTTGGTGCTAATCCATTACCAATAAGTGCGTTGTCTGCAGCTGTATAGGATAGTTCAAAACGGGATAAATCATTTTCGTAACCTAATTTTGAGAAAAATTGATTAAGGTGATTTGGTGAAAAATCTCTCCAACCTCTTTCTGTTGTATGCTGATAACCAGCATAATAATCAATTGGTCCCTCATTACCACCATGCTCGATTAGACTTATTTGTCTGCCCCATGAGCCGGTAGTAAATTCTGCTTTACTTCCAATAAAATTGCGACCTGATTTTGTCTGAAAAGAAACTGCGCCGCCCAATGTATTTAATCCATATATTGGATTTGATCCTGGGACTACCTGAGCTGATTCATATGCAAAACTTGGAAGTGTATCCCACAAGACAACATCACTAAATGGTTGGTTTTCTCTAACGCCATCGACATAAACAGAAATACCTTGTTCATTACCTGCAACTGATCCAGCAGTGTAGCCACGAAATTTTATTTCAGGTTGCCATGGGCTACCACCTATTTCATTTACAGTAATTCCTGGTGCATTATTTACTAAATAATCTGCAATCGACACTCCAGCTTGGTCATTTACCTGTTCTAGACTAATTTCCTGAATAGCGCTGGGTAAAATAGATTTTTCAATACCAATACCTGGTAAAGGGGCAACAGAGTAAACATCAATTGTTCCCGTTGTGTAGGTTTCATCAGCCATTGAGTTTGCAGCTAAACCAATTAGAATTGCAGTGCTTAATATTTTTTTATTCATTTGTAAATACATTTTAAAACCATGAAGTCAGGTATTTTACACATAATAAGCTATTGAGTTAATAGGAATTTTTCCTAATAAACTATTTCAACCAATTTATTTGAAAAGAATCTTCCGTGCTCTGTGCGTAATATTCATGATCGATACCAAAATTTGGAACAGCAACCAAATGATCTTCAATGAATAACATAGGTAAATTATCCCTTTCCCACGGAGGTAGTTGAGATTTTTGTAAAAGATATTTAAGTGTCCTCGTTGGTTGATTGTGAACAGGTTTGAATCGCTCACCGCCTTTTCGATTTTGTATTCTTATTGTATTAGTACCTAGCTTTTTTATTGATATCCCCGAACCCTTACTTTTTTTAAAGATAAGCCTACTCATATCTGGAAGGATAATTTCATCTTCCCCTCGCCAAAAAAATTCATAGTCTTTTTTATTGATTGTTATTGGAACCAACCGTAGTTGACTCTTATAGGCTCTTATAGAAGTATCATGAGAAATATGAATATTAATCTGTGCGTCTTTCTTTATACTAATAATTTGCTTATATATCTCCTGCATAATTTTTAAGCTTGGCATTTTTTGTTCATTCTTTTCTAGCCACCATCGAATAAGATTTATTGCCCGCTCTTGCGAAAGGTCTTGCATCATTAATAAGTTTAATCTTGTCAAATTTTCTGAAAAATATAGTTTGCTATCTTCCTCCGCAATTGATTGATGTAACACTAGCCCCTCAGCAATAAGGCTTGCAGAGCGACTTATAGTTTTAGCTGCATAAGGGAACCTTTTGTATACTTTTGGTAGGATTTCTTTTCTTATAAAGTTGCGATCAAATCTAGTGTCATGATTAGAATCATCTTCAATATGATGAACATCATTTATTGCAGCATAATTCTCTATATCTTTTCGCTGAATTTTTAAAAAAGGTCGCCAAATCTTCTTGGTATCGTCAAACTCAGGCATGCTTGCTAGACCTTTAAGGCCTGCCCCACGAATAAGCTGTAAAATCAGGGTCTCTGCTTGATCGTTCTCATGGTGAGCTGTTACAACCACCCCTTCATCCGAAGAAGTAAGGGCTTGATAGCGTAATTCACGAGCTGCTCCCTCAATACCAAGCTCTGACATATTTTTAATATTAATAGCTTTTGACTGAAAAGGAACCTCTATGTCATTGCAAAATTTTCTGCAAAAATCACACCAATCCTGAGATTTTTTACTCAACCCATGATCAATATAGACTGCCTGTAATGGCATGCTTATCTCACTTTGTAATTGTTTTAATGCATGCAATAAAACCATAGAATCACATCCACCACTCAAAGCAATTTTAATTTTTAATGGGCTATTTTTTTCAATGCTATTTTTTTTATAGGATGCTCGTATAGCATCAAGAATCAGATTATTTTCAGCTGTCACTTTTTGCAACTTGACCATAGCTCATAAGCTTTAGATACCTGCTTTCAAGAAGAATATCCAAGGGTTGTTTCACTAACTTATCGAGCTCTTTTTTAATCGCTTCTTTTACATTAATCATGGTTTCCGGGATATCACGTTGCGCCCCACCTAAAGGCTCCTGAATAATGGTATCCGTTAAATTAAGCTCTTCTAGGCGTTGCGCTGTAATTCCTAATTTTTCCGCTGCTAACGATGCTTTTTCTTGTTTTTTCCATAATATGGAAGCACACCCTTCAGGGGAAATAACAGAATAAATGGAGTGTTGAAGCATCATCAGATGATCCACTACCCCTAATGCAAGCGCCCCCCCAGAACCACCCTCACCAATGACAACACCTAAAATAGGAGTTTTAAGCTCTGACATTACATAAAGATTTTTTGCTATCGCTTGAGATTGTCCACGCTCTTCAGCACCGATACCTGGATAAGCACCAGGGGTGTCAATTAGAGTAATAATTGGGAGTTGGAATTTTTCTGCTAATCTATATAGACGAAGTGCCTTACGATATCCTTCTGGTCTTGGCATACCAAAATTACGATGTTGTCGATCTTTAACGTCTCTTCCTTTTTGATGACCAATTACCATGACTGACCTTCCTTCAAAAGAGGCAACTCCACCAACAATTGCCGGATCATCTGCGAATGCTCTATCGCCATGAAGCTCCTCAAAATCGGTAAAAATATGTTCAATGTAATCTAATGTGTAGGGTCGTTGCGGATGTCTGGCAACCTGAGAAACTTGCCATGCACTCAAGTTATCATAAATCTCGTGTAACGATTTATCTGCTTTTTCCTCTAGTTGTCTCAGCTCGCTAGTAATATCCAGAGTTGGATGATCGTTGTGAGCAGTCTTAAGGCTATCAATTTTTGATTCTAATGATTCGATTGATTTTTCAAATTCTAAGTAACTTTTTTTCATAAATTCACAACTTAACTAAAACTTAATTATAGATTATTTTAACGTTTTCATCATGAAAGGTTTTCGATAATCCCATAATTAATTCTTCATGCAAGGTTACTTCCCAGTCTGGCCCAAGAAGCAACTCCACCTTACCAGTTTCATTTTTATATTCTATTTTGACCTTGCATTTTGATAAATTATTTCCAAAAATCTCATTACAATAGGGCTTTAGTAGTTCTTTCAATTTAGCTCCATCAGTTGGTTTGTTTAATGAAATAGATAGAAGTGCTGCCTTTGAACTTTGAATGCTTAGCAGATCATAAACTTTAATAGCGCTAACTCGATTCCCTCCTGTAAAATCGTCATGGCTTACCCTGCCCTCCACCACCAAAAGTTTATCTTCCTTCACTAAGTCATAAACTTCCGTTAAAATTTTGTTACCTATAACCACATCAATTCTTCCAACACCGTCATCCAAGGTAACAATAGCTATTTTTCCTCTAGTGGTCATTCTCATTCTTACTTGAGAGATAATGCCTGCAATTAAATAAGTTGCTTCCCTAGGCTTAAGTTCTGAAAGTTTATTGGGAACAAATTCCCTTATCATTTTTTCGTAAAACTTAAATGGATGGTTGCTAAAATAAAATCCAAGGGCAACTTTTTCTTGCGCCAATTGTTCTCGCTCCTCCCAAGGATCAACATCTAACAAAGGGACGTCTGAACTTTCAAATTCTTCAAATAAAGCATTTTGACCTTGATGCGCGTGACCTTGCTCGGCTTTGGTAATAGCAAGGTTTACACTGGCTAGTAAAGCAGCCCTGTTAGGATTGATTATATCAAAAGCCCCCGCACGAATTAAAGATTCAAAAGCCTTACGATTTACCTTTCTTAAGTCTAGTCTTGCTGCAAAATCAAATAAAGAAATAAATGGGCCGTTAGAATTTCTCTCCTCTAGAATAATATCTATTGCCGATAATCCTGTTCCTTTTACCGCGCCAAGCCCATATAAAATTTGCTTCTGGTCCACAGGAGTAAATTTATAGTTACTTTCGTTAATGTTAGGAGGTAGTAAGGTGATTTTATTTAAAGCGCAATCATCAAACAACATATGTACATTATCTGTATTGTTCATATCGGCCGACATTGAAGCAGCAATAAAGGCTGAGGGGTAATGAGCTTTTAAATACCCAGTTTGATAAGCAATCATAGCGTAGGCTGCAGCATGCGACTTGTTGAATCCATATCCTGCAAATTTTTCTAATAAATCAAAAAGTTCTGTAGCTTGCTTTTGGTTTAACTCATGCTTTTGAGCCCCCTCAACGAAGGTGGCTCTTTGTGCATCCATCTCTTCAACTTTTTTCTTTCCCATCGCTCTTCTAAGGAGATCAGCGCCACCCAGTGTATAACCAGCAACAACTTGCGCTATTTGCATAACTTGCTCTTGATAAACTGCAATACCATATGTCTCCTTTAAAATACTCTCTGTTGCTGGATGAGGGTATTTCACCTGTTGTTGCCCATGTTTTCTTTTGCAGAAATCTGGTATCAGGTCCATGGGTCCTGGCCTATATAATGCAACCAGTGCAATAATATCCTCAAAACAATCAGGCTTCGCTTGTTTGAGCATATCCTTCATACCTTTTGACTCGAGTTGAAACACTGCTGTGGTATTAGATGTTTTTAATAAATCAAAAGTTTGCTTATCACGTATAGGTAGAGAATCAAGCTTCAAAGGCTCCACACCATCTTTAGCTCTAATTTGGTTGGCATTTTCTAGTGCCATATCAACAATCGTAAGTGTTCTTAATCCCAAGAAGTCAAATTTTACTAATCCAACCGCCTCGACATCATCTTTATCAAATTGACTGACAATCCCCTCTGCACCAGGCTGGCAATAAATAGGTGAGAAAGCAGATATTTTGGTAGGGGCAATAAGAACTCCTCCTGCATGCATGCTAACATTTCTTACCAAACCCTCTAGCTTGAGAGCAAGATCAAATAATTCTTTAACCTCTTCCTCATTCCTAATCCGACTTTTTATTTGTGGCTCTTTATCAATTGCATCTTTAAGTGTTATGCCAAGCTCCATAGGAACTAACTTAGCAATGGTATCCACAAAATTATAAGGAAGGTCAAGAACTCTGCCTACATCTCTAAGAACTGCTTTTGCTGCCATCGTTCCAAATGTTGCAATTTGTGATACAGAATCTGAGCCATATTTTTTCTTTACATAATCAATAACTCTATCTCTTCCTTCCTGACAAAAATCAATGTCAAAATCAGGCATAGATATGCGATCGGGATTTAAAAAACGTTCAAAAAGTAAGTTATAAGCAAGTGGATCTAAGTCAGTAATTCCAAGACTATACGCAACAACAGATCCAGCTCCAGAACCACGACCAGGACCAACAGGAATATCATTTGCTTTTGACCAATTAATAAAATCAGCAACGATAAGGAAGTATCCGGCATAGCCCATTTCATTGATGACCTTAACCTCAAAATTAAGGCGTTCCAAATACTTGGGAATCTGATCTACTCTCTCGTTAGGGTTTTTATACAAACTATCTAGTCGAAGATCTAGGCCCTTTTTTGCTTCGATCAATAAATAATCTTCAATATTAGTTCCATCTGGAATAGGAAAGTCTGGTAGAAATATTTTTCCTAAGTCGAATTCAAAGTTACAACGCCTGGCAATTGCAACACTATTTTTTATAGCTGAAGGAATATCAGCAAAAAGATTTGACATTTGCTCTGCTGTTTTAAAGTATTGTTCTTGTGTAAAGTTTTTTGGTCTTCTCCTATCCGCAAGCATATATCCATCTGCTATACAGGTTTTTGATTCATGTGCTCTAAAGTCGTCAGTTCTCATAAATTGTATTGGGTGTGTCGCAACCAAGGGTACTTTATTTTCTGCTGCCAAAAAACATACCCTTTCTATATATTGATTTTCTCTTTTTCGGAACAATTCATCCCCATACCTTTGAATCTCTAAGTAGAAACGATCGCCAAAGCTTTCTTTCCAAAGTATGAGCTCCTCTCTAGCTTCAGTTACTTTGTTTTGATCTAAAAGTGTTCCAATGCAGCCATGAAGTGATCCTGATAATGCAATTAATCCATGGTGAGATTTTAAAACCCAACTTTTTTTAATAACGGGCCTACCCCTAACCTGATTTTCTAAATAGGCCTTTGAGAGTAATTCAGATAGATTGGTAAAGCCTTGGTGGTTTTGGCAAAGCAATAATATTTTGTGAGGTTGTTCGGAGTTTACTGAATTTTCTATCCATACATCTGCACCAAATATTGGTTTGATGTTGGATGCTATAGCTGCCTTGTAAAACTTTACTGCTCCAAATAAATTACTAAGGTCAGTTAATCCTAAAGCAGGCATATTTGTTTCTAAAGCTTTTTTAACATACTCTGGTATCCTCACTATTCCGTCTGAAATAGAATATTCACTGTGACAGCGAAGATGAATAAATTGCGGTTGTGCTGAATCGGACATATAAATTATTTTACCTGAGAAGCTTTGGTAGAATGATTGAAATTGTTAATTTTTTTAAATATTTTTAAGGAGAAATTTATGAGTCAAGTTACATTAAAAGGAGATCCTGTATCTATTGGTGGCAATATCCCTGCTCCTGGAAACTCATCACCAGATTTTAGTCTTGCAAATAACAAAAGAGAAGATGTGAACCTTGCAAGCTACGAGGGTAAGAGAAAAATATTAAACATTTTTCCTAGTATTGACACTCCCACATGTGCGTTATCCGTGAAGCGATTTAACGACGAGGTGACAGCCTTAGATAATACCGTCGTACTTTGTATTTCAGCAGACCTGCCATTTGCCCAAAAAAGATTTTGTGGTGCTGAGGGAGTTGAAAATATTGAGACATTATCCGCTTTTAGAGATATTGCAGGATTTGCTAATGCCTTCGGTGTAGCCATTCTTGACACAAGTCTAAAAGGCTTAACTTCTAGAGCAGTGATTATTTTAGACGAACATAATAATGTAATTTACAGTGAATTAGCTCCAGAAATTACTGAAGAACCTGATTATGGAAGTGCTTTAAGTGCGCTAAAATAACTACTTACGGTTGCTTCCAGCAACCATTTTAATCTCAAATAACCGGCAATCAAGGGCACCATTAAATAATGGTGTCTTTTTGCTTGGGGATAGTCGCATTAATTTAGGCATCCTAAAATCGTTGGTTAAAAAATACGTTCTCCATCCAGCAAAAGATTGCTTGAGCGTTCGAGCCCAATCAGGATAGGCATTTTCTAGATCTTCATCTTCCCCAATTCTTTCGCCATAAGGAGGGTTTGTAACTAAAACTCCCTCGTCAAGTGGAGGTTTTATCTCATTAAATTGCTTACATGTAAGTTGTATGCAGTTTTCAAAACCAGCTAATACAATATTTTTTTTACTCACTCGTATCGCACGTAAATCTTTATCTGATCCATAAATCCTTAAAAAATCTTGGCGGTTAATTGCGCTCTGATAAGATTTTTTTAAGCTTTCAAAAAGTGATTTATCAAAATTCTTCCATGCCATAAAACCAAAATCACGCTTCAGCCCAGGTGCTTGGTTCGTAGCGATTAACGCTGCTTCGATTAGAAAAGTTCCACTACCACACATAGGATCTAGAAATGCTTGTCCGGGTTCCCAGCCAGATAATTTAATTATCCCTGCAGCCAAATTTTCCTTAATAGGAGCCTCAACACTTACAGCTCTAAATCCTCTTTGATATAAAGGGTCGCCTGACGCATCGAGGTATAACGAAAAATTGTTTCTTTCAAGGAACAAGTGCACCTTAATATTGGGCTCCCTTACCTCAACGTTTGGCCTTTTACCAACCTTTTCTCTAAAAACATCACAAATAGCATCCTTAATTCGCAATGTCATAAAATCCACGCTCTTAAGAGGACACTTAATTGCGGTTGTTGAAACTTTTATGGTTTTATTTACATCAAATAAAGTATCCCACTTTACCTCTAACGCTGATTTAAATATATCTTCCTCATTATCATAGGTACCCTTTTTAATTAAACACATTACTCTGGTTGCAATTCGACTGGAAATATTTGCTCTATACAAAACTTCATGGTTTCCTGCGAATAGAATACCTCCATCTACTTTTTCAAGATTAGATGCATTAATGCTTAATAATTCTTGAAGGAGGATATCTTCCAGTCCGCGTGGACAACTTGCAAAATAATGATTTTCCAAAATATACCTTATATAAATTTTAATCGGTGTGCGTTGATAGAGGTATTGCTTTCAATCAAACGGTTGAAATATACCATCAATTCAAGTCCGATTTCTTTTTCTAACACTTTAATTTTCTCCTTCAACTCAGGAATACGTAATTCATTTGGGATACTTTCAAAGGCCATAACAATAATATTTCCAGGGTTCCCCGATGGAGCTGTAAGGACTATATTCTTAAATACTTTTTTAATTTTCTTTATGTAGGAAGGGGTTTTGCTGTCCGACCCCCACAAATTAATTATAAATATTCCTTGGTCGCTTAGTTTGCTTTTGCATAATGAGAAGTACTCTTCAGTAGTAAAAACATCTGGTATACCATACTCGTCAAAAGCATCTGAAAGCAAAATATCGTACGTTTCCTTACCCTCGACCATATACTTAATGCCATCACCCTCTATCACTTCCAACCTCGGATCATTGGGTAAGTTAAAGTAAGTGTAAGCTGCACTTATCACCTGGTGATGTAATTCAAGGACGGTGATGTTACATTTTTTGCAATATTTAAAATAAAACTTTGGCATCGATCCACCACCAAGACCAATCGTTAAAATATTGCCTGGTACTGCATTAAAAAGCATACTCAAAGCCATTACTTTCGTATAATTTAGCTCTAGAGAAAAAGGATTTTTAATTTCCATAGAACTTTGTATGGTATCAGTACCAATATGCAAGGACCGGATACCATTGCTCTCACTTACCTCTACTGGAACTTGTTGTAAATCGGTATATGAAGGAGATTTATAATAACCGAATAGCTTACTAATAATTTTTTTTGGAGATAACATTTTTTAGTCTATCAAATCTACCCAGCGTTTATCTATGCGCTTGACCGATATAGGGTAGCTAGTTTTTAACTCTTGGGCGAATAATGATACCCTCAGCTCCTGTAAAGTCCATTGAAATTCAACATATGCTAGAGGCACTGATTGGCCAGCCTCAACGAACTCAGTAACCTTCTCGATCCATTTATCTTTTAAACGATTAATTTCTTGCATATGCGCCTGGTCTTGATCCTCTCTCACAGCATATTTTTCAATCCTTATTTTCATAGCTTTTATATAACGAGGTATGTGTTTTAATTGTTCAAATAAAAATAATGGCTTCTCGTAAGGAGGCAAAAGTATATCAAGTTGGTCATCTGAGTCTTCCAATAAAGATATTGGCAAATGATTTAATTTATCTTTTGTTTGTTGGTATTC
The DNA here is from genome assembly GCA_964526705.1 of uncultured Methylobacillus sp. GTDB lineage: Bacteria > Pseudomonadota > Gammaproteobacteria > Burkholderiales > Methylophilaceae > BACL14. The sequence goes on from CAZGLD010000012.1 coordinate 28,531, forward strand.
CTGATAATTTTTGGCTATTTCTATCAGTGCCAAAGATAGGTCTTGGCTGATCATTGAAAAAACTTTATGGCTCTCACTCAGTAAGTCGTCAAATTTCTTTTGTGACTTTATACTGCCAGCTTTATTGTCTATGATTTCATCGAAAATAACTTCAATAAAATTTCGCTTTAAATCCTCTGCATTAATATGCGTATGAAGAAGCATGCCGAACTGTTCAAAGCGTGGTGGATTTTTTTTTATGTGCTTTATCTTATCTTGCAGTTGAATTTTCACGAGCCGCTTAATCCCGTCTTGATGTAAATATTTTGCCTCAAATTTGTCATCAACCACAACCAAATCGACGTGTGACTCTCTATCCACTAAGGCAGGATAACCAACAATCAAAGTGTCGTTTGTTTTCTTTTCAACTTTATCTGGAATAGATTTTATAGAAGGCCAATACTGAAATTCTATTTCTTCAATTCCGAAAGAAATATCCTCTAATACTTCTACTACTTTATCTTTATTTTGTTTTTGCAGTATTAATAAATCACGCCCCTCATCAACTGTATTATTATTTTCATCAATAATTATGAAGTTTGCCTGAAGATGCTTGGGTAACTTTTCTAAATCTTTTTCGTGAAGCCTAAATTTTGACTGTGTTTTTTTACGGACAAATTCTGAAAATGCATCAATAAAAGATTGTTCCTTGTCCGCGTTTATTAAAAACTCGGTTACTGCTTCTTGTAAATGCCCACATTGTCCCCTAAGACTTTTGGGCAGGTTCTTTATTAACAAGGTAACTTTCTCTCTTATCATTCCGGGTACTAACCAAGCTAAATCATTCGATTGAATTTGACTAAGACCACTAAGAGGTATTTCTACCGACAAACCGTCCCTAGGGTGACCTGGTTGGAAGTGATAACGAAAACTTAAATCAAGGTGTTGAATTGATTTCTTTTCTGGGTACTGAATTTCATCTACCTGTTGGGCATCTCGTTGCATCAGAAATGATTTAGTTAAGAATAAGAATTCAAGATTGTTTACTTCTTTTTCTTTTCTCCAATGCTCAAATCCTGCACCATTTACAATTTTTTCATCAATGCGTTCGTCATAAAACTGATACAAGATATCATCATTAATTAGTATATCTTGCCGCCTTACTTTATGTTCAAGCATTTCAATTTCTTTGATCAATTGTAAATTGTGTTTCCAGAATAATCCTATACTCTCATAACCTCGTTCGACTAGCCCTTGTCTTATAAATATTTTTCTTGACTGCACTGGATCTATCGCACCAAAATGAACTGTTTTTCCTGGGTTAACAATCAGTCCATATAGAAGTGACTTTTGAGTAGCATCAACTCGGCTTAATTTTATATTCCACCTTGGGTTGCTGTAATCATATTCAAGTAAATGTTTGGCTAAATGTTCAATCCAGCGCACGTCTATTCGAGCAACACATTGTGCGTAAAGTTTGCCAGTATCGATAATTTCTGCCGCCATAATCCACTTAAAGTTTTTATTCCTAAATAACCGTGGTCCTACTAAGAACTTTATAGCTCTCCCTCCCGCATAGCTTGGCCCGTCAACATCTTTAAAACCAATGTTACCCAACAAACCAGATAACAATGCCCTATGAACTTGTTCGTATGTCGCCTCTGTTCTACTTATATTAAATTTCAATTCATCTACAATCTGCTTTAGTTGTCGATGAAGCTCATGCCATTCTTTAATACGATTAAATGATAAGAAATGTTTCTGTGTAAATTGCCGAAGCGCTTTATTGGTAACTTTTTTAGCTTCAACATGAAACTGCTTCCATAACTTTAAAAAAATATTGAAACCTGAATCAGTATCGTGAAAAAATAGATGCGCCTTGTCGGCTTGCTCAGCTTTGTCTAACGGTCTTTCTCTCGGATCAGAAACGCTTAAAGCACTTATAATTACTAGAATTTCACTGACACAATTTTCTTTTTTAGACTCCAAAAGTATTCGGCCTAGGGATGGATCAATAGGTAGTCTAGAAAGCTGCATACCAAGCGATAAAATCTTATTAGTTTTATCGACTGCACCCAATTCTTGCAATAACTGATATCCATCCTGAATGAAGCGATAAGACGGTGGTTGTATAAAAGGAAATTTGTCTACAGGTCCTAATTTTAATGCAGCCATTTTTAATATCACTGAGGCAAGAGAAGATCTAAGTATTTCTGGGTCAGTAAATTCAGATCTTGCATTAAAATCCTCCTGATCAAATAATCTAATGCACACTCCAGGGGCAATCCTCCCGCAACGGCCAGAACGTTGGTTAGCAGAAGCTTTAGAGATTTTTTCGATTAATAACTGCTCAATTTTTAACTTAGGGCTATAACGAACAACTCGTGCAAGCCCAACATCAATAACGTATTTGATCCTAGGGACCGTCAAGGAAGTTTCGGCTATATTGGTTGCTAAGATAATTCGACGCATACCCCCAGGCTTAAATATTTTTTGTTGGTCACTTATCGGTAGACGAGAAAATAATGGAAGTACGTCAAATTTGCCTCTAAGCTTCTCGGTAAGAAATTTTTTTATATCGTGAATATCCCGTTCACCAGCAAGAAAGACTAAGACATCACCAGAAGGGCCAACCATCTCATCAATAGTACGAAGAATTGCATCCTCTGCAGACTCTAAAGATTCCTCAGCAATTTCTTGTAAGGGCTTGTAAACAATCTCTACCGGAAATGTTCGGCCTGACACCTGAATAACAGGTGCATCATCAAAATGTTGGGAAAATTTATCTACATCAATAGTAGCACTGGTAATAATGATTTTGAGATCATGTCTTTTTTTAATAAGATTACGCAAGTAACCTAAAAGAAAATCAATGTTGAGACTTCGCTCATGAGCTTCATCAATAATAATTGCATCATACCTATTGAGCATTGGGTCATTTTGAGTTTCAGCTAAAAGAATTCCATCAGTCATTACCTTGATTGATGTTGTATTTGTCACACGGTCCATAAACCTAATTTTGTAGCCTACCATTTCACCCAAAGGCGTATTTAACTCTTCAGCTATCCTGCTGGCAACAGATCTTGCAGCAATCCTCCTTGGCTGTGTATGGCCTATCATTTTTTTTCTTCCCAGGCCTAAGTCTAAGCATATTTTTGGAAGTTGCGTTGTTTTTCCAGAGCCAGTCTCACCACACACAATAGTGACTTGATTGGCACGAATAATTTTTTTAATGTCATCAACGCGTTGACTGACTGGTAGTTCAGACGGGTAGTTTATATTTTTAATGAAATTTGGTATCGTCAAAATCTTAATATCTTATTTTAGCCGAGAAATTTTGATTGTAACTCTTGGAGCTGAAATTCATCCAATATTTTTTCTATTCTCGATTTTGATTTATTATTTTTTTGTCCAATAAATTTAGCAATAATTAATTCATTTTTCATGGAGTGTTCCCAACCTACTAATTCAGTGACTGTTACTTGGTATCCTTGGGATTCTAATTGGAGGCATCTCAGAACGTTAGTGAGATGACTACCCATTTCCCTTGTGTGTAAAGGATGCCTCCATAATTCGGACATCGGTTTATGCAGTGTTTTAGTTTTTTGTTTTTTTAAGCACCTGGCAATCTCAGCCTGACAACAGGGTATGACAATGATCCACTGTGCTTTTTTTTGGATTCCAAAACGAATTGCATCGTCTGTAGCAATATCGCACGCATGCAAAGCTGTAACAATATCAATATCCTCTGGAATGAGCTCAAGTGATTTTGCTACATCACTTTGAACAAATTTCATTTCATCAAATCCTAATTTTTTAGCTAATGCTTCGGCCTGTCTTACTAATTTCTCATTTATTTCAATGCTTGTTACGCGTCCTTTTGTGAGCTTTATATAAAGATCATACAAAATGAAGCCTAAGTAGGATTTACCAGATCCATGATCGACGAGATGAAACGGTAAGTCATCGCCAGATACTTCTGTTAATATAGATTCGATAAATTGATAAAGATGATAAACCTGCTTAAGTTTCCTTCTAGAGTCCTGATTAATCTTTCCATCACGCGTTAGGATATGCAGTTCCTTGAGGAGCTCCAGGGACTGTTGAGGTTTAATTTCTTCAAACGGCTTCATTTTATTAGTTTACCCTATGTAAATTAGGTCATAATTGTATTGTAAATCTAAAAGATTGAGAGAAAAAATATCATGAGTATTCAATGGTTCCCTGGACATATGACTGCTGCAAAGAAAAAAGCAGAAGAAGCCCTTGAAACCAATGATTTGGTAATTGAGATTTTAGATGCAAGAATTCCCGGCAGCTCAACCAACCCTATGATTGATGTCATGCGAAAAGAAAGGCAACGTCCTTGTTTGAAAATTTTAAACAAATCTGACTTAGCTGACCCAAGTATTACTAAGGGTTGGTTAGATTATTTTAACGCTATACCTCACACAAAAGCCATTAGCATCTCCGCTAAATCCAAGGGTGATATAAAAAAAATTCTTCCCCTTTGCTTAAAATTAGCCCCACATCGAAACTCATCAATAAAACCCCTTCGCATGCTCATCATGGGTGTTCCCAACGTAGGAAAATCTACCATTATTAACGCAATTCATCATAAAAAAATTGCTAAAGTCGGCAATGAGCCAGCCGTAACGAAGCAACAGCAAAGAATTATTCTCAACGGATCAATGATATTAACTGATACCCCCGGCATGATGTGGCCTAAAATATCCAACGAAATTGACGGTTACTATCTTGCAGCATCACATACTATTGGCATCAATGCTTACGACGAAGTTGAAACCGCTCTTTTTCTGTTTAATGCAATAAAAGATAATTACGGTGAGTTGTTGGTAAAAAAATATAAAATTGAAAAACCTTTCCCGAAAGAGGAGGAATTCTTATCACAGCTTGCAAAAAAACGGGGTTTTTTTGTTAAAGGTGGTCATGAAGATTTTTATAAAGCAGCCACTACCCTGCTCAACGATTACAGGCAAGGAGTTCTTGGAAGAATTTCACTGGAAAGTCCTGTAACGCGAGAAATAATGCTAAATAAATTAGCAGCTAATCAGTCCAATAATAGTTCGCAAGCATAATTTTCGATTTTATTAGTACTTATTACTTGAGTTTTATCAAACACATACTTTCCTGACTCATATTCTACCCACTGATATTTTAAGGATTTTAATGACGTGTTAAAAATAATTGATTCTGGATCATTATTTTTAGGATCAAGGGTGCATGTTATGTCTGAAAGAGTATTACAATCATTTCGAGAAAAAAATGAATTCTTAAATGTTACGTCCCGATCACCATTTATATAATGGGCAACCGTAAGTTTTTTTGAAGTATCATTTGCAGAAGCTAGGCAACTATAAAAATCTACTTTGAAGGGGTTCGATGCTAGGTAAACAAAAATTAGTAAGATGGATATTACCGCTATCCAAATCCAGTTAGACATTAATTTCATAGTTCAAAAAACCTTTTACTTTGAATTTTAATAAAATATGTAATACGTGCACCAATTTGTAGCAAAAAAACAACAT
>CAZGLD010000012.1:34158-35873 GCA_964526705.1 uncultured Methylobacillus sp.
ATTGACGGTGTGGTTAGTGAGGGTGTTGGGGTTACTAAATCATATTTGGAAAGTTTATTTCCTACAGTAGAGATTTCATACACCGGCTTGGAGGGTAATAAGCCCACCGGAGGAATTTTAGTCGTTGCTCCACTGTCAGACGAAAAAGACATATTCAATACCTACTTTACTCAAATAAGCACTTTTTATACCGATAATAGAACTACCCTCAATCTAGGGTTAGGCTATCGTAAGTTATCAGATAACAAGATGTTACTTACTGGTATAAATGCCTTTTATGACCATGAGTTTCCTTATGATCATGGACGCACCTCACTGGGTGTAGAAGCGAGAACATCGATGTGGGAAGTCAGTGCTAATAAATATTGGGCAACGACTAAATGGAAGACAGGAAAATCAGGTATTGAAGAACGCGCACTAGATGGCTACGATGTTGAGGCTGGCTTAGCAATGCCCTATATGAATTGGGCAACCTTGTACGTTAATCATTTTAACTGGGATGCGTATGATGGAAATACTGACCCAAAGGGTGAAAAGATTTCTTTCCGTGCACTCTTTCCTGGTGCCCTAACGGGACTGGAAGTAGAAGCTGGTAGAACACTTTACAGCTCCGATGGATACGAGGATGAAAACTTTGTGGAGGTAAGCTATAACCTCACGCAATTATTTAATAAAAAAACTACTAATACAAAATGGGTAAGTGACCAAGCCTATAAGCTGGAAAGTATGGAAGATCGTAGGTTTGAAAAAGTCAGACGAAACAACACAATTGTTAAACAAGTAAAATTTACTGCAAAAGCTAAGGGCGTTTAAATTATGAGGAAACTTTTATTTATTTTATTCATTTCATTAGGCTCATTTAATTTATCATTTGCTGATGGTTTTTGCGAAGGTCCGCTCGGTGCTGAGAAAGCAATCGAAAGTGCGGCAGGAGTGATAACCTACAGTGGAGCTGTATCCGGTATTGGTGACTGCTCTTTTGCTCCTGATGAGTATCAAGTAACAATCTATGAAATGTCTTTATGTACAGCAAGCCCAACTGCACCAACATCTAGCGCTGCTTTTGATGCCAGTGCTTGTTCAATAGTAATTAATAGTCCTGCTGGACAAACTATAAATATGGCAGCCGGAAGTGAACTTGCATTAGCTGATTTTATAAGGCCGCCTAATGGCAAATATACCCATGGGCACATGTTAATAAGTAACTCTTTTGGGATTAAAGTTACCAAAGAGTTTACTAATACAATGTTTCAAAATAATACATCAAATACAGGAAAATTTTGCTGGACTTTAGGTGGTACTGAGGATTCTTCAGATTTTAGTGACGCCTCCCCTCCCTCGGCTGCAGCCAGTCCTTCGGCTTTTGCTAACTGCGGTGCGGAAGGTGCTGCTGCTCCAGCTATGTACACAGAAAGACTTGATGAATTTGATAGTAGTGGGGCATCTCAATTTAAATATGGTCCAGTAACTGTTCAAAGTGGAGCTATTACTGCGTTCTTAGTAACTGCTGCAACCAGTAGGTTAGTTACAGCGGATAACACTGCAGACAGATTATTCGGTATACAATCTTTTACCACTCCTATTGTTGTAAAACCTGATTCAAGCTCATTTACAATCAGTTTTGGAGTAAACCAGGCTACCCAAATGCAAATGAATGACAAGGGTGTTACAGACCAATATAAAGTTATTGCATTTGGTTCAGGTCCTTTTTCATC
>CAZGLD010000013.1:0-34240 GCA_964526705.1 uncultured Methylobacillus sp.
TCCTACACCTCGACCAGTGCTAAGACGGCTTACTTCAATTACAGTGTGGGGTTTTGATAACCAATCTCGTTAATTGGATTAATTTAAGTATCTACAGTTTAATCTACAGTCAAATCTACAGTTAGGAATTAGATATTAATAAACCAATATAGACTTTCTTAGACTGAAATTACCATTTTACAGGTTACTTAAAAGGGTATTACTAGTCTACATAGATGCATATAAACAAAATTAAACGTCCCTTGGGGACGCCAATTAATTTCAAAATCAAAACATCTAAAATGATCTTGAAATATGTTGAGTTAAATCGTATCTCTAAATATAGTTTATGTTGTTACATTCTTAGGTTTTTGTCACGTGATTAATTTGGCTAATCTAAACCACTAAAAACAACTTCATATTGTCTGTATTAAAAAAATCTTTTTAATAATATAATAAAGTTTTAATTATATCCTTTTTGGTTAATTGAAACTTAAGCAAAGATTAGCTATCAATACTAATTCTCTGAAAATTAAATTTAATGATAAAAAAACTTATAACGTTGGCAGAAAAAGGCTTAGTCCCTGATGTTCTAATTCGCTTTGGAATAAGGTATTTACTAGCCAAAAGAATTAAATCCCTAGTCTCCATAGATGAACAAAAAAATTTACATAATAAAGAAGCTTTTATTAAAGCGATGGATGACTCACCTATAGCCCTTGTTCCTGACCTTGCTAATGAGCAACACTATGAGATACCAGCTGAATTTTATGACTTATGTTTGGGTAGTAATAAAAAATATAGCTCATGTTTTTGGGAAAAGAATACATCTAATCTTGATGAAGCAGAGGACATTTCTCTTAAGCTTACAGCAGAACATGCAAATCTTGAGGATGGTATGAGTGTTTTAGAATTAGGTTGTGGGTGGGGTTCATTGTCATTATGGATGGCATCAAACTTTCCCAATGCCTCTATCACCTCAGTCTCTAATTCAGCATCACAAAAAAAATATATAACTATCGAGGCAAAAAAAAGAGGCTTAACAAACCTCGAGGTCATTACCTGTGACATGAATGATTTTTCAACAACTAAGAAGTACGATCGGGTAATTTCTGTTGAAATGATTGAGCATATGAGGAATCATCGAAGACTTTTCGAGCGCATAAAGAACTGGTTAAAGCCAAAGGGTTATTTTATGATGCATATATTTGTTCATAAATCACAGCCTTACTTGTTTGAGGTGCAAGATGATGATGACTGGATGAGTCAATATTTTTTCTCTGGAGGTATGATGCCGAGTGATGATCTCCCCTCTAAGTTTCAAGATTATTTAACCCTAGAAAATAAGTGGCAATGGTCAGGACAGCACTACGAAAAAACTGCTAATGCATGGTTGAAGAATATTGATACGCACAAATCAACAGCATTAAAGGTGCTTGATGGCATTTACGGAAAAAATGAATCTGTGAAATGGCTGAATCGATGGAGAATATTCTTTATGGCTTGTGCCGAGCTATGGGGTTATAAGGGTGGGGATGAATGGTTTGTTTCTCATTACCTCTTCAAAAATGACCAGTAAACTTCTTAATTTTTGCTTATTTCAGCTGGGTTGGTTTGTTTGTATTCTTGGTGCGGCATGGAACTACACGTATGCGGCAATTATTTTTAGCTTAGCACTTATATTAATACATCTTAAACTGACGGACAAAAATGCAAACGACATTAAGTTATTCTTTATTGCAGGTGTATTAGGTTTTATTTTTGATGGACTGCTGCAATTTAATAATATGATTATTTATAATGATCCAGGCATACCCTACCCATTCACACCTTTGTGGATAGTAGTGCTGTGGATATTTTTTGCATTAACCTTGAACCATAGCCTCACCTGGTTAAAAGGTCGTATGATTCTTGCCGCCATATTTGGGGCTGTTGGAGGTCCACTCGCATACATTGCTGGAGAAAAGTTAATGGCAGTGACAATCATTAACACAAGTACAATTTTTATTTTATCCTTGGGATGGGCGATTATAACCCCTCTTCTTATTTCTTTCGGTGAAAAAAAATGATCGAAGTTTATAATTCTGTGGTTACTTTTCTAGTACTTTTTGCCATTTTTGGATGGATTATCAGTCTCGGAACAAAAAACGTTACTCACGTTGATAGTATGTGGAGTATATTTTTTGTCATTGCAATGGCGGTGGTTGCTGTCAACCAAACAGAAATTACTGATAGACACATAGCATTTATTACGGCTCTACTATTGTGGGCATCTCGTTTAAGTATTTATTTAACTATAAGGAATTGGGGTGCACCAGAGGATATAAGATACAGAAATATTAGAGCAAACAATGAGCCGAACTTTCATATTAAAAGTATCTATATAATTTTTCTATTACAGGCATTTTTAGCTGCAATCATTGTTCTTCCAGTTGTAGCTATATTAATAGATGAACGGCCATATGATGTAAAAGATAAGCTTAGCCTAGCGATTATATTATTCGGACTTGTATTCCAAACGATCGCAGATACTCAGCTAAGTAACTTTCTGAAAAAAGATAATAAACGAGCTGTGCTCAGCACTGGCCTTTGGAAATATTCAAGGCACCCAAATTATTTTGGTGAATGCCTTATTTGGTGGGGATTTTTTATTGCTGCCATTGGAGACTATTTCTGGGTTATCTTGCTCTCCCCAATTTTAATGACCGTATTGCTGTTGAAAATATCTGGAGTAGGTCTTATGGAGCAAACCATCACCTCTAGAAGACCTGGATATAAAAATTACGTTAAAAATACATCATCCTTCCTGCCATGGCCACCAAAAAAATTATAAGCTTTATTATTTGCTTACTTATCACCGCCGGTAACGCAGTTGCTGAGGAGTGGAAGTTTGATGCAGTTTTAAACAATAAGGTGGTTGGACAGCATGTTTTCATATTGGAAAATAATAAAATGATCAGTAAAGCTGATTTTCATATTGAATTTCTCTTTATGGACATATATTATCAACATAAGTCAGAGGAAATCTGGGCCGAGGAATGCCTTAGCTCAATATCAAGCAACACCAATGATGATGGAGATTTATTTGAAGTCAACGGTAACAATGACTCAGGAAGTTTTCTAATAACTACTAAGAAAGATAGTTTTGATTTGCCATCATGCATAATGACGTTTGCCTACTGGAACCCAAAAGTGCTTGAACAAGATAATTTATTGAATGCTCAAAATGGTCAGTACTTGGAAGTTAAAACAACCATGCTTAAGAAGGAAAATTTATTGGTCCGAGGAAAAAATATTGCGACCAATTGCTACGAAATGACAGCAAGTAAAGATGGGCAAGAAAAATTAAAGATTCGTTTGTGGTATGACCAAGACATGCAATGGGTGGCATTAAAGTCACCCACACCTATTGGTGATATTTTCTATAAATTACATTAGTAATACCTAATATATGAATGTTTTTAAATATTTTTTTATAATTTTTATTTTTTTATCAGGATGCTCTATGCACACAAAATCATTAAAGATTGTGGATAACGTAGATATTAATAAGTTTATGGGAGATTGGTATGTGATTGCACACATCCCAGCTTTTATAGAAAAAAATGCCTATAATGCCATTGAATCATACGCCCTCAACAACGACGGCACTATTGCTACCACCTTTACATTCAATGAGGGAGCTCTTGATGGGCCTAGAAAACAATATAACCCTAAAGGCTTTGTAGTTAATGGTACTAATAATGCTGAGTGGGGTATGCAATTTATATGGCCCATCAAGGCTCAGTATAAAATTGTTTATCTTGATGACGGCTATCAAAATACCATTGTAGCGAGAGACGCTCTCGACTATGTATGGTTGATGTCTCGACAAAAAAAATTACCGCCCGATGAATTGCTCAGCTTTACTGAAAAAATAAAAGCTATGGGCTACAACACAGATGATCTTCGATTGGTGCCTCAACAATGAAGAATTTTGGCATATTAATTACTAGCTATTTTTTTGGATGGCTCGATAACAAGATTGTTGAAAATAAATATCTCAGCACACAACTGCATGGAAAGGAAATTGACTGGGGAAGAGTTATTCCTTATATCATAATACATTTATTAGTATTTTCTATTTTCTTTGTAGGTTTTAGTTTTGCAGCGTTTGCAGTTTTTATTGTAATGTACGTTATTCGAATGTTTGCAATAACTGGATTTTATCATCGTTATTTTTCCCACAAAACCTTTAAGACTAGCCGACTTTTGCAATTTATTTTTGCTGTCATTGGTGCTTCAGCCGTGCAAAGAGGTCCTATATGGTGGGCTGCTCACCATCGAGAGCATCACATGCACTCAGACACTATTCATGATAAACATTCTCCCAAAGCCCATAGTTTCTTTTGGAGTCATACTGGGTGGTTCCTTACCAAAGCAAATTTCTTAACGCATACCAAGATGGTTAAGGAGCTTTCTCGTTATCCAGAATTAAGACTAATTGATAGATTTGATATTGTAGTGCCTATTGTAACCTGCATTGTTCTTTACTTTAGTGGCGAGTGGATGTTCACCTATCATCCGGAATTTAATACTAACGGTTTACAATTGGTTGTTTGGGGATTTATTTTCTCTACCGTAATTTTGTATCATTCAACTTTCTTAGTTAACTCGGTAGCGCATCTGTGGGGTAAAAGAAGATATGCCACAGATGATTCGAGCCGCAACAACTTTTTTATTGCTATATTAACCTTTGGAGAGGGTTGGCATAATAATCATCACCACTTTCCTGGCTCTGCTAGGCAAGGCTTTTATTGGTGGGAGATAGATTTAACATATTACATCCTAAGGGTAATGTCGTTTTTTGGCCTTATATGGGACATACGAACTATTCCAGCAAACATTAGAGATTCTAATCAAATTAAAAAATCTACCCCCAGATAAATCTGATGAAAATAGCAATCATAGGATCTGGGATAGCAGGAAATACGATTGGTCACCTTTTACACAAAGAGCATGATATCAGTATCTTTGAGAGTAATAATAGGGTTGGGGGTCATTCTCATACCCATAGAATTTCACTTGAACACAATCAAGATATATCAGTAGATACCGGGTTTATTGTATTTAATAAAAAAACATACCCACTATTCACTAATTTACTTGACGAATTAAATATTGATTACGAAGATAGCGATATGAGTTTTAGTGTTTTTTCTAAACTTAGTGGTCTTGAATATAACGGAACGAATCTCAACACGCTTTTTGCACAAAGAAAAAATATCTTTAGTCCACGATTCATTAAAATGGTTTTCGAGATACTTAGATTCAATAAGGATTCCTTAAAAGTTTTAAACAGTGAGAGTGAATTTACTTTGGGTGAGTATTTAGACCAAGAAAATCATTCGAAATTTTTTTCTGATCACTACATTCTCCCAATGGGGTCAGCAATTTGGTCCTCTGATATAAAAACTATGCTTAATTTCCCTGCTAAATTTTTTGTATCTTTTTTCAATAACCACGGTATGTTGTCAGTAAATAACAGGCCTCAATGGCTAACAATTACAGGAGGATCGGAGAATTATGTGGAAAAATTGTGCAGGCCTTTTAGAAACAAAATTCAGTTAAATTCCAAAATCAAATCAATAGATAGAACCAAATACGGTGTAAGAATTAACCATCACAGTTCAGAAGAATTTTTTGATTATGTATTCTTTGCCTGTCATAGCGATCAAGCTTTAAAATTGTTAAGCGATGCTTCTGCTCAGGAAAAGAATGTACTAGAAGCATTGCCTTACGTAAGTAACGATGTGTTACTTCACACAGACCCCTCTTTCATGCCAAAAAATAAATTAGCTTGGGCTGCATGGAATTATAATATTGATAAAAAACCAGATGACCCTATTACCTTAACTTATAATATGAATATATTGCAAAACCTAAAAACTAAGCAACCTATTTTAGTGACGCTCAATCCAAATAAACCAATACATAAAGAAAAAATTTTAAAAAGACTAAATTACAGTCACCCCAAGTTTAGTATGCAAGGTATTGAGGCTCAAAAACAACATAGCGTCATCTCAGGGATTAATTATACTGGCTATGCCGGAGCTTATTGGGGTAATGGCTTCCATGAGGATGGAGTTAGAAGTGCTTACAATGCAATTAAACACTTCAAAGACTTTATACAATGAATGCTATCTACAAAGGTACCATAAGCCATACCAGGTTTCACCCATCAAAGCATACATTTAAATATAAGTTAAATATGCTTTACATAGACCTTGATGAAATCCCTCAATTATTTAAAAAAAACTGGTTTTGGAGTGTGGATAAATTTAATCTTGCATCCTTTGTTCGGTCTGATTATTTTGGTAAACCTGATAAATCTATTAAAGAATCCATTAAGAAATTATTATTTGAAAAGCTGCAATATCGTCATGAAGGCAAAGTTTACCTTCTTACAAATATTCGTTACTTTGGTTACTGCTTCAATCCCGTTAGTTTTTACTACTGCGAAGACAAAAAAGGAAATTTAATGGCTATTATTTCGCACATAACTAATACGCCCTGGAATGAAAAATATGCTTATGTTAATGATTGCAGGAATACATCTTCATCCTCAAAACACTTTGAATTTGATAAAGACTTTCATGTCTCACCTTTTATGCCAATGAACATGCGATATAAATGGATTTTTTCAACTCCTAAAGATTTTTTATTTGTGTCTATGGATAATGTAAAGGATAGCGACTTATATTTTAATGCAACATTAAAATTAACAAAGAAGGCTTGGACGCCTTTCGCATTAAACAAAATACTTTTTCTTACCATTCCGATGTCAGTCAAAACTATTTTTCTTATTTATTGGAACGCATTACTATTGGCTTTAAAGAAAAATAAATTTTATCCTCATCCTTAAAATGAACGATTTAATAACTTCATTAGCAAAAAATACTTTATTTTCTCACTTAAATAAAATGCAGCATGGAACACTTATTATTTCTGAAGGAAAAGATCGTTACACTTTTGGCCGCGATAAAAATATAATTGCAAATATAAATGTGAGCAACCCCCTTTTTTATCGTCATGTATTGTTTGGCGGCTCAATTGGATCAAGTGAATCGTATATGCAAGGATATTGGGACTCTCCCGATTTAACAAAAGTCATTCGTATGATGGCTATGAACGAGCAGACGATGGATGATATGGAAGGTTGGTTTAAAATTTTACTTAGACCACTTTTCAAGATAGCTCACCGTCTTAATAAAAATACTTTGGCTGGTAGTAGAAAAAATATTGCTAGCCATTATGATCTGAGTAATGATTTCTTTGCATTATTCCTCGACCCATCAATGATGTACTCCTCAGCTATTTACAAAGATAAAAATATGGATTTAGAAGAGGCGTCATTACATAAACTTGAAGTTATCTGCCAAAAGTTAAATCTTAGCGACACAGACAAAGTTATTGAGATTGGATCGGGCTGGGGTGGATTTGCTATATATGCAGCTAATAAATACGGCTGTCATGTAACGACCACTACTATATCAAAGCAGCAGTATCAATATGTAAAGGCAAAAATAAGTCAGCTAAAGTTGGACAAAAAAATTACTGTGTTACTTAAAGATTATAGGGATCTGGAGGGAAGTTATGATAAATTAGTTTCAATTGAAATGATAGAAGCAGTTGGGCATCATTATTACAACTCTTATTTCAAGGTAATATCACAGCTCTTAAAAGCTGACGGTCAAGCGCTAATTCAAGCGATAACGATAAAAGACCAAAGATACAAACAAGCCATTAAATCGATAGATTTTATTCAAAAATATATTTTTCCAGGTAGCTGCATACCGTCGCTTACTGCAATACAAAATAGCCTTACCCACTCAACAGACCTAGTTATTAATCAGGTTGATGATATTGGACATCACTATGCTGTAACCCTTCAACAATGGCGTGAAAACTTTGTGATGAATCTTGCAAAGATACATAAACTAGGCTTTGATGATTACTTCACCAGAATGTGGATTTTTTATCTATGTTATTGTGAAGGTGGTTTTTTGGAGCGATCGATTAGCGACCTACATATCCATATAACTAAACCAAATCACCGTAATCGTATTTAATGGTTAAAAAAAATTCAGCAATTATTGTCGGTGCAGGTATTTCAGGATCTTGTACAGCTCATCATCTAAGAAATGCCGGTTGGGACATAACATTAATAGATGAGATGAAAGAGAATTTCATTCAAATTTTCTCAAATCCAGCTATATGTGTCTATCCCAAAATAATGCTCAATGACCCAAGTTTTAATAGGTTGACAGACTTATCAACAAAGTACGTATGGAAGCTTCTAAAATCTATTCATTTAAAAGGAAATCAAGCAAAAAAAGTGGGTGCAATTCATTTGTACGACGCCCTTGAAGGTGCAGAAAGGTACGCAAAGATTATTAAAAACACCATATATTCCAATCAAGATGTGACGCTACTTTCTCAGGACGAAATCAGCGAGAGGTATGGTATTGTAAATCATGTAGGATTTTTTTTTAATAATGGTGGATGGATACAGCCTAAAGCATTATGCAATAAATTAATAACAGATAAAGGTATTAAAACTATTTATGAAACAAAGATTATCTCCTTAAACAAGGAAAAAGATTTATGGACTGTTATAACCGAGGATAGGAAGAAATTGACTGCATATAATATTATTTTTTGCACAGGAAGTGGAATTAAAAACTTTAAATATTTTTCTAGGCTAAATATTGAAGAATATAGGGGCCAGGTTGATTGGATAGATAATGACGATCTTGAGTATTCTGAAATACTATCAAACGATGGGTACGTTATTCCTCATGTAGGTAAAAAAATGATTTTTGGTTCGTCTTATGATAAGAATAATAACAACACAAAAAAAGATAATGCAGATACATCACATAACTTACAAAAACTCGCCGTACTCCTTCCAGAATTAAAAAAAAATCAATGTAGCCCTGAAACAAATAGTTGGGTTGGGCAACGTGCTGCAAGTTATGACAGGAAACCTTATGTTGGAAAAGTATTGCAATTTGGAGATAAACCCATATTGTCTTCTAAATATTCATCAGATAATCTTTCTTGGCATGAAGGTCTTTATGTTAATGCCTGTTATGGATCAAGAGGTTTTAGTTTTGCGCCTTTAGTATCCTTAAGTCTAGCAAACTTGATCACCGGGAATCTTAACAACGATGACAAATTTATTTTAAATTACCTTAATCCGGAAAGAAAATTTTTTAAGAGAATAGGTATTAAAAAAAAGGGAATAGACTTTGATTCATGAGCAACCATGACTTAATTGAAAAAGCTAAAGCCAAAGAAAGAGAAAAAGATTACGAGGCAGCAATAGAGCTTTATAGGAAGGCTTTCGAAAAAGATCCAAAAAACTTTTTCCTTCAAATAGAGCTTGGCAATCTCTACGCCTTAACCAACAAATTTGAGGAGGCAGCTGGCTGTTTTCGACGAGCAAATCGTCGTTTTCCTGACAATGATGCCATTAAGGAAGGTTTGGGCTTTTGTCTTTGCCAAACAGGTAATGATTTTCACAATAAAAGAAATTATAGTATTGCTCAGGCAGCCTTTGAAGAAGCTACATTTTTTTGCCCCAAGAATCCACTGTATTTATTTAATTTGGGAAATGCATATTACGCACAAAATAATTTTAAAAAAGCTCTACATTATTTTAAAAAATCTTTAGATTTAAATGCTGACTCAGACACTTACCATAATCTAGCCAATACTTATAAAAAATTAAACGACTTTGAAAACGCACAAGTTAACTACAATGAAGCTTTAAAAAAAAGGAATTATCAAACTCATAGCATTGTTGAGCTCATACAACTTAAACAAAATATATGTGATTGGGAGGACATTCCCAAGCTTATTGAAAACCTAAAAAATAGTATGAACAACAATCGTCCTGGGAAAATATCTCCTTTCGCAGCATTATCTATGCCTGGTCTTGGTGGCAAAGATCATCTCAATATTGCCTCGTCATGGGTAAAATCACACAACATTAAAAGAATAAAATCAACAAATGTTGCGAAAAAAGAGTTGGGAGGAAAAATTACTATCGCTTATATGTCAGCGGACTTTAGATTACACCCTCTCTATTTCTTAATCAAAGATATTTTTACATTTCACGACCGTAAGAAATTTGAGGTAATTTTATTATATTCTGGTATTGATGATGGATCCTCTGAGTTAAAGGAATTTAAAGCTATGGATGTTAAATTTATTGATATTAGTGCCCTCTCCGATAAATTACTTGAAGAACAAATTACAAAAGAAAGTATAGATATATTAATTGATCTATCTGGATTTACCTCACAAAGCAGGTCTATGATTGCAGCGTATAAGCCAGCGCCTATTACCATTAACTGGCTCGGTTTTCCTGGATCTATGGGTTTTTACGATGGCAAGCCATTGTATGATTTTTTACTTTCTGACAACTATATTATTCCAAAGAATTTGGAGGCTTATTACGCAGAAAAAATTATCAAGCTACCAAATTGTTATCAGCCAAACATAAGTAATCGCCCTAGCCTCAAAGCATTGACAAAAAAGGATTACGGGATTGAAGAAAATACCTTTGTATTCGCCTCTTTTGGGCAATCTATAAAAATTACAGAGAATATTTTTAATATTTGGTTAGATTTACTTAAAAGAAAAAATAATGCAATTTTATGGCTCTTAGAATCTAACGTGGTTGCGCAAAAAAATCTGCAGAACTATGCACAAAATTATGGTGTTGAGGCGGACCGGATACTATTTGCTCCTAAGATAGATTTTGATGGTCATATTGCAAGGCATATCATTATTGATCTTTTCTTAGATACCTTCCCATATAATGCTCACACCTCAGCAAGTGACGCGATATGGGCTGGGTGTCCAGTTATTACCCTTTCAGGCGAAACTTTTGCTAGTAGAGTCGCAGGGAGCATTCTTACGGAAATAGGATGTGAAGAATTAATCGCACTCAATGAAAAGGATTATTTTACGAAAGCTCTTGATATTTCTTCAAACCTCGATGAGTTAAAGCGTTTAAAAAACAAAGTTATAAGCGGTAAAAATAATTCAACGCTATTTAAACCAAAAAAATTCGTAGGTAATCTAGAAAGTATATACAGAACACTATTGTCGGCTTGATATTAAGACCCCTGTAATAATAAATAATCCTCCAAAAAAATCTTTAACATGAATTACTTCGTTGGCTAAATAAAACCCCGAAATGGCTACAACAATAATTTCAAACAAAAAAACTGGACTAGCTCGAACTGCGTCAACAAGCACTAGTCCGTTCTGAACAATCATAGTAGTAAAAAGTAGCATGCATCCCACAAGAGTAAACAACGATAAAGAAGGTAAATCTATGTCTTTGAATTTAAACTCCATTGATAAAAAAACCATTACAAAAATAGCAATAAAAACTACACCAAACCAAATTGCATAGGACTTCTCCTTGACTGAGAATTGTGTAAACGTCCTTGCAAGAACATTAGTTAACGCAAAACCAATACCACCTATAATTGCATAGGTATCACCGAGCCCCAACCTGCTAGTGAATATATGTGGATGCCATAAAATTATAGCGGCCCCAACTATACTTATTACGGCAGCAAGTATGTGTTGTGGTTTTACGGATTCATTTAAAAATATATAAGTAAAAGGAAGTGTCCATACTGGGGATAGAAAAAAAAGGAGCATCACCCTAACTAAATCTCCCTCAATTATAGCCAATGCGTAGGCAATGTTTGTAATGCCACCAACAAAAGCATATACCCAAAAAGACCTTTGTTTAAATATAGCAAGATTCTTAATTGGATATAAAAAAAGACTGATGCAAATAGCAGAAGTAAATATAAATAAACTTGAATGTATCGCAGAGAACCCAAACTCGTTCAGTATTCTGTATGGATACCAAATCAAGCCCCAAACCACAGTACCAATAAGTAAAAAGAAAATACCTTTGTAATTATCTAAGGTCGTTTTAGAAATCTTGAAATCCTTTCCTTAACCTTTGAAGTCAATTTTTTATCGTATGGGTTAAAAAGTTCTAAATTTTGCATCTTCCTCATCCATGTCAATTGTCTTTTTGCTAATTGCCGTGTGGAAAAAATAATTCTATCTTTAAGTTCTGTGTATGATAATTTTCCTTTCAAATATAAATAAGTCTGCTTATACCCAACCGATCTTAAGGAGGAGAAATCATCATTAAGCTTTGGATAACGAGATAAAATACCTTCTACTTCTCTAACTAAACCGTCACCTATCATTTTTTCAACTCTTCTTTCAATTGCATGATGAAGCGTCGCTCTATCCTCAGGATATAAACCTAATTTCAATAATGGGTATTCAAGTATTTTATTATCATTATTCTTTTGGTAGAAAGAAGTAATTGGTTTACCTGATTCGTAAAATACTTCAATCGCTCTTAAAACTCTTTGGGTGTCTGTTGACTTAATATTTTTCGCTGCCACTGGGTCAATTTTTTTTAACTTCTCGTGCAGCAATACAAGCCCGCCCTGCTCTAATTCTTTTTTTACTATTAACCTTGTTGCTGGCGAGGTCTGGGGGAGATTATCCAAAGGGTACTCTAATGCATTAAAGTACATCATAGTCCCACCAGTTAAAAAGGGTGTTTTATTAGAAGTATCTGCTTTCGAACAGATTTCTTCAACATCCATCTTAAAGTGAGATACCGAGTAAGTCTTATCCGGTTCAATTATATCAACTAGATGGTGTGGGTATAAGCTTAGATCACTTGTTGAAGGTTTAGCGGAACCAATATTAAAACCTTTGTATATTTGAGCTGAATCAACGTTAATAAGCTCTAACTTAAAATTATCAAAACAAAATTTTGTAAGATCAGTCTTACCTGACGCAGTGGGTCCGAGTAAAAATATTCTTGGAGACTGAATCATTAAAGTTCTTTTTCTAAATAAAAAGCCATAGAAGGTTTTGTCTTAAGGTAACTCTTGATCCCTCTATAAATACTCTTAGCCATTTTTGTTTGGTAAGCTGCTGTACGAAGATTTTTTTCTTCCGTTGGATTGCTTATAAATGCTGTCTCTATCAATATAGAGGGTATATCGGGTGCTTTAAGTACAGCGAATCCTGCTTGCTCGACATACTTCTTGTGAAGGTTGTTTACTTTTTTTATCTCTTTCAAAACATGATTACCAAGCTTAAGACTGTCATTTATGGTGGCAGATTGGGATAAATCTAACAATGTTCTAGCCAAAATTGGCTGTTTATTTTCAATATTGACACCACCAATAAGGTCAGATTCATTTGCTTTATTCGCCAAAAACTTAGCGAATGCACTTGTTGCGCCTTTTTCGGATAAAGCAAATACCGAGGATCCACTAACACTTTTCTTTCTAAAAGCATCTGCATGAATTGATACAAATACATCTGCCTTAGCAGCTCTTGCCTTTGCTACTCTTTTCCCCAAAGACACATAATAATCACCCGTCCTAATCAAAACTGCTTTCATATCAGGATCCTTATCTACCATAGCTTTTAATTTCTTTGAAATCTTAAGCGTCAAATGTTTTTCATAAGTACCTTTTGAACCAATAGCTCCAGGATCTTCCCCACCATGACCTGGGTCAATTGCAACAATGATTGACTCTTTTTTTGGAACAATAGGCTTTATAGTTTTTGGTTTATTTTGCTTGATATCATCCACAATCTTTTCTTCTTGCTTCGCATCCAATTGTTTAAGTAAATTTGCCAACGGGTCGAAATTAGTTGGATAAACGTCTACAACCAATCTATGCCCATAGGAACCAATAGGCTTAAGCGAAAAAACTTTAACATTAGCCATTGCTTTAAGATCAATCACAACCCTAGACACATAGGGTTTAAACTGTGCCGTTCTTATTCCTTTTATTGAGGGATCGCGATCTAAAACTTTTTTTGATAACTCCTTCAAAGCATCATTAATAATCACATCATTTAAATCAACAACAATTCGGTCTGGGTTTTTTAGCTTCATATAGCTGTTTTTAATAGCAGCAGTAGATTCGATAGTTATTCTTGTATATTCTGGAGATGGCCATATTCTGATTTCTTTTATTTTAGGAGCAGCAACTAACGAGAAGCTAAATAAAAAAAGAATAAGAAATAACAATGGATTTAACTTAGCAAATCTATACATTCTTTTCCTCTTAGAGTGTTACTTATGATTGAAATATTTCTACTATCTTCATTTTTATAAGAAAAACCAACAGTTAAATCTGATTGCGGTATGACATTAATTGCTTTTTCTGGCCATTCAATAACATTAACATCGGTGTTATTCATAAATTCATTAAAGCCAGCATCCTCCCATTCATTTTGATCCTTAAAACGATATAAATCAAAATGATTGATGGTAAGCTTTAAGTAATATTGTTCAAGCAAAGTATAGGAAGGGCTTTTGACCTTACCCATAAAATCAAGACCACGTAAAAATCCTCTCATGAACGTTGTTTTTCCCGACCCCAGATCTCCTTGAAGAAAAATTAAATCGCCTGGACTAACTATTTTGGCTAGTTTTTCTCCTAATAAAGCTGTCTCTTCAAAATGTTTTGTGAAAAATGATAGTTCTTTTGTCATAGTTTTAGTTTATTATTTTTTCATATGAATGATAAGTTAAACTTTGAAGAAATAGCGAAAAATATTAAATCCTGGGCAAAAGATTTTGGTTTTGATGATATTGGTATTTCTGACATCAAACTCACAGCAAATAAAACGTCTTATGAGGAATGGATATCATCCGGTTATCACGGCGATATGAGCTATCTAGATAGGCATCAAGAACAAAAATTTGATCCCTCAAAGCTCTTACCAAATACCAAAAGTGTAATCTCGGTGAGGTTAGACTATCTGCCTCTTGAAGCAAAAGCTCTAGATGCTTTAAAAAATAAAAATATTGCTTATATTTCAAGGTATGCACTCGGGCGAGATTACCATAAAGTTATGAGAGCTAAACTAAAAAAACTTAT
Organism: uncultured Methylobacillus sp.; assembly: GCA_964526705.1. GTDB lineage: Bacteria > Pseudomonadota > Gammaproteobacteria > Burkholderiales > Methylophilaceae > BACL14. Next base: position 14,994 of record CAZGLD010000013.1, read on the forward strand.
CTCTCATATAAAAGAATCTTTAAAAGATGAATTTCAATTTAGACTTTTTACTGATAGTGCTCCTGTACAGGAAGTTGAGATAGCAGAAAAGGCTGGACTTGGATGGAGAGGAAAACATACACTTCTCCTCAATAAAGACCACGGTTCATGGTTTTTCTTAGGTGAAATATATACGGATATTCCTCTTCCGTCAGATACAAATACCTCGAAACATTGTGGTTCATGTAGTGCATGTATAGACATTTGCCCTACTTCTGCCATTATAGCCCCATACAAATTAGATGCTAGGAAGTGTATATCTTACTTAACCATCGAACATAAAGACTCAATACCAGTTGAATATAGAAAGGCCATAGGGAATCGTGTGTATGGTTGTGATGATTGCCAATTTGTTTGTCCATGGAATAAATATGCAAAGGTAACCACAGAGAATGATTTTTTAGTAAAGCATGATTTAGATAAACTTTCGCTAATTGATTCATTTCAGTTTTCGCAGGACGATTTTGACAGATACTTCCAAGGAAGTGCCATTTATCGTATAGGTTATGACCAATGGCTAAGAAACATTGCTATCGGACTGGGAAATGCACCGAAATCTGATGAAATTATCAAAGTGCTGGAGAGTAGGATAGATAAAGCCTCTGCAATGTTAAAAGAGCATATTTTATGGGCTATACAACAACATAAATAAAATAAATTACTATTATTTGCTACAATTACGCATTACCTTTAAACATAATACTTTTGCAATCTAAATGACATCAATTACCCACTCCAAAAGTTGGAATCTACTTAAAAAGCATCATGAGGAATTTTTTAATTCACATATGCGAGATTTGTTTCATAACGATCCGAATAGATTTAATAAATTTAATTTAAAATTTGATGATTTGTTGTTTGATTTTTCAAAAAATATTATTAGTGATGAGACACTTATGCATTTATACGGCTTAGCTAATGAAGCTGATCTAAATAAGTGGATTGGTAAGCTATTTAATGGTGAGAAAATAAACTTTACAGAAGACAGAGCAGCTCTTCATGTGGCATTAAGAAATAGATCAGATACACCAATATTGGTTGATGGAAAAGATGTAATGCCTGAGGTTAATGCGGTTCTTCTTAAAATGCGAGTATTTTCTGAAGCAGTAAGATCAGGAAATTTCACTGGTCATACCGGCAAAAAATTTAAATCCATTGTAAATATTGGTATCGGGGGGTCGGATCTTGGTCCTGCCATGGTATGCCATGCATTAAGATCTTATGGTAATCCAGATTTAAACCCTATATTTGTTTCCAATGTTGACGGTTATGATATCTCACATGCATTAGAGCAGTGCGATCCAGAAACGACATTATTTATTGTTGCTTCAAAAACCTTCACCACGCAGGAGACTATGACAAATGCTTTTTCATCAAGAAAATGGCTTTTGGATAAATTAGGTAGTGAGGAAGCTATTAAGAAACATTTTGTAGCGATTTCTACCAATGAGTCAGCAGTAGAAGCATTTGGTATTTCAGCTGAACACATGTTTGAGTTTTGGGATTGGGTTGGAGGACGTTACTCGTTGTGGTCTTCAATTGGACTTTCCATAGCAATATTTATCGGGATGGATAATTTTGAGGACTTATTGCTAGGAGCACATGAAATTGATAATCATTTTAGGGATGCGCCTTTAGAAAAAAATATTCCTGTTACATTAGCAATGATTGGAATATGGTATATAAATTTTTACAACTTCAACACACTTGCTGTCCTGCCTTATGATCAGGGATTATCTTTATTACCCTCATACCTTCAGCAAGCAGATATGGAAAGTAATGGAAAGTTTATTGGTAGGGATGGAAAAAAGGTATGTCTTCATACAGGTCCAATTGTATGGGGTGAAGCAGGAACAAATGGGCAGCACGCATTCTACCAATTAATACATCAAGGTAAAGATATCATACCTACTGACTTTATTATGCCAGTTAAATCACATTACAATATTGGTGAGAATGGAGATCAACATCATAAAATTCTTTTTTCTAATTTTGTGGCTCAATCAAGAGCTTTAATGCTTGGAAAAACAGAAAATCAAGTACGTGATGAGCTAGCTCTATCACAAAAAGAGATTGAGGGTCTTGAAGAAATTATTCCACATAAATCCTTTGAAGGTAATCGCCCTTCAAACTCCTTTGTAATTGAGCAGCTTAATCCTAAAGCCTTAGGTCGATTGCTGGCCATCTATGAACACAAGGTTTTTGTCCAAGGGATTATATGGAACATTAATTCATTTGATCAATGGGGGGTTGAGTATGGCAAACAAATAGCCTCTCTAGTACTTCCGGTTCTTGACCAACAGGATGAACCAAGTAGTTTTGACTCATCAACTAATAACTTAATAAAGTACTTTAAAAATAAATCTTAAGATATTATTTTAATTCAAGTTTATTATAGATAATATTGTTAAATGTTGATCCTATCCCTACTCCAAGCTGTTTAGCAAAACGATCAGCAAAGGTCTCGTAGTTGGTAAAGTCAACAACCTCTTCAAAACCTATGACATCTTTTGCGACCGACTGAACATTGCCTAACTGATCAGCAAGGCCAAGTTGAATCGCTTTTTCGCCAGTCCAAAACAACCCTGAAAAAATATCTTTGTTATCAGTGAGTCGGTCTCCCCTACCCAATTTAACTACATCTATAAACTGTTGATGTACCTCTGCCAACAATTGAGTTATGTGAGCTTTATGCTTAGGATTTATCGGAAGAAATGGGTCCATGATTGCTTTATTTTCTCCCGCTGTAATCAACCTTCTTTCAATGCCAAGCTTTTCTATAGCTTCTTCAAAACCAAACCCATTCATTAAAACCCCAATCGACCCGACTATACTTGCCTTGTCTACAAATATCTGATCAGTGGCCACCGCAATGTAATAACCTCCGGATGCACATATATCTTCTACAACGGCATAAATAGGTATATTAGGATATTTTTCTTTATAGCTTGTTATTGCATCGTTAATCATACCTGATTGCACGGGGCTTCCACCTGGACTATTTAATGCAAGGATAACGCCTTTGGTACCTGGATCACTATATGCGTTTTTTAAACTTTCTCTGAAATCTAATGCATTAATAGGAAGATCTGTCCCAATTTCTCCTTGAAGACTTATAACAGCAGTAAATTCTCCTGTGGTTGCTTTCATTTGATTACTCCCTTGGGTAAAAAGAATTAACAGTACAATCAAATATAAAGCTGTGAGTAATTTAAAGAATACACCCCATCGACGGGATCTTCTTTGTTCAATAAATGCAGTATTAAGCACATTTTCTAATATTTTATTTTCAGATTCTTGTTTCTTATTGTCAGCCATAGTTATCCTTTTAAATGGTTACTACAATACTATCCTCTTCGATTTCGAATGGCATAGTAGTTAATTTTTTCCCGTTACAGGGACCGCCTACGCAAAGCCCTGTTTCTGGTTGATATATTGCGCCATGCGTTGCGCAAATAATAAACTTATTCTCTTCGTCAAAAAACTGATTACCCTCCCAATCTAGCTCTACTGGGAGATGCTGACATTGATTCTTATAAACATAATAGGTCCCTTCAAATAACAAAGCAAAACCAGTTAATTTTTCACCGTTAGATATATAATCAAATTTAATGCTGAATGGGTCATTTTCAAAAAGTTTGACAGCTATTGTGATTTTTCTATCCATTTTTATTCAGCCATTCAAAAAGATCGTATGGATTATCGACGATAGTTAAAGGTTTATAGTCAACAAGCTGTGCGTGCATCTGTGCTCCATAGCTAACCCCTACAGCATCAATTTTAGCATTTGTTGCCATCTCAAGATCGTAAGAAGAATCTCCAATCATTAGAGCTTTGTTTGGTTCAATCATAAATGCATCTAAAATTTCATTAATCATCTGTGGGTGGGGCTTTGAAAAGCATTCATCCATAGTTTTAGTAACTTTAAAAAAGTTGCTAAGACTAGATTTATTGAGCGCATTATTAAGTCCACGTCTACTTTTTCCTGTTGCGATTGCCAAATGGTAACCCTGAAAAGCAAGGCCTTTAATGCCAATTTCCACCCCATCAAACAAACAAATTTTATCTACTCTTTTTAGGTATGCGTCTCTATATAGGTCTTGAACGTTTTGTAATTCTTTTTCCTTTATGTTGGGAAATATTTTATTAAATGCCTCGTTTAAACCTAATCCTATAATGGAGCGGACCTCATGATCTGAGGGGGTGGATAATTTTTCTGAAGCACATACTTCCTTAATTGATTCAACAATGATTCCTGCCGAATTTGCTATGGTTCCATCCCAATCAAAGATGATTAAATCGTATTTAGTATTTTTTGGCATGCAACTGAAGCTCATTAAATTCTTTGGGAAGTGGTGCTTTTAGAAAACATTTTTCTCCTGTTGAGGGATGTATGAATCCTAATTCACCTGCATGTAAAAACATTCTCTTAAAACCTATTTTTTTTTGGATTTTATTTAAACTAAAGTCTCCGTATTTATCATCCCCAACGATAGGAAAGCCCAGATGGCTCAAGTGAACGCGAATCTGATGAGTTCTTCCAGTAATAAGCTTTACATCAAGCAAACTAAAATCGTTATAGCTATTCCTCAAGAAAAAAACAGAGCGGGACTCCTTAGATCCGGCAACTTTAGAATCCTCACTCGAGACCCTTACTTTTTTTTGCCCATCATTTGTAGTGGTCTTTATTAAATCTAAATCTACTATTAATTGTTTTTTTTTCCATCTTCCGTTTACCATAACTTGATATTTTTTATGGATAGATTTTGCTCTCATTTGCTGATGAATATTTACTAACGCGTTACGCTTTTTTGCGATTAAAATTATTCCTGAAGTTTCCTTATCAATCCTATGAACTAATTCTAAAAACTTTGCATCTGATCTCGATTGCCTTAGCAACTCAATAAGTCCAAAACTTAATCCACTTCCCCCATGAACAGCCAAGCCCGACGGCTTATCTATTGCAATAATAACGTCATCTTCATATATCACAGCATCTTCAATTAATAGCTTTTGTTCAGGCCTTATAATAACAACAGGTTTGGCTTGGGTGGACGATGAAGTAAATGGTGGAATACGGACCTTGTCCCCAATCGAAAGTTTAAAATCTGTTTTTATTCTTTTTTTATTTACTCGAACCTGACCGCTTCTTAATAATTTATAAATATGACTTTTAGGTACATTTTTTATAACCTTAATGAGAAAATTATCGATCTTTTGTCCATTACTATTTTCATCAATTACTTCGTATCTCACACTATTGTTCAAATTGCCCGCCATTTATTAGTTTTCTTTTATTGATTTATAACATATACTTAGTATGTTCAGATATCTTTAGAAATTAAAGAGAAAAACAATTCTGAATTATACATAAATACAAAAGAATTTAAGGTTCGATCTGCTCGCCAAAAAAATGAAAAGAAGCAGATTTAAAAAAGATTTTTATAATAGAATTTAAAATAAATTAATTAAAACAACCAAGCGGCAATTTTTATTAAACAGTTAAAAGTAAGCAAGTTATTTAAATAAAAGAAAGTATCCAATCATAAGCTATTACAGTTTACGATTGCCCTCTTGTGTATATGTGATTTATATTAATTTCTTTATCTAAATCTTCAGACTATATGGAGATAAGGTAATGAAAAGAATGTTATTTAATGCGACACAATCTGAAGAGCTCAGAGTTGCAATTGTAAATGATTTAAAGCTTGAAGATCTCGATTTTGAAAGAGGAAATCGAGAGCAAAGAAAAAGTAATATTTATAAAGCTATAATAACAAGAATAGAGCCATCTCTAGAAGCCGCTTTTGTTAATTATGGTGTTGATAGACATGGTTTTCTTCCATTCAAAGAAATAGCCCCAGATTACTATTCAAAAAAATCTAGAAAAAAAGACCTGTCTATCAAAGACGTAATGAGTGAAGGTCAAGAGATCATTGTTCAAGTCAGCAAAGATGAAAGAGGTAATAAAGGAGCTGCCTTGACAAGCTATCTTTCTTTAGCGGGAAGATACATTGTCTTAATGCCAAATAATTATGATGGTGGGGGTATTTCTAGAAGAATTGAGGGTGAAGAAAGAAGTAATTTTAAAGATGTCTTATCGCAGCTTAAGGTTAAAAAAGGCACAAGTGTTATAGGAAGAACTGCAGGTATTGGTGCAAGTGTCGAGCAAATTCAATGGGATTTAGATTATCTCAACCAATTATGGGAAGCAATTGAAAATGCTGCCAATGCGCAAGAAGGTCCTTTTTTAATTTATCAAGAAAGTAATTTAGTCATTCGAGCAATCAGAGATTACTTTAGTGCAGACATTGAAGAAGTACTGATTGATAAGCAAGAAATATTTGATCAAGCACATCAGTTCATGAGCCATGTAATGCCGGATTATGTCAATCGTATCAAAATTTACGATGAAAATACCTCACTTTTCTCAAAATTTAATATTGAAAATCAAATCGAATCGGCGTTTCTCAGAGAAGTCCAGCTTCCCTCTGGAGGATCAATTGTAATCGACCATACGGAAGCACTTGTATCTATCGATGTCAACTCGAGCAGGTCAACCAAAGGTCGCGACATTGAAAACACAGCATTTAATACCAATCTCGAAGCTGCTGAAGAATTAGCCAAACAATTACGATTTCGGGATATTGGTGGTTTGGTTGTAGTGGATTTCATTGATATGGAATATCAAAAAAATCAAAGAGATGTCGAAAATAAGATGCGAGATGCTTTAAAGAATGATAAAGCGAGGATTCAAACCAGTAAAATTTCGCGCTTTGGGTTAATGGAGCTATCCAGACAAAGATTAAGACCAAGCCTCGGTGATTCAATCAACGGAGTCTGTCCAAAGTGCAGTGGTACAGGGCGAGTAAGAGATATTCAATCGACAGCATTGTACATGTTACGGTTAATTCAAGATGAATCCGCGAGAGAAGAAAATCAAGTAATTTCCATTCAACTCCCGGTTGAGGTAGCTACGCTTCTTCTTAATGAAAAGAGGTCTGCTATTAATGCAATGGAGGAAAAAAGTGGTAATGACATCGTAATTATTCCTAACCGCTATTTTGAAATACCAAAGTACCTTATAGATAAATCATCACTAAAATCAGGAAAAGTAAGTTATACGGCGGTAGAATCTCCAGTTGAAGAAATAGCAGTTAAGGATGAGGATGAAGTAAAAGAAAAATTAGTTCCTGCAGTAAAATCTTTAATTCCAAATAAATCTAGTGGAAAAAAGAATAAATCACTATTTGGTTTCTTTAAGAATCTTATTGGTTCAGATGAGGAAGATACAAACACTTCAACCTCTGAGGAAAAAGTACTGACGAATGATACAACAAATAATGATAATTCCTCTGAGACACCTAACCCTTCAAGGTCAAATCAAAATACGAATAGACGTCCTGGAAGAAATAGAAATAGAAGGCAAGGATACAATAAAAATGTTCAGCAAAATAGAGAGCGAACTGATGAGGTAAGCTCAAGCAATGCAGAAATAGAAAAACCAGTCCTAGCTAGCAATAATGCAGCAAGTCAAAAAACAGTCGTTAAAAAGCCGACAGATGAGTTAAAAGTAAATTCTCCAAAGCAATCAGCAGAAATAGCAGTTGAAGCTAAACCAGCTCAATCAGCGGTTAAGAGGAAACCTGTGAGAAGAAAAACGACGACACCAAAAGTTGACCTCGAGAAAGTAGGTTTAAAACTTGTAGAAACCAAAAAGTCTGACAAAAAAGTTGATGATAAGACCGAAGTCTCCAAGCCTAAACCACGAAAAAAAGCGGAATGGCAGAAAAAAGAAGAAGGCACGAAAGCTACAGGTAAGCTAGAGATGGTGGAAACTAAAACAAAGACTGTTAAAAAGCCTAGAAAGACCGCAAAGAAAGATTAGCGCAATAAAAACCAACGTAGCATAGGGCTAACGCACCAACCACGTGAGCAAACATAAGCAGGAGAGCCATGGCAACCTCTCCTTTTTGTATCAGCTGAAAAATATCGGCTGTATATGCAGAAAAAGTGGTTAACCCACCTAAAAAACCTACATTAATGATGAGCCTTAATTCCTCAGTAATATTTGTCATCAATTGAAAAAAAGCGATAGAAAATCCCATAAGAAGACCGCCTATTAAATTAACGGCTAACGTACCGTAAGGAAGCCCTGGGAAGAAACCTGCAATACCAGCTCCAATTAGCCAGCGCAGCCATGCCCCAATAGCTGCTGAGAAACCAATAAGCAAAAAATTCATCATTCTTAAATTTTAATAAAATGTTCGCGGTAATATTTCAATTCTTCAATGGATTCAATAATATCTGCAAGAGCCTCGTGCTTTCCTGCTTTTTTAAATCCATCAATAATTTCTGGCTTCCATCTTTTAGAGAGCTCTTTAAAAACACTCACATCAAGGTTACGATAATGGAAAAATTTCTCTAGCTCAGGCATATGTTTTGCCATAAATCGTCGATCCTGACATATAGAGTTTCCACACATAGGAGATTTATTTTTCCCTACATATTTCTCCATAAACTCAAGCAGTTGATGGGTCACTCCCTCCTCGTTATGCTTTGAATTTTTAACTTTCTCAATCAACCCAGACTTACCATGGGTAGATTGATTCCAGGCATCCATACGCGCTAAAACCTCATCATCTTGATGAAGGACAAAAACTGGACTTTCAGCAATAATTTTAAGGAATGGGTCAGTTATCACCACAGCGATTTCAAGGACCTTATCATTCTCCGGATCCAAACCACTCATCTCCATATCAAGCCATATTAAATTATTGTTATTTTTATTTTCCATCATGATTTCCATTAATTTTTTTTAAAAAGTACAGTTTTAGCACCAATCGGCTTACTTTAATTGTAATTTTACTGCACAATACACACTTTTACACAGAACTAATATTAATGACAATCAATTACCAATCTTTTTTTATTTTTATCATTCTATTCGCGGCTTTTTTTGAGTTCTGGCTTAATAAACGCCAAATAAATTATGTTAAAAAAAATCAAAATAAAGTACCGCAAGCATTTGCTAAAACTATAAAGCTAAAAGATCATAAAAAGGCTGCCGATTACACCGTGGCTAAAACACAATTTGGCTCGTTTGGTTTAGTGATTTCAGCGATTATTACCTACTATCTCACCATTGGCGGAGGTATTAATCAACTTAATGATCTCTTAACATTTATTGATGTTACCTCTATTGTGGGTGGGTCAATTGTTGTTACAACGCTAGCACTTCTTCTCTCTCTTATAGAAATTCCAAGTAACTTTTATAGCACATTTGTCATTGAAGAAAAGTTTGGCTTTAACAAGACAAAGACTAGGACCTTCGTCAGTGATGTGCTTATAGATTTAGCAACTACCGCTGTGGTTACCTTTATTATTATGTACATCTCTTTATGGATTATCACAGCATTGGGAGCTTCGTGGTGGCTTTGGTTATGGGTATTTTTAAGCTCTATAATTATTTTAATGTCAGCCTTGGCTCCACTAATACAACAATTAAAAAATAAGTTTTACCCATTAGAGGATAAAAAACTCAAAGTCACCATTGAAAAATTACTAAAGAAATGTGGTTTCGAATCTCAGGGGCTCTTTATTATGAATGGTTCTTTGAGGAGTTCGCATGGAAATGCTTTCTTTGGCGGTTTTGGAAAAACAAAACGTATCATCTTCTTTGATACCCTTTTAGAAAAGCTGACGCACAAAGAAATAGAGGCTGTTATTGCACATGAGCTGGGTCACTTCAAGATGAACCACGTTAAGAAATTTATGGCTATCATGATTACTATTCTTTTTATAAGTCTTTATGTGCTGGGTGGACTAAAAGACAGCCCAATATTTTACGAGGTATTAGGTGTTGAAATTATGTCCGATGCTAATTTTCTAATGCTGTTTAATTTTGTATTATTAAATTACCTCTTCTTTTTTATTAAACCACTTATGGCCTTCATTTCAAGAAAAAATGAATACGAAGCGGATGCTTATGCGTGTCTCGTTTCTAAAGCTGAAGACTTAAAGCTATCGCTAACTAAGCTTTACCGTGATAATGCGTCGACATTAACGCCAGATCCTCTCTATTCCACATTTAATCACTCCCATCCACCTGCTATGATGCGAATTAAAGCAATAGATAATCTTTGACATGGAAATAACAACACGGATGGAATTTGATTCCGGGCATAGGATACCTAACCATAAAAGTACCTGCCGTAATTTGCATGGTCATAGATACGCTCTTGAGGTCACTATTGTAGGAGATATTGTTGAGCAAGAAGATATCTCAGATTTTGGGATGGTGATGGACTTCAAAGACGCAAAAAATCTTATTAAAAAAACCATAGTGGAGCCTTGGGATCATGCTTTTATTGTTTATGAGAGGGATTTAGAAGTGCTCAATTTTCTTAATTCCATAGCGAATCATAAAACTGTTATCTTTCCAAAAGTTCCTACCGCAGAAAATATGGCCTTAGTCGCCTTTAATATTTTAACCAAGGCATTTAAAGAGGAATTCAAAGGGTTGATAAAAGCCAAAAAAGTAAGGCTATATGAAACACCCAACAACTGGGCTGATGCCTTTTAAGGTTCATGTTTTAAAAAAATAACCGAAAAGTTAATTTTTTTTATTAATTGTATTCCCAGTTATTGTTATTTTTGGTAAGGTCATTAACTCATTTACATGTCAGCTTAAATGAACTTACATGTATTATAAAAATCACACCATAGGTGCTATTTACTTAAATACAATTAATGTTAAAAAAGGAATAAAAATAATATGTTACATAAACTGTTAAGTGGTTTTGATAAAAGATTTACTTTCAAGACATCTCAAGCTCACTGCGATATACCTTGTAAAATTTACGATCCTATTGAAATTCAGGTGGCTGTGTTAACAATCATAAGAACTACCGATTTATTAATGGAGTTGAATGATAAAGAATCGAAGACTCCAAATGATGAAGCACAATTTAGTAGGTTGGTTGCTCAAAAAGAAGAGCATGGAATAAAAGTTAAGGAATCCGTTAGAGTAATTTGGGGTGATTATTTTAAAGCTCCCCAGCTTGAAAAATTTCCTGAGACGCACGAGCTTGTTCATAAAATAATGCTCACTACTTCTAAAGCAAAACAGAATATTGATAGAGATGTATCACTGGAATTATTAACCTTAGTAAATAGATTTGCTGAAATTTTTTGGGACACCAAGGGAGTAAACGTTTATGTAGCAAAATGCCCTTACCCACCCACATTAGAGGTTGTTTATCCTGATTTAAAAGAGTCCTAATGTTACCAAGTGTTTAAGCTTGGTATTAATAAAATAGTAGGGAATAGCATGTTCCCTACCATCAAAGATGGCAGCTTTGTAATATATTATTTTTCACACCACATGAAGATAATACCTAATAAAATCTACCGTTTATCTCATCCTCAATTTGGATCAATCATTAAAAGACTATCTTATGAGGATGCCGATGGTAACTTTTGGTTTACGGGAGATTCAAAAAAAAGTACCTCACTTAAAGATTTAGGAGCCATAACAAAGAAACAAATAAATGGAAGGGTATGGCTTGTTATTGATCGAAAAAGTTATCCTACTTTTCTTTAGGGCTAAGCAATAATAAAATTCTTTTCCTAAAATGAAGCATAACAATTAAGAGTAAGGCTACAAATATACTGGGGCGCCCTATTTGTAAGTCTGACTGAATTTTTTGGTGCGGCCTTTTACTGAGGATCTCTTTTGTAAATTTATCCGATAAGTCACCTCTGATATATGTAGATTTTATTTGTCCTGAAAGTGAAATTAAGTATTCTTCATACAATTTAGTGAGATACCTCTCATAATCCGCTGAGGCAACTGAAGGATCAGGTTCGTCTTTTCCACTATCGCTATTCCTTGATCCGGTTGCTCCTGGCAGTGAATCATAAATATCTGACCCCCAATATCCTACATACATATTTCTTGAGTTATATCTTTTTACAGGGACTGGCACATCACCTCCGATACCCACAAAAATTAATTCTTCACCTAAATTGAAGTCATCGAGGTTGACGCGATTTATTGCATTCACCTTAGGAGCCTCGTCGCCATCAGTAAAAAAAAGTATTTTTGATGGAAAGTTTAAGCTATCCTGCATTTTTGCAGCGGACTTTATACCAAATGTAATCCTAGAATTTCCTTTCCATGCCATTCTCCATTCAAGCTTATTGATGGTATCCATCAATTCATCATAATTCTTACATTTCTCTACTGGCTCAACAATATTGGCAACATTATCTGCAACAAAGATATTGATACTAAAGAAGCTTCCGCAATCAGACTTATCAATAATTTGTTTTAAAAGAAGCTTTGTGAAATCAATACGAGTAATTGGACTGTCATTGACGAGAAGGTCTTCGGCATTCATGGACTGTGACACATCCACAAGTAGCATGTAACTAGTGATTGATTTCTTAAATTGTATGGTGGGGTTGTTGATTGCTAAAAGGCATAAGGCAACCGTTAGTAACATAATCACTAGCTCAGTTTTATCGCTCAATAGCTGCAAAGTCCTTGCTATCATGGTAATCCAATAGGAATATTGCTTAATTCCTGAACCGACTGCTCGGTAATAATCTTTGAAGCCTCAGATGGGATTGAAGAGAGTAATAAGCTTAAGTTAAATTTTGCCTTGGTGTTTTCAGGATTAATTAATAAAGCTTTCTCAAGCGCAATAATGGCGCTTTGAAGTTTCTGAAAATTTTCTGCGGTGACTTTTCCGTCGTCACTAAGTGGCTTGGTTAATGCGTCTTTTAGATACAATGTTCCAATATTAAAATAAATGACATCAATGCTTTCGGTCTCGGGAAATTGTTTCAGTAACCGGGTGAACTTTTCAATGGCATTATCATACTCACCCTGCTCTCCGAGTTGATAGGCCGATGAGAAAAGAGTGAGCTCTTCATAGCTGTCGTTAATTATCAATTCATCCTGCGCTAGCTTTTGGTTGACCTCTGATACCTGAGATACCCTAGCGTATTCATAAAGAGCTAATAGCACAAAGCTTAAAAATAGAATAAAGAAGTAACGACTTTTTAGATTAAAAATACTTTTTAGTAGCTTCATAATTTAGACCTTAATATTTTTAATGGCAATGAGAGATAAAATTACAGCTAATAATAATTTCAATATTGATGGATTATAATTTTTACCAGGTATATCCCTCTCAATTTTTATGGGTTTTTTCTCCTTTTGATCGATATCAGCAATAGCGCTTGACAATGCGTCAGGATTCTCAGCCTCGTATGCTTTATATTCAGTATTTAGTGACCTAAAAAATTTATCAAGCTTTATGACGGTTGGCTCCCTACCTTCTAGATAAGTATTTCCAGAGAATAAGCTGACATCATTTGGCTCTCTAATAATAATCCAGTAAAAGTTAATTTTTTTTTCGCTAAACATTTCTGCAATACGCTCTTTTACCCGCTTAGATATTTTTCCAGCACCATCCGATAGAAGAACCAAAGCCTGTGAACCTGATGTTTCAATTTCGCTAAACATAAAAAGCCCTGAGGTAATGCCAGAACCTATATTTGTTTGATTGATGGCAGAACCGGTAGCCGCATCAATGGCCGCATAGGTATAATTTCTATTTTTTGTAATTTTTGACGCGTAAAGTGCAGAGTTTGAGAACCCTACTATACCGATCATATCGGAGGGACGCTGACTAATAAAATCTTTCAATATCCTCCTTGTAGCAAGTGACTTAATTTCAGACTTATTATCATCATCACCAATAAAAGGCTTTGCCATACTTACACTCCTATCAATAAGAAATACCAACTGTGCACCCTTACCTATTTGCGTGATAGTTGTTGATTTAGACCAGGGGTTTGCAAGGACAAGGATCAGCAGAAAAATAATTAGCGCCATAAGGAAACGACATAGGAGGGTTATTTTTTTAGAAATACCGTCTTGTTCAAAAATTTTTATGTTACTAATAGCAGTCTTATCAGAGATTGAAACTAGGAATGGCAAAGCCACTAAAGGAATCAATATAAGCCATAGTGGATGCATAATAGTCATTTATATTCTTCTTTCAATTACCTTAAGTAATTGCGCAAGGCGGTAGATATCGTCAAACCTATCTTTTGAGTAATAGGTACGTAAAGAATAAATTTCAGAGTTGGTTAAGGTGACAAATGATTTAATAGCATATTTAACAGGATGATATTTTGAGTGAGCATGGATCAGGTCTTCAACATTCAATGCATTGATATTTTTATCAAATGACTTATTGCAAGCATCTAAAAGAATAAGTATCGCCTCATCATAGCTGTCTCTATTATTAGTTTGATGTAAAAATTTTATTTTTTTATTTGCCTTAGTGAAGGGTCCGTTCATTCTTTCAACAAAGGATAGATCCATCTTTTTATAGAGCAGTATAAGGAACGAAGAAAATGACAAGACTATTAGTAAATAAAAATACGTCCTACTGTCTTTTATTGTTCTAGGCTTAACTTGACCAAGCGCATTCAAAAGTACCTTATTCAGTTCTGACATTGCTATACGAGTGAACCAATAGCTATTACCTGGAACCTCAACTTCATCATCACCGATTGTATAATTATGGGTTGGCAACACATACTGCATACCTGCTGACCTATGAAAAATCTGGTAGGTAACCTTATTAAAAAAGGTGTATTTACCATTATGACTTGCGCTGTGGCTTTCCTGAACCACCAAACGAAGGCCTGAGCTTTTTGCTGTCATTAATTGTGGGTTTTTAAGAAAAGGAACGTTCGCAGTTATTTGATCCTCAACAACGAGTAAGTCACCTAATTGATAACCATGCTTAATATTAATTATAGTGCTCTCGGAATCGTATTCCGTGCCGTTTGCAAAAATACTTGCAAATAATAGGGTGAGGAAGAATAGTTTACGACTCATATACTGGCTCGCATAAAGTATTGCTGTATAACGTTGAGATCAATTCCTTCATCTATCTCTAGCTGCATTAGCTGATTTTTTGCAAAGATATGAAAAATTTTTTCTTTTGCCTCCTGATAGTCATGCAATAACTTATCTTTCACCTTTGGTCTCATGAAAATTTCTCGCTCTACATTTACTTCGGCATCCATAAAGTTTTTGAAGCCATAGCTGGGTAATTTTTTAATTTCACTTTCTGAGGAAAGGTAGACGGGAATCACGTGATGATTAGATAGTTGCTCTATCATGGTATCAATGTACTCATGGCTATGATGAAAGTCTGAGATCCAAAACACCAATGATTTTTCATTGGGTACTTTATGGACTATCCCATCAATACGATCACTAGTCGTCCGAACTCCATCAAGAACAAGGGTGTCAATCCATTGGACTATATTATGCATATTGTTGCTAGGCTCTAAGAATAGATCTTTTTTTATGACATCGTTATAGCAGAACATGCTAAACATATCGCCATGCTCCACAGAAGAGGATGCAATGAGCTTTGCAAGCATCTTAATAGTAGGATCATTTTCTTTCATGGTAAACATAGAGCTGGAAATATCGCACAGCGCTACTAAATTTACGGGATTGTTCAGGTTGAATGTTTTAACAAAGATATTCTCGTAAGGGTCTGTAATAGAATTTTTAATATCGATACTGGCAAGATCTGGATGATCGTTGAAGTTTTTGGAGCCACTATACTCAAAATCATTGCCTATCTTTGAGCTAAGATGATTGCCATAACGGTAATTTTTTGATCGCCATGATATCGAATAATTAAAATATTCCATTTTTAGTATTAATCCAGTTTTGGAGTCGCTACCTTAAGCAGAATTTGCTGTATGAACTTCTCCAACAGCACTATCTTATTATTTTCAAAAATTCGGTTTACCACAAGCCTGTGTGCCATAACTGCATGGAACACATACTCCACATCAACTGGCTGAACATGATCTCTGCTGTTCATCCATGCGTTAACCTTTGCTGCCTTAACCAACATAATCATACCTCTTGGGCTACTACCAGCAACAATGAAATCATCTATTTCTACACCCTCTAATTCTACACCAAACTTTTTGGGGCTTTCTGTTGCCTGCCATAACATTTCAACATAATTTTTTATATGCTCACTCATTTGTATATTTTCTTGAATTGCATTGGACACGGCATTAAGCTCCTTGCAGTCAAATGGAGGTGAGGGTATGCCATCAATTAATTTTGAAGTATCCTGAAATTTAGTATCAAAGATAATGGAATCGCGTAACTTTTTGTCTGTCGGTGACTGAATGGATACTTCCATCATAAACCTATCTCTTGCAGCGGCTGGAAGCTCAAAAGTTTCGTTCTTTTCCACTTGGTTGCGATCTGCGAAGACCACCATATTAGGCAGGTGCATAACTTTATTAAATGCACTTACAGACTTTTCTGCCATGGCCCGCAACATTAAAGAATGTACCTGGGGCCTAGCTCTATTTATTTCATTAAAAAAGAAAATGGAAAGATCTTCTCCTTTTTTTAACAAAGGGCCTAATGAGATACTGGGTTTTCCCTCGTCACTGATTGATGCATGGTAAATAATATCATTTGGCATTAAGTCAACAGTTCCTTCAACACGCTCGTAAGCACCTCCTATGAGTTTGGTTACAATCTGTAACAATGTTGTCTTACCTACACCTACCCCTCCCTCCAAAAGCACATGACCTCTAGCAAAAAGACTTACAATCACTAGATTGATAGCTTTTTCTTGTCCAAGTATGATTCTATTAGCATCTTGTTTAATTTTAAGAGCATGTGCGTGCCATTCCTTTGCTATATTCATGTCATCATTCATAATTTCTCAGCGTATGTAAGTTTAATTAAAATTGTATTATAGATTAATGTAATGCGGAATAAATTAAAACCAAAGTTAAAAGTAATAAAAAAAGTTTCTTTATCTATTTTGATAATCGGCGCTAGTATGAAAGGGTGTGATTAAAACTAGGTTGCATGGTATTTATGTGTATAGTTACCTAAAAATATTAAAGGAAAAAGTCATGGGAAATAGAGATAAAAGGAAAGAAGGTAAAGGCAAGCCAAAGAAAGAGAAAGCTCCAGTAACTTTTTAAAAAAACTAACGCCTCAAAAATACAAGAATTATTTACACTACATTTTATATAAGTACTTGATTTTAAAAATTAATTTAATATAGTATTAACTATAATGGCAAAATTCCCCGCAAAAACAATTAGGCATAAACCAATAATCCCAAAATAAAATCCATTTTTTTTCTCATTTTTTTCAAAATTATTTATTGCTAACAATAAGGAAACAGCGCCTAAAGATGTTATTGCTAATTGCGACATATCCATATTATTTTTTCTGCAGTTTCTTTTTGTACTTTGCCCAAACAAAAAATCCAATACCAAGAAAGACACACCAAACGATAACAAAAATACTGCCAAAAATACTTCCCTCAACTGTATTAGGATCAAACAATGTATTTATACCTAATCCCACTGCTGCCCAAAAAATAGTCGCTAGTAGACCTTTTATACTCATACTAGATAACTGGTTTAACTTTGCTACTGCAAGCTAAAAAGTCACTTTTTATATCGCCATGCAACATTTCGCCATATATTTTTATATTATGCTTCGCCGCTTCCTTATAAATTGCTGACCATTTTTTTTCCCTTGCTTGGGAAGCCTTTTTTTCTATCTTAATGCATTCGTAATTGATACAGCTTGTTTTATAAATATCAGATGAAATGCTGAAAAATTTCTTGGCATCAGTAAACGCTGTATTAGCCATTTCTTGAGTATCACTTTTATCTTTTTGGTTATTTGAAATTACACTAAACAGTACACCGCACCTTGACGTTATGTATGACAGTGATTTCTTGTCCGCTGAGTTCCAGGTGGGGTTGTCGGATATATATTTATCAAGAGTTAATGGGACTGCTAATGCAATATTGGTCGCTAAAAGTAGCAGTAAGCCTATTATTTTCATTTAATTGTGCAAAGCCCTTTCCATTGAGCAAGATCTCGCAAATCTGTAAACACAATTTTCCCATCAACTTGATTGTCATAAATAAGTTCCACAATATAATCTTGAAAGCCATTAAAAGCTAATATTATTTTACCGCCTTGAATTTCTTTTGCTATCTTAAATTTTTCATTTCTTGATCTATACTCTCCTCTCGAAGCTGATGCACCATAAGTAAAGAAATCTCCCTGCCTCACGAAGGATGATGATTCAGAAGCATTTCCTTTAGTACTCTTGTATGTACAATCCCATGTCTCTGCTATCACCAAATTTGGGATTAAAAATAATAATAGAAGTAATTTTTTCATAGCATTAGTTTACCCTCAGTTTTTTAAGTGGGCAAATAATGTATATAAAAAATATTTAATATTTACCTAAAACCCACGCTGTAATTGAAGTAAGCAGTATTGGTAATGCTCGAGTTGTAAACCCATTCAAAGAATTAAAAAAAGCCCAACAATGTTGCTGGGCTTTCTGACTAAGATTTAGTTAATTAAATCTTCTTACAATTTTAAATATTACTAAGTAGTTACTTAGGTACAACTACTGTATCTATTACATGAATAACACCGTTGTCTGCAACAACATCAGCGATTATTACAGTTGCATTGTTAACTTTTACCGTAACATCTTTTTTACCGTAAGATTTTTTTGTAGTATTAACAGAGATACTAAGCTCAGAACCTTGGACGGTTTTTACTTTTCCAGTTTTGACATCTTTTGCCATAACTTTTCCAGCAACCACGTGATAAGTTAATACAGCGCTTAATTTTTCTTTATCTTTTAGAAGTGCTTCTAAATCTGCTTGTGGAATTTTAGCAAATGCTTCGTCCGTAGGGGCAAAAACAGTGAAAGGGCCTGGGCCTTTAAGTGTGTCGATAAGACCTGCTGCAGTTAGAGCAGTAGCTAGTGTTTTAAAGTTTCCGTTAGCAACAGCTGTGTCAATAATATCTTTGGCAAAAGCAGAGGTTGCAAAGAGTATAGATAATGCATATACGATGATGGTTCTTTTCATTTTTAGATCCTTAAAGTTGAAATTTTATTAGTGAAGTTTTCACAAGTAAGATATTTAACATAATTATTAAATATCAGAAGAACAACTATGAGTGAAGCAAGCCTAGATAGTTCATCATTTAGGATCATTAGAATAAAAAAACCTGCATCACAGGAAGATTGCTATCTAATAAAGGTATGGAGCTCAAATTTTTGCTAGTTTAT
>CAZGLD010000014.1:0-31033 GCA_964526705.1 uncultured Methylobacillus sp.
GCTAATTGGCAGCCAGGTGATCCTGTTATTGTCTCTAACGAGATACCCTTAGAAGAAATATCAGAAAAATATGACACGAAGGAGATAAATATTTTTAAAAATTATCTTAAATTTATTGATCATCCTGGATTCTTCAAAGGAAGCGATAAAAGTAAAAAAAGAAGTAAAGGAGGATTTAAGTAAAAAAAACCCTAAATTTTTAAACTTACCGATTTAATCGCTTCGATTCTTTGAGAAGTACCTTTTTCTATTACTATTACTAAACCACCAATGGCTACTAAAATCATAAATATTTTAATTATAAAAATAATATTATTCATGGTTTTTTCTATTGTTTGATATATAAATCAACATCATCAGGCTCTCGAAATGCAAAACTGTCATTTATATAATCTTTTTCTTTCAAGCTATCCGCTTTTGCTTTTTTAAACCAATAATTTGCAATGTCATTATTTTGCTTAACGCCTCGACCATCTCGATAATGAATTCCTATATGATATTCCGCTTGAGAGAAGCCTTGGCTTGCAGCTTTATCAAAATATTCAAATGCTTTGTCATTATCTACGGGAGTTCCTAATCCATAATGATATAAAAAGCCCAGATTTAAATAGGACTCAGGTATTTTTGGTGAGGCTGATTTTAAATAATAATGTTTCGCAGATACATAGTTTTGATGCACACCTCGACCATATTGCGCCATTAAACCTAAATTAAAATAAGCTTCTTTTACATCTTGATTTGCAGCTTCAAGATACCACTGATGAGCCTTCTGATAATTTTGCAGGTGACTTGGGCCATAATGATAGATTTGGGCAAGATTTAGCTGTGCCTCTGCAAGCCCTTGCTTTGCCGCTAATAAATAATTTTCTATGGCTCTATCAATGTCGTAGTCAGCACCTTCTCCCGTAAAAAAAAGTTGAGCTAAATTGAATTGTGCTTCTTTCATGTTATGAGCCGCTGCTATTTCATACCATTTGGCTGCCTCAAAAATATTTTTTTCTGTGCCAAGCGCATAATGATTCATCTGTGCCAGGTTAAATTGAGCCTCAACAACTCCCTTCATAATTTTTGTACACTTATTTTGATTTAAAATAGTTTGACTGTTAGCGGACTTGGTAAACCAATCGAACGCTGTATATAGATTTTTTTTTGTGCCAATGCCATAACGATTCATTAGGCCTAGGTTAAATTGAGCTTCTGGATTATTTGTTTTGGCTGCATGTTCATAATAAGTATACGCTGACTTTAAATCTTTCGATTTGCCTTGCCCATAATGATTCATTAGGCCCAATCTAAAATATGCTTGAAGTAAACCTGCATCAGCTGCTTTTTTAAATAAATCTAGCGCGCGCTTATAATCTTTTGTTAAGAGGTTACCTTTGTAATGGTTTTCTGCAAAGAGATACTGCGCTTTAGCAACTGCTTCTTTAGTTGGGCTTATACCAAACCCTTTAAATTGGCCACCTTGGTACCAAGTTTGCCAAAAAGTTTTGTCCTCACAACTATTTACAGCTTGGCTAAATGAAGAAATACATAATAACTGACCTATAACTATAGTAACTCTTTTTAATTGCATTTAATTTATCCTTATAAAAGTACGCTCACTTATAAAGACGAGTCTATTTTTATAAGGTCAGGGTCAAAGTATCTTTATTCTATTAATTTTTTTTCAAGTAAATAATTTAAATTAAACGATGCTTCCGTATTACCTAGAGCTGCAGCTTTTTTATACCATTCAGCAGCTTTTTTATAGTTCTCCTCCACCTCAATTCCTTTTTCATACATAAGGCCAATATTAAAGTGTGCGTTAGCATTATTTTTTTGGGCTAAATTCACACACCCTGCAAGCGTTAAATTTTGCGGTCCACAAGTACTATTTTTTATTTCAATTGGATCGTTAAATCTTTGCGGGGAGATCAATTGCAATTGAAGTCTTGACCAAAAGACTGTAAACGATCCCTGTTTATCTGTAATTAATGCAAAAGGTTTATTAATATCATCTTTTTTTGGTTGGTTTAGACCGGCCTCTTCTGTTAGCAATGGCTTATCAAAATGAATTAATTCGTTAGTAGCCCAAACAAGAGTAGCGCCAAAAAATAGTGCCGAAAGCCATTTGACTAATTTAGTTAGTAAAGGCGTTTGCTTGCTAGTTAAGATACCTTCCTCACGTAGTAATTTTTTAAACTGCTTTATTCTTAGTTCTTTATTTTTCTCGTAATTATAATCATAATCTGCTTTTATATCTTTGATCGCAGCTTTTACTAACTTTGCTTGCAGTTGCCATTTTTTATTGGCATTAATAACTGAATTACCGCTTAAGGTTGTTAGCCATTCATCATTGATTTTTTTATCATTTTTCATATTTAATCCACATTCAGACAATGCTTTATAAAAGGTGCAAGTTTTTTTCTACATTGATTTAAAAATTCTTTTGTGGCTGTTGGTGTTCTATCTATATACCAGCTGATTTCTTTTATTGGACAATCATCTTCTTTTAACTCTAAGACATAAGCGTGCTCAGGATATTTTTTTTTAAAATTTTTAAATCCTACGCTTACACATTCATTCTTGTCACTTGTGTCATTTTGATCTATTTGTATTTGTGAATCATCTACAAGATCTGAGTTATAGTCTATTACTTCTTTCTCTTTCTTTCCCTTTCTCCAATTATCCCGCGCTTTATTTTTTGCCACCATCCAGCACCACCTTTCAAATTTTTCAGGTTGGCTCACGGTATGTGCTTTTTGAATAATTTTAAGCATAGCCATTTGACTTATATCTTCTCCCTCTTCTTTAGATAACCTCCATTTACTCTGGAAATATTTTATTAAATTCTTATCAATAGCATCAAAAAGTGCGTTAGAACCTTCATCTAATCGATTTTCATTGTTAGATACCAATAACTCATGTATTTTTTTGAAATCCATCAGCCCCCCGTTTACCTTATTGACGGTTAAATATACTATTTAGTCAGGATTAAAGATAATTAATTTTAATAATGAGAAGTTTGAATGTTTAATAAGCCTGACTTTAAGGAAAACTTCTCGTCAATATATGTGTAATAGTAATTCCTCCTGATTTTCTCTATTACCGTCTGGCTCGAACGTTATCCGAGCCTTTTTTTAAATAATAATGATTCGTGTTTACACATTAGATTTTAATAGTAGGTATGATTTAGTTTATATTTTTTATATCTAAAACTTAATAAAATTTTTATAATTATTTAGAAAGTTTCACAAAACTTATGCAAGAAGAAAAAATTATTTATCACGTGAGAAATTTATATAACGAATTCCTAGAGTTTTTTTATGCTCACACTGCAGAATTTATTTTTAGTGTTTTGGCATTGTCCATAGGCGTTGTTTTTATTTCAATACTTTATGTATTAATCAACAATGATAATAAAGAAACTGTTTCTCGCAAATACACCAGGAAAAAAGCAAAGAAACCAATCAAGATCAAATATAGCAAAGATTTTTTAAGGCGAGTAGATGGAGTTGATTTGAGCTTAAAGTAATGAGTTTCTCAGTCTCTTGTTATTCAAGAGACTTTACTAAATCCTCTACAACTTTTTTAGCGTCACCAAATAACATCATCGTCTTGTCTAAATAAAATAATTCATTATCAAGCCCAGCATATCCTGGTGCCATTGATCTTTTATTTACAATAATCATTTTTGCTTTTTGTGCTTCAAGAATTGGCATGCCGTAAATGGCACTACCTGGAGTTTTTGCTGCTGGATTAACGACATCATTTGCACCAATTACTAAAACTACATCTGTTTGGCCAAATTCACTATTTATGTCTTCCATCTCAGCTACTTGTTCGTAAGGTACATCAGCCTCCGCCAGAAGGACATTCATATGTCCTGGCATTCTTCCAGCGACTGGATGAATAGCATATTTTACAATTATTCCTCTTTCAATAAGTTTGGATGTTAGTTCTTGCAATGCATGCTGAGCCCTAGCAACAGCAAGGCCATAACCCGGAACAATAATAACGCTCTCTGCATTCGACATTAAATAAGAAACATCGTCTACTGAACCAGATTTATAGGCTTTCTCAGCTCCATCTCCACTGTCTGCAATTGTTTCGGACCCAAACCCTCCAAGCATAACTGAAATGATTGACCGATTCATTGCTTTACACATGATATAAGATAATATAGCGCCCGATGAACCTACACATGCCCCAGCAATGATTAATACTGAATTATTCAAAGTAAACCCAATGCCTGCAGCTGCCCAGCCTGAATAACTATTTAACATCGAAACTACAACAGGCATATCAGCACCACCTATTGGTATAATCAAAGTAACCCCTAGAATCAAAGCAATAGCAGCCATTAGCATAAAAGCAGTTATAGACTCTGTTTGGAAAAATACTACCCCCCAAATAACCATTAAAATAGCTAATATTAAATTAATCCAATGTTGAAACTTAAAGGTAATAGCGCTAGCCCCAAACTTTCCTGATAGCTTCCCAAAAGCTACAACCGATGCAGAAAAAGTAATTGCACCGATAAATGCTCCGATAAATAATTCAAAGCGCTGAACAGTAGAGTGACTTTCAGAAGAATTTAACACTGCTGCCAAAGCAATTAAAACAGCAGCCAACCCTACGAAAGAATGCATTAAAGCAACTAACTCTGGCATTTTAGTCATTTGTACTTTTTTTGCTGCTAAAACTCCAATCCCAGCGCCTAAAATGATTGGGATAGCAATAAGTATAGGTATTAAGTTTTGACCAACCCATAAAGTCGTAATTACGGCTAAACCCATACCGATCATTCCAAACATATTACCGCTTCGGGCAGTGTTGGGAGACGAAAGACCTCTTAATGCAAGGATGAAAAAAATTGCTGCTATTAAATATAACAACATGGCCATTGGTTGATTATTCATTATCTAAGGGGTCCTTTTCTTTTTTAACTGTCTTCTTTTTAAACATTTCTAGCATTCTTTGTGTAACAAAAAAACCTCCGAAAATATTTATTGAAGCAAAAAATATTGCAAATGCTCCTAAAACGCTGCTAAATGTTATTGTATTTCCGCCAATTTCAACAACTTGCAATATAGCTCCAACAATCACAATGCCTGATATCGCATTTGTAACAGACATTAATGGTGTATGGAGTGCTGAAGTAACATTCCAAACTACGTGATATCCTACAAAAATCGCTAATACAAAAATAGTAATATTTTGTACTGTTAATAAGTCAGCCATTATTCATCTCCCTTTATCAAACAACCATCAACCAATTCATCCTCTAAATTTATATGCAGCTCATTTTTATCATTGAATAATAACTTAATAAATTCAAAAATATTGCGAGCATATAAAGATGAAGCGTCAGCGCTAAGCATTGAAGGTAGGTTAGTTTTTCCGATAATAGTAATATCATTTATCTCTATAATCTCATTGGCTTTTGTAAGTGGGCAATTACCTGATCCATTTTTTGCCATTCCAGCTGCCATATCTAATAAAACTGATCCAGGTTTCATGCTTTTTACAATATCTTCTGAAATAAGTATTGGAGGTTCACGGCCTGGTATTAATGCAGAGGTAATTATAATATCAGCAGCCTTTGCCTTTTCTGCAACTAATATGCTTTGTCTTTCTAACCAAGATTTAGGCATAGGTTTTGCATACCCCCCTTGACCCTTTGCTGCATCCCTTTCCTCATCTGTTTCAAAAGGCACATCAATAAATTTTGCTCCCAAAGACTCTATTTGTTCTTTTACAGCTGGCCTTACATCCGAAGCTTCAACAACTGCGCCTAATCTTTTAGCAGTTGCAATTGCTTGAAGTCCTGCTACACCTGCTCCTAAAATCATTACCTTTGCAGCTTTCACGGTTCCTGCAGCTGTCATAAGCATGGGCATAAACTTTGTATAAGTATCTGCTGCTAACATAACTGCTTTGTAACCAGCAATATTTGCCTGAGAAGATAATACGTCCATTGACTGTGCTCTTGAATTTCGCGGTAAAGATTCTAAAGCAAATGCTGATAATTTTTTTTCAAGTATTGTTTCTTTAATCTCTTTATTAAAAGGCTCTAAAAGCCCAACTATAAACTGAGATGGTTTTAAAATATTTATATCTAATTTATCCATAACTTGAACTTGAAGTATTAAATCTGCTTTTAAGACTTCCTCTCGACTTTTAATTTTTGCTCCAGCATCAATATAATCTTGATTGTTTATAAAGGCTGCTATCCCAGCATCTTTTTCTATCCAAATATTTTGATTAAGGTTTATTAATTTTTTTACCGTCTCTGGCGTTGCAGCAACTCTTTTCTCAAAATCTTTTTGTTCTTTTAATACTCCAATTATCATTGCCAAAACTCTCCGCTTTTATTTATTCATCAAACGTACGTATGTTTATCTTCTTAATAGATTTCACAATCTCATCAATTGCATCTTTTTTTACCATGCTTTTTCTAAAAGCCAATACAACTTTTCGACAAGGTGTGGGTTTATCAAAGGGAATAACTTTTACCAAGGGATTATTATAACGTAAAGTTGTTGCACTTTTGGGTAATACTGAAATTCCAAGATTTGATGCTACCATATTTCTGATTGTCTCTAAAGAATGGCCTGCTTGGATTTCTCCGCTCCTCACCAATCCTGGGCAAGCCTCTTTAACTTGATTGCTGTAACAATGGGTATTATCCAAAAGTAAAACTTTTTCTTTTGATAAAGTTTTGGTTTTTATTGAAAGGTTGTTTGCCCATTTGTGTTTCGCAGGAACAATGCACTCAAAAGGCTCCTCATATAATTCAACTATTTCTACACCAGGCATATCAAAAGGAAGTGCAACGACAGCTCCATCAACAAAACCTTTCCTTAGTTTTTCTTCTAAATTTTTAGTAATATTTTCCTCTATTTCCAAAGGCATATTCGGGGCACTATGGCGTAAAAGCGGAATTATTAATGGTAGTAAATATGGAGCAATGGAATATATAAGACCTAATTTGAATGGTTTTTCTAATTGACCATCTCCTTGCAAGGCTATTTCTTTAATCTTAGCAACCTCGTCTAAAACAACTATGGATTGATTTATGATAGATTGTCCTGCTTGGGTTATCCTTACTTCTGTTCGACTTCTTTCGAATAAAGTAATACCTAGTTCTTCTTCTAATTTTTTAACTGCTAAGCTTAATGCTGGTTGACTTACAAAACATTTATCAGCCGCTTTCCTAAAGTTTTTTTCCCTTCCTACTGCAACAATAAACCTTAGTTCGCTAAGTGTCATTTTAGATATCTAAATTATTAACGCCTAACGCATTTTTTTCAATAAAATCTCTTCTTGGTTCAACTTGATCACCCATTAACCTCTCAAAAGTTGCCTCAAGCTCAGTAAAATCCTCAATTGTAACTTGTAATAATCTTCTTACTTCCGGGTCCATCGTTGTCTCCCACAATTGTTCTGGATTCATTTCCCCTAAACCTTTATAACGTTGTATATTTAAAGTATGCTTGGCTTCGTTAATAAGCCAATTTAACGCTTCATGAAAGCTTTGAATCGCTTTTGACTTTTCACCCCTCATAATTACTGCACCTTCACCAATTAAATCTTTAAGCAATTCAGATGATTTAATAATTTGCCTGTATTCTCCACTCATCAAAAACTCTTCGTTTATATTACTAGTTTGAAGATTTCCGTGAATAAATTGATTCATTTCTATTAAGAAATTATTAGAGTCTTCATTTTTTCTTACTTCAAACTTTATATTGTCTGCCGCCATAATATCTTGAAGTTTATTCGCATAAAATTTAGTTTGGCTTTGATCTTCTAAATTTATTGGCCCTAAGTCATGGATAGCGCGAATTATTGACTCATCGTATCTTGAGGATAATCTTTTAATAACAGACTCCGTAAGCACCATTTCACGAGCTAAATTTCCTAAAGCTACCTCAGATATTGTTTCGCCACCTTTTTTTGTTAACAAACTTGCGTCATTCAGTGCAGAATTGACTAGATATTGATCAAGCTCCTGCTCATCTTTAAGATAACGCTCATCCTTTCCTTGTTTTACTTTAAAAAGAGGAGGTTGAGCAATATAAATATGTCCTTTTTCAACTAATTGGGGCATTTGTCTAAAAAAGAAAGTTAATAATAATGTTCTTATATGAGCGCCATCTACATCTGCATCAGTCATTATAATAATGCGATGATAACGAAGTTTTGCTACATCAAAATCTTGACCAATACCTGCGCCAAGAGCCGTTATAAGAGTTGTTATTTCTTGTGATGATAAAATCTTATCAATTCTAGCCTTCATTACATTTAAGATTTTTCCTTTTAACGGAAGTATTGCTTGATTTTTACGGTCTCGGCCTTGTTTTGCTGAACCTCCTGCTGAATCTCCCTCCACTAAATAAATTTCACATTGTTCTGGATCTTTTTCCTGACAATCCGCTAATTTACCCGGTAAACCCAACGAATCCATAGCGCCTTTTCTTCTTGTCATATCTCTTGCCTTTCTTGCCGCCTCTCGTGCTCTTGCCGCATCTACAATTTTATTACAAATGATTTTTGCATCCTTTGGGTGTTCTAATAAATAATCTGTTAACTTTTTACCTACTAGATCCTGTACCACAGGTTGAACTTCACTTGACACCAACTTGTCTTTCGTTTGGGAAGAAAACTTAGGTTCCGGCACCTTTACTGATAATACACAAGTAAGGCCCTCGCGCATATCGTCTCCCGAGGTATCAACCTTAGCTTTTTTGGCAAGCTCATTTGATTCAATATAAGTATTAATTGTCCTCGTCATTGCTGCACGCAGGCCTGTCAAATGTGTTCCGCCATCTCTTTGAGGTATATTATTAGTAAAACATTGTACGTTTTCTCCATAAGAATCGTTCCATTGCATGCTAACCTCTATTGTTATGCCTTCTTTTTCACCAAGTGCGTAGAAAGGTACTGCATGAAGTACACTTTTTGATCGATTCATGTATTCAACAAAACCCTTAATTCCGCCAGAGAATTCAAAATTTTCTGACTTTCCAGTTCTATGATCAATGAGTTCGATTTTAACGCCGTTATTCAAAAACGATAATTCTCGAATTCTTTTGCATAACAGGTCAAAATGAAAATCAACATTATTAAAGGTTTCTGTAGAAGGAAGGAACGTTACTTCAGTACCTGTTTTTTTTGTGTCTCCAACCTGCTTTAATGGAGCAACTCTTTCTCCTTTTTTGAATTCGACCTCGTGAATCTTCCCTGCTCTATATACTCTTAGCCTTAACCACTCAGATAATGCATTTACTACAGAAACGCCCACACCATGCAGGCCACCGGAAACTTTATATGAGTTTTGATCGAATTTCCCGCCTGCGTGAAGTTCCGTCATTACAATTTCAGCTGCTGATCTTTTAAACTCGTCGTCGTCTTTTACGTCTGTTGGTATGCCTCGCCCGTTATCTGTCACAGTAATTGAATTATCAGCATGAATGATTACCTTAATATCATCACAATGCCCAGCTAGTGATTCATCAATTGCATTGTCAAGCACCTCAAAAACCATATGGTGTAAACCGCTACCATCCGAAGTATCACCAATATACATTCCTGGTCGCTTTCTCACAGCGTCCAGGCCTTTAAGAATCTTTATACTTTCTGAATTATATGACGCATTGTTTATATTTTCTTTTTCACTCATTTTTTATACTCTTGTTGTAATTAGATTCTCATAGGCATAACCACATATTTATAGTTATCGTTTTTGGGGATTGTAATAAGACAACTGCTTGATGAGTCATTAAATGCAAAATTTAACCTTTCTGACTGAATGTTTGTTAATACATCAATTAGGTATGTAACATTAAAGCCAATATCAATAGATGGCCCATTGTAAATAATTTCTAACTCTTCCTCAGCTTGTTCATGCTCGCTATTATTACTAATAAGTTTTAATTGTTTGTCTTCAATTACCAGCCTTATACCGCGATATTTTTCATTTGACAATATAGAAGCTCGCTGCATAGAAGATAAAAGCTCAGCACGGTTGATGTCAAAATTATTTTCATGGCCTACAGGAATAACCCTGTGGTAATCAGGAAACTTTCCATCTATAACTTTAGTTATTAAACTGATGTTTTCAAAATTAAAGGTTGCTTGGTTTTTTGACAAATTAATTTCTACTTCATTCTTTGAGTCATTAAGGAGCTTAATAAGTTCTAGAATTGTTTTTCGGGGAATTATAATTTGGGTTTTTTCTTGAGAGTCTTTTAGGTTTGTGGAAGCAAAGCTGAGCCTGTGGCCATCTGTTCCAACAATATTTAATTTTTTTCCTTCCACCTCAAACAATAAACCATTCAAATAATAACGTATATCTTGTTGGGCCATAGAAAAATCTACTTGTTTTAATGTAGCTTTAAGTTGGTTTTGTGGAACTGTTATTTTTTTCCCATTCCCCTCCTCTGTTTTCATAAGAGGGTAATCTTTCGTTGGTAATGTTTGTAAATTAAATTTACTCTTTCCAGCTTTAACAATCACCTTAGAATCTTCTATTTGAATATTTATTTCACTACCTTCTGGCAGAGCTCTCGTTATATCAAATAACTTTCTAGCCGCAACTGTTAAAGAAAAATTGTTTTCAATATTTGTTTTTGTAGTTAACGATATTTGAACCTCTAAATCTGTTGCTGAGAATTTTAATTGACTACCTTCTAAACCTTCAAGCAATAAATTAGATAATATTGGTAAAGCATGACGTTTTTCCACAATACCAGATACGTTAGATAACGGTTTAAGCAATACATCTCGACTAATTTTTATATTCATAGTTTTTTCTTTATATATTTAATAATAATAATAATAAGACGTTACTCGTAAGTTTACTTGTAAATCCCTATTTAAAACATATATTTACTTAATTTTTTATCTTATGAATTCCATGTATATAAGTTGTGGATGAATTGTGTATAAGTTTCATATAAATTTATAAAGCTATTAAACACTTTATTAATCCACAGTTTAATCATAGGAATTTCAATTTTATCCTCTTAATACTTGGGTTAAGAAACCAAGATCTTGTCCAATAATTTGGTCGGTAAGCCTAAGGTTTTCAATCTCATCACATGCGTGCATAATAGTTGTGTGATGACGACCACCAAAAGCTTCACCAATTTCAGGGAAGCTCAAATTTGTTAATTCTCGCGTTAAACTCATTGCAATTTGTCTAGGACGAGAAAAATTTCTCGATCTTTTTTTACTATGCATGTCGACAACTTTTATTTTATAGTAATCTGCTACAGTTTTCTGAATATTATCAACGCTTACCTGTCTCCCTCGAACAGCAATAAGGTCTTTCAATGATTCTTTTGAAAGGCTTAAGTCAATTTTCCTGCCCGTAAAATTAGACATTGCAACTATCCTATTAAGAGCACCTTCAAGCTCTCTTACATTGGAGCGTATTTGCTTTGCAATAAAAAAAGCTACCTCCTCTGATAGTTCTATTTTATTCTCACTAGCCTTTTTTAAAAGAATAGCTACTCGCATCTCAAGCTCTGGCGGATCTATAGAAACGGTTAACCCCCAGCTAAATCTTGTTCTTAATCTTTCATCTACCCCGGCTATTTCCTTGGGATAACTATCGCAAGTAATAATTATTTGTTTTTTATTTTCAATTAGAGAATTAAAAGCGTAAAAGAACTCTTCTTGTGTGCGATTTTTTTTTGCAATAAATTGTATATCATCAATCAATAACAAATCTAAAGAGTGGTAATTTTTCTTAAAACTATCGAAAGATTTATTTTCATATGCCTTGACAACATCATAAACATATCTTTCGGCATGAAGGTATTTGATTTTAGCGTCTGGTTGTCCTTGTTTGAGATGATTACCTATTGCATGCATAAGATGGGTTTTTCCTAAACCAACACCTCCGTAAATAAATAATGGGTTATAAGTTATGCCAGGTTTTTCAGCAATTTGTCTTCCTGCGGCACAAGCTAGCTGGTTCGCTTTTCCCGTGACAAAATTATTAAAATTAAATCCTTTATTAAGGCCATTAGCCTTTGATGTCTTTTCATGTTGTTTTTTTTCTATTTTTATTTTTCCAGGTTCGGATGGTAGATTGTTCGTTACGCGTGTTTTTTTGAGAACTTGATATTTTAATTCACCTAATCTAGAGCCTTTTAAAAGCTCTAAAAATTTTTCATTAAATCTTTCTTTAACCCATTGAAGTACAAACTGATTAGGTGCAGAAATTATTAGTGTTTTATCTACGCTGTTTATATCTCCGCTAAGAGGCTTAATCCATGTCGAGTATTGTTGTTTATTTAGTTCTTTTTCACAAATATTCAGACAGGCTGGCCATATTTCATCAAGTTTCATTAAGCGAATAACGTCTTTATAAGAATTGTTAGTAAGAAGACCATATTAGCTCAAAAAACAAAAGTTATCCACAGGCTTTTTTTAAATAATTAAAGGGCAATTTATTGACAGAAAGATGTTTCTAGAGTATTGTTCGGCTTCGAAAAATGTACTGGAGTACTTTAATGAAAAGGACTTATCAACCATCTAAAATTAAGCGTGCAAGAACTCATGGTTTTCTTGTGCGCATGAAGACCCGTGGCGGAAGATCAGTTATTGCATCAAGACGAGCAAAGGGTAGAGCGCGTTTAGGTATATAAATTCTTTTATATTTCTATTGTCAAATAAAAATTACAAGCTTTTAAATACGGATGAATTCACATCTGTCTTTAATTTTAGAAAACGCTTAAGCACAAAGAATCTATTCATACACTATGCTCCAAATAATCTTGGTCACTATCGTATTGGTTTTGTTGTTGCCAAAAAAATTGAAAAAAGAGCAGTTAGAAGAAACTATATAAGAAGATCAATAAGAGAAATCATTAAGCACAACCTTAATAAGACTTTATCGGTAGATATTGTATTCCGCCTCAAGAAGCCTTATTATAAATCTGATTTTAGTTTAGTTAAATCAGACCTAATTAACCTTTTAAATAAAATAGTTTTATGAAGCATATCTTTATTCTTATTATCAAAGTTTACCAATATGCATTAAGTCCCTTTTTAGGTTCTAATTGTCGTTTTACGCCAACTTGTTCAACATATACTATCGAGGCATTACAAAACTATGGAATTTTTAAAGGTAGTTGGTTAGCAACAAAAAGAATTTTAAAATGTCGCCCAGGTGTTCCTGGTGGAATAGACCGTCTCCCAAAATTAAAAGGATAATATGGAAACTAAACGTTTGATACTATTTGTAGTTTTTTCATTTTCATTATTATTGCTTTGGGATTCTTGGCAAAAGAAGCAGGTAGATATCTCAGCATCTATGGTAGCTGAGAATACGCAAGACTCGTCAATACCATCAGCTAGTTCTAATTTACAAACAAATACAAATGATCCGATCTCAGACTTTAAATTAGCTGACACAGAATATATTAACGTTAAAACTGATTTATATAACATTAATATTAGTGATACTGGAGGAGATATTAGATCATTAGAGCTTTTAAAGCATAAAGGAGAACCTGGAAAGCCTTATCTACTATTAAATGATAAGGCTGACCCGCTTTTATATGTAGCACAATCAGGCTTGCTTGGAGATAATCTTCCAACACATAAATCTAAATTTACGGGAACAAATAAAAATTATTCTTTAAATTCCGATGTTCTTTCGGTCCCGTTAAAGTTCGAAAACGAAAATGTAAAGGTTATTAAAACTTACGAATTTACATCAAATAGTTATGTTGTGAAAATGACTTATAACATCAAAAATAAAACGTTAAAACCATTGAAATCAACGTCTTACTTACAATTTATTCATGACGGAGAATCTAATCAAGGGTCTGCATTGATGCCTTCTTTTACTGGAACTGCCTACTATAATGAAACTGATAAATTCTCTAAAATAGATTTTGATGATGTGGATAAAGAATCCTTTTCATTAATTACTGATAATGGATGGATTGGAATTATCCAAAGGTACTTTGCAAGCGCCTGGATATTACCAGAAAAACAAAAAAGAGAATTTTACTCAAAAAAAGTTGCAGATAATGTTTATGCTTCAGGCGTACTTACGAAGTTAGAAAATATTCCTGTAGACGGCTCTCTTACCTTTACTGCAAATATTTACTTAGGTCCGCAAAGCAAAGAAGATCTTGCAGCCGCGGCAGAAGGTCTTCCTTATACAGTCGATTATGGTTGGCTTACATTTATTGCGTCGCCGCTTTTTTCAGTATTATCCGGTATTCAAAAAGTTGTTATAAATTGGGGTATAGCCATTATTTTGCTAACAGTTCTCATTAAGCTTCTTTTTTATCCACTTTCAGCTGCAAGCTATAAATCAATGGCTCAAATGCGCGAAGTTGCTCCACGATTGCAAAGCATGAAAGAAAAATTTGGAGATGACAAACAAAAAATGCAGCAGGCCATGATGGAGTTGTACAAAACAGAAAAGATTAATCCTTTAGGTGGCTGTTTACCGATATTAGTTCAAATTCCAGTTTTTATTGCACTATATTGGGTTTTATTAGGATCTGTTGAGCTAAGAGATGCACCGTTTTTATGGTGGATACAAGATCTATCTACCAAAGATCCCTACTACGTTTTGCCATTATTAATGGCTGGTTCTATGTTTATTCAAATGAAGTTAAACCCTAAACCAACTGATCCAATGCAAGCTCGATTGATGATAATGATGCCAATTGTATTTAGTATCTTTTTCTTCTTCTTCCCTGCAGGTCTAGTACTGTATTGGCTCGTTAATAATATTTTATCCATCGGCCAACAGTGGTATGTAAACAAAAAAATTCATGCAGAAACTTTAAAAAAGAAAGGTAATGCTTAGCGCAAGCAATACTATTGCTGCAATTTCAACTGCTCAGGGACAAGGTGGTATAGGCATTGTTCGTTTGTCTGGGAAAGATTCGCTTAATATAGCCAAAAAAATATGTAGCGGATCGATCAAGCCACGGTTTGCGAGCTTTCATAATTTTCTTGACTCATCTAGTGAGGTCATAGACCAAGGCATCGTTTTATATTTTCCCAATCCCCATTCTTTTACTGGGGAAGATGTTGTTGAATTACAAGGACACGGAGGACAAGCGGTACTAAGTGCATTATTAAATGTATGCACTGAGTATGGTGCTAGTATAGCTGAGCCGGGTGAATTCACTAAGCGAGCCTACTTGAATAATAAAATTGATTTGGCTCAGGCCGAATCAGTTATCGACGTTATAAACGCGACAACCATTCAGGCTGTAAAGAGTGCAACACAGAATTTGACTGGTAAATTTTCACATAAAATCAATACTTTACTTGAAAAAATTATAACTTTGAGGGTTTACGTTGAAGCTTGTATAGATTTCCCAGAGGAAGAAATTGATTTTATTGAAAAAGGTAAAGTTATTGAAAAACTGAATAATATTATTGCTGAGATTGATGAAATTTTAACTGTAGCAAAGCATAGCCAATTGTTAAAAGATGGAATCAATTTAGTGTTAATAGGAAAACCCAATGTAGGAAAGTCTAGCCTGCTAAATTGTTTATCAGGCTTAGAAAAGTCTATTGTCACAGAAATACCTGGAACAACACGAGATCTTATAAGCAGTCAAATATCTATTAAAGGTATTCCTGTTAATTTAATTGATACTGCAGGACTAAGAGAAACGCAAGATAAGGTTGAACAATTAGGCATACAAAAAACATGGGAAGCAATTCAAGGAGCACAAGTAGCTATTTTACTTACTGACATAACTAAAGAAAACGAAGATTATGAAAAAAATATTTTTGAAAAATTACCAAAAGATATAAAAAAAATACATGTAATCAATAAGATAGATTTATTATCAAAAAGTCCTAGTCAAGAAAAAAGGAACAATGAATTTTTTATTTATATATCTGCTAAGCAAGAGCAAGGTATTGATTTGCTAAAAAATGTTGTTATAGAGTCAGTCAGTGAAAATTTACAGTATGATTCAGGGCAATCAATATTTTTAGCTAAAGCTCGGCATATATCTGCTCTTCATTCTGTTAGACATGCAACTTCACAAGCTTTGATTAATAAAGAATCATCTGAATTGGTTGCAGAAGAGCTTACGCAAGCACAAAAAGAACTCTCAGCTATTACTGGAGAGTTTTCAAACGAAGATTTACTCGGACAGATCTTTAGTTCATTTTGCATTGGAAAATAATGTTCCACGTGAAACATAATATATTTGTCAAAAATTTATTACCATACCGTTTCTAACATAATATGTTCCACGTGAAACATAATGTCATATCAATATGCACGTAAATACAGTAAAATTTACTTTTAATTTTTAATTATCATATGAATTTTCCTGATAAATTTGATGTTATCGTCGTAGGTGGGGGCCATGCAGGGAGTGAGGCTGCTCTCGCAGCTGCTCGTATGGGTCAAAAGACTCTTTTGCTTACTCATAATATTGAGACTTTAGGTCAAATGTCTTGTAATCCATCAATTGGTGGCATTGGTAAGGGACATTTAGTTAAAGAAATTGATGCTATGGGCGGTGTTATGGCTAGAGCCACTGATATGGCAGGCATTCAATTTCGTATTTTAAATAGCAGTAAAGGCCCAGCAGTAAGAGCTACCCGCGCCCAAGCCGATAGAGTTCTTTATAAATCAGCTGTAAGACAATTTTTAGAAAATCAAGCTAACTTATTTTTATTTCAACAATCTGTCGATGATATTTTAAT
Source organism: uncultured Methylobacillus sp. (assembly GCA_964526705.1). Taxonomy (GTDB): domain Bacteria; phylum Pseudomonadota; class Gammaproteobacteria; order Burkholderiales; family Methylophilaceae; genus BACL14. The sequence goes on from CAZGLD010000014.1 coordinate 16,708, forward strand.
AAAAAATAATATTGTTTCGGGTGTGAAAACACAATCGGGTATTATTTTTTATGCAAATAATATTGTACTCACTGCAGGAACTTTTTTAGGTGGATTAATTCATGTTGGTTTAGAGAGCTATCAAGGAGGAAGGGCAGGTGATCCCTCAGCAGAAAATCTTGCAACAAAGTTAAAAGAGTTAGCTTTACCCGTAGGCAGATTAAAAACTGGGACGCCACCGCGTATTGACGGCCGCTCTATAAATTTTTCAGTAATGGAAGAACAACCAGGTGATGATCCAGTACCTCAATTTTCATTTATTGATCCACCTATTGCACACCCAAGACAAATTTCTTGTTGGATTACACACACTAATTGTAAAACTCACAATATTATTCGGGGTGGTTTAGATAGATCACCTATGTATACAGGGGTTATAGAAGGTATAGGCCCAAGATATTGTCCATCCGTCGAAGATAAAATACACCGATTTGCTGATAAAGAGTCTCATCAGGTATTTATTGAGCCTGAGGGATTAACCACACATGAAGTTTATCCAAACGGTATCTCAACAAGCCTACCTTTTGATATACAAATAGAAATGGTTAGGTCTATTAATGGTCTTGAAAATGCCCATATATTGCGCCCTGGTTATGCAATAGAATATGACTACTACGATCCGAGGGGTTTGAAGTCAAGCTTGGAGACGAAATCTATTAAAGGTTTATTTTTTGCAGGTCAAATCAATGGAACAACAGGGTATGAAGAAGCTGCGGCCCAAGGATTAATAGCAGGAATGAATGCAGCCTTAAGCTCACAAGATAAAGAAAGTTGGTCACCTAGCCGTGAAAACTCATATATGGGAGTGATGATAGACGATTTAATTACTAAAGGGGTTAGTGAACCATATCGTATGTTTACAAGTCGTGCTGAATACCGCTTATTATTAAGAGAAGATAATGCAGATTCAAGACTGACTGCAAAAGCTAAAAGTTTGGGCTTAATTTGTGAAAGCCATTGGGCTAATTTTAACAAAAAGCAAGAATCGGTACATCAAGAGGAAAATAGATTAAAGAAAATGACAATTTTTCCTCATAGTGGAAAGAAAAAAGACCAACATGCACTATTTGGTAAGCTCTTAGAACATGAACATAAAGCATTTGATTTGTTAAAAAGGCCAGAGGTTAGTTATGACAAACTAATGATGCTTGTTAATGAGGAGGGAGTAAAAAATAAACTAGTTAGAGAGCAAGTAGAGATTTTAGCCAAATATTCTGGATATATCGTAAGGCAAAAAGAACAAATTGAGAGAAATAAAGGTCAAATGCAAACTAAAATACCTAATATAATTGATTATGACGAAATTCATGGCCTTGGGGTCGAGGCAAAACAATTATTAAAGACACATAAACCCGAAAGTCTAGACCAAGCTTCAAGAATTTCAGGTATTACACCGTCAATAATATCGATTATTCTGGTATACCTAAAAAAATATAAATTAAAAATTGATAAAAAAAAGATAAGTAAAGTTGCTTAAAGCTGAAGAAATTTTATCCCTTGGTATGGAAAAGCTTGAGTTAAAAGATGATGATAAAATAATACATAAACTATTGATTTATAAAGATATTTTAAAGAAATGGAACAAAAAAATTAATTTGACTGCACTTAGACACGACGAAGATATTATTAAAAATCATCTGTTGGATTCATTATCTGTAACGAAATTAATTGATCAAAAAAAAATTTTAGATGTGGGAAGTGGAGCGGGTTTTCCAGGAATAGTATTAGCTATATGTGACAAGACAAGACATGTTACTTTGGTTGATAAAGTTAGGAAAAAAACAGTATTCATGAATCAAGTTTGTCTAGAGCTGAATCTTAATAATGTTTCAGTTATTCATTCACGAGTAGAAGATATAGAAACAATTAATAAGTATGACGCAATCATTGCAAGAGCCTTTGGGGAGATGAGTTTATTAATGAAGCTCACAAAAAATTTACTGGTTTATGACGGTATTTGGTATGGCATGAAAAGCAAAAAGGTATTGGAAGAGAATATTGTAAAAAATAAAAATTTTTTAAAAATATACGACATTAAAGTGCCTTTTCTTGGGGCAGATAGATATTTCATTAAAATTAAAAATACTTAAAGGCACTATATGAAGATAGTTTCTATTTCAAATCAAAAAGGCGGTGTTGGGAAAACAACAACATCAGTAAACTTGGCTGCAAGCTTAGGTACTAATAAACAAAGCGTATTACTTGTTGATTTAGACCCCCAAGGAAATGCTACATCTGGAGCTGGAATAAATAAATCAACTTTAAGTGAATCTATTTACGAGACTTTAATTGGAAAAATAAGCATAAACAATGTCGTACAACCTTCGGGGGATAATTTATTCGATATTGCTCCCGCCAATCAATCATTAGCCGGTGCAGAAATAGAAATGGTTGGTATTAAGAACAGAGAATATGTTCTTAAGGGTGCATTTAAGACACTAAAAAAAACATATGATTTTGTATTAATAGATTGCCCACCAGCACTTAATTTATTAACAGTTAATGCTTTAGCAGCGTCTAAATCAGTCATAATACCTATGCAATGTGAATATTATGCACTTGAAGGACTATCAGATCTGGTAAATACTATAAAAAAAGTAAAACAAAATCTTAATCCTGATATTGAAATTGAAGGATTGCTACGAACTCTGTTTGACAGGCGTAATACATTGACTAAGCAAGTATCTGATCAATTATCAGCTCACTTCGGTTCTAAAGTTTATAAAACAATTATCCCAAGAAATGTAAGGCTCGCTGAAGCACCGAGCCATGGAAAATCAATTATTTCGTATGATAAATCGTCTAAAGGGGCTAAAGCTTATATGCTTTTAGCAGATGAAATTTTAAAAGGATTACAAAATGAAAAATAAAGGATTAGGCCGAGGATTAGATGCATTATTAAACACTGAAAATGATTTGGAAAATGATGGTTTGATGATGCTTGATACAAAACGGCTTACTCCTGGAGAGTATCAACCAAGAAAAAAAATCAACGAGCAAGGTCTCAATGAGTTGGCAGAGTCTATTAAGTCACAAGGAATAATGCAGCCAATATTGGTAAGAAAAAAAACAGATGGGCAGTATGAAATTATTGCTGGAGAGAGACGATGGCAAGCATCAAAAAAAGCAGGTATTAAAAATATCCCAGTACTAGTAAAAAAAATATCGGATTCGTCAGCTTTAGCAATGGCATTAATTGAGAACATTCAAAGAGAAGACTTGAATATAATTGAAGAAGCAAAAGGGATAAAAAGACTATTGGATGAATTTGGGATGACACATGAATCCGCAGCAGATATGTTAGGAAAGTCACGTGTAGCAGTTTCAAATATTTTACGATTGTTAAATTTAAGCGATCATGCTCAAAATTTTTTATTAGAAAATAAAATAGAGATGGGACATGCAAGAGCTTTACTTCCTCTGGGATCAGATGAACAAGTTATGTTGTGCCAAAAAATTATTTCACAAAAATTAAGTGTAAGAGAAATTGAAAAAATAGTTGCAAATTCAAGGTCAAATAAAAATTTTAAAACAAAACAAAGCGACGAAGATATAGTTCGATTAGAAAATGAAATAGCAGAAAAAATAGGTATGAAGGTAAGCATTCAACACAAAAGTAGGGGGAGCGGGACACTTAAAATTAATTATCCCAACCTAGATCATTTGCAATCAATTATAATGAAATTGAAATAATATAATCCAGAGCTTGACTGTTGAAGCAAATACATAGAAAATTTCACACTTTGTTTAGGTAAGAATTTAATTTTGATGAATGGGATTCAAGCAACAATAAGAAAATTAAATTTTTTACCTCAAATATACAAAAAAATGATTATTAGACAATTATTGATCGGTACAATTATTGCTTTAATTTTAAGTCTATCAATAAATGTACATTCAGGAATATCATTTTTTGCAGGTATAATGCCAATAGTTTTTGGGGTGATAATAGCTAGTCCTATTGCAAATAAAAAGGATGAAGGTAACCCAGGAAGCATTGTAATTAACGCGTTGAAAGCTGAAGCAGTAAAAATTTCAATAATTGTAGTTGCACTTTGGTTAGAATTTAAGTTTTATCAGGATTTAGTTCCTATGGCTTTAGTTGGCGGCTTGATCATGGCAGCATTAATCTCAGGTATGGCCATCTCAGGTATTGATAACATTAAAATAGAAAATAAGGAATAAAAAGTTAGTGGCAGGCTCATACGAAACACCATCAGAATATATTGGACATCACCTTCAAAACAATACAATAAGTTTCGGAGATTCCCCTTTTTGGACAATTCACCTTGATACGATTGTGATGTCAGTTTTGTTGGGTGTTTTAAGTATGGGTCTTATATGGTTAGTTGCAAGAAAGGCAACTGCTGGCGTACCAAACAAGTCCCAAGTATTTGTCGAATTACTTTTTGGATTTATTGACGATCAAGTTAAAACTTCATTTCACGGAAATAGACATGCATTCATAGCACCAGCAGCATTGACTGTTTTTGTTTGGGTGCTCTTAATGAATACTATGGATTTACTTCCAATTGATATTATGGCAAAAATATACGGGATCTTTCATATTGAATATTGGAAAAATGTACCTACGACTGACATAAATACAACTTTTGCTCTAGCTTTAGGCGTCTGGTTTCTAATGATTTTCTTTGGAATAAAAGTGCACGGGTTGAAGGGGTGGCTCCGTGATTTATTTTGCGCACCATTTGGTTCTAACCCTTTTTTATGGCCATTAAATTTCCTTTTTAATCTAATTGAATATATTTCTAAACCACTTTCACATTCTCTTAGGTTATATGGAAATTTGTATGCTGGTGAGTTAGTCTTTCTTCTCATTGGAATGCTAGCAGGTTTTTCAGGAATACTTGGAGCAATATCCAGCACGCTTTTAGGAGCTGGCTGGGCTATATTCCATATACTTATTGTTACGCTTCAAGCATTCGTATTTATGATGCTCACAGTTGTATATTTATCTATGGCACATGAAGGGCACTAAAGTAGTTTTAAGGTTTCAATTTTTAATTTAATAAAAGGAAAAAAACATGGAAAATTTAGCAATGATTCAATCTTACACAGCTATTGGAATTGGTTTGATAGTTGGTCTAGGCGCTTTAGGGGCATGTCTTGGTATTGGCATAATGTGTGCTAGCTTTTTAGATGGTGCAGCAAGACAGCCAGAGATGATTCCGGAGTTAAAAGCTAACGTATTTTTGTTATTAGGCTTAATCGATGCGTCGTTCATTATCGCTGTTGGTATTGTATTTCTGTTTGCTTTTGCCAATCCATTACTTAGTGTCATCAGCTAGCTTTAAAAATTTTAATTTTTAAGTGGAGTATAAATGAGTATTAATTTTACACTAATTGCACAGGCGTTAGCCTTTGCTATATTAATTTGGTTTACTGTAAAGTATGTGTGGCCTCCTTTGCTCAATGCTATTGAGACAAGGCAGAAAGAGATTTCTGACGGTTTAGCGGCAGCTCATGAAGGAAAGGCGTCTCTTGAAATAGCAGAAAAAAAGAATCAAGAATCTTTAAATCTTTCTAAACAAAAATCGGCAGAAATAATTAATCAAGCTGAGAAAAGAGCAAATGAAATAATTGACTTAGCTAAAACCGATGCAAAATTTGAGGCTGAAAAAATTATTACAGGGGCAAACTCTGAAATTGACCAAGAAATTAATAAGGCTAAAGAAACCCTAAGAGCAGAAGTTTCTCAATTAGCTATTTCTGCAGCAGAGAAAATATTGCAAAGAGAGATTAAAAAAGAGGACCACTCTTCGATGTTAAACAAGTTAGCAAAGGATTTATAGCTTTATGGCTGAAATTTCGACAATAGCGCGCCCATATAGCACTGGTATATTTTCTCTTGCTAAAGAAAATAAACAATTATCTGAATGGTCAAAAATGCTTCAGATGCTCTCCTCTGTAATGAGTCATGACGAGGTTGCTTCTATTGTTTTTGATCCAAAAATCCTTGACAGCGATAAAGAAAAATTAATCACGGATATTTTAAACAAAGACTTAACACCAGAAGGTGTAAATCTTGTGAAGCTTCTCGTTGAAAATAAAAGGTTAGCAATAGTCGGTACAATTTCTAAACTTTTTGATGAGTTAAAAGATTCCCATCAAGGATCCATTGAAGCAGAATTAATTTTTGCTACAAAACCTGAAAAAAAAGAAGTAAATGAGTTGATTGAAAGTCTTGAAAAGAAATTTGAAAAAAAGATTGAAGCGAATGTAATAGTAGATGAGGGAATTTTAGGCGGTAGCATCATCCATGTAGGTGACACCGTAATTGATGCCTCAGTCAAAGGACAATTATTAAACTTAGCCTATGATTTGAAGGCTTAAGCTCAAACCAGGAGATTAAAGTAATGCAGTTATCAACGTCAGAAATAAGTGAACTAATAAAAAGTCGTATAAAAGATTTTACTGTTAGCTCAGAAGCCAGAACCCAAGGAACCGTAGTCTCAGTTACTGATGGCATTGTTCGTATTCATGGGTTATCAAATGTAATGTCTGGAGAGATGATCGAATTTCCAGGCAACACCTTTGGCCTAGCTTTAAACTTAGAAAGAGATTCGGTTGGCGCAGTTATTTTAGGTGATTATGAACATATTACAGAAGGTGATGTATGTAAATGTACGGGAAAGATTTTAGAAGTTCCTGTTGGCCCAGAACTAATAGGAAGGGTTGTTGATGCTTTAGGTAATCCAATTGATGGGAAGGGGCCAGTGAAAGCAAAAGAAACAGATAAAATTGAGAAAGTTGCGCCTGGGGTAATTGCTAGAAAATCAGTTTCGCAACCTGTTCAAACTGGTTTGAAATCAGTCGATTCAATGGTGCCAATCGGGAGAGGTCAACGAGAATTAATTATTGGTGATCGTCAAACAGGAAAAACTGCAGTTGCTGTTGATGCAATAATTAATCAAAAAGGCCAAAACATGAAATGTATTTATGTTGCTATCGGTCAAAAAGCATCAACTATTATGAATGTAGTTCGTAAATTAGAAGAAAATGGTGCAATGGAATATACGACAGTGGTTTCAGCCTCAGCATCTGATTCTGCGGCACTTCAATTCTTAGCTCCTTATGCAGGCTGCACCATGGGAGAATATTTCAGAGATAGAGGCGAAGATGCCCTAATTGTTTATGATGATTTAACTAAACAAGCTATTGCTTACCGTCAAATTTCACTTTTATTAAGACGCCCACCTGGTCGAGAAGCTTATCCTGGTGATGTTTTTTATATTCATTCAAGACTATTAGAAAGAGCTGCAAGGGTTAATGAAGAATATGTAGAAAATTTTACTAAAGGTAAGGTAAAAGGGAAAACAGGATCATTAACAGCCCTTCCAGTCATTGAAACCGCTGCAGGCGATGTGTCAGCTTTTGTACCAACAAACGTGATTTCTATTACTGATGGTCAAATTTTCTTAGAAAGTGACTTATTTAATGCAGGTATAAGGCCTGCAATTAATGCAGGTATCTCAGTTTCACGAGTTGGTGGAGCTGCACAAACCAAAGTAATTAAAAAATTAGGTGGCGGAGTACGTTTGGCATTAGCTCAATACAGAGAATTGGCTGCATTCGCACAGTTTGCTTCTGATTTAGATGAAGCAACCAGAAGGCAGTTAGAGAGAGGAAAAATGTTTACCGAGCTTATGAAGCAAGCACAGTATGCACCTCTAACAGTATCAAATATGGCGGTTACATTATTTGCTGCGAATAACGGATATTTTGATGATGTGCCAACTGAAAAAGTATTATCTTTTGAAAATGCGCTGCATGGATTCATGGATTCTAAGTATAAATCTATTATAGATAGTATTGAAAAATCCTTAGCTTTATCAGAAGATGATGAAAAAAGTTTAACCAAGGCAATAGAAGACTTTAAAGCTTCAAACGCATATTAAATTTAGGAATATAAATGGCCGGTAGTAAAGAGATACGCACCAAGATTAAAAGTGTAGAAAATACACGTAAAATTACAAAAGCTATGGAAATGGTAGCTGCATCTAAAATGCGAAAGGCGCAAGATAGGATGTCTGCTGCAAGACCATATGCTGATAAAATACGCCAAATCGCAGCTCATTTATCACACGCCCAGTCTGAATATAAACATCCTTTTTTGATAACAAGAGATCATATAAAAGGTGTAGGTTTGATTGTTGTGACATCTGATAAAGGCTTGTGTGGCGGTCTTAATACTAACGTATTAAGAACATCTATCGCTCAAATGAAAATTTGGGAAAAAGACGGGAAAAAAGTGCAAGTAAGTACAGTTGGCAATAAAGGCTTAGGCTTTATGACAAGGGTCGGTGCAGATTTAAGATCGAATATTATTGGACTTGGAGATCAGCCTGAATTAGACAGTCTTCTTGGCTCAATTAAGGTAATGTTAGATTCTTATATTAATGGCGAAATTGATCAGCTGTATATTTGTTATACGAAGTTTATTAATACAATGAGACAAGAGCCAATTATGGACCAGGTATTGCCTTTAAATGGTGATAAGCTCGGCAGCCCCGAAAGTTCTTGGGATTATTTGTATGAACCAAATTCACAAACTGTAATTGATGAATTAATTTCAAGATACATAGAGTCATATATATATCATGCTGTTACCGAAAATATGGCATCAGAACAGTCAGCAAGAATGGTTGCAATGAAAGCGGCATCAGATAATGCTAATACCGTTATTGATGAATTGAAATTAGTTTATAACAAGGCGAGACAAGCGGCTATTACTAAAGAGATATCAGAAATTGTTGGTGGAGCTGCGGCTGTATCTTAAAATTTTTTTAAATTATATACATAATATAAAGTAAGGATAAATAAATGAGTGCTAAACAAATCGGAAAAGTAGTTCAATGTATCGGGGCTGTTGTGGATGTTGAATTCCCACGAGATCAACTGCCTAAAGTTTATGATGCGCTAATTATTGATGATAAAGATTCAACAGCAGAGATTGGGTTAACACTAGAGGTACAGCAACAATTGGGAGATGGTATTGTAAGAACAATTGCTATGGGCTCTTCAGATGGACTTTCAAGAGGAACACAATTTTCCTCTACAGGTGCGCCGATACAAGTTCCTGTTGGTGAAGGAACATTAGGAAGAATTATGGATGTTTTGGGAAGACCTATTGATGAAGTCGGAGATATTGACTCTAAAGAGTTTCGATCAATCCATCAAAAAGCTCCAGAATTTAATGATTTATCACCATCCATCGAATTACTGGAAACTGGTATTAAGGTTATTGATTTGATGTGTCCTTTTGCAAAAGGCGGTAAAGTTGGTTTGTTTGGTGGTGCTGGTGTAGGTAAAACAGTTAATATGCTCGAATTGATTAATAATATTGCTAAGCAACATTCAGGTTTGTCAGTTTTTGCCGGTGTTGGTGAAAGAACTCGTGAGGGCAACGATTTTTATCATGAAATGGCAGAGGCAGGTGTTATTCAGCTTAAAAATATGAAAGAGTCAAAAGTGGCTATGGTATTTGGACAAATGAATGAGCCCCCAGGAAACCGATTGAGAGTTGCTCTTTCAGGTCTCACTATGGCCGAGAAATTTAGGGATGAAGGGCGAGATGTGCTATTTTTTGTTGATAATATCTATCGTTATACATTGGCAGGAACTGAAGTTTCAGCATTATTAGGGCGTATGCCATCAGCGGTTGGATATCAGCCTACACTTGCTGATGAGATGGGAAGACTGCAAGAAAGAATTACCTCTACAAAAACGGGTTCAATTACATCAATTCAGGCAGTTTATGTACCCGCAGATGATTTAACTGATCCATCGCCTGCAACAACTTTTCAACATTTAGATTCTACTGTTGTTTTATCGCGTGATATTGCATCACTTGGTATTTATCCTGCAGTTGACCCACTAGATTCAACATCACGTCAATTAGACCCACAAGTTGTTGGTGAGGAACATTATCAGGTAGCTCGCTCAGTTCAATCAACACTCCAGCGCTATAAAGAGCTAAGAGATATTATTGCGATTTTAGGGATGGATGAGCTTTCACCTGAAGATAAACTTGCGGTAGGTCGCGCCAGAAAAATTCAAAGATTTTTATCCCAACCATTTCATGTTGCTGAAGTTTTTACAGGATCACCAGGTAAATACGTATCCTTAAAAGACACAATTAAAGGTTTTAAAGCAATTGTTGATGGTGAATACGATGATCTTCCTGAGCAAGCATTCTATATGGTTGGAAGTATTGAAGAAGCTGTAGAGAAAGCTAAAACCGTTTCATAAATAGGGAAGTTATGACAAATACAGTTAAAATTGACGTGGTAAGTGCTGAGGAATCTATTTTTTCGGGTGACGCTGAGTTTGTAGTAGCTCCTGCGAAAATGGGTGAGGTAGGTATTTATCCAAACCATGCCCCAATGATAACAACATTAAAATCTGGATCATTAAAAATTAAGCTAGCAGAAAAAAAAGAGGAGCATCTAATATATGTTTCTGGTGGAATACTAGAGGTACAACCAGGCATTATTACGGTTCTCTCAGATACAGCCATTAGAGCAAAAGACTTAGACGAAAGCAAAGCTGCTGCTGCAAAAAAAGCAGCTGAAGAAGCAATGAAAAATAAAAGTTCTGATGTTGATTATGCGAAAGCCCAGGCAGAACTTGCTGAGGCAATGGCGCAAATTCAGGCGATTGAAAAGCTGCGAAAAATTAAACACTAGTTTTATACATTTATAAAAAAGCAGCTAGACGCTGCTTTTTTTGTTTATACTAAATATTTATTTGAGAATCGAAATGTCATTAAACGTTGTCATTTTAGCTGCAGGAAAAGGGACCCGAATGCATTCGGATAAGCCTAAAGTACTTCAGCCACTATCAAATAAATCTATTCTTCAGCATGTGCTAGATACCTCAAATTTATTACAAACGAACAACATTATTATAGTTACCGGGTACAAATCTGACCTCATTAAAACTTCTATTTCAGACCCAAAAATTTCTTGGCGTCTTCAAGATAAACAGTTAGGAACTGGCCATGCAGTAAAACAATCTATTCCCGATCTTAGTAATGAAAAAACACTGATTTTATATGGTGATGTGCCTTTAATTGAAAAGTCTGATTTACAAAAATTAATAAAAGCTGCTGATTCAGGGCTGGCAGTAATGACTTTTATAAAAGATAATCCTTACGGTTATGGAAGAATAGAAAGAAGGCAAGGTAAGATTCATGCAATTATAGAGGAAAAAGATAGCACAGAAGAGCAAAGAAAAATTACTGAAATTAACACAGGCATTATGGCTGTGAATACTAAATATTTGATTAGTTGGCTTGGCAAGCTCAATAATGAAAACTCACAAAATGAATATTACTTAACTGATATAGTGAAGCTTGCTGTAAAAGATGGAATAATAATATCATCGCATACAGCAAAAAATGAGTTATCTATTACAGGAGTAAATTCAAAAAAAGAATTAGCATTTATAGAGAGAGGTTTCCAATTGAAAAAAGCAGAAGAATTAATGAGCAAGGGAGTCACTTTAATAGATCCAAATCGTATAGATATTCGGGGAGAATTAATATGTGGTAAAGAAGTTTCAATAGATATTGGATGTGTCTTCGAGGGCAAGGTAACTCTAGGAAATAATGTACAGGTTAAACCATATTCTATTATTAAAGATTCATATATTGCAGAAAATACTACTATCGAACCATTTTCTTATATTGATTCTAGTAAAGTAGGACCTGCATGTAGGATAGGCCCATACGCACGTTTGAGGCCTGGAAGTATTCTTGAGGGAAGTGCTCATATTGGTAATTTTGTCGAGATAAAGAATTCTGCAATAAATTTTGGAACCAAAATAAATCATCTTAGTTATATTGGCGATAGTGAAATTGGAAAAAATGTAAATATTGGAGCAGGAACCATTACTTGCAATTATGATGGTATAAATAAACATAAAACTATTATTGAGGATAATGTTTTTGTGGGTTCAGATACACAAATTGTTGCGCCACTTAAGATTGGAAAGGGGGCAACTATCGGGGCTGGTTCAACAATTACAAAAGATGTCCCTGAAGAAAATTTAACTCTATCACGCTCACAACAGAAAACAATTTCTGGGTGGGTGAAGCCTGAGAAGAAATAAGATGTGTGGAATTGTAGGCGCTATTTCAAATAAAAATATTGTTCATAATCTTGTTGCAGGATTAGAACGACTAGAATATCGAGGTTATGATTCAGCAGGCATAGCGTTGTTAAATGGCAAAATTGAACGAGTTCGCTCTATAGGTCGCGTGGTAAGTATTAAGGAAAAAGTTATTGAAAACAATATGGAAGGATATCTAGGTATAGGCCATACAAGATGGGCTACGCATGGAGGAGTAACTGAAACTAATGCACATCCCCATATTTCTAATAATCAAATTGCGGTTGTTCATAATGGAATCATCGAAAATCATGAGACTCAATGTAAGAGTCTTAAAAAAAAGGGCTATATCTTTGAGTCTGAAACAGATACAGAAGTTATTGCCCATCTCATTCACTATTTTTACCAAAAAGAAAATGATCTACTAAAAGCAACATATTCAGCTATAAAGGAACTTCATGGAGCTTTTGCAATTGCGGTAATTGCCACTAATCATAAAGATCAATTAGTCTGTGCTAGAAAAGGATGCCCCTTACTCCTTGGAGTTGCTGAAGGAAAATATTTAATTGCATCAGATGCATCCGCAATCGTTCCATCAACAAAAAAAATAATCTATTTGGAAGACGGAGATATAGCTAGTCTGAAAGTAAATTTATTAGAAATATACGATAAAGACTTCAATCAAGTAAAGAGGCCTATACATAAAAGTAAAATTAATCTAGAGAGTATGGAGCTTGGTCCTTACGATCACTTTATGCAAAAAGAAATATACGAACAACCACGCGCGCTTGCCGATACTATTGAAGCAGTCATTGATAATAATGCTTTTAATGCATCTCTTCTTGGAAAGAATGCTGAGAAAATTCTTAAAGATGTAAACAGTGTTTTAATACTAGCGGCTGGAACAAGTTATTATGCAGGCCTAACTGCGAAATATTGGATTGAAAGTATTGCAAAAATATCTGTAAATGTAGAGATTGCTAGTGAGTATAGGTATCGAACTTCAGTTCCTAACCTTAATCAGCTTATTATTACCATTTCTCAGTCTGGTGAAACATTAGATACTATAGAGTCTTTAAAGCATGCAAAAAGTTTGGGTCATAAAAAAACTTTATCTATATGTAATGTACAAGATAGCGCTATCGTTAGAGAATCTGAATTAGTTTTATATACCAGAGCGGGCATAGAAATTGGAGTAGCATCAACTAAAGCCTTTACCACTCAATTGGCATCATTATTTATTTTGTCAATAATTTTGGCAAAAATAAATAAATACCTCCCTAGGCAAACTGAAAAAAAATATCTTGAAGAATTAAGGTTGTTATCTGGGAATATACAGTTTGCAATCGACTTAGAACCTCAAATAAAAGAATGGGCAAAACACTTTGCACTTAAAGATAATGCATTATTTCTAGGCAGAGGTATTCACTACCCTATTGCATTAGAAGGCGCATTAAAGCTAAAAGAAATTTCTTATATTCATGCAGAGGCATATCCAGCAGGAGAATTAAAGCATGGACCTTTAGCTTTGATTGACAAAGATATGCCGGTTGTAGTCATTGCACCTAATGATAAGTTATTAGAAAAAGTAAAATCTAATATGCAAGAGGTTAAAGCACGAGGAGGAATTTTATACGTTTTTGCCGATGGGGATAGTCAATTTAGTGAAGAAGAAGATATTAAAGTTATACGAACACCAAGACATGCAGGAATATTTTCTCCTATTGTGCATACTATTCCAGTGCAATTATTGGCTTATCATGTTGCTTTAATTAAAAAAACCGATGTAGATAAACCAAGAAACTTAGCTAAGTCTGTAACAGTGGAGTAGTTTCGAGAATACATGTTTACAAGGTTTAATTCTTTGCCTAGAGTTCACTATTGAGATACAGCCTTTCAATCTCATTTAGAACTCAAATAAAGAGATAAGAGATAGAGTTTTCCCTGTCAAGAAAGGTAAGTTACCAATGAAATAAACTTCTTTTTGGTTCATTTGACATTATTCAAAAATTTAATTTGTTGTTTAAGCCTTAAATTTATCCAATGCTTGGCCTGGAAATTTTTTTTCATGGAGTTTATTTGATTTATTTCGTTATAAAAAAAATAAACTAATTTAAATTTCGCCTTTCAAAACCGTTTAATTATAAGTACA
>CAZGLD010000015.1:0-28963 GCA_964526705.1 uncultured Methylobacillus sp.
GAAGAAATGAAAATAAGGCAAAGTTTATGTGAAGCAATTATTAAGCTTAATACACTAGGGCTTAATCATGGGGCAACAGGTAACTGTAGTTTACGCAAAGAAGGAGGCTTGCTTATAAGTCCAAGCGGAATGAATAATGAAGTATTGAAGCCCGAGCATATTGTTGAAATAAGTATGGATGGAATATCGTCTAAACTAAATAAATATGAACCATCGAGCGAGTGGAGATTTCATAGGGATATTTTTAAACATCGTGAAGATATTAGCGCTATTGTTCATACACATTCAGTTTATGCTTCTGCATTAAGTGTTTTGGGTAAAGCTATACCCCAATTTCATTATATGATAGCCGTTACAGGAGGGAAGGAAATTCCATGCGCACAATATGCAATGTTTGGTTCTCAGGAACTTTCAGACAATATTATTGTTTCATTAGGAGGACAAAAGGCATGCTTAATGTCAAATCATGGGTTAATTACAGTTGGCTCTAACTTAAAAGAAGCCGTTGATATTGCAGTGGAAGTTGAGCACCTAGCTCAAGTATATACTCAGGCTAAATTACATGGTGAACCAAAACTATTGACAGACTCCGAGATGGATCAGATATTAAAAAGATTTAAATCATATGGTAGCTGGAAAAAAGATTAAAAGTATTGATTGTCTGAGCCTTTGCTTTAACGTAAAATATTATTCCGTCAGCAATTTTTTTAGAGATCTCTCTCATGACCAAGTATATTTTTGTAACTGGCGGTGTAGTTTCCTCATTAGGTAAGGGCATATCTGCTGCAAGTCTCGGTGCAATTCTTGAGTCACGTGATCTTCAAGTGACAATGATAAAGCTTGATCCATATATTAATGTCGACCCCGGAACTATGAGCCCCTTCCAACATGGTGAAGTTTTTGTAACGAATGATGGTGCTGAGACAGACTTAGATCTTGGCCATTACGAACGATTTATATCATCTAAAATGACTAAGAATAACAATTTTACTACTGGTCAGATATATGACAGTGTCATAAAAAAAGAAAGAAAAGGGGAGTATTTAGGAAAGACCGTTCAGGTTATTCCTCATATTACAGATGAGATAAAACTTAATATTCGAAAAGGATCAAAAGGTTATGATATTGCGATTATTGAGGTAGGAGGAACAGTTGGTGACATTGAGTCACTTCCGTTTCTCGAGGCGATTCGCCAAATGGGTTTCGAAGAAGGTAAAGAAAATACCTGCTATATACATTTAACGCTATTACCATGGATAGCAACGGCAGGTGAACTGAAAACAAAACCAACACAACATTCTGTAAAGGAGCTAAGACAAATTGGTATTCAGCCAGACATTTTATTGTGCAGATCTGAAAGAGAATTGCCCGAAGAGGAAAAGGCAAAAATAGCCCTATTTACTAATGTTGCTCCAGAGGCAGTGATTTCTGCAACTGACTCCGACTCTATATATAGAATACCTGTAATGCTTCATGATCAAAAAATTGATGACATTGTGTGCACGAAGTTGAATGTTGGTGCAAAAAAACCAAATCTAAATAAGTGGAAAAAAATAACAAAGTTACTTGACGAGGCATCAAAAATAATTGATATTGCTTTTGTTGGTAAATACGTAGACCTTACTGAATCATATAAATCCTTAACAGAAGCTCTTATTCATGCAGGAATTCATAATAATACTAAGATAAATATTCATTTTATAGATTCGGAAGGTATAGATAAAAATGGAACAAAAAAACTAAACGAGTTAGATGCTATTTTGATCCCAGGTGGTTTTGGTGTAAGAGGTACGGAAGGAAAAATCAAGGCTATTCAGTATGCCAGGGAAAATAAAATACCTTTTTTAGGCATTTGCTTGGGAATGCAACTAGCTGTTGTTGAGTTTGCGAGAAATAAAGCTAATTTGCAAGGAGCAAACAGTACAGAGTTTTCTAAAAAACCTGAACATCCATTGGTTGCTTTAATTACAGAGTGGCAGGATGAATGCGGTTTAATAGTGAAGCGAGATGAAGAATCTGACTTGGGGGGTACGATGAGGCTTGGTGCTCAAAAAGCCCCAGTAAAAAAAGATACTATAGCCTATAGTATTTATGGAGCAGAGGTTAACGAAAGGCATAGGCATCGTTATGAGGTCAATAATGGCTATGTTGATAAATTAATTAAAGCTGGTCTTGTTGTGTCAGCAAGAACCCCAAAAGATAATCTATGTGAGATTGTCGAGCTATCAAAATCTGACCACCCTTGGTTTTTTGGTTGCCAATTTCATCCTGAATTCACATCTAATCCAAAAGATGCACACCCCTTATTTATGTCATTCATTGAGGCTGCAATAAAATTTAATGAACAAGGATCTTAGAATATGAAACTTTGCCATTTTAATGCGGGAATAGAACATCCCTTTTTTTTAATTGCCGGACCTTGTGTTATCGAATCAGAAGGGATGACTATTGATGTGGCAGGACAGCTTAAAGAGTTGACCGATAGACTTTGCATACCATTTATTTTTAAATCCTCATTCGATAAAGCAAATAGAAGCTCCAATAAAACATTTAGAGGGTTTGGCGTTACTGAAGGGCTAAGGATTCTTCAAGAAGTAAAGAATCAAATAAAAGTGCCTGTTCTTACAGATATTCATACAGTTGATCAAGTTGAAGAGGTTGCGAGCGTAGTCGATGTTTTACAAACACCTGCATTTCTTTGTCGACAAACAGATTTCATTACTGCAGTTGCTAAATCTGGAAGGCCAGTGAATATTAAAAAAGGTCAATTTTTAGCACCACAGGATATGAATCAAGTTGTTGTTAAGGCAAAAGAGGCAAATGGAGGAGTTGATAATATTATGGTTTGTGAGCGCGGCGTATCTTTTGGATACAATACTCTTGTATCAGATATGAGAAGTTTATCGATTATGCGAAATACCAATTGTCCTGTTGTATTTGATGCAACACATTCTGTCCAGCAACCAGGAGGTCAAGGAGATAGAAGTGGCGGGCAAAGTGAGTTTGTTCCACTTCTCGCGAGAGCCGCAGTATCATGTGGGATTGCAGGTATATTTATGGAAACGCATCCAAATCCTAAGGAGGCTCTATCGGATGGTCCTAATGCAGTAGCCCTCAAAGAGATGGAAGGTTTACTTGAAGTATTAAAGGAGCTTGACGGATTAGTTAAGTCAAAAAATTTATTTAGCTAGGAAATTGAATGAGTGCAATAAAAAATATTAAAGGTCGAATGATTATTGACTCAAGAGGCAATCCAACAGTGGAAGCTGATATTCTTTTGCAGGATGGCACGCTTGGAAGGGCATCTGTCCCGTCAGGAGCTTCAACCGGAAGTAAAGAAGCTATAGAGTTAAGGGATGGTGATACGCTATTTTATCGCGGGAAAGGGGTAGAAAAAGCTATTGCAAATATTAATGGGCCTATTGCAAACATTTTGATTGGTTCAGAAGCAAGTGATCAAGAGTTCATTGATAAACAAATGATTAATCTTGATAATACTGAAAATAAAGCAAATCTAGGGGCAAATGCAATTCTTGCAGTTTCTATGGCATGCGCTCACGCATCAGCAAAGAGCAAGAAACAATATTTATTTGAATATTTAAATAGTGATGGAAAATACAGCCTACCAACTCCTATGATGAATATTATTAACGGGGGTGCGCATGCAGATAACAATATAGATATCCAAGAATTTATGATTATCCCTGCAGGGAGACCAACTTTTGCTGAGGCATTAAGATGCGGAGCTGAGGTTTTTCACGCACTTCATAACAACTTATCAAAAAAAGGTTTAGCAACTACTGTGGGAGATGAAGGTGGTTTTGCACCTAATCTTTCTTCAAACGAGGATGCATTAGAGTTGATTGTGCAATCAATAGAAATAGCGGGTTATGAGGCAGGAAAGGATGTTTTCCTTGGTTTAGATTGCGCTAGTACAGAATTTTTTAAAGAAGGATACTATCAATTAAAATCTGAAAACTTATCTTTGAACTCTGATGAGATGACAGATTACCTGGCTTCATGGTGTGACAAATATCCAATTATTAGTATTGAGGATGGTATGGATGAATTTGATTGGGCTGGATGGAAGCTATTAACCGACAGAGTCGGTAATAAGGTTCAGTTGGTCGGAGATGATCTATTTGTTACTAACGCAAAAATTTTAAAAGAAGGTATTGAAAAGAAGGTAGCGAACTCAGTATTAATAAAAGTGAATCAGATTGGAAGCCTAACTGAAACTTTTGAAACCATAAATATGGCACAAAAAGCGAATTATACAGCTGTGATATCGCATAGATCTGGTGAAACAGAAGATACTTCTATTGCAGATATTGCAGTAGCAACAAATGCGATGCAAATAAAAACCGGCTCTATATCCCGTTCAGAGAGGATCGCAAAGTACAATCAATTACTGCGAATAGAGGAGTATCTTGGTGATAAATCTTTTTATGCTGGCTTATCAGCTTTCTATCAACTCAATAACTAATTAATTGAAAGTTTTAAATTATATATTATGGTTTCTGATTCTTTTAATTCAATATCCACTGTGGTTTGATCGAGGAGGGTGGCTAAACGTTTTCGATCTGCAAAAAGAGTTTGAAATTCAAGTAGAAATAAATAAAAAATTAGAAAAAGAAAATAATGCTCTTTTAGCTGAGGTTAATGATTTAAAAAATGGTACGGATGCAGTTGAGGAAAGAGCTCGAGATGAGCTTGGTATGATTAAGAAGGGAGAAATTTTTTTTGAGGTAATTAGAACTGGTAGATAATATTTTATGTCTTATTAATGTAGAGAATGTATTTCAGTTGGTAGGTGTATTATATTATTTTTAACAGTAAGAGGCTGATTTATGGCATCTACTCTTAATTCTAAAAGAAGGTTGTATTCAAAATTAGTCGATGAAAAGTCAATAATACGTCCTACTTGCTCTTTATTTGATAGCACCTCATCCCCATAGATAATATTATCTTTAGATTTACAGGTTCCTTGATACATTCTCCTTTTAATTTTTCCTAAATAATGAGTTCTTGCCACAATTTCCTGCCCGGTGTAACAACCTTTTTTAAAATTTATAGCCTCTATTAGATCTAGATTTAGCGATTGAGGGATAAATTCCTGCTGAGTTTCTTTGTAAATGTTTGGTATTTTATGAGCGATATCTTGACTTTTCCATGTTTCGTATAACCCTTGTGATAACTGAATCTTATTTTTTTGTATAAATTGATCTATGAACTCATCCTCACCTATTATTATGAACCTGTAATTATCACCAGCAATTTTTGTGATATGAACATTTTCACATATTGATGATTGAAGATGAGTGATTGGAAAATTCATTAAAAGATTATTTATATTGTTTTTTTTGTTAAAAATAACTCCAATCAATTGTATTTCTTTGACTAATGATATGTGGATATTTGCTCTTAATATATACATCGATAATTTTTTAAGAATGTTCTCAGAAATATCTTTAGGACATATTAAGTAATAAGTGTTGTTAAATTTTATAATATGAAAAAATCCCAATAATCGGCCTTTGGGATTACAAAAACCTGCATAAATAGAGTTTTTTTCAGTTACTAAATTTATGTCGTTTGTTATTTGTCCTTGTAAGAAAGAACAAACATCCTCTCCCTTTAGGCTTATCAAGCTTAGATTGCTTTGTAGAGCAAAAAAATCAAGGGTGTGTTTCATTTATTTTTTGATAAAGCTAATAATTTTACTTACAGTAATGAAGCGCATAAGGAAAAAAATCAACGCTATGACAATAAAAAAATATCTTAATGGTAATATTGTTTGATCACGCCAAGATGGTTTTTGTTTTTCCATTGCTGCTAAAATATTATCTATATTATCACCTCTTACATAATTACCTTTAATTTCATTACTTAAATCTATAAGGTATTTTTCATCTAATTTTGATAGGTACCTATCACTTTCACTAAAAGCTATCTTATTACTTCGTGTTCCAATATTTGATTGAGATATTTGGGCTATACCTGGTTGTAAAGCAAAGCTTTCATTTGACCAATAACCTATTAATTGGTTTTTACTATCATATTTTGGTATTGGAGTGCCTTTATCCGAACCTACACCCACAAGTAACCAATCGTTACCACCTTGAAATTGACTTAAATCTCTAGTGTTAAAAACGTGTAACTTTGGAGCTTCCTCTCCATCAGTGAAATATATTACCTGAGCAGACTCTGGAAAGCTTCGTATTAGTCTTGCAAGGTTTACCATTGACTCTCTTATTCTTGTATTACCAGACCAAGTTGACCGCCAATCTAAATTGTCGATTGTGCTATTGATAACACTAAAGTTTTTACAAACTTCAATTGGTGTATAAGTTGCTGCTACACTCACTCCCGCAAACATACCAATACTTACTTTTGACTTACATGGAAGCCTTTCTAGTAAATTACTTACCATAGTCTTGGTATAGTCAATTCGCGAAACCTCATTATTATCTATCGACATATCTTTCGTATTCATACTTTGAGAGATATCAACAATAAATATGTAGTTGTATATATTTTTTGTAATTGGTATAGAGGGATTGTATAAGGCTAATAATAAACTTACAAAAGTGAGCAATAAAAGAAGATTGGAGCTATTTTTAAACTTATTAAAAAAATTTATCATGGCAAACCAACTGGAATATTACCCATAATTAATCCTGGTGAATCTGAATCACCTACTCCAGGCGCATCTTCATCTCCAAGCATTCTTAAAAGTCTATCAAGGTTATGTTTTGCATCCCAGTGGTATGGGTCAAGTTTAAGTGATGCTACATATGATTTTTTGGCTTGGCGAAAAAGATAATCAGCTTCATCACGAACATTAAAACCAGGGCCATTAATAATCAGTGCTTTTTTAAAGAAAATATTACCTAAGTTGTATTGAATTGCGGCTTTTTGAGAAGCATTGGACTCTTCGAGCAAATTATTGAATAAGATTCGTGATTCCTTAAAAATCCCTTTCTTTGCAAGCCAATAAGCTGTAGAAAATCTTGATTCAAAGCTTTGAGCAAATATATCAGTGGACTTTCCTTCATCAATCAAACTATTAAATTTATTTATTTTTTGGATATTTAGAAAAGAGGAAACGATAAAATACAAACTTATTAAACTAAGGAGCATTGCTACATAGGTTAATGTTTTTACTGAAAAGATTTTAATTAATTTCATCTAAATGACCTTACCTCAAGTAGTTTTAATATTAATAAAATACCAGTTAAAAATAAAGTTAAAATAATTAACTGAACGGAATAATTTTGTCCTGGAATTCTCTCATTATAAATTATAGGTTTTCGCTCTTTAAGACTAATATCTTGAATTGCAGTTTCAAGTGATTTTGGGTCTTCAGCTTCATATACTTTAAATGGTGTTTTAAAAGTCTTAAAATAGTCATGAAGTTCTTGTTGGGGCGGAATTTGATGTTCTTGGAGTGGAACAAAGTCTTCATCAAATAAACTGTAGCCTCCAGGCTCCCTTAGAACTATCCAATAAAGCCCAATTTGAAAACGCTCAAACCAATCTTTTATTTTTTGTTGAGTATTGGCATCTATCCGTCCTGCACCATCGGATAGTAATATAATAGCTCTGGATCCTGAGTCAGCAACCTCTTTAAACAAAGCTGCACTACTGGATAATCCAGCACCAATATTAGTTTGAAATAATGCATTTCCAGCAGTTGCATTCACCGCAGCCTTAATGGCATCTTTGTTTTGCGTCAAAGGCAAAACAAACATCGCTGAATTACTAAAAGTTACAACTCCTACCATATCATTAGTTCGTGACTCAAAAAAATCAATTATTAACCTACTTGCAGCTCCTGACTTTGTTTCCCCAGCTTTACCATCCGAATTAGCAAATGGGTCATCCATGGACGCACTTCTATCAAGAACAAGTCCAATCTGAGCACCTTCTCCTACTCGCTCTACTATTTTTTGATCAGAATAGGGTTCTGATAATAGAATAATAAAAAGTCCAATTATTAACGAGCTTAAAATTTTTAACAAAAAACCAATTAAGAGCGAAACAAAATCTTGTGGAATCATTTCATTCCAGGAATATTTATTATTATTCGTTTGAAAAAAAATAAAAGGAATAAATATAAGGGGGAGAAAAAGTAATAACCAAGAATTTATAAAGTTCATTTTGTAGTGTCAAATCTTTTAAAATCATTTTTATCGACAATAAGTCCTCTTTCACAAAGTCTGCAATGAAGAGAAAATCCCTTTAACCAGTTATAAGCATTAGCTTGATTTATTTTTGAAGTTTTTCCGAAGAAAACAGACCTTGATAGTTTAAAAAAATCGTTAATTTCATTTTCTATGTTCTTGAACGACTCATTTTTTTGATACAAGAGATTTACATTATCAATAAAAACTGTTTGGCCAAGTGTGTTGTCAAACCCATGATGTAATGCTTTTAAAAAGCCCTCCAAATTCTCTTTAGACGACTCAGTTTTCCTGTATTTTCTATAGATTTGGCTAAATATTTTATTCTTACTAGGCCACCAGGTGTAACGACTGTAAATATATGACAACACAAGCAATCCCAATATAAAAATTATTGTGGAACCTATCTGAATTTTCGTTTCTTTGTCGGTGTTTATGAGAAAAGGACCTCTGTAATCACTCATATCATTTTCAACTTTGACAGCCCCAAAAATTGCAATTGGGGACACTGCAAAGGTAAAAGATGGCACTCTAAGCTTAAAAATTTCATCAGGTTTACTAGGATCCATTACCCTATAATAATCTGCTGTTATAGCTGCTGGTTTTGCAAATCTTTTATTTGTAAAAATCTGATACGTAAGGTCTATTTCGTAAACTGATTTTTCTTTTGTTACTTTCTTTTTATACCCTGAATTCATTAGCGACATTCCTAACAGATCACCACGGTATCTTTTTTCATAACCAACTATAGGCAAGGATTCTTCAATTAATATAAATGGCTTAAAGATTGAAACTTTTATTTTTCTTTCTATTAGATCCCCAACTGTATATCCTACTTTTTGTTCTGGATCGTTAACTTCTACAGAAATGTATTTAGGGTCTATATCTTTATATTTTGTGGGGTCCTCATAGCTATTTACAAATGAAGTAAATGTAATGAGCGAGAACAATAGTAATAAATTACGCATGATAGTGCTTGTTAAAATATTGTGTCATTTCTAAAGCTTTAAAATTATCATTAACGAAGAATGCTGGAGAATCATACTTAAGAAATATTTTTTCTAGCTCCTCTTTTCTGTTTAAAAATTTATCTTTAATCTTATTTAACATTTTTTTTCTGAGAAAAATAGTTTTTTCCTGACCAGACTCAGGATCAGTAACAGCAATAATACCAAACCTAGGAAGGTCTTCATATTCACTTTTGTTCCAAAGAATTATTGGAACTATCGTGTGCTTAGTAAGACGAGAGAGGCTATATTCAATATCTTTTAATGGCATATGAAAGTCTGAAATTAGAAAGACTAGCGTATGGTCTCTTGGAAGAATCCTAAAAACATTTTTAATACCCTCATGTCCAGCACCCTTAGGATTGTGTTTAAGAAGTTTGCTTATTAGTAAACGAGTTTTATGAGGGCGATATGAGAGAGGCGACCACCATTGCGTTTCTGTTCGTTCATTGAATCCTATAAAACCAAGAGCATCACTTTTACTCGCAGCAGAATTTGTTATGATGGTTGCAATTTCGGCAGCTAAATTTAGCTTTGTTTTTTTTAGGCCATAATTCATACTTGAAGATAAGTCAGTAACTACCATAACAGGAGTTGTACTTCTTTGATTAAAGATTCTTACGTAAATTTGCTCAAGTGGGTCTCTCATCGACTGTCTAATATCTATTCTCCTAGGATCAGGATAATCAATTAAATTTGAGTGCCCAGCAAACTCAATGCCCATTCCTCTTTGGTCACTTTTATGTTGTCCAGGATGATGACCTTTTGTTCTCCAATTAATATGATAATCGAAAGTCTCAATATTATTCATTATGGAGCTGCTACTTTATTTAAAATTTGGTTGGTCAGTTCCCTTGCTATTTCAGTTCTCCTTAACTCATATACGGGGTTAAAAACAAGTCTGTGCGCAATAGTCTCATGGAAAATAGCATGAATATCCTCAGGAAGTAATGAATTTCTGCTATTCAGCCATGCATTCACTCTTGCACACTTCATCATCATACTTATGCCTCGAGGACTTGATCCAGATATAATTAAAACCTTTATGTCGATGTCGCTTATTTTCACACCATATAGCTCTGGGTTTGAAGTTGATTTCCAAAGATTAAGAGCATACTCTTTAAGTTTTGGGGTTGCAGAAACATTACTTTGTATATCTTCAGATAATTTATTTAACTTATCAAAATCTAAAAGCTCAGCTTTTGCTCCTTGAATCAATTTGTCTGCATCATGAAATTTAGTATCAAAAACTAGATTAGTCATGATTTCGTCTTGCTGAGGAATAACAATAGGTATTTCCATCATAAATCTGTCTCTAGCCGCGGATGGAATTTCAAATGTTTCCTCTTTTTCAACCTGATTACGATCTGCAAATACAAGAAGATGGGGAAATTCATACTCTTTATTAAATGCTGAAAGAGTTCTTTCTGCCATTATACGAAGAAGGAGGGAATGTACTTGAGGTCTTGCTCTATTAATTTCGTTAAAAAAGAATATGGATAAATTTTCTCCAGATTTTAATACGGGCCCATCACTAACTCTGGGCTTACCATCTTCACCTAAATATGTATGGTAAATTAAATCATTGGGCATTAAATCTATTGTGCCCTCAATTCTTTGATAACCACCACCTATTGACCTAGCAAAAGCTTTTAGAATTGTAGTTTTACCTACCCCAACATCACCCTCTAATAAAACATGTCCTCTCGAAAAAATTGCATTGGTAATAAGCCGTATGGGTTCTTCTTGGCCGACTATAACCTTATTAATTTCAGTCTCTAAATTTAAGGCAAGTTTTTGCCACTTGGCCAGATTTTGGTCACTCATTGTGATATATTCCTAGGTAGATTTAATTCAAAATAACATAAATATTACTAATAAAAGATTAGTTAGTACTCTAAGAGAATAACACAGTATGAAAAAAGAAAGCTATAGCAATGAAGAACTTTTGTCTTGCGGTCGAGGTAAATTATTTGGGGAAAAAAATGCTCAATTACCTTTACCCCCTATGCTTATGTTTGATCGTATCACAAAGATAAACGAAACTGGTGGAGCCCATGGAATTGGAGAGATTGTGGCTGAAATGGACATCCACAAAGACCTATGGTTTTTTCAATGTCATTTTGATGGTGATCCTGTTATGCCTGGTTGTCTAGGTTTGGACGCTATGTGGCAATTACTTGGGTTTTATCTCGGCTGGAAAGGCGGTCCCGGAAAGGGACGTGCTTTAGGGAGTGGGGAAGTGAAATTTACTGGCCAGGTTTTACCTTCGGCAAAAAAAATTACATATATAATTGATCTCAAACGAGTGATTATGAGACGTTTGGTAATGGGTATTGCAGATGCAAAAATGGAGGTTGATGGTAGGTTGATTTATCAGGCAACCGACCTTAAGGTAGGTTTGTTTACAAGAACAGATAACTTTTAGAGGAACATAATTTGAGAAGAGTAGTTGTAACTGGGATGGGTATAGTTTCTAGTCTTGGGAATAATGTGCAAGAGGTTGAGGCTAGTTTAAGAGATTCAAGATCTGGGATATCCTTTCAACCAGAATATAAGGAGCATGGACTGCGCTCTCAAGTTGCAGGATCTATTAATATTAGTCCAGAGGAGTTAATTGATAGAAAATTACTTCGCTTTATGGCAAAGGGCCATGCTTATGCATGGATTGCAATGGAAGAGGCTATTGCAGATTCAATGTTAAATGATGATCAAGTATCTAATTTTAGGACAGGTATCATTGTTGGTGCTGGAGGCACCTCTACTGAAAGCATGCTTCAAGGAACTAACACCCTCAATGAAAAGGGTATAAGACGTGTCGGACCATACATGGTTACGAAAACAATGTCTAATGGAGTTGCAGCCTGTTTAGCAACGGGAGCTAAAATTAAAGGCATAAACTATTCCATAACGTCAGCTTGCTCAACAAGTGCTCATTGTATTGGAAATGCTTATGAATTAATTCAGATGGGTAAGCAAGATATTATGTTCGCTGGAGGAGCAGAAGAAGAACACTGGACAATGAGTTATCTATTTGATGCCATGGGCGCAATGTCCTCAAATTTTAATGATAATCCTGAAAGAGCCTCTAGAACTTTTGATGTTAATAGGGATGGTTTTGTTATATCGGGTGGTGGAAGTATATTGGTCCTTGAAGAGTACGAGCACGCAGTAAGTAGAGGAGCTAAGATTTATGCTGAAGTGGTTGGGTATGGCGCTACATCAGATGGCCATGACATGGTTGCTCCGAGCGGTGAAGGCGCGCAAAGATGTATGGAGATAGCGCTAAAAGAAAATAAAACCACTGATGTTAGCTATTTAAATACTCATGGAACAAGTACGCCTGTTGGAGATTCGGTAGAGTTAGAAGCGATTAGAAAAGTCTTTGAAGGTGGGGGGTATGGAGCAATACCAATGATTGCTTCTACCAAATCCTTGTCTGGACACGCTTTGGGTGCAGCTGGTTCAAATGAGGCAATATATAGTCTTATAATGATGAATGGTGGCTTTTTAACACCATCAGCAAATATTGATGAATTGGATTCAGCAGCAAAAGACTTACCGATTTTACTTGAGAAAAATGAAGCTACAATAGAAAAAGTTATGTCAAATAGTTTTGGTTTTGGGGGCGTGAATGCTTCATTAATATTTTCAATGGAACAAATTTAAGGTAACTAATAATATTTTGGAACCAGTATTAAAATCTAAAAAGCTAGATAATGTCTGTTATGACATAAGAGGACCTGTTCTTGCTCATGCCAAGAAAATGGAGGACGACGGTCATCGCATTATAAAGCTAAATATTGGAAACCCAGCGGCCTTCGGTTTTGATGCACCTGATGAGATCACTCAGGATGTTATAAGA
The DNA here is from genome assembly GCA_964526705.1 of uncultured Methylobacillus sp. Lineage (GTDB taxonomy): Bacteria > Pseudomonadota > Gammaproteobacteria > Burkholderiales > Methylophilaceae > BACL14. The sequence goes on from CAZGLD010000015.1 coordinate 13,059, forward strand.
AATATGTCACGTGCTTCTGGTTACACCGAAAGCCATGGTTTTTTTGAGCCAAGAAAAGCAATCATGCACTATACCCAACAAAAAAATATTAAAAATGTTGATGTAGATGACATTATTATTGGTAACGGCGTCTCTGAGCTTATTGTCATGGCAATGCAGGGTCTTATTAATAATGATGATGAGGTATTAATACCTAAGCCAGATTATCCTTTGTGGACAGCAGCAGTTACTCTTGCTGGAGGGAATCCTATTCATTACTCATGTGATGAAGAAGCAGAGTGGTTTCCTGATATAAAAGATATCGAGGCAAAAATTACCGATAAGACCAAAGGTATCCTAGTCATAAATCCAAATAATCCTACAGGTGCATTATATAGTGATGATTTGCTTAAAGAGATTATTGAGGTAGCACGAAAAAATAAGCTCATAATTTTTGCTGATGAGATTTATGATAAAGTTTTATATGATGGAAATACTCATACATCTATAGCATCTTTAGCAGATGATATTTTATTTGTTTCGTTAAATGGATTGTCAAAAAATTATAGAGCTTGTGGTTATCGAGCTGGCTGGTTGATCATATCTGGTAACAAAGAAGCTGGTTCAGATTATTTAGAGGGTTTAAATATGCTGGCATCCATGCGACTATGCTCAAATGTACCTGGCCAACTCGCAATTCAAACTGCTTTGGGTGGATATCAAAGTATTAATGATCTTGTTGCTCCAACAGGTAGGCTCTTTAAGCAAAGAGAGTTAGCATATGATTTAATTACTTCAATAGAGGGGGTGAGTTGTGTGAAGCCAAAAGCAGCCATGTATCTATTCCCTAAGCTAGATCCTCATCTGTATTTAATTGAGGATGATCAAAAATTTATTCTTGATATTTTGATGGAAAAGAAAATTTTATTAGTTCAGGGTTCTGGATTTAATTGGCATGACAACAATCATCTAAGGTTAGTTTTTTTACCTAATGAGGATGAGTTAAAAATTGCAATCGAGCGGTTAACAGAATATTTAGATAATTATAGAAAGAGAAAAAAATAATGAATGTAGGTTTAATTGGAATTGGTACAGTTGGCGGAGGTACTTACAAAGTTCTTAAAAATAATTTTGAAGAAATTTTTAATAAGACAGGTATTGAGATAAAAATAGTATTAGTTGCTGATAAAAATCTCCCATTAGCAGAAAAGACAGTAGGGCAAGATACGAAAGTTATTAGTGATGCGTTTGAGCTAGTTGCAGATGATAATGTGGATTTAGTAGTTGAGCTTATTGGTGGAACAGGAGTGGCAAAAGATCTCGTTAAGCAATCACTATTGAATGGAAAGCATGTAGTGACAGCAAATAAAGCATTAATTGCAATTCACGGCGAAGAGTTATTTCGCATTGCTGAAGAAAATAGCGTTAATTTAGCTTATGAAGCTGCTGTAGCAGGAGGTATCCCAATTATAAAAGCGGTTCGTGAGGGTTTAGCAGGTAATAAAATAGAATGGATTGCTGGTATCATGAATGGCACAACAAACTATATCCTTACTGAAATGAAGGATAATAATCTATCATTTGATATCGCATTAAAACAAGCTCAAGAATTAGGTTTTGCAGAAGCTGACCCAACATTTGATATTGAAGGTATTGATGCAGCTCATAAAATAACAATTTTGGCTTCCATCGCTTTTGGCATACCTATTAATTTTGATGCAGTATATATTGAGGGTATAAGTAGCTTAGCCCAAAAAGATATTACTTATGCCGAAGAATTGGGTTATAGAATTAAGCTTCTGGCTATTGCTAAATCAGATAAAAATTCTGTAGAAATAAGAGTTCATCCGACATTAATACCAGAGAGTAGATTGGTTGCAAATGTTAGCGGGCCGATGAATGCTGTTTTAGTTAAAGGTAATATGGTCGGTCCAACTTTATATTATGGTGCAGGAGCGGGTTCAGAGCCAACGGCAAGTGCTGTTGTTGCAGATATCATAGATATAGCACGGCAATCACAATTTACAGATAAACCGCTAATTCCATCACTCGGCTTTGTTAAAGAAAAGATAAAGTCAAAAAAATTATTAACAATAGATTCAGTTTTATCTGAGTTCTACTTAAGGCTTACTATGACAAATAAAGCAGGTTTATTAGCTAAAATTACCAATATATTTGCTAGTCATGACATATCAATAAATGCCATGGTTCATAAAGAAGTCCAGAATGACAATAAGAATCCCGATATTTTTCTTGTGACGTCTAAAGTTCAAGAATCGCAAATCAACAAGATAATTGATGAAATTCAATCTTTCCCAGAAAATAACGATAAGATTATTAAGTTACGAATTGAAGAACTTACATAGATAGGAAGTTATGAAGTATATATCCACCCGAGGAAAATCAAAAAAACTTAATTTTTCAGAAGTTTTGTTATCAGGACTTGCCCCAGATGGAGGACTTTATTTGCCTGAAAAATATCCCTTATTAACTAAAGATGATTTAAATTTGATGCGCTCGATGACATATTCTGATTTAGCATTTTTTATATTTTCAAAGTTTATAGATGATATTCCATCTAGTGATTTAAAAAAAATAGTAGAAAAAACGTATACAAAAGAGGTGTATGGTTTTAATAGAAAAGACCAAAAAGCAGAAGATATAACACCTACTCTTAAATTAGAAAGTAATCTTCATTTACTGTCATTATCAAATGGCCCGACTATTGCATTTAAAGATATTGCCATGCAATTTTTGGGTAATATTTTTGAATACCTTTTGGTTAAACAAAAAAAGACTTTAAATATACTTGGTGCAACCTCAGGCGATACAGGCTCTGCAGCAGAATATGCTATGAGAGGTAAGCAGGGCATCAAGGTCTTTATGCTCTCACCAAATGAGAGAATGAGCCCTTTTCAGGCCGCACAAATGTATAGTTTGAAAGATGATAATATTTTTAACATTGCTATTAAAGGAGTGTTTGATGATTGTCAGGATATTGTTAAGGCAGTATCAAATGACCTTGAGTTTAAGAAGCGTAATAAAATTGGTGCTGTTAATTCGATAAACTGGGGACGAATCCTGGCGCAGATCGTCTATTATTTTAAAGGATATTTTGATGTAACACATTCAAATGAAGAGTCTGTGGATTTTACAGTCCCAACAGGAAATTTTGGTAATATCTGTGCAGGACACGTTGCTAGGATGATGGGATTACCTATAAGAAAACTTGTGGTTGCTACAAATGAAAATGATGTTTTAGATGAATTCTTTAAAACAGGAGTTTACGCGCCAAGAGGGTCTGATAAAACTTATTTAACCTCTAGTCCATCAATGGATATTTCAAAGGCATCAAATTTCGAAAGATTTATGTTTGATGTGTTTAATCGTGATGCGGATATCCTTAGACATCATTGGGAACAAGTTGACGGTGGGGGCTCATTTAAATTGTCGAGCGAATTATTTGCAAAAATTAGTAATTTTGGATTTGTCTCTTCCTCAAGTAAGCACACCAATAGAATAGCTCTCATCAAGAAATTTTATGAAGATTATGATGTCATTATTGATACGCATACAGCTGACGGACTTAAAGCAGCATTAGATCATTTTGATAGCTCAATCCCCATGCTTGTTTTAGAGACTGCGTTACCAATTAAATTTGAAAAATCTATTTTTGAGGCTATTGGCAAATATCCGGAAAGACCAAAACAATTACAAAATATTGAATCTTTAACTCAGCATAATGAATTATTTGAAAATGATGTTGATGAAGTTAAAAATTTTATAATGAATAATACTTAGTATGCAGCAATATCTTGATCTTCTAAAACACGTTAATAAAAATGGAATAAAAAAACTCGATCGTACAGGCACAGGAACCCTATCAGTTTTCGGTTATCAAATGCGGTTTGATTTATCTCATCAGTTCCCTTTACTAACAACAAAAAAAATCCACCTTAAGTCTGTTATATATGAACTACTTTGGTTTTTATCCGGAGATACAAATATAAAGTTCTTGAAAGATAATGGTATTTCAATTTGGGATGAATGGGCTGATCAAGATGGTGAACTTGGTCCAGTTTATGGCCATCAATGGAGAAGTTGGCCAACCCCTGAAGGAAAAAATATCGATCAAATAACAACCCTTATTGATCAAATTAAAAATAACCCAAATTCTAGAAGGTTGATAGTTTCTGCTTGGAATGTTGGTGATATTGAGAAAATGAAATTACCCCCTTGTCATGCATTTTTTCAATTTTATATTGCTGATGGAGTCTTATCTTGCCAACTTTATCAGAGAAGTGCGGATATTTTTTTAGGTGTCCCATTTAATATTGCATCATATGCTTTACTTACTATGATGGTTGCACAAGTTTGTGGTTTAAAGACTGGAGAGTTTATTCATACTCTTGGAGATGCTCATATATATTTAAATCATTCTGAACAAGTTCAAGAGCAATTAAAGAGAAAAATAAAAGAGCCACCTGTTATGAAAATAAATAAAGATGTAAATAGTATATTTAATTTTACTTTCGATGATTTTAATCTTGAAGGGTATGATCCTCATCCGCTTATTAAAGGATCGGTAGCTGTATGATGAAAAAGATTTCCATTATTGTTGCTATGTCTAAAAATAGAGTTATTGGTGTAAAAAATTCACTTCCTTGGCATATATCAGAGGACCTTAAAAGATTTAAACGATTAACCACTGGCTATCCTATAATTATGGGAAGAAAAACTTTTGAATCGATTGGTAAACCTTTACCAGAAAGGCGAAATATTGTAATTTCTCGGAATCAAAATTTAAAAGTACAAGATGTTGAAGTTGTAAAATCAATTGAGGATGCTTTAAAAATTTGTAGTAGCGAGAACTTAATTTATATAATTGGCGGTGAACAAATATATAATCTAGCCATGCCTTATGCTAATAATATTCATCTAACAGAGGTCAACAAAGAAGTTGAAGGAGATGCTTTTTTTCCGGAATTTGATAAAAAAGAGTGGAAAGAAATTGCAAGAGAAAATTCAAAAGATTTTATTGATACGTCCTATTCTTTTGTTGAGTATAGAAGATCGTAGTATTTTAAGCTTGCCTTGTTAAATAGGTAGTTGAAATTTTTTTAGGATTAAAGAAAGATTTTACTAACTCCTCAACTTTTTTCGTATCAAATTTTTTACAACTAAATATATCAAGATAAGCATCGCCACTTTTATCAACAAAATGTCCAGTAATAGATGATGTTTCAATTAATTGAACAAGGCTAAATCCAGCAGCATCGGAGTTATGAGTCGCAAAATGTTGAATATTTGGCTCACCAAAAGGTATCATTTCAATTTTATCTACCAATGTATTTACAAAATCTTTGATATAGTCAGGGGACTGAATCTTTTCTAAGTCACAATTTTTGCAATCTAAAATTAAGTGATAACCCCAATACTCCATTGAATAACTCCATTAGTAATAAAAAAAATCAAAAATTATTATAAATATATATAATTAAAACGAAATATTAAATTTCAAAAATTATTAAAATTTTTGATGTGCCTTAAATTTTTGGAAGTGTAACTCCGGTTTGATCCTGATATTTTCCACCGCGATCTTTATACGAGGTCTCACACTCTTCATCAGACTCAAAGAAAAGAACTTGAGCACAACCTTCCTCTGCATATATTTTTGCTGGAAGAGGAGTTGTGTTGCTAAATTCTAGTGTTACATAGCCTTGCCACTCTGGTTCAAATGGGGTTACATTAACGATAATTCCGCACCTTGCATAAGTAGATTTACCGACACATATTGTTAAAACATTCCTAGGTATTTTAAAGAATTCAACTGTTCTTGCAAGCGCGAAAGAGTTTGGTGGAATAATACAATGGTCACTATTAAATTCAACGAATGATTTTGGGTCAAAAGCTTTGGGATCAACAATGGTGCTATTAATATTGGTAAAAACTCTAAATTCTGGGGCACATCTTATATCGTACCCGTAACTTGAGGTCCCGTAAGAGACAATTTTCCCCCCATCTTTTTCACGTATCATTTTGGGCTCAAAAGGGCTGATCATGCCATGCTCTTCAGCCATTTTTCTTATCCATTTATCAGATTTTATAGTCATAAAAATTCAAATATCTAGTTAGTTCAAAACTTTACTGTCAAGCTTAACATTACGCATTAAAAATTAACGCCAGAACTGACTTGGCTCTTCAAAAATTATTTTAGATGATTCTGGGTCCTTACTACCTGAAATATATTGATTAAGTTTAACTTTATTTTTTGACCAGTAATCGATAATTGGATCAACAAACCTCCATTGTGCTTTTACCTCATCAATATGTAAGAACCTAGATTGATTACCACTCATTAAATCTAACATAAGTGTTTCATATGCATCAATACTCTCATCACCTTCAATACGATTCATACCCTCAAGTCTGGTAATTCTGTTTTCCTTTTCATCAAGACCTGGAGTTTTGGTTGTAATTTCTATTAAGGAGCTCTCCTTTGGTTGAATATTAAATATCATCCAATTTGCCTGTTCACTTAACATAGAATACTTTTTTTTAAACTTTATAGAAATATTTGTTCCACTTTCATTAAGTCTTTTTGCGGTTCTCAGGTATACAGGAACTCCCTCCCATCTTGGGGTATCAATAAATAATTTAACAGCAGCATAAGTCTCTGTAATACTGTCCTGATTTCCAAGTTCATTTAAATAACCATCAACCTTACCTTCACCTTCTACTTTTCCTGCTGCATATTGTGCTCGAAAGGCAAAAGTATCAAATTTATCTTTATTAATTGGCTTAATTGCGTCTAATAGATGAATTTTTTGATCTCTGATGTCATTGGGTGAAAATGATTTTGGTTGCTCCATCATTGTTAGGGCCATCATTTGCAATAGATGACTTTGTATCATGTCGCGAAGAGCTCCGGTAGCATCATAAAAGGTGGTTCTATCGCCAACACCTAGGACCTCATGGTTGGTAATTTGAATATGATCAATAAATTCTTTATTCCAAATAGGCTCTAATATTGTATTTGCAAATCTAGTCGTGAGTATATTTTGTAAAGCTGATTTTCCTAGATAGTGGTCTATACGATATATTTGATGCTCTTTAAGATGTTTTGATATAGAAGATTGCAATACATTTGCGCTTTCAAGATCGGTACCAAATGGCTTTTCAATTAATACACGCTTCCATCCATTAGTTTCATCTAACAGATTTTCATCAGCTAATTTATCAACAATCATCGCAAAATCTGAGGGTCTTACCGATAAAAAGAAAGAAAAATTTGTAGAAAAAATATTCTTATCATTAAGTTTATCTGCAAATTTTTTAAACGCCCTTGGATCTTCAGGTAAGTTAGCATGATAAATATTTCTTTTAATAAAACGCTCGTAGGTTTTTTTATTATATTGACCTTTAAACTTTTTATTGAGCATACCTTTAATTTCTCCTTCCCATTCTTCAGGAGAAACGACTTGCCTCCCAACCGATAAAATCTTCATTTTTTCAGGTAATTGTCCTGAATCATCCAAGTGAAATAGCCCAGGAAAAAGCTTTACACGAGATAAATTTCCTCTTGCACCAAACAATATTAAGGTCGAACTTTCTATCATAAAAATTAATTAACCTTTCTTCTTCATTACGTGTCCACCAAAAGCGTTTCTCATAATAGACAGTATTTTGTAACCATAACCTTTCGATTTTTCTTGACTTCTAAATCTTACTTGAAGTGCCTGAGTTAGAACAGGGGCAGGAATACCTTGTTCAATTGCTTCAACAGCTGTCCACCTACCTTCTCCCGAGTCGGCTACAAATGGTGCGATTTCATCCAAACCTTGATCTCCTTTTAATGCCTCAGCTGTTAAGTCAAGCAACCAGCTCCTAACCACTGAACCGTGTCGCCACAATTCAGTAACTTTAGCTATATCAATGGCAAATTCTTCTCTACCTTTTAGCAATTCAAGTCCCTCGGCAAAGGATTCCATCATTCCATACTCTATTCCGTTATGTATCATTTTAGTGAAATGGCCAGAACCTATCGGACCAACATGCAGCCAACCATCTTGCGATGAGGGAGCTAATGCCTTTAAAGCTGGTTCAACTGCTTTTGCTACTTCCATTGATGCACCAACCATAAGACAATACCCATTCTCTAAACCCCAAACACCACCTGATGTTCCACAGTCCATAAATCCAATATCATACTCCTCGAGCATACTACCCATTTTTATACTTTGCTTAAAATTTGAGTTCCCCCCATCAATGATAATATCCCCTTTACTTAGCAGAGGAATTAGATCTGCAATTTGTTTTTTTGTAATTTCACCTGCAGGTAGCATCATCCATATGATTTTTTGTTCATCTAATTTTGACAATGCATCCTGAACTGAAGATGAGGGTATGATATCTTCATCTTCTTTTAGCTGTTTTACGACTGATGGATTATTATCGTAACCGACTACAGAAACGCCATTACGAACAAGGCGTGCAGCCATATTCCCCCCCATTTTTCCCAAGCCTAGCATTGCAATTTTCATTTTTATCCTTTTGTAGAAGAGTATAATTTTTTAATCTTTTGGATTATTTTCGCTTTATAATAACGAGCTCGAATTATAGCAAAAATTGATCTTAAAAGAATTAAACTTATTCTTAGGAAATACATGACCATAAAACAACAACAACATTTCTCTTTTATTAGTAACGATGATTTTGAGAAAAATGCTTGTAATTACATCATCACTGCAGCTAATGAAAGTATTCAAAGAAAAGATACCTTTTCTTTAGTTTTGTGTGGCGGCAGGACCCCCAAAAATATATTCACAAAACTAAAAACTGAGAATACAGATTGGTCTAAATGGAATATCTTCTTTGGCGACGAGAGATGCCTCCCAGAAAATGATAATGACAGGAATAGCTCTATGGTTAAAAAAAATTTTCTTAACAGTGTTCCTATCCCAAAAAATCAAATTTTCTTTATCAAAGCCGAGCTTGGAAATATAATTGCTGCTAACCAATATAATAGTTTATTAGAAAATAAAGATGATTTTGATTTGGTGTTACTTGGTTTTGGTGAGGATGGTCATACAGCAAGTTTATTCCCAGGACATTATTGGGATAATAGTAAACATGCTGTTGCGATTTATGATGCTCCTAAGCAACCTAAAGAACGTGTCTCTATGACTGCGAGTAGGCTAAGTAGAGCTGACAAAATATTATTTCTTATATCAGGAAGTAATAAGCAAGACGCCTTTAAAAGGTGGAATGATAAAAACGACTTACCTGTGTCACAAATAACAGCAAAAAATGAATTATTAATATATTCTTTTGGAATAAGTTAGTTTTTCTCAATTACAATTTTTGGAAATTTGTTAGTACTATCCTCATTTAATACAGCAATATTCAATGATGTTTTGATAGCAATTTCCTTATAAATACTTGCTATTTTTCCATCCTTATCACTTACGAGGGTCGGCGTGCCTAAATCTAATTGCTCTCTTATATTGATATCTAAAGGAAGGCTCCCTAGAAGTTCTACTTTGTAATCGTCAGACATTTTATGACCACCACCCTCACCAAAAATATGCTCCTCATGACCACATTTCGAGCAAATATGAGAAGCCATATTTTCAACAATACCGATTATAGGCACATTAACTTTTTCAAACATTTTTAGCCCTTTTCGAGCATCAAGTAAAGCGATATCTTGTGGAGTAGTTACAATGATCGCTCCAGTTACTGGTATCTTTTGCGATAAAGTTAATTGAATATCACCAGTTCCTGGAGGAAGATCTACTATTAAATAATCCAAGTTGTTCCAATCAGTCTGTGTTAATAATTGTTCTAAGGCCCCAGTTACCATTGGACCACGCCATATCATAGGCGTTTCCTGATCAATTAAAAAACCTATAGACATTACTTGGATACCGTGAGCTAAAATTGGGTCCATTGACTTACCATCTGTACTTTGAGGTTTTTTATCACTTATACCGAGCATTTGTGGCTGACTTGGCCCGTAAATATCTGCATCTAGAATTCCAACTATTGCTCCTTCCGAGGAAAGGGCTAATGCGAGATTGGCTGCTGTCGTTGATTTGCCAACACCACCTTTACCAGAGGCTATTGCAATAATATTTTTTACCCCTTTAAGCGGAGTAAGTCCCTGCTGAACTTTATGACTCTTTATATTGTTAGTTAATAAAATTTTTGTGGGTAGTGATGTAACAGAAGAAATTTTTTCCTCCATCATCTTTTGGAGTTCATCCAACTTATTTTTGGCTACAAAATTGAGTTCAATTGCAATACTAATCGAGGAATCAGTCTGGTCGATTTTTTTTATATTTTTTTCTTTTACTATAAGGGTTTCTGTATCTGGGTATTTAATTTGTAGCAATTCTTTAATTATTGTATTTTCCATTTTCATACTTTCGATAAATTAAAATAAAATTATAACTCGTGGGAATAAGTCTGCATATTTGCTAAAATAGTATGACCAATACTTACCCAAAAAGTTATCTATAATTATGCGTAAAATATTAGCAACTTCAGCCTTACCCTATGCAAACGGTAGTATACACCTTGGACATCTTGTCGAGTATATCCAAACTGATATATGGGTAAGATATCAGAGACTAATTAGTAACGAAATTCACTACATATGTGCAGATGATACTCATGGCACACCTGTAATGCTTAGAGCTGAAAAAGAGGGAATTACTCCTGAGGAATTGGTAAAAAAAGTTCATATGGAGCATAGCCAAGATTTTAATGATTTCAATATCTCATTTGATAATTTTTACTCAACGAATTCCGAAGAAAATAAGACTTTATCCGAGAGTATGTACCTCTCTCTTAAAGATAATAATAAAATTGAAATAAAGGAAATAGAACAATATTTTGATAAAACAAAATCTATGTTTTTACCCGACAGATTTATTAAAGGAACTTGTCCTAAATGTAAAGCTAACGACCAATACGGCGACTCCTGTGAGGTATGCGGTACCACTTATAATCCTACTGATTTAATTGATGCATATTCTGTATTATCTGGTGAGGAACCAATAAGAAAAAAGACCGATCATTACTTTTTTAAATTATCCGAATGCGAGGAATTTTTAAAAAAATGGACGCAATCAAATACTCTTCAAAAAGAAGCTTCTAACAAATTAAAAGAATGGTTTACCGCAGGGTTAAACGATTGGGATATTTCTAGAGATGCCCCATATTTCGGTTTTGAAATACCTGAAGCTCCTGGCAAATATTTTTATGTATGGCTTGATGCACCTATTGGTTACATGGCTAGTTTTGAAAATTACGCAAAGAAAAATAATTTATCTTATGACGAGTTTTGGAAAGAGGGAGCAAAAACTGAATTGGTACATTTTATCGGGAAGGATATCTTATATTTTCACGCTTTATTTTGGCCTGCCACCCTTACTTTTTCGGGACATAGAACTCCATCAAAGATTTTTGCGCATGGTTTTCTTACTGTTAACGGAGAAAAAATGTCTAAATCTAGAGGAACATTTATTACTGCACGAAGCTATCTTGATCATTTAAAAAATCCTGATTATCTTCGTTATTATTATTTTTCAAAACTTAATGACTCAATGGAGGATATTGATCTCAGCCTTGATGATTTTGTTGCTAAAGTAAATAGTGATTTAGTTGGTAAGCTTGTAAATATTCCAAGCAGAACTTCTGGATTTATAGATAAGTTTTTTAATAACACAGTTGTATTATCCAGAGATTTTAAGACTCCAGAAGCAACTAAACTTATTGGTGAAATTTTAGAAATTAAAAATGAGGTATTACGATTGTTTGAAGAGAGACAATTTAGTAAAATTTCACGCTTACTTATATCTTATATTGAATCTGTTAATGAATATGTAAATAGTAAGGAGCCATGGGTATTGGCTAAAGATGAAAGTAATCATAATGTTGGTTCACATCTTCACGAAATTTGCTCAGTATCACTACTTTCATTCCGTGCTTTATGTATTTATCTCTCACCGATCATGCCTGGCTTAACAGCAAAGGTAGCTACCTTTTTTAATGAAGAGGAATTTAAGTCGATTGAAGTGTTATTTGATGAACCATCATTAATTAATAAATATGAGCATCTTTTAAAAAGAATAGAGCCCAAAGATATCGATTTAATGATTAAAGCAAATACTTAACAATAATTTTTTTATTTAATTTGGTTTTGAATTTCTGTTAGAACTTCAAGGGGATTCCTAGCTTCAGTGATTGGTCTCCCTACTACTAATATCGTTGAGCCTTGTTTTATTGCATTAACAGGTGTTGCTACTCTTTTCTGGTCATCGTTTTTTGTATCATTGAGTCTAATTCCAGGCGTAATGAAATGAAAATGTTCTGGGAGTAAAGGCTTGAGGAAATTTAAATCATTTGCAGAAGATACAATTCCATCAAGACCTGAGTTAGCTACATTTACTGCAAGCTGACTTATCTGGTTATTTATCGGCTTTTCGATGCCAATATCAATCAGACTGTTTTGATTGTGACTGGTTAGCATTGTCACTCCAATAAGAAGCGGATTATTTTCTGATTGATCAATACCTTCTTTTGCTGAAACCATCATTTCAATTCCACCCAATGCATGAACGTTTAACATACACACTCCAAGGTTTGATGCGCTATGACAAGCCTTTTTAACAGTATTTGGTATGTCATGATACTTTAGGTCCAAGAAGACACTAAAACCTTTATGGTGAAGGTAATCTACTATTTTTGGCCCAACTGCAGTGAATAACTCCTTACCAACTTTTACCCCACAAAATTCTGGCTCTAAAATATTTATAATTTGGTGTGCTTCGTGTTCACTTGAATAATCTAAAGCTACAAAAATTTTAGGACTTCTCATCACCCAACCTCATCAAGAGAGATATCTATTGGTTCAGATGGTAATGACTCCCATGCATTGCATGCAGGACACTGCCAATGAAACTGTCTTCCCTTAAAGCCACAGGATACACAGGAATAAAATCTTCTATCTCCAATGGTATTCTTAATAGTCTGTTGTATTAATTCAATATTATCAATTTGGGTATTTTTACTAATAACTAGAGATTGAAAAAGTTGATCAAGTGCTAGCAAGCTTGGTCTTTGTATTAATTCTTTTCTAGCAATTTTTTCAGCATTTTTGGGCCCTTGATTAGATATAACAGTCTCAAATAAGACATTTAACAAGGTTTTAAGCTTATATAAATCGTAATACCTAGATATGATTGATAGCCCCTCGTCTATTCTATTTTGCTTTTGGTAAGCGTCAAGAATCTTTGACGCCACCAATCCAAGGTACTCAGGTTTTTGATACTCTACTTTTCTCCAAGAGGAAATTGCTTCATCGAGCTTACCATCAGCTTCATAAATGTCACCTAAAAGAATATTAGCGCGAACACAGTTTTTATGTTTATCCATTGCTTGTAATAGCGATTTTTTTGCTTGGTTTTGATTCTTCGAGATGATTAATGAGATGGCAATTTCACAAAAATAATGACTTATTTCTTTTCTAAAAGAAACCCCAGAACTTTTTTCTAATTGCTCAGCCATTTTTATAGCTTTTTCCCACTCTCTCTCTTTCACATATATATTTAAGAGCGTATTAAGCTTAAATTGTTTATAGTTTTCATTGGAAAGTGATAAAAGTAGCTCTTCAGATCGATCAAAAAGACCAGCACTGTAATAATCTTGAGCTAGTTCTGCTTGCACTGATTCTCTTTGATTTACACTCATTTCTCTATTTTCTAGAAGATCAATATGTAGGCTTATTGCCTTATCTAATTGCCCAGTTCTGCGTAATAAATTGCCTAGAGCGAAGTGTATTTCTATAGAATTCTTATTAGCTTTAACCGCTTCTGAGAGTGATTCAGTAGCCTTATCATATTGATTCGTTATAAGATAATGTAAACCTTTAAAATAAGCGGAAGGAAAATCAGTACTTTCTGAAATAATCTGTTTGATATCAATTCTGGCAGAAATCCATCCCAATCCAAAAAATAAAGGGATAACAAGTAGCCACCAAAATTCAAATTCAACCATAATTGTAGATTACTTTATAAATAAAAAAAAAGCATATTTTTTTAAAATATGCTTTTTTTTTGGTAAATAATTTTATTTATCAACCCTTACTCTTAGTTCTTTTCCGGCCTTAAAATGAGGAACATATTTTTCAGGAACATGAACTTTTGTTCCTGATTTAGGATTTCTACCAACTCTTGACGGCCTATGATTTAGACTAAAGCTTCCGAAACCTCTAATTTCGATTCTATCATTATTAGTTAAAGACTCTGACATAGACTCTATGATAGCCTTGACAGATAGCTCAGCATCTTTGTGTACCAGTTGTGAAAAGCGTTCTGATAAAATATTAACTAATTTAGATTTTGTCATTATTATTTTTTGTCATCAAGTTTCGCTTTTAATAACGCACCAAGGCTCGTAGTGCCCCCGTCTTTTAATTCAGCATTTTCTTTTTTTGCGGAGACTTTTTTCACTTTTGAGGCTTTTTCTTCTTTTTCTGGAGCACCATTACTAGATGCCTCAGGATTTGGATTTTCTGTGAGCTGCTTAATACCTAAAGATATTCGCTCCTTCTCAACATCAATCGAAACAATGACAGCTTCTATTTCGTCAGATTTTTTGTATTTCTTAACAGCTTCTTCTCCACTTTCACTCCATGAAATATCTGAGAGGTGAATTAAACCATCAATATCTCCCTCTAATCCAATAAATATTCCAAAATCAGTAATAGATTTTATTTTCCCTTTAATTTTATCGTCCTTAGCGTTGTTGCTTGCAAATTCATCCCAAGGATTTGGTTGACATTGTTTCATTCCTAGAGACAATCTTCTTCTGTCCTCATCAATTTCAAGGATCATTACCTCTACTTCATCTCCTAGTTGAACAGCTTTTGTTGGGTGTATATTCTTGTTAGTCCAATCCATCTCGGAGACATGAACCAAGCCTTCAATTCCAGTTTCAATTTCAATGAATGCACCATAGTCTGTAAGGTTAGATACCTTTCCTGACAATTTTGTTTTAAGAGGATATCTTCTGCTCAAACCAACCCATGGATCGTCGTCTAATTGTTTTAGACCAAGTGATACTCTATTTTTTTCTTGATCAAACTTAAGAACTCTTGCTTCAATTTCATCGCCAACATTTAAAATTTCTGAAGGATGTTTTATGCGTTTCCAAGCTAAATCTGTAATATGAAGTAAGCCATCAATTCCACCTAAGTCAACAAATGCACCATAATCAGTTATATTTTTAATAATTCCTTTAATATTTGCTCCTTCAACAATAGATTCAATAACTGACTCTCTGTCTGTTCCTGATTGTTCTTCTAGGACAGCTTTTCTTGAAACAACAACATTATTTCTTTTCTTATCAATTTTTATTACTTTCAATTCACATTCTTTGTTTTCAAAGGGTGCTGTATCTTTTACAGGCCTTATATCAACAAGGGATCCTGGTAAAAATGCCATGATTCCATTTACTGTTACTCTCAATCCGCCTTTGACTCTGCTGCTTACGAAGCCATTAACAATTCTTCCTTCTTCCATAGCCTCTTCAAGATCAATCCAAGCTTGTAATTTTTTAGCTTTATCCCTTGATAAGATTGTTGATCCATAACCATCCTCTAATTTTTCAATAGCAACTTTAACTAAATCTCCTACAGCAACATCAATTTCTCCGCTATCACTTAGAAATTCTTCAGTTTTAATGACACTTTCTGATTTAAGTCCTGCATTTACGATAACAAAATCACTTTCAACTGATATAACTTCTGCAGTAATTACTTCTCCTTGCCGCATTTCTTTGAGAGACATACTTTCTTCGAATAATGCAGCAAAACTGCCTGGTTCAATCTTTTCTATTTTTTCTGTGGTTGCCATGAA
>CAZGLD010000016.1:0-8899 GCA_964526705.1 uncultured Methylobacillus sp.
TGAGATTAAGAAAGAGCCGGCATCTAAACCCAAAAAAGAGAAAAAAAATGATTAAGAAAAACTTTATAACAGGTCTGATTGTACTTATCCCACTTATATTAACAATATGGGTGTTATTCAGTCTTATTCAATTTTTAGATAAAGCGGTTTTATTTTTACCAGATAATTTAAGACCAGAGTATTTCTTGGGCGGAGAAGTATTTGGTTTTGGAGTTATCCTTACATTCCTCGCTGTAATTATTACTGGCATAATTGCGAATAATTTTTTTGGTAAAAAATTAATTATTATTTATGAGAATTTACTCAATAGACTGCCTTTCATTAAATCAATCTATAGCAGTATTAAGCAAGTTTCAGATACATTACTTACTAGTTCAGGACAAGCTTTTAGTAAGGCGGTTTTAATAGAATTTCCAATGTCCGGAACCTATACTTTTGCTTTTATTACAGGTGAGCCTGATGAAAAATTAACCAAAAACTTAAAAGGTAAATACGTAAATGTCTATGTTCCTACAACACCTAATCCTACATCTGGCTATACATTAATCGTGCCAACAAATAAAGTTGTTGAGCTCGATATTAGTGTGGACCAAGTTTTAAAATATGTAATATCAATGGGCGTTACTCCTAATAAAAAGCCAAAAAAAATTATCAAGAAATAACTAAAGAGAATTAATTAAAAATGAGAACACATTATTGCGGTGAATTAAATCGAAGTCATATTGATCAAAAGGTTATATTGTGCGGTTGGGCGCACAGAAGAAGAGATCATGGAGGGGTTATTTTTATTGATTTAAGAGATAATAAAGGCCTTGCTCAAATTGTTGTTGATCCAGATACTGAAGATGCTTTTAAAATTGCCGAGTCGATAAGAAATGAGTATGTTCTTAAAGTAACTTGCAAGGTGAGAATGAGACCTGAGGGAACTATTAATAAAAATTTACCAACAGGTGAGGTAGAGATGCTCGCTTCTGAGGTAGAAATATTAAACGCGTCTTTAACTCCACCCTTTATGCTTGACGATGATTCCATTACTGAATCCATAAGATTAGAACATCGTTTTATTGACCTTCGTCGTGATCAGATGCAAAAGAATCTAAAGCTTCGGTATGATATTTCCAAAAATATTCGCGCCTACCTTGATCAAGAAAATTTTATTGAAATTGAAACTCCAATATTAACAAGGAGCACCCCTGAAGGTGCAAGAGATTATTTAGTACCCTCCAGAGTGCATCATGGAGAATTTTTTGCTTTGCCGCAGTCTCCTCAGCTATTTAAGCAAATTCTTATGGTGTCTGGTTTTGATCGATATTTTCAAATTGCAAAATGCTTTAGAGATGAAGATTTAAGAGCAGATAGGCAGCCAGAATTTACGCAAATTGATATCGAGGCTTCCTTTGTCAATGAGGAAGACATCATGACTATTACAGAGAATATGACGCGTGACATGTTTAAGAAAGTTATGAATCAAAATTTATCAGAAAAATTTCCTGTGATGACATATCAAGAGGCAATGCATCGATTTGGTTCAGATAAGCCAGATTTAAGAGTAAATCTTGAGCTAATTGAATTAACTGATGAAATGAAGGATGTCGAATTTAAGGTTTTTTCCTCAGCAGCTAATATGAAAAATGGTAGGGTTGCAGCACTTCGTATTCCAAAAGGGGCGGAGTTATCTAGGTCAGAGATTGATGCATATACAGAATTTGTAAAGATATATGGTGCAAAAGGTTTGGCTTATATAAAAATAAATGATAAAAATTTATTAAATGAAGAGGGACTGCAAAGCCCCATAGTTAAAAATATACATGCTGAAGCATTAAAAGCTATTATTGAAAAAACATCAGCCGAAAATGGAGATATTATTTTCTTTGGTGCCGATAAAAAAAATACAGTAAATGAAGCGATAGGTGCTTTGAGGGAAAAAATTGGCCACGATAAAAATCATTTAACAACAGAAAAATGGTCTCCTTTATGGATTGTAGATTTCCCAATGTTTGATTATGACGAAGATGGTAAGAGGTGGAATGCTTTGCATCATCCATTTACTGCGCCAAAAGATGGACATGAGTCTTTGTTAGAAAATGATCCAGGTAAATGTTTATCAAAAGCATATGACATGGTCATTAATGGCTGGGAAGTTGGTGGAGGCTCCATTCGTATTCATGACCAAAAAATACAATCAAAAGTATTTAGTGCATTAGATATATCCAAAGAAGAAGCTACAGAAAAGTTTGGTTTTTTACTAGATGCACTTCAATATGGCGCACCTCCTCATGGTGGATTGGCGTTTGGTCTCGATCGACTGGCGACCCTTTTGGCTGGTGCAGAATCTATCAGAGATGTCATTGCTTTTCCTAAAACACAAAAGGCGCAATGCCTTATGACTTCAGCCCCAAATTTAGTTGCAGAAAAGCAGTTAAGAGAATTACATGTCAAAGTCAGACCAAATAATTCCGATAAAAAGAATGATTAAAGGTATCAATCACTACAACTTAAGAGCTGACGAACGTACTATGCATATTTTAAAAAATTTTTATATGAATATTGTTGGTTTAAGTTTAGGGGAAAGGCCACCATTTAAAAGTAAAGGTTTTTGGTTAAATGCTGAAGGCAAAGATGTTTTACATTTAAGTTCCACTAAAAATAATGAAAAAAAAGAGCATCACGTAAATTCTACTTTTGATCATCTTGCATTTAGTGCATCCGATATCAAGCATTATGAAACAATATTGAATGAGAATAATATATCGTTTACTTTCCGAGAGGTGCCAGAAATAGGAACAAAACAACTATTTTTTAAAGATCCTGTGGGCAATGGAATTGAATTAATATTTACTCATTAAAAAAACAACAAGGAGTGGAAAATAATGAAAAGTTACAGAAAAGAATTATGGTTTGAAGCGCCTGAAAGGATGCATTTTACTAATATTACTTCTGATATTAAAGCCTGCTTAGATGAAAGTGGAGTATCTGAAGGCTTCGTGTTGGTAAATGCTATGCATATAACTGCAAGCGTTTTTATTAATGACGATGAATCAGGTCTTCACCATGATTACAAAAAATGGTTGGAACGATTGGCTCCACATGAGCCGGTAAGTGGTTATAGGCATAATGATACTGGAGAAGATAACGCTGATGCGCATATGAAAAGACAGGTTATGGGGCGCGAAGTTGTTGTAGCTATTACTGAAGGTCAGCTTGATTTTGGACCCTGGGAGCAAATATTTTATGGTGAGTTTGATGGCCGAAGAAGGAAAAGAGTTTTGGTAAAAATTATTGGCGAATAAATTATAATTTAAGAGCATAAAATTTATAAACAAACAATATTTGCGGTATTAGCTGTTATTCTTTTGTCAATAATATGGGGGACAAACATTCCTTATATGAAGGTAGCATTAGATTTCTCAGGCCCAGCAGAATTTGCATTTCTTCGAAATTTCTTTGGGGCAATTATTTTATTTGTAATACTTCTTGCTCAAAAAAAACCAATTTTTATTAAAGAAGCACCTAAATTATTCATGCTAGGAATGTTTCAAACAGCAGGATTTACAGGATTTCTTATCTGGGCTTTAATGGAGGGAGGGGCAAGCAAAACAGCTGTGCTAACTTTTACCATGCCAATGTGGGTCGCATTAATGGCTTGGCCATTTTTGCAAGAAAAGATATCACTTTCGCAATGGATTTCAATTGGGGTATGTTTATTGGGTATAGTTTTTATTTTTAATCCATTGAATATAGAAAATAACTACAAAAGTACGTTGCTGGCATTAGCCTCAGGTTTTACTTGGGCATGTGGTGCTGTTTTATCAAAAAGAATTCATTTGGAATACCCAAAAATTGATTTACTAACCATGACATCTTGGCAGATGTTATGGGGGTCATTACCTCTTTTAATAATTGCTGTAATAATTAACCAGCAACCTATCATTTGGAGTTATTCGTTTATAAGTATCCTTTGTTTTAATGCAATTTTTGTAAACGCACTTGCTTATTTGTTATGGTTTTATGCGCTCAGACAATTAAAAGCGTCTACTGTGTCTATGCTGGCGCTTCTTACTCCAATATCAGGAGCAATATCAGCCTGGTTATTATTAGCAGAAATTCCTAATTTTTTTGAATCAATTGGATTTGCTTTAATTTTAGGCGGATTATTTTTATTGCTTTTTTATAAGAGTAAGGAATCACTATCTTAGTCTAAGTTAAGGGATTTAACTGTTAAAATAATTATATTCAAAGTTTGATAGGTATTAATATTATGGCAGGTCATTCAAAGTGGGCAAATATTCAACATCGCAAAGGTAGGCAAGATGCTAAGCGTGGAAAAATATTTACTAAATTAATAAAAGAAATTACTGTTGCAGCCAGAATGGGCGGTGGAGATATTAATTTTAATCCAAGATTAAGAGCGGCAGTAGCTGCTGGCAAAGAAGAAAATATGCCTGCAGAAAATATAACTCGTGCTATTAAAAGAGGTACTGGTGAATTAGAGGGTGTTAGTTACGAAGAAATAAGATATGAAGGTTATGGTATTAATGGCGCAGCAATAATCATTGATTGCTTGACCGATAATAAGCAAAGAGCTGTTGCAGATGTTAGACATGCGCTTAGTAAGAACGGTGGTAATTTAGGCACTGATGGCTCAGTAGCTTTTTTATTCAAACACTGCGGTACCTTTTTCTTCGCACCTGGGAATGATGAAGAGAAATTAATAGAGATGGCTATTGAGCTGGGCGCTGACGACGTTGTAAACCACGACGATGAGAGCATCGAAGTAATTACATCACCCTCAGAATACTTATCTGTAAAAGAAGGATTTGATGCCAGTGATTTTAGTTATGAATTTGCAGAATTGACCATGAAGCCAGATATTGAGGTAAGTTTCAGTGGTACTGAAGGCGAAAAAATGCAAAAAATCTTAGATGCTTTAGAGGAATTAGACGATGTTCAGAATGTTTATACTAACGCTTCGATTGGAGAAAATTAAATTAAATCCCCTACAATTATTTTAGGGATAGATCCAGGACTCAGGATCACTGGATACGGTATCATTAGAAAACAAGAGAATAGTTTTGACTATATCGCCAGTGGCATTATTAAAACTGGAAGTAGTAAAGATAGTTTAGCTGATAGACTTAAATTAATTATTGAAGGACTAAGTGAGGTCATTAGAAAATTTCATCCAAGCTGCGTCGCGATCGAAAAAGTTTTTGTAAATAATAATCCCCAAAGCACTTTACTTTTAGGACAAGCACGTGGTGCAGCAATATCGGCAGCCGTCATTAAAAATCTACCTGTGTTTGAATACACAGCTCTGCAAATAAAAAAGTCAGTTGTTGGAAAAGGACATGCCGATAAAGGTCAAGTACAGTTAATGGTCCAAAAACTTTTAAATTTACCATCCATTGCAAGTACCGATTCATCAGATGCACTGGCATGTGCACTATGTCATGCTAATATTAGTGGAAGCTTATCAAAGCTTGGAGTAGGAAACAGGATGAAAGGTGGAAGAATTTTATGATTGGAAGAATTAAAGGATACCTGATAGAAAAAACTCCCCCATTTATTTTGCTAGATTCCCATGGTGTTGGCTATGAAATCGAAGTACCGATGACAACATTTTTCGGGCTTCCAGATGAGGGGTCAGAAGTTACTCTTCTCACTCATTTAGTAGTTAGAGAGGATGCGCACTTATTATTTGGCTTTGCAACCGCCTCGGAGAGGCAGATGTTTAGGCAGCTTATTAAGGTCAATGGCATTGGAGCGAAAGTAGCTTTATCTATATTGAGTAGTATTGAATCAAATGAGCTCGCAAATGCAATTAGGAGTGATGATACTAATCTGCTCATTAAAATACCAGGTATTGGGAAAAAGACAGCAGAGCGATTGGTGCTGGAATTAAAAGATAGGATAAAAGATTTGGATGTTACTAAGACATCAAAAATATTAGCAACAAACATTGATGATATTGAAAATGCATTAATTAGTCTTGGTTACAGCGCATCGCAAGCCTCCATTGCAATTAAAGCATTACCAGATAATATATCTGTTAATGATGGAATAAGACAAGCATTAAAAAGCTTTTCAAAAAATGGGTAAAATACACTTATGATTGAACCTGATAGATTTGTAGACCCAAAAACATCCGATATATCTGAAGAGGGTATAGAGCGTGCTTTAAGACCAAAAGATTTAAATGAGTATGTAGGGCAGGAGAAAACTAGAAGTCAGTTAAAAATATTTATTGATGCGGCAAAAAAAAGAGAAGAAGCTTTAGACCATGTTTTATTATTTGGCCCGCCTGGACTTGGTAAGACTACCTTGGCGCATATTATTGCTAAAGAGATGGAAGTTAATCTAAGGCAAACGTCCGGTCCTGTCCTTGAGAAAACAGGTGATTTAGCGGCTATTTTATCAAATCTTGAGTCAAATGATGTTTTGTTTATTGATGAAATTCATCGTTTATCTCCTGTTATTGAAGAAATTTTATATCCAGCCATGGAAGATTATCGATTAGATATTATGATTGGAGAAGGTCCGTCTGCAAGATCAGTAAAATTAGATTTACCAGCATTCACACTTATTGGCGCAACTACTCGAGCAGGAATGCTTACGAACCCATTAAGAGATCGTTTCGGTATTGTCTCACGATTAGAATTTTATAATCAAAATGAATTATCAAAAATCGTTCAAAGATCTGCTAATTTACTCGAGGTCGATATTGATTCTCAGGGCGCACTTGAGATTGCAAAGCGCTCAAGAGGCACTCCAAGAATTGTAAATCGCCTTTTACGCCGAGTAAGAGACTTTGCCGAAGTTAAAGCTAACGGGAGTATAGATAAGCTAGTTGCAGACCAAGCATTAAAAATGTTAGATGTTGATATTGTTGGCTTAGATTTAATGGACAGAAGTCTTTTGGAAGCTATTATAGAGAAATTTTCTGGGGGTCCGGTAGGACTTGATAATCTAGCTTCTGCAATTGGGGAGGAGAAAGATACTATTGAAGATGTAATAGAGCCCTATTTAATTCAACAAGGTTATTTGATGAGAACCCCAAGAGGCAGAGTAGCAACTCCAAAAGCTCACAATCATTTGGGGCTTCAAGAATCAAATAAGAACTAGAACCAATGAGGATCAGAGTTTATTATGAAGATACAGACAGTGGTGGCGTTGTGTATCACTCAAACTACCTAAATTTTATGGAAAGAGCACGAACAGAGTGGCTTAGAAATTTAGGGATTAATCAATATAATTTGAAATTGACCGATAATATGATTTTTATAGTTGCAAATCTCGATATTAAATATAGGAAATCAGCTTTGTTGGACGATGAGCTACAAATAAATACAAAGCTAGAGAATATCAAGGCATGCTCATTACTTTTACAGCAAGAAATTTATAGAGATACTGAGCTATTAACCGTTTGCAGTATAAAAGTGGCATGTGTGGATGCCACAAAATTTAATCTGCTTAAAATACCATCACACATAAAAAAACTTATGGAGCCTTTATGAATATAGGAAGTGATTTATCTTTTTTCTCATTAATTTTGGGAGCAAGCCTTCCCGTTCAGTTAGTCATGCTCATTTTAATATTGGCATCTATTATCTCTTGGAAATTTATATATTTAAAAATTAAATTTCTTAAAATGTCAGAGGAAAATGCTAAAGAATTTGAGAAATTTTTCTGGTCAGGAGGAGACCTTGCGAGGCTTTACGATTCGCTAGGAACAGGAGGAAAAAATATGACAGGTTTAGCTGAGATTTTTAGATCTGGCTACAAAGAATATTTAAGCCAAAAAGAACATAATTCTTTTGATAAGAAGAGTATTGAAAGTGTAAGACGAGCAATGCGAGCTTCTTACAACAGAGAAATTGATACACTCGATCAACACCTTCCTTTTTTAGCCACAGTTGGTTCAGTAAGCCCATATATTGGCTTATTTGGAACAGTGTGGGGGATTATGAACGCTTTTATTGGTCTTTCTAACGTAGCTCAAGCTACTTTGAGCCAAGTTGCCCCAGGAATTGCTGAGGCTTTAATAGCAACAGCAATCGGATTGTTTGCTGCTATTCCAGCAGTTATTGCATATAACCGTTTTGCAGCTAAAGTAGATCGCTTATCATTACGGTTTGAAAGTTTTATGGAAGAATTTATCAATATAGTTGATAGAAAGGGATAGCCATGAATAAACGGCGCTTGATGAATCAAATTAATGTGGTCCCTTATATAGATGTCATGCTGGTATTGCTGGTAATTTTTATGATTACTGCACCAATGACAAACCCTGGAGTTGTTGAACTCCCTAAAGTTGGAGAAACTTTAAAGCAGCAAGTTAGCCCGATTGTAATATCAATTAAAAAAAATGGAAAAATTGAAATTGACGGCAAGCTTTTTAAGAACGATACGCTGCTAGCTCATGTTAAAAAAGCTACAAAGAAGAACCCTAACCAATCAGTAGTTATTGCTGCTGACAAAAAGGTAGATTATGGAAAAGTCATCACAATTATGGACTTATTAAAACAAAATGAAGTCGGTAAAGTTGGGCTTCTTTTAACCCCAGTTAAATAAAAAATATGCGATTATCTTGGCTTGAGAATAACGATAATTTACAGGCTAATTTATTTACAATAGTAATCCACTTGGCTTTGTTTATTTTTATGATTTTTTCAATAAACTGGCAGGTTAAAGCTCCTTATTATGCAGAAGTTGAATTGTGGGATGCTGTTCCTACTCAAACGAAACCAAAACCACAAATAAAAAAATCTAAGCCAAAAATTAAAAAAACTGCTCCGTCAGAGGAAATAAAGAAAGCCAAAATAAAAAAAGATGCCGACATACAACTAAAGAAGAAGAAAGCTGCTGAATTAAAGAAGAAGAAAGCTGCTGAATTAAAGAA
>CAZGLD010000016.1:8999-14100 GCA_964526705.1 uncultured Methylobacillus sp.
CTTGAAGAAGAAAAGTTGGAAAAAATACAGAAAGACATTTTAGCGCAGGATGCATTGGAGAAGTTACAAGATAATTTGAGAGATAAAGATCTAGCTCAGGAGACGCGCATAGCGATTGAAGGCCAAGAAGATATTGTTGCGGGATCTAATTCAGGAGAGCTTGAAAAATACAAGGCATTAATACAGCAAAAAATATACCAAAATGTTAACAAACAATTATGTGGTTTAGATCCAGTAGAATTAATTTATGAAATTGTATTAATGCCTACAGGGGACTTGATTGGTAGCGCAAAAATGATAAAGTCTAGTGATATTGAAAGTTGTGACCTAGCTGTAGAGAGAGCCATTCTTCAAGCTCAACCCTTACCTATGCCCCAAGATGGTCGTCTATTTACACAACTAAAAAAGTTAAAGCTGAGATTTCAACCTAACGGAAATGTAAACTAAATAAAGGTTAATTACATTATGAAAAAAATATTTAAGTCAATTTCAATATTTTGCATGGTTTTTTTTGTAGGAATATCTCATGCGCTTGAAGTGATAGAAATTCTTGGTGGCAAAGCTAGTCAAATTCCCGTTGCCGTTACTCCCTTCAAAGACGATAATCAAAATAAAGACATACAACTGATGCATGAAGTAATTGCTAATGATCTAAGTCGTTCAGGTTTATTTAGCCCTATAGATATATCTGGTGTATCCCAATATCCCTATGATGAAAGGGATGTGAACTTTAGTAACTGGACGGCATTACAAACACAATTCATTATTTTGGGTAAAATGAAAACCATAGGAGTTGGTCGATCCAATATTCAAGTCGAAGTAATTTGGAGTTTGGTTGATATTTATAAAGAAAAAACTATATTAACTATTTCCCTTAAAGGTCCTTCAAATCAATATAGATTAATGGCACACCGTATTTCAGATATTGTCTATGAAAAACTAACAGGAAGTAAAGGTGTATTTCAAACAAACATTGCATTTGTAAAAAAAATTAACCCAAAGAAATACAGTCTACTTATTTCCGATTACGATGGTCATAATCCCAAGGCAATTCTTAATTCTAAACATCCCATTATTTCTCCAAGATGGTCTCCTGATGGTAAAAAAATTGCATATGTATCTTTTGAGAAAAGAAAGCCTGTTATTTATATTCAGAATATTGAAACTGGTAAAAGAACTCTGTTGGCGAATTTCCGTGGCAATAATAGCGCCCCTGCTTGGTCTCCAGACAGTAAAAAGTTAGCAATTGTTTTGACTTACAGTTTAAATTCTCAAATTTATATAATTAATGCTGACGGAAGTAATATTCAACAATTAATGAGAACAAGGTCGATAAATACAGAACCATCATGGGCGTCCAATGGTAATGAGATATATTTTTCATCTGATAGAGGGGGAAGTGCTCAAATATATAAAGTAGATATTGAATCGAACGAAGTTGCTAGAGTAACTTTTGAGGGTAAAAATAATTTGAGCCCAAGCCTCTCCAAAGACGGCAAATTATTATTATTTCTTAATCAAGAGGACCGTAAGTATAGAGTTGCTATCCAAAATCTTCTTACCAATCAAGTTTTAAAATTAACAAATGGGCCTGATGACGAATCACCAATATTTTCACCTAACGGTCATATGGTATTATTTACATATAAAGACTATGGAAAAACGTCAAAAATTGGTACAGTATCAATAAATGGACTGAAGGTGACTCCCATAGAAGTCGGTTCAGGAGCAATTATGGAATCTACTTGGGGGCCTTTGAAGAATTAATTTAATATAAAAAAGGGACTTATACAATGAAAAAATCTCTATTACTTGCGTCTTTGCTAGCATTTTTGGCTGCTGGATGCAGCACAACAGAAATTAACGAACCAATGGGACTAAATGCTCCTTTTCCTGAGCTAGAAAATATGACTGCTGATGGTTCAGAGGTTGATCTAGAGGGGAATGTACAAGGTGATCAACTAAGTCAAACAGCTCTGGATGAGTTGGCTGCTAGTGGTGAACTGAGTGATAGAAGTGTTTACTTTGATTACGATAGCTATGTAATTAAGTCGGATTTTGAGGGATTAATTGGAAATCATGCTGCTTTTATTAATAAAAATAATGCTGCAGTAGTAGTTTACGGAAATGCTGACTATAGAGGTTCTCATGAATACAACTTAGCTTTAGGACAAAAGCGTGCAGTTGCCGTCAAACAGGCACTTGAAGCCTTAGGTGTTAATGGCTCTGCTATCGAGACAGTAAGTTTCGGAGAAGAACATGCTAATCAAGAATGTACAGGCAGTACATGTGGTCAAGATAGACGCTCCGACATTGGTTACGTAGGTGAATAGAGCACTATTGATATAAATAGAAGTTTTAAATGAAAAAATATTATTGGGTTGGTTTACTTTTTTTTGCGCAAATTGCATATGCGGGATTGTTTGAAGATGAGGAAGCAAGAAAACAGTTAAATAGCATCCAGGACCAACTCAATAATATTCAAGCAAACATTCAAAGTAATGTTGATGCTAAAGTTACTCAGGCACTTAAAAATCGAAACGTAAATCGCACAGCAATTAATAATCAGAATGCTCTCCAGCAAATCCAGGAAATGCTTTCAAAGCTTAACGGTCAAGTTGAGGTTCTTCAGTTTAAAATAAATAATTTTCAAGAAAGAGAAAAGGTCTTGTATCAAGAAATTAACGATCGCCTCACTATTTTAGAGGATAAATTTCAATCAGAAAATTACTTACAACAGACCCCCAAAGATCCAATAAATCAGCTAATAGATGATCAGATTGCTGAAACTAATGAAATTAGTAGTCCTTCTCTAGAGTCAGAGTCACTTAAAATTGAGGACATTCAAAAAAATACTATTAGCGATACATTACCCGAAGGTCAAATAGCGGCTGTAAACAATGTCCCTCCACTTATAGATATGAATATTGAATTTGACGCATTTGATGAAGCAAAAGCCTTTCTTATGTCAACCAAATACAAAGATTCTTTTAGTGCTTTTGATAGGTTTGTAAGCGCTTACCCAAATTCAGAGAAAATTGCTGACGCTAAATACTATCTAGGTTATTCACAGTTCGCATTAAAAAATTATAATGCAGCGATTAAGACGTATTCTAAAGTAATAGAATCGCACGCGAATAGTCCAATTCTACCTGATGCTATTTACGGAATCGCTAATTGTCAAATACAATTAGCTAAAATTGCTAATGCTAAAAAAACTCTACGTGAACTTATTCAACAATATCCTGATGCAGATATTATTTCAAAAGCTAAGCGTCGATTAAAGGCTTTAGAATCAATCAACCTTTAGAGCTTAATTTAGTCTGTGAAAATCCAAACACTTAAAATAAATGAGATATTTTATTCCCTCCAGGGCGAATCGTCACGTATTGGTATTCCCACAATTTTTATTAGGCTCACGGGCTGCCCTATGCGATGTAACTATTGTGATACAGCTTATGCATTTCACGAAGGTAAAAACTATAGTTTTGATGAGATCATTAATGAAATCCAACAATATAAAACAAATTTTATCACTGTGACTGGTGGTGAGCCTCTTGCTCAAAAATCATGTAAAGATTTTTTAGCTAAATTAACTAACTTAGAATACGAAGTATCATTGGAAACAGGAGGCGCTATTTCAATAGATCAAGTTCATGAAAAAGTTAAAATTATTTTAGATATCAAGACCCCTGGCTCAGGCGAAGTTGAAAATAATTTTTGGGAAAATCTTACCTTAATAAAAGACCAGGATGAAATAAAGATAGTAATCACAAATCATGATGACTATAAATGGGCAAAAAAATTAATTAAAAAAAAGAATCTTTATGAGAAGTACGATATTTTGTTTTCACCTTCCTATAGTGATTTAGATCCTAATAAATTAGCGGAATGGATTTTGGAGGATAATTTAAGCGTAAGAATGCAAGTGCAGTTACACAAAATTATTTGGGGCGAAAAAAAAGGTGTCTAAACCTGCTGTCATACTTTTATCTGGAGGCCTTGATTCTGCAACTGTATTAGCGTTAGCAAAATCACTAGACTATGAGTGCTATGCTATGAACATCAATTACCAACAACGACATAGTGCAGAATTACATTATGCAAAAAGACTAGCAGTATTTTATGATGTTAAAGAGTATAAGGTTGTGGATATTGATTTGAGTTGGCTAAGTAGTTCTTCACTAACAAATAAATCAATGGCTATACCAGAAACTTCCTCAAAAGGCATTCCATCAACTTATGTGCCGGCAAGAAATACTATGATGATGACCTTGGCGCTTGCTTGGGCCGAAACAATTAATAGCCTCGATATTTTTATTGGCGTAAATGCTATCGACTATTCTGGTTACCCCGATTGCAGGGAAGAATATATTTCTAGTTTTGAAAAGATGGCAAATTTAGCAACAAAAACAGGAGTAGAGGGCTCAAAAATTTCTATTCATGCTCCCTTAATTAAAATGAATAAAGCAGAAATTATAAAATTAGGTCTTGAACATAATGTTGATTATTCAATGACAGTTTCTTGTTATCAGGCATCAGAAGATGGCCATGCCTGTGGTAAATGCGATTCATGCAGATTAAGAAGAGAAGGATTCGAAAAATTAGGGATTCAAGATCCAACACTCTACCTATAATTAAATTTTTATTTTGTAGCTTAAACTTTCCAAATAAAACATATAACTTGCCAAAACCATCTAAAATAGCGTAAAATTTCGCACTTTCTGTAGAAAATAATTTAATTAAAGAGAACATATATGGTAATCATTAGACTTTCAAGAAGTGGATCTAAGAAAAGACCTTACTTCAACGTAGTAGTAGCAGATTCAAGAAAAAAGAGAGATGGTCGTTTCATCGAGCGGGTTGGTTTTTATAACCCCGGTGCTAACGAGGGAGCTGAGGCATTAAGACTGGACACCGGTCGAATAGATTATTGGAAAAGCCATGGCGCTCTTCTGTCTGAAACAGTAGGAAGAATTGTTAAACTTCATACAAAAGGACCAGAAGGTCTTCAAGCGATGAAGAAAAAAGATTTAGATAAAGCTTCAGCAAAGAAAGCTAAAAAAGCAGCAGTAAAAGCTGAAGAATTAGCAGCAGCAGC
>CAZGLD010000016.1:14200-25613 GCA_964526705.1 uncultured Methylobacillus sp.
GAAGAAGCTCCAGCGGAAGATGCTGATAAGTAGAGTAGAAGAAAATTACTTCATCTGAATTTTTAGAAGAAGTAATTATTATGGGAAAAATAGTTGGTTCTCATGGCGTTAAAGGGTGGATAAAGGTTCATCCGTTTACAGAAAAAATTGATACTTTGAGTGAGTACACCAATTGGTTTGTTTCTAGTGATGAAAAAAATTGGGATTCTTATAAAATAGAAAAAACGATCATTAAAGATAAAACAATCTTAGCAAAGTTTGATGAGATTAATGATCGAAACGGATCAGATGTTTTAAATAAGAGTATGGTTGGTATTCTAAAGAGTGAGCTGCCTAAGCTTGATGCTAATACTTTTTATTGGTCGGATTTAATAGGTTTAAATGTAGAAAATAAATTAG
Source organism: uncultured Methylobacillus sp. (assembly GCA_964526705.1). Taxonomy (GTDB): domain Bacteria; phylum Pseudomonadota; class Gammaproteobacteria; order Burkholderiales; family Methylophilaceae; genus BACL14. The sequence continues at coordinate 14,600 of CAZGLD010000016.1, forward strand.
GTATAAGCTATGGCGTTGTTGACACCATGATGGAAACTGGATCAAACGATGTAATGGTTATTAAAGGAAAAAGTGATATTTTAATTCCATATTTACCTGATGTAATTTTAAATATTGACCTTAATACTAAAAAAATCTTAGTTGACTGGGATGAAGATTTCTAAGCCATTATTTAGATTTAATTTAATTACATTAATGCCTGAGATGTTTGAAGCACTCACGAATTATGGGGTAACAGGAAGAGCTTTTAGTTCAGGTATAGTTGATATAGGGTTATGTAACCCAAGAGAGTTTACTAGAGATGTGCACAAAACTGTAGATGATAAGTCTTATGGCGGTGGCCCAGGAATGTTGATGATGGCTGAACCTCTAGTAGATGCAATTGACTCAATAAGAGATTTGCATAAAAGTAATGGTCTAAAAAAGGCAAAAGTAATTCATATGACTCCAAAAGGGAGGCCACTAGATCATCAGTTGGTAAAAAAGCTTTTAAAAGAAGAGTCATTAATTATACTCTCCAGTCGTTATGAAGGAGTTGACGACCGAATAACTAATTGGATAGATGAAGAAATCTCTATCGGAGATTATGTTTTGAGCGGTGGTGAGTTACCTGCTATGACATTAATGGATTGTATAATTAGACAATTGCCTGGAGTGTTGAATGATGAAGAATCTGCGAACCAAGATTCTTTTGCGGATGGTTTATTAGACTATCCCCATTATACAAGGCCAGACGAATACAAAGGTTTTAAAGTGCCTGAGGTGTTAATGTCAGGTAATCACGAGAATATAAGAGTATGGCGATTGAAACAGTCACTCAAAGAAACATGGATTAAACGTCCAGATTTATTAGCCGAAAGGTTGTTGACGAAAGAAGAGTCTCGACTGCTACAAGATATTAAAAGAGAGCAGGAACAAGATTCTTTATAACTAAAAGGAACTAAATGATGGCAAATATTATTGAAACATTAGAAAAAGAAGAGATAGCACGGCTTGGGAAGAAAATTCCAAAATTTGCACCAGGTGATAGCGTTGCTGTCGGTGTAAATGTTGTAGAAGGAACAAGATCAAGAGTTCAAATCTTTGAAGGTGTTGTAATCTCGCGAAGGAATCGAGGACTCAATTCTTCTTTTATTGTTAGAAAAATTTCTTCAGGTGAAGGAGTAGAAAGAACATTTCAACTACATTCCCCGCAAATAGATAGCATCACGGTAAAAAGACGTGGTGATGTTAAAAGAGCTAAATTATTTTATCTCAGAGATCTTGCTGGAAAATCAGCGCGAATCAAAGAAAGACTTAAAGTTCGTGATAGTGACAATGAATTTGAAGATATTCCAGAAGGAGTTATTGTAAAAGAACAAGCTCCAGCAGCAGAAGCAGCGCCAGCAGTAGAAGCTATTCCAGCAGCAGAAGCAGCGCCAGCTGAAGAGAAACCAGCTAAATAAAATATCATTTAATTTATTAAAAAAAGTCCCACAAGTTGGGGCTTTTTTATTGCTTTTATTTTAATTGTTACACTGTTAATATTATGTGTATGCACACATAATATTAACTAGTTAAGGATTGAAAAATGGAAATACAAAAATTTAATTTGGATGACAATACTTATCTTCGCTTTACCAAGCAAGGAAAGGGAGAGCCTTTGCTGTTATTGCACACTTTAAGAAACCGTATTGAGTATTCTGATAATCTTTTACCATATCTAAGTGAGCATTTTACCGTTTACATTATTGATCTTCCAGGTCATGGTGATTCCCCTATTAATAAAGAAGTTAACTATACGCATGAATACTTAACAGAGTCGGTTGCAAAATTTATAGAAAGTGAAAATTTAAATAAACTTACAATAGCAGGCGAGTCAATCGGAGGAGTATTGGCAGCGTCAATTGCTAAGCAAATTCCTGAAAGAATTAAAAAAATATTTTGCTTTAATTCATATGATTATGATAAAAGATTCGCTCAGGGGATAAGAAGAGGAAATTTTATGGCAGAATTTTTATTATTTCATGTAAGCCTGCCTCTTGGTTTAGGTATATTTTTTGCGAAACTAGAATCTTTTCCAACTTTATGGATGATTTTTCGTGGGGGAGTTTATAAAAAGTCAGCTATCACCAAAAATTACATAAAACTCCTATGCAAATCTATTAAAAAACCTGGATTTGTTTATCATGAGAGAAATATGTTTAAGAATTATGCCTCCCTCCCAAATTATAACGAGTTATATTCAGATTTAAAAATTCCTGTATCATTAATTTATGGAGATCATGATTGGTCAAAGAATCATGAAAGAGAGGCAACTATGGATGCCCTCAATTTAAAAAAATATTCTACAATGGAAAAAACAGGCCATTTTTCATTCTTAGAGTCTCCTGAGTTGGTAGCTAAATTTATCTTAGAAGGATAGATATGTAAATGAAACAAGAAGTCGAATTTTCAGACTGCATGTGCCTTTCGATCAGAAAGGCAAGCAGGAATATCACTCAAGCATATAATGATGAATTTAAAGGTTTAGGCATTAATATTACCCAATTTTCAGTCCTGGCAATTTTAGCTGGCACTGGAAAACAAACTATTACAAAGGTTGCACATCAATTAGGGTCCGAGAGAACAACGGTTACTAGAGCTATTGCAATATTAGAAAAGAAGAAACTCATAAATATTGTTTTAGGTGGTGATAAAAGGGAGAGATTGATAGCTATCTCTAAAAAAGGGACAGAAATATTAGAGCATGCTCGCCCTCGTTGGAAAAGTGCACAATCAAAAATAGAACATTTACTCACTAATCAAATTGATAATCTTAGATCCAATCTAAGCCTACTCCATCATCTATGAGTACTAAAATTATTGATCAATTCATTGATCATTTATGGCTTGAAGATGGCTTATCAAAAAATACTTTAGATAGCTATAGGTTTGATTTATCTATTTTTGTAAACTGGTTATCAAAGGCTAAACAAATAGAAATATTGGATGTTTCCGAGTCAGAAATTCAAGAATTTCTAGCATTTAAATTTCCTACCTCAAAATCAAGAAGTATCTCTCGGATATTGGCTACCTTAAGAAGATTTTTTCGTTTTCAATTAAGAGAAAATAAAATAAAAGAGGACCCGACGTTAAAAATTCAGACACCTAAAATTCCTAAATCGTTACCTAAGTCGTTAAGTGAGGATGAAGTAGAAGGTCTATTGGAAGCTCCCGATATCAAAACTTATGTGGGTATACGAGATAGGTCGATGCTGGAATTATTATATGCATGTGGTTTGCGGGTTTCTGAGTTGGTAGGTATTCAATTGACGGAGGTAATTCTTACTGATGGCGTAATTCGAGTAACGGGTAAAGGCTCTAAAACAAGATTGGTACCTATGGGGGAAGAGGCGGTGGATTGGATAAAAAAATACCTTGTTGAAGCACGTCAAAATATTTTAAATAAAAAAGTTTCAAAATTTCTTTTTGTTACTAATCGGGGTGGGGCTATGACAAGACAGGCTTTTTGGTACGTAATTAAAAAATATGCACTGATGGCTAATATTAATAAACCTATGTCACCACATATACTGAGACATGCTTTCGCTACTCACCTTATCAATCATGGCGCAGATCTGCGGGTTGTTCAGATGTTATTGGGTCATAGTGATATCTCAACGACACAGATTTATACCCATGTGGCGAGAGAAAGATTAAAAAAACTTCATCATGAACACCATCCGAGGGGATGATTATCTTTTTAAAATTATGCCAACAAAATCTGTACTCGGGATAATCTTATTTTTTGCAATTTTTAATTCGATATTTTTGATGGAAAAACTTTCTTGAATAGTTGCTATGATTTCTTCACCCAATGATTCTAGAAGTTTGTAGTTATGATTATTACCGATGCCTATTACAAGCTTCTCAATTTCCGCATAGTCTATAGTTTGGCCAATATCGTCATCAATAAAAAGGCTATCTTTAGCGAGTTCAATATCAATATCAATATAGAGAATTTGAAAACTCTCTCTTTCGAAATCAGGTACTCCAATTTTTGTTTTAAGTTGTAATCCGTGAAGAAAAATATAGTTAGACATGAAGGTATATGCTTTTTGAAATATAATAACCGTATATGATAAATCAAATTCCCTATATTTTTATTGCTTATTTAATTGGTTCTGTCTCATTCGGTATTCTTGCAAGTAAAATATTTAACATAACCGACCCACGGACTATGGGATCAAAAAATCCGGGAGCAACAAATGTCTTAAGAACAGGTAATAAATATGCGGCAATTTTTACGTTACTTGGTGATATGTTGAAGGCATCTTTAGTTGTTGGTGGGGCAATATCATTAAATATTACAGGTAACTTATTTATAGCTATTGCATTGGCAGTATTAATTGGACATATGTTCCCAATTTTTTATAGATTTCGAGGAGGGAAAGGCGTTGCAACTGCCCTAGGAATTTTATTAGCTATTAACTGGATTCTTGCTTTACTAACACTAACTGTATGGATTACTATTTTTTTACTTTCTAAATATTCATCTTTATCTGCAATAGCTGCAGCATTTTCTTCTCCCTTTATTGCATATGCTTTGAACCAAGATAAGGATATTATTATTATTTCAATTGTTTTGGCAATACTAGTGCTTTTGCGCCATCAAGGGAATATTCGAAATTTAATTAATGGAACGGAGTCAGGTTTTAAACGCAATTAAATTTCAGTTAACCGCCACCTAGGCATAACCGTAAAATGATAATCTTTTTTTTCAGACAATGAATGTCTGAGGTATCCCGCCAGAGCGATCATAGCCCCATTATCAGTACAAAACTCTAGTGATGGAAAAAACAATTGAAAATTATTTTTTTGAGATAAGGTTGTTAGCTTCTCCCTAAGTTGTTTATTTGCCCCCACTCCACCAGAAACTACAATTTGATTTAAATTGAGGTAATCCATGGCGTTTATAGTTTTATGTATTAATACTTCAGTAATTGATTCTTGAAAACTTGCAGCAATGTTTGCCTTAACGCTATCGGTTAATTCTGGTTGTTTTTTAACCAAAGTTAATACTGCAGTTTTTAAGCCACTAAAACTAAAATCAAAATCCTTGCTATGCATCATTGGCCTTGGAAGATTGTATTCTGGAATTCCAGATTCAGCTAATTTAGAAAGTGCCGCACCACCAGGGTATCCTAATCCAAGTAGTTGAGCTGTTTTATCGAAAGCTTCTCCTGCTGCATCATCAAGAGTATCGCCCACAATATCATACTGGCCTATAGCTTTGACATGAATGATTTGGGTATGGCCTCCAGAAACTAATAAGGCAAGGAATGGAAATACTGGCTTTGTATCTTCCAACATAGGAGCTAAAAGGTGCCCTTCTAAATGATGAACAGGAATACTTGGAATTTCTAAGGCAAAAGATAGGGATTCAGCAACCGTACTTCCCACAAGCAACGCGCCTGATAGCCCAGGTCCTGCAGTATATGCAATGGCATCAATAGCCTCTCTATTAACATTAGTTTTATTTAATAATTGATTTATAAGAGGAATGATATATCGAATATGATCTCTTGACGCTAGCTCAGGCACTACGCCTCCATATTCTGCGTGAAGATCTATTTGTGAATGCAAGGTATGCCCTAATAACCCATCATTTGAATCATATAAAGCTATTCCAGTTTCATCACAAGAGGACTCTATTCCAAGAACTAACATTAATTTACTTAAATTGGTTGAAAAAAAAGAATATTAGCATTAAAATGATCGCCTTTTCATAAGTAGTAATATTTATCCTACTACAATGAAGCTTAATAATTATAGAGAATAATTAATGTCAACAATTAAAGTTAAAGAAAACGAACCGTTTGATGTAGCACTAAGAAGATTTAAGCGTCTAGTTGAAAAAACTGGACTGCTCAATGATCTTAGAGCTCGTGAGTTTTACGAAAAGCCAACATGGGAAAGAAAACGTAAAGCAGCTGCGGCAGTTAAAAGGCAATATCGCAGACTAAGAAATCAAATGCTACCTCCAAAACTCTACTAAAAATAAATGTCCTTAAAAGAAAAAATTAATGAGGACATGAAAAGCGCAATGCGTAGTAAAAATTCTGCGCTTCTTGGAACAATAAGGCTTATTCAAGCTGCTATAAAACAAAAAGAAGTTGACGACCGCATAGTTCTTGATAATTCATCCATCGTAACTATTATAGAAAAAATGTTGAAGCAACGTAATGACTCTATTGAGGCATTTAAAAAAGCTAATCGAACTGATTTGGTGGATAAAGAAGAGTTTGAGGTAACCGTGTTGAAAGCTTACATGCCAGAACAATTGGATCACGCAGAGGTAGAGCAAATTATTCAAGACATCATTAAAAAAACTGGCGCTACATCTATGAAAGAGATGGGGTCAGTCATGGCCCAAGCTAAAGAGATGCTCTCGGGCAAAGCTAATATGGCAGAAGTTTCTAAAATTATTAAAGCTAAATTGTCGTCATAAAACTGTTATAACCTTCACACAGAGAAACTAAATAATATAATATTAAGAAATGATTCCTGAGTCATTTATACAAGAACTGCTCAATAGGACAGATGTCGTCGATGTCATCGATAAAAGAGTACAGCTTAAGAAAGCAGGAGCCAACTTTGTAGCCTGCTGCCCCTTTCATCAGGAAAAAACTCCTTCTTTTTCTGTGAGCCCGTCGAAGCAGTTTTATCATTGTTTTGGATGCGGAGCGCATGGCTCAGCAATCACTTTCCTGATTGAATACGAAGGCCTTACTTTCGTAGAGGCAGTTACACAAATTGCCTCAAGTCTCGGGCTGACAGTGCCCAATGAAAAAACTAATAATATAAAAAATGTAAAAGAAAATTTTGGACTTGAAGAAGCGCTAAAAATTGCCAACCAATATTATCAACAAGCTCTACGTAAATCTCCCGAAGCAATAAAATACCTTAAGTCTCGAGGTCTAACAGGAAAAATAGCTAAAGAATTTTCTATTGGCTTTGCACCAGATGGTTGGCAAAATTTAGAGAAAGCATTTAAGCATTATGAGGACAGCGTCTTAGAAAAGGCAGGGCTTATCCAAAAAAATGATAAAGGTAAGTATTACGATCGTTTTCGAAATCGAATCATGTTTCCAATAATCAATGAAAAGGGAACAGTAATTGGTTTTGGTGGAAGAATAATCAATCCAAAAGATACGCCAAAATATTATAATTCGCCTGAAACACCGTTATTTCAAAAAAGCTATGAACTATATGGATTAATTTATGCTCGAAAGCCGATAAGGGAAAAGGGCTATGTGTTGGTAGTTGAAGGCTATATGGACGTAGTTGCACTAGCACAACATGGCTTTCAAAATGCGGTAGCCACCCTAGGAACAGCAACAACAATTTATCATATAAAGAAATTAATGCGCTACACGCAAGATATTGTCTTTTGTTTTGATGGGGATTCTGCAGGCCAAACAGCCGCATGGAGAGCAATGATGAATGCACTAAGTGCTGTCACAGACAATGTACGATTAAAATTTTTATTTCTCCCAAAAGACCATGATCCAGATACGTACATTAGAGAGAATTCTAAAGAAGCTTTCGATACGCTTGCTGATGAAGCTCTTCCTCTGACAGAATACGTCGTTAAGAAGCTGACTATTAATAATGATCTAATATCTCAAGATAAAAAAGTAAAACTTTTAAATGAAGTAGAGCCAATACTCAATGAAATGTCTGCTCCCAAATTAAGCTTATTATTTAAAAAAAGAATTGCGCAGTTAGTAGGTTTGGATATGCAAGAAATTAATAATATTCTCAAAAGTCCATCACGATCAAAGTTTGGAAGAGCAAGTACAAAAATAGAAAATAGGATTCCTATGAATCCTACCCGTCGCTTTATTTTATTTATTATTATTAAACCTAATCTTGCATTAGAAAGTGATCTTGCTTTATTTTTAGCAAAAAATAATGAACATAACCTTGCAAAAAATATTATTCAGAGTGCTTTATTAAATAAAGAAAATAATGCTGCTGTAATGCTGCATTTTTTAGCTGGCCAGATTGATAAAGAGCTTTTAAGGGAGATGGAAGAACAAATCGCGAAAATTGATGTTGATTTATCAATTGAGAAGGAAGTGGACGCACTTAGGAAGAGTCTACGAAATAAATTACTTGTATCTGCCAATAAAGTTAAACTCAACGAACTACAACAAAAAAGTCTAGGATCATTAACGGATGAAGAAAAAGCTTTTTTAAAAAACATAAGAAGAAACTAAATTACTGATTTTTAACGTTTTTATTTAAAAATCTCAGAAACAAATGATTGACATAATATTGTTGTATTGCTAAAATTCCACGGTTTCACTGCTAAGAATAAAACATTACTATTAGCCCAATCACTTGAGGTAACTATGGCAAGACCCAAAAAGAATCCAGAAGACAAAAAAACCAAACGCGTTACTCGTGTAAAAAAATTAAAAGATTTATACCTCAAGGATGCGGCGAACAATCCAGCAGAAGCTGAAAACAGACGCATGCAGTTGAAAGCTCTTATTATCCTCGGAAAAGAAAGGGGTTACCTTACTTACGCTGAAATTAATGATCATCTTCCAGATGAGGTGTCTGAGAGTGAACAGGTAGAAGGCATCATAGGTATTATTAATGATATGGGCATTATGGTCTATGAACAAGCTCCTGATGCCGAAGCATTGTTAATGTCCGATGCGCCAGCCCCAGTAACTGACGAGGAAGCTGCTGAGGAAGCAGAGCAGGCTTTAGCAACAGTTGATTCAGAGTTTGGTAGAACTACAGATCCGGTAAGAATGTACATGCGTGAGATGGGTACCGTTGATCTTTTGACGCGTGACGGTGAGATTGAAATAGCTAAGCGAATAGAAGACGGCCTAAAACATATGGTTCAAGCTATCTCCTTATGCCCAGGCATTATTGATGACCTTATGAATATGGGTGAAAAAGTTAAAAAAGGTGAATTAGGAGTTGAAGAGTTTGTTGATGGTCTTATTGATATGGAAGCAGAAAAAGAACTAGCTAAGGTTGAGGCAGCACTAACCCAAACTGAAGATGATGAGGACGAAGATGAAAACGAGTCTGGAAAAGCTAGCGGTATGTCAGCAGAAGATTTAGCTATCCTGACGAAAGAAGTTTTGTCACGTTTTGGTAGGATAAAAAGAGCACATAAAAAATTAACCACACTCAGATTGGAGTCAAAATGGATCGATGATGCTGAATATCAAAAACATCAAGATATTATTCTCAAAGAGTTAATCAATTTTAGATTTGCATCCAAGTTTGTTGAGGTTCTGTGCGATAAAGTTAGAATCATTGTTAGGCAAATTAGAGGTCATGAGCGTGCAGTAAGAGATTTTTGTGTGGAAGAGTCAAAGATGCCAAGATCGCATTTTATTAAGTCATTCCCAGGTAACGAAACTAATTTATTGTGGTTAGATGATGAGATGAAATCAGACAAGAAATATGTGGAAGGGTTAGAAAAACTTCAACATTCAATTCTTGATCAGCAATCAAGGTTGATTGTGGTCGAGGAGCAAACCGGCATACCTATAAAAAATTTCAAAGAGATCAATAGGCATATGACAACCGGTGAAGCAAGAGCTAAAAGAGCAAAGCGAGAAATGATAGAGGCTAACTTGCGATTGGTAATATCCATCGCAAAGAAATATACCAATAGAGGCCTACAATTTTTGGACCTTATTCAAGAAGGTAATATTGGTTTAATGAAAGCGGTTGATAAATTTGAATATAGAAGAGGATATAAATTTTCTACATATGCTACATGGTGGATTAGGCAGGCGATTACTAGATCAATAGCTGATCAAGCAAGAACCATTAGAATTCCTGTACATATGATAGAGACCATTAATAAAATGAATCGTATATCTCGACAAATTTTACAATCAACAGGTCAAGAACCAGAGCCTTCAGAGCTAGCTGAAAAAATGGAAATGCCTGAAGAAAAAATTAGAAAAATTCTTAAGATTTCGAAAGAACCGATTTCTATGGAAACTCCAATTGGTGATGACGAGGATTCTCATTTAGGAGACTTTATTGAGGATGTTGGTACGCTTACTCCTGACGATGCAGCAGTGTATGCAAGTTTAAGGAATGTTACATCAGAAATCCTCGAAGGATTAACACCAAGAGAGGCAAAGGTTCTGCGTATGCGTTTTGGTATTGAGATGAATACTGATCATACCTTGGAGGAGGTCGGCAAGCAGTTTGATGTCACCCGAGAACGTATTCGCCAAATTGAGGCTAAAGCACTTAGAAAGTTGAGACACCCTACTCGTTCCGAAAGATTAAAAAGTTTCTTGGAGGGTAAGGAATAGTTTTAGGGCTCATAGCTCAGTTGGTTAGAGCAGAGGACTCATAATCCTTTGGTCCCAGGTTCGAGTCCTGGTGGGCCCACCAATAAATATTAAGCTTTTAGAGGATTACCCTTCTAAAAGCTTTTTTTGTTGAAGATTATGTGATTGAAAAAAATCGGAACTAAAATTATTTTTTTTATTCAGATTAATATAAAGTTTTTTAATATGTTAGAAATTAAAATTTATTTATGAAAAAAATTATACTTTTTATATTTGTATCGCTCAGCTCAATTCCATTATCGTGGAGTTCAGAGTCGGAAGAGACCTTGTCTAAAATAAATATCCAAGAAATTATTTCTCCAACCCCTGAGCATGTAAAAAAATTACTCAAACAATTAGAAAATTATGAATCGTATCGGCCAGACTCAGTTCAAGATTTACACAGGAATCCATTTCAACGCAAAAGGTATAAGTTCTTTTCTGATTCAGGCTAATTCAGTTACTATCTAACTCCTCGCTACACCTCTCAAACCCTTTTTGTTGTATTTATACAACATATACAACTTTTTTGTGTGTTTCTTCTTGTAATGAGAATGATTCTCATTTACAATCGTAAATGATTATCATTAACAACAAAGGAAAAACATGAAAATCAATAGAAAGTTAATCACTGCAGCAGCTTTAGTTGCTTTTGCAGGTGC
>CAZGLD010000017.1:0-19039 GCA_964526705.1 uncultured Methylobacillus sp.
AACTTTATGGTAGGTATTGGGGATCTTTAGAGCATCTTCCAAATTTACATTTTGAACTTTGTTATTATCAAGGACAAGAATATTGCATTGAGAATAACCTTGATTTTTTTGAGGGAGGTGCTCAAGGTGAGCATAAAATAGCAAGAGGGTTTAGCCCTTTTGATACTTTCTCGAGTCACTATATTGTCAACGATGAATTTAGGACGGCAATAAGTAAATTTTTAGATGAAGAAGAGCATAGGATGAATATATATATGGGAGAGTTAGAGGAAAGAATTCCTTTTAAAAACTCTAACTCCTTTAATCGAGAATAAAATTAACAAAAAAACTAAGCATTACCAATGCTAAAAAAACCATTAAAAAACCAATAATCAAAAAATATTTCACTCCATGCTTTTCAATAAATTTTTCATCTGCATGAAACTTTTTATTATGCTGTACACCAAAAAAAGCAGAAAGAATACTTGCGATTATAAAGAATATTTTCATAATATTTAAAATGCATTAATGGTGGTGATGGAGAGACTTGAACTCTCGACCTCAGGATTATGAATCCTGCGCTCTAACCACCTGAGCTACATCACCATTTATGAATAGCGAAGAATTATATCAAACATTAAACCTAAAATGCATAACATCTCCATCTTTTACAATATAGTCCTTCCCTTCTAATTTCATTTTTCCAGCCTCTTTTGCTTTAGCCTCTCCGCTCAGGCTTATATAATCGTCGTAAGATATAACTTCAGCCCTAATAAACCCTTTTTCAAAGTCAGTATGAATTGCTCCTGCTGCTTGAGGGGCAGTTGCACCAATCTTTGTGGTCCAAGCACGCACTTCTTTTATACCTGCAGTGAAATATGTTTGAAGACCTAGCAATGAATAGGCTTCTCGTATAAGCCTGTTCAATCCTGGTTCTTTTAAATCCATCTCAGATAAAAATATTAGTTTTTCTTCATCATCTAGCTCAGAAATATCAGATTCAATCTTTGCACATATTGTGATAACTGGCGATTGCATTTTTTTTGCATAGCTTTTTAATGCTTCAAGATTTTCATTATTTTCAAAGCCCTGCTCATCAACATTTGCAGCAAACATGATAGGTTTAATGGTAATTAAACATAGCGGTTTAATAAGTGATAACTCATCATCATCTAAATCTAGCTTAATTGCTAAGTAACCCTTGTTAAAGTTATCATCAAGTTTTGAGTATATTTCTAGAAGAACTTTAGATTCTTTATCACCTGACTTTGATTTTTTTGATTCTCTCAGAATAGCCTTTTCTAACGTTTCCATATCAGCCAAAATTAATTCTGTGTGAATGGTTTCAATATCAGAAAGGGGGTCTATCTTACCTGCGACATGAACTATATTTTCATCATCAAAACATCTCACTACATGGAGAATTGCATCAGTTTCTCGAATGTTCGCCAAAAATTTATTGCCTAATCCTTCTCCTTTAGATGCACCCTCTACTAACCCAGCAATATCAACAAACTCGACGATTGCAGGTTGAATTTTTTCAGGATTTGCTATTTTAGCTAATTCATTAAGTCTGATGTCCGGAACTTCTACAATGCCAACATTAGGCTCTATTGTGCAGAAGGGATAATTATTTGCATCAATGCCAGCTTTTGTTATTGCATTAAACAGTGTTGATTTTCCAACATTAGGTAGACCAACTATGCCACATTTCATAATATCTCCCTATGCTGAATGAAGGTTTAACATTGCTTTATCAAATTCACCATTGACTAAAAGCGAAAAAATTTTATAGCTATTAAAAATACTATCATCAATAAGTGATAATTCATTTCTCAAAGGCTTTTTAAGTACGTAGCTACTGACTTGATTTTTATCACCAGGATGGCCTATACCAATTCTTAGCCGCCAAAAATTATTACCTCCTAATAACTGGGCAATATCTTTAACTCCATTATGACCTCCATGCCCACCACCAAGTTTTAATTTTATTTTTCCTGGCGATATGTCTAGCTCGTCATGAACCACCAAAATTTCTTCAGTTTTTATGTTGTAAAAATTAGCAAATGCTTTCACTGATTTACCGCTGTCATTCATAAAGGTATGGGGTTGCAAAAAGTAAACTTCACTTTTTGGGCTTATTTTTGCATAAGATCCCAAAAATTTAATTGATTTTTTTAATAACAATCTATGGTTTTGGGTTACAAAATCAATCCACCAAAATCCAGCATTATGCCTAGTTAAAGAATACTTCTCCCCAGGATTACCAAGACCAACAAATAGTTTAATTGTACTCACTAGGAATGATTAATGCTCTTGGTTAAAAGAGCATTAATTATGAAATTATTTGCTTTCTTGATCGCTGCCTTCGTCATTAGAATTTCCTTCTTCAGAATCACTGCTTGATTCATTTGAGGAATCTTCCTCATCTGTTTCTCCTGATCCTCCAGCAACAACCTCTTCTTCGACTACAACTTTTGGTTTGCTTATTGATGTAATTGCAGGATCGTTATCTTCAGTTAGTGCAGTAAGCTCTACACCCTCAGGTGCTTTAACTTCGGACAAGTGAATAGAATCACCCATAGCTAATCCACCTAAATCAACCTCAATATACTGAGGAAGATCGTTAGGTAGGCAGGAAATATCAATTTCGGTCATTATATGCGATACCAAACCACCCTCAATTTTCACGCCTGGAGCGGTATCTTCATTGATAAAGTGGAATGGAACTTTAACGCTAATTTTTTCTTTCACATTAATACGCTGAAAATCAATATGTTGAATATTATTTCTAACTGGATGCATTTGGAAATCACGAAGAATCACAGATTCTTTTTTACCTTCTAGGTTAAGTGTAAGGATGGATGCATGAAATGCTTCATGCCTAAACTGCATAAACAACTCTTTACTGTCTATTTCCAAACTTATAGCGTCTTTAACACCGCCATAAAGGACCCCTGGTGTTGTTCCTGTGTGACGAAGACGGCGGCTCGCACCCGTACCTTTCGACTTTCTTTCTTTTGCGCTTATTTCAATTTTCATTTTAAACTCCTAAATTAAAATAGCCCCGCGACCAGGGCTATCGAATAGCTGTAGGCAAATCAATCTATAAATAAAGAGCTTACTGAATCTTCATGACTGATTCGCTTAATAGTCTCTGCTAAAATTTTTGCTACAGACAATTGCCTAATTTTTTTATTATTTTTAGCATTTTCGCGAAGCGTAATTGTATCAGTAATTACAATTTCATCAAGCTCAGAATCATTGATTGTGTCTATAGCAGAACCTGAAAGAATTGGATGCGTAGCGTAGGCCACAACTTTCATAGCGCCTTGCTTTTTAAGTGCTAAAGCTGCTTCTGACAAAGTATTTGCTGTATCGACTATATCGTCGATAATAATACATGTTCGCCCAGCCACATCACCAATAATATTCATTACTTCAGAAACGTTTGGTTTGGGACGTCTTTTATCTATAATAGCTAAATTAGAACCTAATATTTTTGCACAAGCCCTTGCTCTCACAACCCCACCAACATCAGGTGAGACAATAACAGGTTCTTTATAATCTTGTTTTACCAGATCCTCAAGAAGAACAGGGGTCGCATATATATTGTCAACTGGGATATCAAAAAACCCTTGAATTTGATCAGAATGGAGGTCCATGGTTAGTAATCTGTTTACCCCAACGGTTGTTAGCATATTAGCCACAACCTTAGCCGTAATTGCTACACGGGCAGACCTTGGTCTTCTGTCTTGTCTAGAATAACCCAAATATGGAATTGCAGCAGTTATTCTTGCAGCAGAAGATCTTCGGAGAGCATCAACAGTCACAAGTATTTCCATAAGATTATCGTTTGTGGGATAGCTGGTTGATTGAAGGATAAATACATCTTTGCCACGAACATTTTCAAGAAGCTCAACCATAGTTTCTCCATCACTAAAGCAACCTACTGTTGCTTTGCCGAGTTTCATATTTAGATGACTAACAACTTTTTCAGCGAGCTCTTTATTTGCGTTCCCTGCAAAAATCATTAACTCTTTTGTTTTCAAAAGTATGCCCCTCTTCTAAAGTTGGCTGGGGAGGAAGGATTCGAACCTTCGCATGCAGGGATCAAAACCCTGTGCCTTAACCAGCTTGGCGACTCCCCAATTAATCGGTTATTAAATGTGGGTGAATTGATAAACCCCTCACACTTAAAATTTTGGTATCTTTTGGCTTATGTTTATAAATTTGCTTAACTACACTCTCATCATTGCATTTTAAAAATAACGAAGAACCTGTTCCAGTTATTCTTGGATTACCGTACTGTTCCAACCAAGCAAATAAATCTCTTAATTTAGGATATTTTTTAAAAATATTACCATGTAAATCGTTTACTATTTCACCACTGTCTACATCACTAAATGAGCTCGCTATTTTCAACGGAATTGGCTTATTTGTCAATTTAAAATCTGTAAAAATACTTTTAGTTGATATCGATATATTTGGAATAATGAGCAAATATTGATCGTTATTAACCGAGATTGGACTAATTTTCTCTCCAATCCCCTCAACCCATCCATTAACGCCATTAATAAAAAATGGCACATCTGCACCTAGAGATAAACCAGCGCTCAATAGTTTTTTCTTATCAATTTTTAAATTGAGTAATTTATTTAGCCCTATCATTACGGTAGCCGCATCAGAGCTCCCACCACCCAAACCCCCACCAATTGGAATATTTTTTTTAACTTTTATATCGACTCCGTGGTTTAAATCTTTAAGGATTAATTTAGCTGCCTTTAGGCATAAGTCATTTTTTTTATCTATAGACTTTACGCTGTACTTAACGGTTATTTTTTTATCTGACCTTATTCTTAAAAAAACTTCATCGTATAAATCGATTAAATGAAATACACTTTGTAAATTATGATACCCATCATTTCTTTTACTTAAAACTTTAAGGAACAAATTAATTTTAGCAGGCGCAAAAAAACGTTTAAAGTTTTTTAGAGGCACCTTATTTAATCCACCCATTTTTTTACCAATAGTTTAAGTGAGACTTCATTTTTTTTAAATCTCACTGTATCTGGTATTTTTTTATTACCATACAACCCCTCAAGCCTTATGTCCCATTCATTCAATTTTATATCAACTGTATTGTCACTTCTAAGGTTCACAGGAGGATTAAGTAATAATTTTCTTAAAGTGAAAATATTTTTTTCTTCAATAAATATTTTATTCAAAATTTTTTTTGTATTTTCTTGGCTATCTTTATTGTTCATTTCAAATCTAATTTGGTTGGATATATTATTAAGCTTGATAGTTGCAAGGAGAGAATTAAATGGGCTGAAGACTTTTATGGTATCTTGATTATCTTGTGAATTCCATAACAAACTCCCAGTAAAACCTTTATCTTTAATAAATATTATAAACTTTCCATTCATAGAAAAATTTTGTTGGGCTGTTGTAGGATTATTATTTTTTGATAAATCTTTAGAAGAAAATATTTGATTTATAGATGCACAACCAGTAAACATTGAGAATAAAAATAAATGAAACATAAGTTTCATTAAAAAATTTATATTAACGAAGCCTCTCAAAAGTTTCTAAAAGTACTGTATTTGAGGGAAACTTCATAATTGATGCTTCCCATATTTCTTCTGCTTGCTTTAACTTTCCAAGTTTCCACAATATCTCCCCAAGATGTGCCGCGATTTCCGGATCTTCCTGAATTTTATATGCTTTTTCAATAAACTGTAATGCTATTTCAATATTTCCAAGTCGATAGTGCAACCAACCCATACTATCCATAATGTAGTGATTGTTAGGGCTAATAGATAATGCTATTTCAATATACTTTTTTGCATCAGCTAAATTGATATTTCTATCTGCGTAAGAATAGCCTAACGCATTATAAGCAAAAGCATAATCAGGTTTTAATTTAATAGCTTCTTTGAGAAGTTGCTCCATAAGCAACAAATTACCCATTTTTTCTGCAAGCATCGCATAATCAAATTTAAATTCTGGAGAATTATTAAAGTTTGCATCTTCTTTTTTCATCAAATCAAATGCATCCTGCTTCCTATCATTATTATATAGAAGTGAAACCTTTGCTTTTAAAAATTGAAGCTTGTCTTCGCTACTAAGATTTTTATATTGGGATAGTGAGGCTATACCATCCTCAAGGGATTTGTTCTTTGTAATAACTTCTGCAGTAAGTATTTTTGCCTCAATAAATAATGGACCAGACGAAATCTTATCGAGAAATTTAATAGCGTCCACTGGTTGATTCCTATCTAAGTAAATTTTAGCTAAATAAATATGTATTTTATTTTTATCATCGTAACCTCTTTCGAGCGCTTGATTAAAGAATTTTTCAGCAAGAATATTGTCATTTAATTCTAATGATAAAAGTGCAACTGTTAAACTAATTTCAGGTGAAGCTAGCGAACCATTCACAAGTCTTAAAAATTCAACTTTAGCTTCGCTGTATTTTTTTAAATTCGTCAAGGTTTTAGCATATTCTAACCGCACCTCATTTGAATTTGGATTAACTTTTAAGAAAGATCGATAAAATTCCAATGCCTTTTCAGGCCAATCATTTGCTAGCATGAACCCACGAAACAAAGCAGCAGTTTCCCATGATGGATTAATCGATTCCGCTATATCTAATTCTTTTTCTGCGAGTTTAGTATCACCTGCATAAAATGCTGTGTGTGCAATACTGAAATGTGCTTCCGCTAGTTCAGGATAAGGTTTGGCGATTGCTAAAATAAATCTTAACGCATTTTTTTTATTTTCAACTTTAGTTAGAATATTGTTAAGGTAAAGAAATCCATCAGCCCTTGTTTTCTCTTGTTTAAGTAGCTCTTCGATTATCGGCCTTGCTTTTGCAAGATTTCCACTTGAGATGAATAACTCCGCTAAAATTTGTTTAGCCTCGAGTGATTCGTTGTCTAGTTGGCGCCAAAGCTCAGCCGAATCAAGCGCTAATCTTCCGTTTCTCGCATAGCCTGCAATGTTTGTTGCTCTTTGTGCGAGAGGAATATTTTTAGTTAGTCTTGCAAGATCAAAATACAAATGTCCAGCTGAGGTTAAATCTCCTCGTTGAGCAGCAATTTCAGCCAACAAAAACTTATAAACAAATTCAGCATTAGCCTTTTGAATTTTAGCTGGTTTGTTGATATCAAATACATCGTCATCTGCAGCAATGGATACATTCATGAACATGCTTGTTAAAAAAACTGTAATTATCTTATTCATAATAATATTTAATTTAATCTTTTCCTTTTGAAATTGGAAAGCAACTTTGAAATTATAATGTAAACTACAAAACATTCTCATTTAATAAGTGTAAAAGACATGAATTTTTGCATATAATTCAGTCTTATTATTTTTTAAACTTTTTTAAAAAATTATCTCTAACGAGAGTAAGTATTTTAAACGGAAAATTATATGGCAGTTTCAACTCTACACGCAATTGACTTATCCAGAAATTTTGGAAGTAATTATGCAGTGAGTGATGTTTCTTTTAGTCTCCAAAAGGGAGAGGTGCTCGGATTTTTAGGGCCAAACGGTGCAGGTAAATCGACCACTATGAGAATGCTAACTGGAAATTTAGCACCTTCTAATGGATCGGTTAAAGTTTGTGGACATGATATGGTGGACAATCCAAAAAAAGCTAAGGAGATGATTGGCTACCTTCCAGAAATGAGACCTTTATATAAAGAATTAACCGTTGATGAATTTCTAACTATTGCTGCAAGATTTCATAAAGTTCAATCTTCAAGAATACGCAGAGCAGTGGAAAGCGCAAAAGATAAATGTGGATTGACCCACATGAGCAATAGATTAATAGAAAATTTATCCAATGGTTATCAACAAAGAGTAGGTATAGCGCAATCTATAATTCATGAACCAGAGATTGTTATCCTTGACGAGCCCACTGTTGGATTAGACCCTATTCAAATTAGAGAAATTAGAAACCTCATCAAAGAAATAGGAAAGCAACACAGCGTTATTCTATCCACCCATATTCTTCCAGAAGTAGAAATGGTCTGTGATAGGGTGCAGATTATTAATGAAGGTAGCTTAGTTTTTAATGGATCAATAGATGATTTAAAGAGGCAAAGACGAGGAAATAAATTACTTGTAGGGTTCAGTAAAGCGCCAACAAAAAAAGAATTATTAGCTATTGATGGTGTGTCTCAGGTGGATAAAATTGATAATACAATGTACCGAGTGCACTTTAAAGAAAAATACTTACCTGCTGAAGAAATCGTCATTACTGCTACAAAAAAGAAATGGGGACTCTTCCACATTGCACCAGATGTAACAAGTCTTGAAGATATCTTTGTTCAACTTACGCAAATAGAAAAATAATTATGATTATAAATATTGCTAGAAAAGAACTCAAAAGCCTTTTTGCAACCCCAATGGGTTGGATAATTTTAGCTTTATTAATGTTTGGTTTTGGTTTTTTGTATTTAGATGGGGTCAACAAGTATTTTGAGGTCATGTCTGGGTCCGTGCGTCCTGCCGAGAGACAGGGGATCACTATATTTGTTGGCCAAAATGTGTATGGTGCGGCAAATTTTTTAATGACAGTAGCGATACCTATTTTGACTATGAGATTGATAAGTGAGGAAAGACGTAGCCAAACCTTACCTTTTTTATTTAGCGCACCCATATCTCTATCTGAAATTGTGATTGGGAAATTTATTGGCTTAGTTATATTTTTAAGCATCCTAGTAATGTATATTTTTGTAATGTTGAGCACTATGAATATTTGGGCTGATATTGATTTTGGTTATCTCATTGGCAATTCCTTTGGACTTCTCCTCTTGATTGGAAGCTTTTGTGCGTTGGGTATTTATTTTTCAAGCTTGACTAGTCAACCTATAATTGCAGCTATATCAACTTTTATTGCACTTTTTGCAATGGTTATTTTTGGAAATTTTACTGCTTCCGATCCTAATCATTGGTTTGGTTATATCTCTATGGCGAAACATTTTCAGTCCTTTACAAGAGGGGTGATTGATACTTCAGATGTAATGTATTTTATTTTATTTATTATTACCTTCCTTACATTTACCATCAGGCGTTTAGATTCAGATAGGCTTACCGGCTAAAGTTATGAAAATAAATAAAAAGCTAAGACTTCAATATTTGTTTCAAAATAGTTTTTTCATTTTAATGTTTGTGGCACTTATTTTTTTAATTGGTGTTGCATCCAATCAATTTGTATTTATTAAAGATATGACCCAAGCAAGCAGGAGTGTGCTTACCAAAGGCAGTATTGAAATACTCAAAAAAATGAGCGGACCTGTTAACCTTACTGTCTTTGCTACCAGTGATGACGCGAATAGGGGAGATAATTTTCGTAAAGGTCTTTTGGATTTCGTTGCAAAATATCAAAGGGAAAAAAAGGACATCTCCGTTTCTTTTATTAACCCAACACTCGAGCCAAAATTAGTTCAGGAACTTGGTATAAGATCAGATGGCGAGGTCATTGTTGAGTATAACAAAAGAACCGAACATATCACGCCACCTTTCGCTGAGCAAGAGCTGACTAATCTTCTGGTTAGGTTATCAAGAACCAATAATAAACCAATAATGTACTTAGACGGTCACGGAGAAAAGAACCTGTTAGGCCTTAAAAACAATGACCTCGGTGCTTTTGGCGAGCAACTTGAAAAAAAAGGCTTTAAGTTTTCCAACCCAGACCTAACTGCAATAAATGAAGTTCCTAAAGAGGGAGCGATGCTTGTGATTGCAAGCCCCCAAGTTCCTGTTACCAAACCAGAAGCTCAAAAAATATTAAATTACGTGGAAAATGGTGGAAATATTCTTTGGCTTTTGGATGAAAATAATTTCCAAGGACTTGATGCATTAGCTCAATATCTTGGGTTACAAATTTCAGATGGTAAGGTTGTTGACAAGTCATCACTTAGCTTTGGATCTAGTGAAGATATATCCTATGCTCTTATTTATGGCGACCATCCTGTAACCAGGAACTTTATGCTACGAACCCAATATACAGATGCATATCAAATTAGAGCAAGAGGAACCTACGAAAACGGATGGGAAGTTTCAAATTTGATTGAGGTTGCACCAAATGGTTGGTTGTCATCAAATAAAAAACCACTTAATGATAAATTAGTTTTTAACCCGGAATTTGATCAAAAGGGACCTATAAATATCGCAGTAGCGTTAAATAGGAATTTTGGAGAAAAAGGCCAAAGGGTTCTGGTTGTTGGTAATGCATCTTTTCTATCAAATTACTTTATTACATCGGGGGGAAATTTGGATCTTGGAATCAATATGGTCAATTGGCTGGCTGGAGATGACCAGTTAATTACTATCCAGCCTATGCCTTTAAAAGATGTAAACGTAACCATTCCTGGTGATGACAAAGGAAGGCTTATAGCCTGGACAATTTTTCATTTATTTCAATATTTTATCCCTGTCGGCTTATTTATTTTAGGTTTTTGGGTATGGTTTAGAAGAAGAAAAGCTTAGTATGCAAAGTCGATGGATAATAAATATTGCTTTACTGCTATTTGTTGTAGCACTCTCTTTTATTTTGCTGGGCAATAAAGAGGACAAAAAAGAAGTGTCAAAAAGATTTGCAGTGTCAGACTTGAAGTTATCAAGTTTCCAAGAGATAAATATCTATTTTCCTTCCAGAGCGCAAACAAGTTTTAAATTAACTGATCTTGGATGGCGCATGGAAAAACCTTTTAAAGCCAGGGCAGACGAACTATATGTCTATAGAATATTAGCCCTTCTTGCAACTACAAGTTCGGTTAAACTTAATTCCGAAAATCTCAGTAAATTTGGTTTAGACAATCCTGTGCTAAGAATTGTTTTTGCTAATAATACTGGAAAAGAAGAATTTTTATTTGGAACATATAATGCAGTCACTGAAGATCAATACATGTTGTTTCAAGGAAATGTCTTTTTGGTTAGCGGAGGTTTTTCAGAAACTGCCTCATTTGTTGCAGAAGAGCTTATTGATAAAAAAGCTATCGCTGTCTATGAGAAAATAAAGACATATGATCTTTCGCGCCTCGAGCAATGGCAAGAAGCACGGTTAAAGCTCCATCACGTCAATGGTAAATGGGATATAAATGGCGAAAAGATGTCGGTAAAACAGGATGAAATGAATGCATGGTTTGATCTCACATGGGGTAAACCGGATGCATTGGGAGTAGAGCCATATAAAATGGATCCAAGAGTAGGGTACAAAAGTTTTGATATGACTTTGGAGGATGGAAAAAAAGTGACATTCTACAGAATACAAGAACATCCAGAGTTAAAGCTCTACCGGAGCGATGAAAAATTATTATATCGCTATCCTAGCGACCTTGGATTTACTATGCTTAATCCTAATGTATTAAATACAGAAGATTAATGCATGCCTGAACTACCTGAGGTTGAGGTAACCCGATTAGGATTAATTCCGTTACTCAACAAAACTATCCTCAAGAGCGATATCCGTAACTATTCTTTGCGTTGGCCCATAGATAGAAACTTACCATCAATCTTAAAAAATCAAGAATTATTAGAGCTTAGTAGAAGAGGAAAATATATTCTCGCAAAATTTACGAATGGTACTTTAATAATTCATCTAGGTATGTCAGGGCATTTATGCCTATTACCATTAAATTCTAAAATTAATAAACATGATCACGTAGATTTTATTTTTAATAATCAAACAATTTTGAGGTACACAGACCCAAGACGGTTTGGCTCAATACTATGGACAGAAGATAATCCATTGGAACATAAACTGTTAAATAAGTTGGGACCTGAGCCACTAATGGCAGATTTCGATAAAAATTATTTATTTAAAAAAATTAAGTTAAAGCAACAGAATATTAAAAGCGTAATTATGGATGCACAAAATGTAGTGGGCGTTGGCAATATATATGCAAGTGAAGCGCTTTTTTATGCAAAAATTAAGCCTCAGCGTAGGGCTAATAAAGTTACCAAAAATGAGACTGACACTTTGGTTAAATTTATTAAAAAGGTAATTGAAGATGCGATAATCAAAGGGGGTAGCTCAATGAGTGATTTTTTTAATGTGAATGGGAATAGTGGCTATTTCCAAAATGAACATAAAGTGTATGGGAGAGAGGGGCTTCCTTGTTATGTATGTAAGTCGCCTATTACCCAAAAAAGAATAGGACAAAGATCAAGTTTTTTTTGTAAGCATTGTCAAAAATAATTATTTTATATAAGTTACGATTAATCTATTGAGAATTGTGTTGTAAATTGAGTTTGCATTCATCAAAGTTATTTTAAATTAATTAAATATATATTTTAAAAACAGTAAAATTAAGATGAGAGCAAATAAAGTTTTAATCAAAGAATTATTATTTTTCGTCTCCTTCAAGGCGCGGTCTAAATCTTTTTTTAAGGAAATATTTATCACATTGTTCTGAGTCAAATTTCTTAAAATTGAAGGAATCTCTGGTAATACATCTAAAAAAGTAGGAATTTCTTTCTTTACATTTTCGAGAAATTTTTTCGGGCTATTTTCATTTTTAAGCCAAGTTTCCAGGAAAGGTCTTGCTGTTTGCCATAAATCTAAGTCGGGATCAAGATCTCTTCCAAGCCCCTCAACATTCAAAAGTGTTTTTTGGAGCATGGTAAGCTGAGGTTGTATCTCCATATTAAACTGACGAGATGTTTGAAATAGTCTTATTAAAAGTTTTCCAAAAGAAATTTCTTTGAGGGGCTTATTGAATATGGGCTCACATACTGAGCGAATAGCATTTTCAAAATCATCCACTGACGTCTCTGGGGGAACCCAACCAGACTCAACATGCGCCAACGCGACTCCTCTGTAATCCCTTTTAAAAAAACAAACAAAATTTCTCGCAAGATATTTCTTATCTTCAGCATTTAAAGAACCCATAATTCCAAAATCAAGGGCAATATACCTTCCATCCTTACCTACTTGGATATTTCCAGGATGCATATCAGCATGAAAAAAACCATCTCTGAAGACTTGTGTAAAGAAAATCTCGACACCATTTTTTGCAAGCAATGGAATATCTACCTTATATTTTTTTAATAGTGAGATATTACTTATTGGGATACCATCCATTCTTTCCATCACCATAATATTTTCATGACAATGGTCCCAGTAAACCTCAGGAACAACTAATAATTTTTTGTCTTTAAAATTTTCTCCTAAATGACTACAGTGCCCTGCTTCTAAGAGTAAATTAAGCTCTGATTCAGTATGTTTAGCAAACTCAGCAACAACCTCCTTAGGTTTTAACCTTTTACCGTCTGCCCATATATTTTCGATAATAATAGCAACCCATGTTAAAAGTTTTATATCCTTTTTAACCTGATTTTGTATATTGGGCCTTAGTATTTTTACAGCTACTTCTTCCCCTGTTCCTAGACTAGCAAAGTGAACTTGAGCGACAGATGCGCTTGCTATTGGCTTTTCTTCAAATACAGTAAATTGCTCTGGTAGCTTCTTTTTGTAAGCATTCTCTATGATCTCCTTGGCTTGCTTGAAGTCAAATGGAGGGACTTGATCTTGAAGTTTTGCCAGTTCATCTGCAATATCGATTGGTAGCAAATCTCTTCGTGTAGAGAGCATTTGACCAAACTTTACAAAAATTGGACCCAGTCTTTCTAATGCCAGTCTTAATCGTTCACCTCGCTCTTTTTTTGATTGTGTAAATCGGATTGGTACTAAAAAAAATTGTATTATTTTTATAATTTTTGAGTTAAAAAATTCATCTAACCCATATTTAAGGGCTACGAAGATTACAAAAAATAAACGAAAAATACTCATCTAGAAATATTCTTGAAAAGCTCTGTAAATTTTGCTTCAACTCGGCCGAAATCTTCTTGCAACTTATCAACCTCTGAATTAAATTTTTCTACCTCATCTTTTGAGGTTAGGATCTGTTCTTCTTCTTGCCAATATTCAACCAAACCTTCTGCAATATTTTGTACCCCTTTTTTACTATCTCTAATAAAAGCTTTTCCAAATTTTGAAATTTCAACTGCTGCTATATCACCAACCAAAAGACTTAAGTCCTCTTCGATGTCCCAGCGGGTTTTTAAGATTACTTTAGAAAATGTATTTGCAAGGTCAACATCTCCATCAACTTTTATATTTTTTTTCTGTTTTGTGGTGAGCATATTTACAAAAGCTTTCGTTGTCATTGATATGGACGTATCAACATCACCAAGATTATCTAGATTAATTAGCTGGCCATTGCTATCAACTTGAAATTGAAGTAAAAATGGCTCTACTTCTATTTGGATTATTTTATTCTTGTATAGGATTAATTCATCCTTCATCCACTCATTTTGAGCAAGAATATGATTGATTATTTTATTTTTTATATTCACTATATTTTATAGCCTTTATGGATTGCAACAATGCCTGCACTCAAATTTACATAAGAAACATTTTCAAATTCTTGCTCTTCCATCAGTTTTTTTAATTCTTCTTGGTTTGGATGAACTCTGATAGATTCTACTAAATATTGGTAACTGGATTCATCTTGTGCAAATAATTTTCCTAGTTTTGGAATAATCTGAAATGAGAATAGATCATAAGTTTTCTTGAGTTGTTTGTGTACGTGGGAAAATTCTAAAATTATAGCCTTTCCACCAGGTGACAAGACCCTGTAGATTTCTTGCAGTGCTTTATCTTTATTGGTCATATTTCTCAACCCAAATGCTATTGTCACGCAATCAAAATAATTGCTTTGAAACGGTAATGCTTCCGCATCACAGGTAATTGCAGGGATTATTTTGCCTTGATTGATAAGTTTTTTTTGTCCTTCAGTAAGCATTGAATAATTGATATCAGTTTGAAATATATCAAAATCTTTATCAAGCTTAGAAAAAGATAAGGCTAAATCGGCAGTCCCAGAGGCAATATCTAGAATTTTTGCTTTAGGACGAAGCGATGCAGTTTGAATCACAATTCTTTTCCATACCTTATGAAGTCCAAGGGACATTAAGTTGTTCATGAGATCATAATTTCTGGAAACAGAATCAAAAACCTCACCAACTTTTTGAGCCTTATCAGTCTTACTGATAGTCTGAAATCCAAATTGAGTTTTTTTAGTTTTCATTTTCTATCCTTTTGTATCCGGCAGCATCAAGCTTGCCAATATACTCTATCCACAAACTTTCATAATTTTCAGCTAGATGATAAAGATATCCCCATGAAAAAATACCAGTATCATGCTCGTCGGAGAAGATTATCTTAATAGCGTAATTGCCCACGGCTTCAATATTGACTATACCTACATTTTCCTTTCCAGTTTGAAGGACGGCTTGACTTGGAGAGTGACCTTGAACTTCAGCAGAGGGCGAATGAACACGTAGGAACTCTGCAGATAGCATACATTCTGTATTGTTATCAAAAAAAACTTCAAGAAGATTAGACTCTTGATGCAGCTTAATTTCGGTTGGGGTAGGTGAGTTCGCCATTGTAAATTAGATAGATAAAAGCGAAGTTTAGCAGAAAGTTGTTAAAAGCTAAATTGAGGCATCGGTTATCATTAATGCTTTAATCTTTTTAAAAGCATTTTGCTCTATTTGACGAATCCTCTCTGCCGAAACATTGAACTGTG
Source organism: uncultured Methylobacillus sp. (assembly GCA_964526705.1). Lineage (GTDB taxonomy): Bacteria > Pseudomonadota > Gammaproteobacteria > Burkholderiales > Methylophilaceae > BACL14. The sequence goes on from CAZGLD010000017.1 coordinate 15,594, forward strand.
TAGCCAATTCATGCAAAGTTTCTGATTTGTTTGTATTTAACCATCTGGCTTCAACAATTGCTCTACTTCGGTTATCGAGCGCTGAAAGTGCATGGCGCAGCTGCGAGGAGGTGTTTCCTTCTGTTTCGTCATACTCAATCTTTTCTGAGGGGTTTAAAGCGCTATCTTTGAGATAGGATATAGGTCTGTAATGGTCTTCATCAGATTCACTTTCTGAGTAATCGATCGCTATTTCTTTTCCATTTAAGCGATATTCCATTTCTCTAACTTCCTCTTCTTTTACATTAAGCTCATCAGCAATAGATTTAATTTCTTCTGGCTTTAAGGGTCGAAGTGTTTTTTTTAGACTTCTTAAGTTAAAAAATAGTTTTCTTTGCGCCTTAGTGGTGGCAGTTTTTACCAACCTCCAATTTTTTACTACATATTCCTGTATTTCAGCTTTAATCCAATAAATTGCAAAAGATACCAGACGGACACCTCTATCAGGGTCAAATTTCTTCACTGCCTTCATCAAACCAATATTTCCTTCCTGAACTAAATCTGCATGGGGTAAATTATAACCACTGTAAGAGCGAGCTATTTTCATCACTAATTTTAAATGAGAGAGAATTAATTGTTTTGCAGCCTCAAGATCATTTTCTTTCTTAAGGCGGGACGCAAGATCATATTCTTCTTCGGCGGTGAGGGAAGGTATTTTCCTTATAGTCTCTTGATAAATATTGAAATCATCAGAGATATGAAATGTCGATAAAGATAAATTAGTCATATTTTAATATATATATTTAGCACTCATGATGGTAGAGTGCTAATTGTAATGATAAGTTCCATGTAATACAAGTAGTTAGTAGTTTTTTTCAATCTTTTTTAAGGATTGCGAGGCTGCATAATATGAAGCAAGTAAACCAATAACCATAGAGACAATCGCAAGAAAAATATATTCGTGGGGAGTTAAGTTATAAAGAACAATTAGTCCACCAAGGATATACTCAAATTTATAAGCGGTTTGATTAAAAATTTCAATAATCAGTGTCAGTAATCCTGCATTTATCATACTTCCCCCAAGACCATAAAATATTCCAGTGTAGATAAAAGGTCGCTGAATAAAGCTTTCTGTTGCACCTATTAACCTACTAACTTCGATCTCATTCTGATATGTCAATGTTTGAAGTCTGATTGTATTAGCAATAACTACTACTAAAACGATTGCTAGCAATGACCCAAGGATTAAAAGTCCAATTTTTATTAAATATAAAATTGACCGTAATTTTTTTATCCATCCGCTGTCAATAATAGCTTCATTTACACCCTCAAGAGTCTTAATATCTTTATTCAGAGATTGTATAACCTCATTATCAAGTGAATTTAAAGTTACAAAAAAAGCATCGGGAAGGGGATTTTCAGAAATACCAGCATCAAGAGAGTTTAATTTTAATTTTATTTGTAGCTTTTCCCAGGCTATTATCTTGGGTTCAAAATGAACCTTTTTTACTAATTCACTTTGTCCAAGGGTTGAGCGTATAAATTCTATTTGGTCGTCTGTGATATCTTTGTCAAGAAAAACGCTTATTTGAGCCTCATATTCTATTTTACTTGAAAGTTGTGAAGCATTTTTAACAAGTAGAAAGCCGGTAGCTGGAAGGCATAACGTAATACCAATAACTGCAATCATAACCACGGAAGAGATCCAATTAGACTTAATTCTAATTATGGCTCTTATGAATGCCTGAAAATGATTATGCAAGTAATGGAACATCGTTATTTACAAGTTCTCCGTTAATCAAATGAAGTTGTTTGAATTGAATTGGGGACTTAGGAGCTTCATGAGATGATACTATTACTGTGACACCAACCTGCTGAAAGCTGTAAAAAATACTCATAATATCATCGGCATATTTTTTATCTAAATTTCCTGTTGGTTCATCTGCTATAAGAATTGACGGCCTTGAAACAATTGCTCTAGCAATAGCCAATCTTTGTTGCTCACCCCCAGATAAAGTGATTGGCATTAACTTTTCTTTTTCAAGTAACCCCACTTTATTTAGAGCAGCCCTAACCCTTCTATTGATGTCAATCGAAGTAGTGTCATTAATTGCTAGAGGAAGGGCAACATTGTCAAAACAGTCTCGATCGAACAGTAATTTATGATCTTGAAAGATCATGCCAAATTTTCTTCTTAAATAAGGCATGTCAATATTATTGAGTTCTGAAAGATTTTGATTTTCGAATATGATATTACCAGAAGTTGGCTTTTCAATTGCTGAGATTAATTTTATGAGAGTTGATTTACCAGCACCCGATGATCCTGTAACAAAAACTAATTCTCCTGAATTAATAACAAAATTAATGTTTTGCAATACATCGCTCGTACCAGAAAATCTTTTAAAGACACTATTAAACTTAATCAAGCAAACATTCCTTCTACATATTCTTGTGCATTAAATATTCTTAAATCATCAATGCCTTCGCCAACTCCTATAAATCTTATTGGAGTGGGCATCTCCTTTGCAATTGCCGCTAAAATTCCGCCCTTAGCTGTTCCATCAAGCTTTGTAATAACAAGACCTGTAATACCTAAAGCTTCGTTAAAAGTTTTTAATTGATTTATAGCATTTTGGCCTGTGTTTGCATCAATTACTAACATTACTTCATGGGGCGAGTCTTCATGACATTTGTGCATTACTTTTTTTACTTTGACGATTTCATCAATTAGGTGTTTTTGTGTGGGAAGCCTCCCGGCAGTATCTGCAATTGCAACATCAATTCTTTTTGCTTTTGCTGAATTGATAGCATCAAAAATAACCGCACTAGGGTCGCCAGTGGATTGTGAGACAACAGTTACATTATTCCTATCTCCCCATACTTGAAGTTGTTCTGCAGCTGCAGCTCTAAATGTATCACCTGCAGCAATTAGCACAGAATGATTTTGGTCTGAGAGGTGTTTGGTTAATTTTCCAATAGTTGTTGTCTTTCCTGTGCCATTGACACCCACCATCATTATTACATAGGGTTCTTTTTTTATTATATTTATTGGATTCTCTAAAGTTTGAAGTAATTCAACTAAATGACCCTTTAAAATTTTTTTTAAATTTTGAGGATCAACAATATTATCTTTTGAAACTGTTTCTTTTACTTTATCAATTAAATGTTTAGTTGCCAATATTCCAACATCGGCGGTCAATAAAATCATTTCTAAATCATCATAAAAGCTATCATCAATTTTTTTGCTTGAAAAAAGTTCATTTAAGGGCGTTGTGAGTGTATTCCTAGTTTTTGCTAACCCTTCCTTTATTTTTTTTGTAAAGTTAAAAAAGCTCTTTTTATCATTCGAGCTTGCAATAACATCTTTAGCTTTCTTTGGCTCAGGTTTGGCTTTGGTAATAGATTTAGCAACAGCTTTCTTTGGCTCAGGTTTGGCTTTGGTAATAGATTTAGCAACAGCTTTCTTT
>CAZGLD010000018.1:0-18595 GCA_964526705.1 uncultured Methylobacillus sp.
ATGTCTATGTTTTTAAGGTCTACAGGTTTTTTATCTTCAGCCATAATTTTATTTTATCTCAAATGCAATTTCAAAGGTACTCAATGTATCGGAGCCGGATGGTGATTTAATACTCAAAAGCTCTACATTAGCAAATTTCTTACTTAGGTCACTCATAATATCAGATGATAGACCAGGATCGTTAGCGCGAATAGTAATTTGTGACTTGTCTGCTCTAATATGCTTAATTCCAGTAACGAAAGATCCTCTTGGAAATGCTGTGGCATAACTCAAGTCTAACAGCTGTGAATTTATCTCACCTGAGTCTTTGGTCCATTTCGTTAAGTCTTTGTATTGCTGTGTCTGTTTATTTAAGTCTCTTTGTAGTGATGTGGCACTGGATGCCATAGCAGCTATCTCTGATGCAGATGGGTAATTAATAAACATCCAACCATACAGCGAGCTTGTTAAGACAAATAATGTAGCTGAAATTATGGTTAATTTTGTCATTAATGACGAACTGGTATGTTTTTTCTTTTCTTTCTTAATCCTGTCTTCACGATCGGGTAATAAGTTAATGTTTGATACCGCAGTAACGAACTTGTAATAACCAAATACATCCAATTGTCTTGTTGCTAGACCTAAGGCCACAGACAGCGAGGAATGATTTTTTTCAGTTTTAACGCGATCTTTATGCTGTGGAGGAATTTGAACAAAGCTAAATGGATCAATGGGTTCAACCTTGTACTCAACTATTTCTTTTTTCAACCGATCAAAAAACTTATCCGCGTTTGATAGCGAGCTGGTAACTTGCACTTTCTCTAAGCCAGGCACACCACTTTGTTTAATGAAAGAGGTTAATGAGGTTCTTATTTGTGATGCCAGACGATCAAATAACTCATCAGTCATTGCTTTACCACCTTCTAGAAGGGCAGTGGTGTCTGCATCAGAAACATAAATATCGTATATGAAGGGAAGATTATCGTGCATGCATACCGCATAATTTTCAGTACCACTGATTTCAAGAAAAACTTGTGTTTTTGCACTCTCTGATTCTTCGTAAGTTTTTAAGATATTCCTTAAGGCAAAACACCTTACGTCAACAATTAATGGATCAAAACCAGCACGCCTCACTAAGTCACAATTTTTTTCAATCTCGGCAATGCGAGAGGCAACAAAAAGAAGCGACAACATATTTTTTTCTTTATCTTTTCTGATGGTTTGCCAAAAGATAGAGTATTCCGATTGATCACCGGGCATCTCAATAGATGCTTCCCACAAACTTCCGTTATCTGTGGCTTCTTTTAATTCTTTGTCATCAAGGTAGGGTATTTGTATGACCTGAACAATAGCTGCGTTTACAGGGAGTGAAATTGCTGCATTATCTGTTTCAAAACGCTGTTCTAACTTTATTGTTTTTAGGAGGTTTACTATATCCTCATCTCTTTTTGCATCAGTGTCATATCTTTCATCGAGAATTTTAGTACTTATTTTATGCAGCGACCATTTCTTATTTTTCTTTTTCAGTCCAATGGTTCTGACGTAGGAATGCGAGATATCAATACCGACAATATCTTGCTGTACAGGTTCAGAGGTAGGTTTGGAATTTCCGAAGAGGTTACCAATTTTTAATTTTTCAAGCAATTCAGAAAATCCTTATGTAATTCAATACGTTGTAAATATAAGTTAGTATACAACACTAAAAAACCAATCACAATATAGCATAATACATGTGTGTCTAGGTATATTTTTAAGGCATGAAAATTACTCCATTAATACAAAAAAAGTAACCTTAGCGCATTAATAATTTCCAGTAATTTCTCTCCATGATTTAATTTTTATTCCAGGAGTTCCAGCAGAGCTAGTCATCTCGGAGGTACCTATTTTTAGGATATTATCTCTACCAGATATACCTTCCATTTCGGACGTGTCACCCTTACCCTCAAGCGTTTCTCCGGTGGCTAAATTACTTACACCAACATAAATATTACCCTTCTTATCCATCACAGGAGCGGTAGTAAGGCCTGCACCAATAGCGATGGTTTCAACGCCACCTCCACAGCCTTCTTTAAGCCTAATGGTTTCGCCTGATCCGTATGCTGGGCACTCTTTATCTTCAGGACGATACACCGTGAAATATACATCCTTATTCGCAACAATAGCGCGCCCAATAACTTTCATATTATCGGTACCATCTCCTAGGGGAGGGTTATCCAAGGTGGCTTTGGTTTTGACATTAGTAAACCATCCTGGCACATCAGTAACATCACAGGCAGCGCCATCTATGTTTAGTATCCCTGTGCTAGAAACAGTTTTATTAGAGCCAGTTATTGTTAAAGCGGTATCTGGCCAATCCAAATCTTTTACCCCATAAAGTCTATTAGCAATGCTTGGATAACGTGTTTGAATATGTGCTTGATCACCAGTACCAAAGTATTGGAAGAGGTGAGTACCTGCTGGCGATGACGAATTAACTAAGGTTGAAGCCATTTGGTTATAACCAAAACGATCATTTGCAAGCGAACCTTCCGATGAAAACATTTTGCTGAGGGTGTACATGGAGGAATCATCCTCTTCGAGTGATGTTTTACTTAAATCAAGCTTCCATACATGACCTTGTAAGTCTGGGAAGTAGGCAATACCGCCATAGTAAGCTAAGGATTCTTTGCCTACAGGTACAGGGGCTCCGTCTGGTGTGATTACTGACATATGCGCTGTCACTCCGTTAGGAATATCACTAGATAAATCCGCGGGCACGCTAACAATTTTTATAACATTGCCGCCATCAAATTTTGGTGCGGTGGTCCCGGTAACGGGATCGGCAAAGGTGGCTAGGGAGGGCTCAAAGTCAATTACATAAACATAATTTCCGATATTGGTGTCCGTACCTCCAGCATAGCCCGCCCCAAATACCATGGTGTAGCGTTGTTGGAAGGTGCTATCGCCCGCATCTTTAATAGGCATTAGGATTATGCTTGGTCGTGCCCAAGTATCCCCCAATTTGGTGTAATCCATATTGTCTGGGGCATCTGCATAATCAAAGGTCTGCTTATAGCCGGATGCATTCCAGTAACTTACTTGTTTATTTTTGTAGTCATTATCAAAGGTAAACAAATGTTTTGGGTTGTATTCATCAGTGATATCAAGCACATAATAACCTTTACCACCCCACCCCATACCACCGATGAGTAAGGTTTTCCATTCCGCAGTCTTTTTAATAAATACGTCCTTTACTACAATTGGACCATCGACTAGCCATTGGGTGACGCTCTGCGCTGTAGGCCCTTCCATACGACGCAGTTTTGGTAGGATTGATGGGGGAATGAATCCCCATAAATGATTTAAATCTTTATCATAGGCATGAAGCATGCCGTCATTAGCCCCCACAAAGAATCGACCTTCACGGTCTTTATGCGTAGCTTTAAATGCTGCATAACCATTCCTTGCTCTAAAAAAAGATTCCGTAAAGGTACCTGTTGCTGATGTTGCTGCAGAGGGAGCCCCAACAAAGACTAGATCAGAATGAAAGGTATCACTTATGAAGCTTTGTCTGATATCCCCTGGATCCTCGCCATACGAATCGTAACCCCTTACAAAGTTAACTATTTTTTCAGTATCGCCACTGCTAACTTCTCCAGCGCAGTTAAAAAGAAGCTCATCAAGATTATTTGATCCATGGGAACCAGCAGTTGTTGTAACAAAATTATTTGTAGAAAGAACTTTTTGAGTGCCACTCGGAGTTAGGATATCAACTAAATCTCTACCAAAAGGTGTCGCATCTCCAACACATGAGGGATCATAACCTACGGTCCAAATGTTACGATTTTTACCTGATGCAATTAGTGATTTCGATGAATAGTTTATCTGTGAAGTCTGAAGTTCGGCTAGTGTTGAAATACCTCTTGCTGCCAATTTAGCTTTAGCTGAAACCGGCGCATCCGCCGTAAAGGATCCATCGCTTTCTAAGCTGTACCTTAAAATATCACCCTCCCATTGGTGATTATTTCTATAGGTAAAGACGGCTTGGTAGGCATGTTCATCGGTAATAACTGGGGATGCATACGTCTGAATTTTTGTTTCATCAGTGAGCTCCCCACTTGGGATAATAGCTGATTTAGTTGGCAGGGTAGGCGCTAACGCGGTACCACTAACCCCCTTAAAGCCCCAAGCATAGGATACGCTGCTGCCTTCAACAGGACTAGATTCACCAATGGAATATAATGGAATTGATTCGGATGCTAATGCAGCTTCTAGAGCAGGCCTACTCTCAGCTGCGCCATAATAAGATATAAAGTTATGGTTTTCACCGCACAACAATTCACCAAAACCAAAGGTGCCTGTAAATCCATGATCCATTGGACCATGACGCTCAAAGTCTCCCGTACCCTTACCCCTGTTATGGCTACCAGCACTATTAAATGGGTTAGGTCGCATAAACCCGTTATTACCAGACATTAAAACCCGAGGTAATTTGCCTGTCGCCACGGAAGCATCTACCCCTACCGCTGAAACTACCTCACTAAACTCACTAGGGGGAATATCCCAGTCCATGGAGCGGTTATAACGCACATCAGTAATTTTATAACCAGCAATATTGGTGATGGATATCGTCACTTCAAATAATGTATCAGTAGCAATGGGTGACGGGCCATAGACATGCTTTACCTCTAGTGCTGGATTTCCTGCACTGTCATTTATGGTAGTAATGGATTCAATGCTGGTAAGGTCAAAGGTAAAGCTTTTAACAGTGACATTGGAAATACCGCTGGATGCATTGGCGTAACCATGAAATTGCCGACCAAACTTATCTATACCACCCGCACCCCATCCTTCACATTGGCAACCAGGGGCGGTAGCATCTTGCCAGCGGTTATCTGAGGCAGTTAACGCTCTCCGACCCGGTATCCTGCTTCTTTTACCACCGATAGGGAAAAGGTAAGCCACCCCTGTATAACCAGCATTATTTACAATATTTGGTCCTCCATCCTCTTCCTTGGATGTATTAAGATGACCGCGGGGATTTACCCCAATAGCAATTTTTTGTTTATCGGGTGATGTGGAATTATAAATAATTTTACCAGGGACGGTAAACGAGTGCCTTGCCAACAAAGAACTGTTGCTAGTAAAAAGAAGAAGTGAAGGAAGAACCGCAGTTAATACTATAATTTTTTTTATACTCATGGTCCTTATCATACCAAATTATGTCTGATATTGTAAAACAACCTCAACCTTGCCGCGGCTTGATCCTGATTCCCAGTTTGTTTTATCAATTTCGACTTTGCCGGTCGATTTCAGTAAAGTTTCCGTGTTAAATATTCCTTCGGCAACAACCTTTATGATGTATGCAGGTGCATCACTTGCTGCATCTGCGTCATAGGCAGCCTCAGACCCAGCCTCAGATCCTACACCAGTGCCTCCCGATCCAGCAACAGAGGTCTCTTCTAAAATCGTGAGGACCACTGACGTGCACTTAGCTTTACCGGTACGAGCTTTAAATTTAGCATTACGGGTATCAGCGGTGGGTGTGGAAGTGTCATCGGTCAGTGTTTTTCCGAACAATGTTTCGCCTGATGCGGCAATATCTTTTGTTGCGCCAACGCCTGACGCGGACCATGTAGCCCCTGGAGTGGTAAGCAGCCAACCGATTGCCTGATCAATGCAGGTGTCTGCACTCTTCATGGCGAGAGGTTTTTGAGTGACCGAGGAGGTCAGGTCTGAGTGATTGTTTACCACAATAAGAATAGCTGACGCCATCATGGTCAATGAAAGCGTTAAAAGCATGGTAAGGATAAGTGTCATACCTTGCTGTGATGAAGAGATTGAATTTTTATTAGGGAACGATGGATACATTATTGGCCCTTGTAATAAATTTAAAATCTTTACTAATCAAAGTATCTTTGCCTTCAATTTGTCTGGGAGCTTCCACTGTCATATCAATTTGTATTGCTTGAAAAACCCCAGTATAAGTGCCATCCCCACCCCCCGTTTTTGCATTTAAGCCAAGTATCTCGAACTTGGTAACTTTATCTAAGATAGGCTCACCCCTTCTATCCGATGCACTATAAAGCGAGAGCGAGGAGGGTTCTGTTTTGCTGCAACCGGATGCTTTTGTGGCTGCATTGCATTCACGAACATCACGCTTGAGTATCTTCCTCTCTGTCCCCGTAATAGTGGAGGTATAAGTATCAAGATAATAATTTATACCTACCCTGTAAAGGGTCCCATCGTCTTTGTAATCATCGTATAAAAACCATATTTCTGAGCTAGGTGTTGAGGCATTAACCCCCACAAATAAGTCAGATTTAGTCATGGCAGGGTTATCGGTTGCATACGCTTTAAAACCAGCTTTCCCAATGTCACCTTGAATCAAATCAATGACCCCAAGCACGTCCCTGTCAATAGAAATTCGTTGGTTAAGCACAGTATATTGCTGAGAGAAAAAGGTGTACCCAGCTATTGTGCCAGAAATTAAAATTGATGATACTACCAAGGTGACCAATAACTCGACCAAAGTAAACCCTGATGCATTGCTTTTCGACGTTAAATTAAAGTTAATCACAGCTGCCCGACCCTCAATCTGCGAGAAAAATAAGATTGCACTAGATTATTACCATCCGATCCGCCATCTATAACAAGACTCACATTTATTAATAGATCCTGACCATCCTTAACTACACTAACCGTTCTTTCTTCTCCAGGATAAGCGGTATATCCACCGACTTGGTTTTGTAAATCAGTACACCAATCAAACTTATATCGCGGATTATCCGATGCGCTATATATGGTGCAATCATTTAAGCTTCCATGGTAGTGCGTTTGATTATTAAAAGGGTTTATTGAGGTGTCAGTGTTAGTCCCCTCATTTGCGATGGTTTCAACAATACGGTTCGCCATAAGGTTCAAGAACATTTTTTTCTCTGTATTGACAGAGGTCTGCTGCGCTATACCAAAAAGTAAAAATAACCCAGCAAAGCTAATACCAAACATTACCATGGAAATAATCGCTTCAATCAAGGTGAAACCTGACTGGTTATGCGATATTGTATTTATGTTATCGGAGTTCAATCCAGGCTTCACTTGTTTTATTCCATCTAAATTGTTGTACATAAGCGGTGGCAGAATTTACCGTAACCTTATAGGCACTATAATTTACTTTATCAGTAATACCGGAAAATTGGTATGCAATTTCACCTGTCCATGAAGTTGCTTTATTGCTCTGTAAAAAAAATATTTGCGTATCAACTGGGCAGTTAAAGTAAGTGTCACCCGATAAAATATTTTCCGCTTTTGTCTCCATAATATTGGCGTCATATTGAGCGTGTTTTGTTGAGGTACTAGTTTGTGCGAAACCTGAGACCGTATAAGTAAGCGTATTAGGCGCGCTACATTTTAAAATAGCCGTACCATTCACAATTCTAGCCTTAGCTTTAAGGTAATCAATGGCGCCAACTAATGCAAAAAAATCTTTCTCAATATTTTTTTCTATCCGCCAATTGCCGATCACTGGCATCACAAAAGTAGTAATCACTAACAAGAGGCCAATGACGGTTAGAAGCTCTAAGAGAGTAAAGCCTGACTCTTTCTCACAATTACCTCTCTTTAATTGTTTTGTAATCATTATTTAGGCGTAGCAAATTGAGCACATTCTTTAACATATTTTTCTGCGTCTATGACGAAAGAGTTCGGAGTGAAATCTGGATTACTTTTAATGGTGGGAATCCATTTCGTTCTAATATATTGCCTAACTTTTGCGTATTTTGTTGATTTTATTATGGCTTGATTTATTTTAAGGGTACTTTTTTCAGCCATCAACACGCGTGCAACATCAAACAACGCATCATTACATTGGTGTTCGATTTTGGTCTCTGCTAAAGAGTAATTTGTACTGCACATTAACGCACCTACAACGAACAAATGCTTATAGTTCATAAAAAAACCTCATAAAAGTTATGGGATAGACATGTAAATGAATATATACCAATAGACCTGATGATATCAAAAAGGGGCCAAATGGCAACCGTGTTTCCATCTGATACCTTTTACCAAGGCTAAACATAATTAACATAAAACCTAATCCAAGAAAAGAGGAAAACATTATGATGGGATAAAGGCTTTTGTAACCTAACCATACACCGAGACCAGCCAATAATACTTTATCTGCATCACCAAACCCGTTTATTCCTCTCCACGCCTTGTAGCAAAAATTGATAATAAAAAATAACAGAAAACCTAATACGCCACCAATGACAGAGGATTGGATGTCTATACTAGTCCATCCAAAAAGGCTAAAAAGTATGCCTATCCCTATTAAAGGATAAGTAAAAATATTTGGCAGGTAAAAGCTAGTGAGATCTGTAAAAAATAGAATGATTAACAGGGAAAAAAATAATAGCCATCCCAAAGCCTCAATATGAAGACCGTAGTGGGCATATATAAATACAAAGCAAAGCATCGTAATAAACTCTACAATTATGTATATGGGGCTAATAAAAACACCACAACCTTTACATTTACCTCTTAAATATAGCCAAGATAGCAAGGGTATGTTGTTAAACCAGCGTATTGTTTTTTTGCATGACAGGCAGTGGGATTGCGGATAGGAAATATTTTTTAGGATTGATTGTTTAGGCGTTTTATTGTTAAGGTTATTTTCTAAAATTCTTGGAACACGAAAGATAATTACATTAAAAAAACTACCAAAAATAAGACCAACCACGCCAAAGAAAACATACAAATTGGGCAACACTTAGATTGCTACCAAGTACTACCGTCTTGGTCCAACTTGGTAAGTTTGTGATTGATGGTGAACCATTTTGTAGTGTCTGAACGGTTAATGGCTTTAACAATATAATTCTTTGCCTTTTTGGGTGTTCCGCTTGATGGGCATGCAGTTGATGCCTCTCCCGTAATTTCAAAATAAAAGAAATTTTTCAATGTGCTGTCGATGGGAGTCGTTGAACTCTCACCCACAGACGTACCGAAAAGGTGTTGGTTTATCATTGGCCCGGTATCTGCTCCAAGAGGAGAGCCAGATGAGGCTTCAGTAATTACATAACAAAAATTATCTTGATAATAATTTTTTTGCATTAACACAATAGACTGCAGACTGCTTTGTGCTGCTTTATCTCGTGCGTCTGCGATATAGCCATTGTAAGTGGGTACGCCTATAGCTCCAAGAATGGCAATAATAGCAATTACAACTAACAACTCAATAAGAGTGAAGCCTGAATGAGAAAGATTAGCTTTGTTCATTTTATTCAGCAGCATCAGAAGGGTCAATGCGCTTTGCAGCGATAAGATCTTTCAGCGAATTAGCCATCAATGTCTGACCCTCAGCTTTACCCATTTGCATCGAATTCTCTATTTGAAAGACTTTACCATCACGTATTAGAGCTTGAATAGCTGTGTTACATATCATTATTTCGAACGCAGCCACACGGCCTGGTTTATCAATTGTTTTGAGGAGTCTTTGGGTAATAACACATCGCAAAGTTTGCGCTAACTGGGACTGCACTTGACCTTGTTGTTCTGGCGGGAATACATCAATAATCCGTGTTATTGTAGATGGGGCACTGTTTGTATGAAGTGTACCAAAAACCAAGTGACCAGTTTCGGCGGCAGTAAGCGCTAATTGAATAGTCTCCAAGTCTCTTAATTCACCAACCAAAATCACATCAGGATCCTCCCTTAAAGATGCTCTGAGTGCATTTGTAAAGCTTTTAGTATCTCGGCCGACTTCCCGTTGTGTGATTACTGAAGATTTTGAGTTGTGCTCAAATTCTACCGGGTCCTCAATAGTAATAATGTGACCCTTGTGGGTTTGATTAATCACGTCTATCAATGCAGCCAAAGTTGTACTTTTACCCGACCCTGTCGGACCGGTTACAAGAACTAAACCAGTTTCTATCGAAGGAATCGTTCTAATAAATGCAGGAAGATCTAAGTCTTCAAAGCTAGGTACATTAGATTCAATCTTTCTCATAATAAGTGCTGGCTTAGATCGATCAATAAAAGCATTCACCCTAAAACGAGTATCTCCATGGGCAATAGCAAAATCAGCATCTCTATGACTCATAAATTCGTCATAATCTTCAGCTTCCATTACTTCCTTTAAGAAGGTGTGGATATGATCTTCTTCTATCATATGGTCAAGTTGAACCATGTCGCCGAACTCACGATAAGCTATTCCGTGGTCAGAATGAATATGTATATCTGAAAGCTTAGTTTTCTCTGCAAGCTCAAGCAATAATGGCCATAACATAATGAAACCCTTTTTATTTACTGATCAGTAGAAACTATTTTTTTATTCGTTAATACCAATAATTTGAGACAATGTTTCAGGAGGTGTAGCTGCAGCATAATCACCAGTTTGGTTCCCAATATTAATTTGAAGACGCATCGCATAACTTTCAGTACCTGGAAGCAGTGACATGAATCCTAGAGTAGTTTCTGTTGCATCAATTGCTGTAGTCGCTGTTTTCGCAGCTTCGATGTTAGCTAATCGGCAACAAACAACGCCAGCCTTTGGATTGTATGGATTTTTAAATTTATCCCACATGATTGCTCTAAAATACTTCATAGCCTCATCTCTACCACCAACCATGTTTCCAACGGGGCAAGTTTTTGATGCATCATCACCACCCAATTGATGCTTAACGTTTACCGCATCATAAAAGTGTGGTTTATTATCGTTACCATTACATTTTGAAATCTCCGCCATAATAAAAGCTTTAGCATTAGTAAAGTTGGCTTTTGCTGAATTATATTTTGCTTTCTGTTGGAAGCCCTGATAAGCAGGAACACCAACGGCAGCCAAAATACCAAGAATGGCAATAACAACCAAAAGCTCAATGAGGGTAAAACCAAGTTGTTTCTTATTAAACATATTTTTCTCCGAATATTTTTAACTAAATTTAAATAATTTTTTGACCCAAGAAGTGAGTCTTTGTCCTATGTTATCAACCTTGTACCAAAATAACAAGCACTTATGACAGAAGAAATCCTTAGGTAATTTTAATTGCATGAATACCTTTAGTAAACTTATCAAAGTTTTACTAAAATCAATAGCTTATAAAAAAAATACTTGCATAGATGTAAATTTACAATAAAATCAATTTATGAACATATTTTTTAAAATATTTGAACAACTTAAACAGGTAAATACATACCTTCTACCTTTTATATTTTTTTACTTTACAGCATTTTTATTCTCAGAAGCTCAGGCTAGAAATCAAGCACCAACTCAAAAATCAAATTTTCAAGTAGCGTATGAAAAAGCTACACAAAATAAAAAAACTTCCTTCGAATTTATTGACAAAAAAGGTAGGAAGCGGATGTATGTCATCGAAAAAAATGGGGCTATTAATGAAATAAATTCTTATAAAAATACTTTCTCCCAAAAAGACAATACAAAATCAGCTAGACCAAAAAATAGATCAGCAACCACTCAATCACCTTTTCAATTAGCACTAGATAATGCCAAAAGAAGAGGGCTAAAGAATTTTCAATTTACGGATCAAAAGGGAAAAATAAGGACGTACACAATTAGTAAGAGTGGTGTTGTTAACGAAAAAATATCTATGAACGATAAATTTTCAAGTCCAAAAAGTGATGTGAAAAAATTATTAACTCCGAGAGTTTTTAAGATCGAAGAGTTAAAGACAGTAAACGTTCAAGACCCTCAGGTAGAGATTGAAAACCAAAAAAATTATTCTCGACAGGATTTAAGCCAACTCTCTGAAGTTAAGGATTTAGAGAATGAAAAAAATTCAGACCAATCAATAGGTCCAAATAAAAATGATGATTATCAACGCGCTGGCGATTGGTTTATGAAATTTTTTGATAATTATGATTCTTATGACACTTCATTGAGAGTTGGAACACGCTGGTGGCAAAGTGTAGGTGATACTACTTGGGCTAAGTGTGCTAATGCGTCTTGTGGTGGTGGAGCTGGTTTGGGGGTTGTAAATGTTGGGGGTCTGAAGGTCGCGGGTCAAAATGGTGATCCAACATCTAAGCTTGCATGGGAGGGGCAAAAAGTTCTTGCTCATGAGGTTTTTATTGATTATTCAATTGAGGGATTTAAGTTTAAAGGAATCCTAGGAATAAAAGAGTTGAGCAAAGGAAGGGGTGGGAATATAAGAGATTGGGATTGGGTGGTCGATACGCTGCATGATTATGACTTGAATGATACTGATGATTGGGTCGTAGGTACTGGAGAAACTCTTTTATATAGCGATACCGAGAGCCCGCTTGAAGATTTAGATACCAACTATATTTCTCTTGATTTCGGCTATACCTTTAATCTTGCTGACTATCTCCCTATAAATAATGTCTCAATAACGCCGTTTGTTGGTTATTATGAATACAGAGAAAAAGCAGTAGCTAAAGGTATTTATAGCCACACAAATGATGTCTTAAAAGCTGCAGGTGCAAGTTGGACTGATCCTACAAATCCTTCACTAGCTAATACTAGAGTTTTAGGCAATGAAATATACTGGTCTGGTCCAAGAGTAGGGGCAGAAATCGAATGGCAAGTAATTTCAAATTTAAATTTATTGGCGAATATTGCATACGCAGACGGAAATGTATCTGATGATGATAGTCATCTTTTAAGAGAAGATGCTCGTGGACCGTCTCCAAACGTATTTATGCGCGCCGATGCTAAGGGATGGATGGTCGATTTACTAGGTCGCTATAATGTTAATTTAGCTGATTATAATTTACCAGATCACAAAATTGGTATTGAGTTAGGTTACCGATATTGGCGATTTGATAATGATGGCGATGGTATACAATTTTATCATCCTATAGCAGGATTCGGTCCTTTTGTTACAAGAGAAATTAATAGTTCTCGAACCGGGTTTATCTTAGGCCTAGACTATACTTTTTAGACTTTGCTTATTTAAGAGTAATGTTTCATCTAGCTAATCTCTAAATATTGTATGAGTAGTATCTATGACATTTTGTCTATGAATATTTTGTTTTATGTTGGCATGTTTAGAATTTAAAAAAATCTAAAAAGAAAATCTAAATAAAATTAAGCCGTACTTACTTCATTAAAATCTAATAACACTTCCTATTGGTTTAGTTCTTTATTTATACAAATAATTTAAAAGGATCTTGTTCATAATGTGTTTTATACTTTCCTATTTTTAAACTGAGAAATCTCTTTTTTTACAGTTGCCATTAATATTTCATTATCATTAGCACCATTTTTTCCATAACGTAATTGTAAGAACATTATATTTATATTGTTAATATATTCCCATTGATCGTCCCCAATATTCTTATTGAGATCATAAAATGCATATAAACTATTTGAATCGCTAACAGAAAAACCATGCTTAATAAGATAATTGCGCCAGCTGTTCTCCATTCTTATTATTTTATTAAACATTACAGACGATAGTTTTTTGTAAATAAAAATACAAAAAAGAAATAAAACCCCAGGAAGTGCAATAAATAAAATTATTTCTATTAATGCCTTGTTAGTCATATTTATACTTCTATTTTGATAACCATAATTTAAAATTTTAAAACTAATTAAAGTATTTATATTATCAAGATATGCAGCCACTTCATTAAAAAAGCTTAAATCTGAGTCAGAAGAATTCATAAAAGCTACGGACGATGCATCCGATTCAATATTTTCAATCTTAAGTGTGGGATCAATATAAATCCATTTACCGTTCACTTTTGCTTCGACCCAGGCATGAGCATTCTCAGAGCTAATGGTGTAATAGTTACCATAGGTATTTAATTTACCACCAAGATATCCTGTAACTATATTTGCTGGGATATTATTAGCCCTCAATGCATTTGCCATCGCTACAGCAAAATGAGTACAGCTTCCCTTTCTCACATCAAAAAAGAAACTATCCAAAGGATTTTCTTTATCAAGGTTTATATCGTTAATTTTGTAGCTAAAATTTTGGGCAAAATAATTTTCTAAAAATTTGATAAATTTTTGATCGTTGCCGAGTTTGGCATATTCCTTTTTTGCCCAGCCTGTAAATTTTGAATTAAAATTATGTGTAAGATTTGTTGTCCTTTCATATTCATTTACTTTAAAAGTTTTAATCTCAATCTGCTCATATTCAGAATTTATAACTTTTTGAAGTGATAGCTCTCCATCCGTCCCGGTCCAATACTTATGCTTTGATATAGTTATTCCGGCATCACCTAGAACAGGGAGATATTGGTTACGAAAAGCATTATTTTCAATAATAGAATAATTACTATATGACTTTTTTGGAGCTTTAAAGAAGGTAACATTTCTATTTTTAACCCACCTACCTTGTTTGTAATTCGTTAATACATGGACTTTCCAATAGGGGATACCCCTAGGATTCCGATCCAGTTTAATCTTATAAACATCGTAAGGATCAGCGTCATAAAAACTATCCTGTTGATATAAATCAATAGTATCTTGTACTCCTTGGTTTTTCGCTTGAGATGATTCTCCAAGCAAAGTCATCTGAAATCTAGGTAGGATAAGAAAAATAATAGCAGTACTGAAAGTTATAAAAAATAAACTCATCCCGATGATCTTGAAATTTATGGTCTGAAAATCAAAGTTAAATTGATATTTATGTTTAATAAAATAAATTAAAAAAATATTTATCCATATGAATGCAAGAATGGCAACGAAAAAATTAGGCTTAAAGATAAATATAGCAGCAGTGATAAAGCTGATAATTGTTAGCAATAAAGAGTTATCCTTTTTTTGATCATATAAGTGAGCGATAGGTATGCATAACAGAAGGAGAATAATCCAAAAATCTGCATCAAATATATTTTGATATAAAAATAAGTTAGCAGAAATGAGAGCGGTATAAATTATATTTAGTAATATTTTATTTTGTAAATTTATATAGGTAATTATCCAGCATAAAAAATAACTTATTATTGCCCATGGAGGGAGGATGAATGCATAAAATGCAACCAGTGGTAAAAGGATAATAAATAATTGGTTTTTATTAAACCAACGCAATATATTTAATGGCTTTTTTATAATCATTTTTTTTAGAAAAGAACTGTTGTTGGCCGAAATTAAGGTTCCAATGTAACTTTTTTTGATGGCAAAAAAGAATAATCCCGCAAATAATTTGCAAACCTATTTCTTTATTATTTTTGATTAAATTATCTGCCTCTATGGAGATGCACTCGTCATGATTTGTTTGGGATGAAATTTTTGTGAGTTTAATTTGTTTGGATAAATACTTTTTCCAATCAATTCTTTTGGAGCTGTCTTGATCAATAGAATTTCTGTAATAATCAAAACTATCATTTTTCATTTGTGTATTCGAACAATTTTCTAGGTATTTATATATATCATCAACTGAATTCATTTTGATGGGTTTAGGAGCTACTATTATTTGCCCTGGGGTGAGCCAAGTCCAGCAATAAACAATACCAAATGGAAAGCGTGAGCTTATTTTTATTTTTTCGAGCTCATTTTTACCTCGCTTTATATATGAATAAGACAGATTATATTTCCCACCCCGTATTTCTTCATTTTTAACCTTAATATCAAATTTATTTTTTTGACTGCTTATAGTGATAGGAATAGATTTATTTTTGGTGGGTACAAATACAAAATTTTTTTCGATCAGCATCCCTGACCCAATTAAATTTCTTGCAGACCAAATAATAGATAAGAAGAAAATTATCATTTGAAATAACAGTATAAGTAACAAGAAATTATTTTCGAGTCGGTTAGATAAGCCAATGCCTCCTATAATGGCAAACCCAAGATAAATACCAAACCTAGAAGGAAGCGCATAAAGCTGTTTTATTGATTGGATGGTATTGTATGGCTTTTTCTTAATATTAATTTTATCTACAAAGTTTTCTAGATTAAGTAAAGCCATGTTACTAAGGAATTTTTACAAAACCCACAGACTCCAGAATCATCTCCTCAATTTCTTGTTTAGACATTTCTTGAAATCTATGGCGCATGGATGATAAAAGTAAAGCTAGGATATCCTCTGGGACAACAAATCCCCTTCCTTTTAAACCGGCATATACTTTAGCTAAATTTTGTAATTGTACTCGAGGTCTTATTGCAAGATATTTTCCAGAAATTTTTTCGATTTCATCTAGAATCTGAAGAAGGTATATTTTTAACTTATGGTCAAAATGCACTTTTTTCACAATTTTAGTAACGCTAGAGTAAGAGGTATTTAAGACTTCGGCATGCATTTGTTCGTCATTTAAAATCTTCAAGTAATCATCATTATTTAAAGCATCCATATTGATACAAAGACTAAATCTATCAATCTGAGACTCTGGAAGCTCGAATACTCCAACTTGGTCACGTGGATTTTGCGTTGCAATTACAAAGAATGGATCAGGTAATTGAAAAGTTTTACCTTCAATTGAAACTTGCGATTCTTCCATAGCTTCAAGCAGGGCAGACTGTGTTCTAGATGGCGCACGATTCATTTCATCTATTAATAAAATATTAGTAAAAATTGGGCCCTTAATAAATTCAATCGATTTAGAAGAAATTGATTTGTTATAACCAATTACATCTGCTGGCATTAAATCATTTGTGCATTGAATCCTATTACTCGCGAGTTTAGATAATTTGGAAAGATTATTTGCCAAGTAAGTTTTTCCGGTACCAGGAATATCTTCAATCAAAAGATGTTCTCCACCAATTAGGGCTATGAGAGCTAGCTCACTTGCAAGAGGTTTAGGTATGTTAATTTTTTTCATTTATTGAGTTTATGTTTTTAATGCCATTCATCAAATATTTCTTCTTCATTAATTTGTTGTTAAATCCCTTAAAGTCCTCTAAATAACTGCTTTGATAATCTTTTACTAACTTAGATTTTAATTTACCATAATTAAATTAATTTAAGATTTAATATTAAAAAAAACCCTTTTTTATTTAATCTTAATTAAGCTTTATAATCCATATATCAATTAAATATATTCGGTTATTCATGAAAATCTATAAATACTTAGGAATTTACTTTTTTACTTTATTTTTTTTATTTTATTCCACAAGTATTTTCCCCAATCAGTTATTTGTGAAAGAGGGCGCAGTTGTGAGCTCAAACGCTTTGGCTACAATGGCAGGAAAAAAAATTCTAGAGTCGGGAGGGAATGCCTATGATGCCGCTATTGCAATGAGTGCAATGCTTTCCGTGGTAGAGCCTTTTGCATCTGGCCTTGGAGGGGGAGCATTTTGGTTAATTTATGATGCGAAGGAAAAAGAATATAAGGTGCTTGATGCCCGTGAAACAGCCCCCACGGAAGCTAGAAGAAATATGTATCTCGATGAAAACGATAATGTTATCAAAAACGCATCTAGATTAGGCCCATTGGCAGCAGGTATTCCAGGTATTCCAGCTGTATTGAGCTATGTAAGCACAAAATATGGCTCAAAAAAAATGCCGACACTTCTTACTTCAGCTTATCAAGCAGCAATAAACGGTTTTCCTGTCAATGATAGATATATAAGAGGAGCCAAGTATAAAAAAGAGTGGTTAAAAAAATATAAAGAAACAGAACGAATTTTTTTAAATGAAGGTGAGGTGCCAAAAAAAGGTTGGATTCTTAAGCAACCCGACTTAGCAAAGACGATTAAAAAAATAATGAAAGAGGGTCACCAAGGTTTTTATGAAGGTAAATTCGCTAAAAAAATGGTGCACTCTGTTCGCAATGCAGGAGGCGTATGGAACGAAAAAGATTTAAGTAGTTATAAAGTAATTGAAAGAGAGCCAGTGAAATCAAAATATAATGGTGTTGATATTATTTTGCCAGGACTTCCATCATCAGGTGGACTAGTTCTGCCAAATGCCCTCAATATATTATCTGGATTTGATCTTAATGAATTGAACCCTACCATCAGAAAGCATTTAATTATCGAAGCTTTAAGGCGGGCTTATTACGAAAGAGCTATTAAGATGGGAGATCCAGATTTTATGTATGAATCCCTTGAGTATCTTTTAACTCCCAGCTATGCGGCAAAACAAAGAGAAAGTATTAGTTTATCTAGTGCCACAGATAACCAGATTCTTGAATTTGCAGACCCCCCATATCAAGGTAAAGGTAATGATACAACGCATTTTGCGGTCGTTGATAAATTTGGTAATCGTGTGGCAGTAACTCAATCTATCAATTTTTGGTTTGGATCGGCATTTGTACCAGAGGGTTCAGGGGTGTTATTAAACAATGAAATGGATGACTTTTCTATTAAGCCCGGAACCGAGAATGGCTATGGGTTAATTGGGTATGATGCAAATGCAATAGAGCCTGGAAAAAGAATGCTATCCAGTATGACACCCACATTTCTTGAATCAGACAGAGGATTTGTAATTTTAGGAACGCCAGGGGGATCAAGAATTATAAGTATGATTTTACTGTCAGCATTAGAATGGATAGATGGAGGGGATGCAAAATCTATGGTTAAACTTCCTAGATTTCATCATCAGTATCATCCAGATTATGTGCTTTATGAAAAAGAAGCTTTGACGCAAAATGAAATTACCATGCTAGAAAGTATGGGACACACATTAAAAAAATCTAAAAGGCAATTTGGGAATATGCAGGTAATTCAGTGGGATCGCGAAAACAATAAAATGATTACTGCATCAGACCC
>CAZGLD010000019.1:0-1098 GCA_964526705.1 uncultured Methylobacillus sp.
ATGGACTTTGAAACAAGCCAAAATTTTAAGCGGTGGCGGTATTACAAAACAAAACAAAAAAATGCCTTTTTATAATTATGATCTTAGTGCGTGGGATTGTAAAAAAGGTTCACAACTTCGCAAGGTTTTTAATTCTGTTTGTGCGTTCTGTTATGCCATGAAAGGAAATTATTTAAGATACAGAGGCGGTTCAGTCGGTCGAAGTCATGAATTGCATTTGGCAAGTTTAAATAATAATTTTGATTGGGTCATCGCTATGGCTTATCAAATTATTCATTACAAAACTAAGTATTTTAGATTTCACGCAAGTGGCGATTTACAAAGCGTTGAACATGCGATCCAAATTATAAACCTTGCAAGACTTACACCGTCAACAAGTTATTGGATACCAACAAGGGAAACTTCTTTTATTAAAGAAATACAAAAAAGAAATATATCAATTCCAAAAAATTGTATTTTTAGAATATCCGCCCCACTTGTTGACGGCTTTTTAAATTCAAAAGTTTTCAACAATACGAGTTCAGTAATTACCGACAGTAAAAAAGCACAAGGCAAAATTTGTCCAAGTTCTAAACAAGGCGGTCAATGTTTGGATTGTCGTGCATGTTGGAAGTTCAAGGAAACTAATATTAATTATTTAATACATTAAAAAATCATTATGAAAAAATTCAACACCCCAAAATATTTAATTAATAACCAAAATCAAATCAAATTTACTTTAAATAGTGATGATTATGATCAGTTAATTAAGCAAGGTTTTTTTAAATTAAAACAAAACACACAAGAATTCAAAACTTACAAGAAAAACCTCAGAACAAAACGCCAAAACTTTATACAAAAAATTCAAGACTTAGGATTACCAAGAAACACCCTCAAGAAAAATAACTTATTCACTGCCGAGCGTGTAGTAGATGAAAGTTATTCAAAATATTCACACAGAGATTTAACAACAACGAAAGGAAAAAAATGAAAACAACCACAGAAACAATAAGCCAAGTTTTGCTTTGGCTTCTTTGCATTCTCTTAATGTCGCAAGGCTTTTTTATATCGTCTTTGGTACTTTTTTTAATCTCAGCAATAAGAATTGCTCTTGTATTT
>CAZGLD010000019.1:1198-2597 GCA_964526705.1 uncultured Methylobacillus sp.
GAATTTTATAAAACTTTAAACCCCCAAGCAAAGCCCCTTGGCTTTAACCCTCAACGCAGATTTAGAAACCAATAGGAAGGAATAAAAAAAATATGATAAGCACTACAACCGAAACATTGCACAAAATGCTAGGCAATAAAATTTTTAGCATGGTATACGCCACCCAAAGCGGTCGCCTTGTAAAAAGGTTATGCCAATTTGGTGTAAAAAAATACTGTAAAACACCGCCTAAAAAATATGAACATATAATAAATTATTATGATCACAATAAGCAAGGTTATCGTTTTGCTAACCTTGGTGATATTAAAGCAATCAAGCAAGGCAAGATAAATTTAAAAAGCAATGACTTTGAAGAGGATCAATTAAAAGTTGGTACTTTTATTGTCACAACTAAACAAATCACCACTAGAGAATTCAGAGTTAGAGCGATTGATCATAAAGACGCATTAATTCAATTTAATCGTTTATCTAGTCTTACTGCTAAAAGTATTGAGCAAGACACTCAAAGAGTTTCCGATATAGAAAAGGAGATTTTTTAATATGAATGTACTTTCTCTTTTTGACGGAATGTCTTGCGGTCGAATTGCACTCGATCGCATAGGTGTAAAAGTAAATAAATATTATGCTTCTGAGATTGATAAATACGCTATCAAAGTAAGCAAAGCCAATTGGGATGATATCATTCAACTTGGTGATGTTAACGGCATTAAGCAATGGTATGAGGATAATGAACCAAGCATAGATTTAATGCTCATGGGTTCACCATGCCAAGGCTTTAGCAATGCAAGTAAAGACAAATTAAATTTTGAACATCCACAAAGTAAACTTTTCTTTGTAGCGGTGGAAATAATGAAACTTGTTAAGCCTAAATATTTTCTACTTGAAAATGTAAACATGAAAAAAGAATGGCAAGATATTATTTCTGATTATATGGGAGTAAAGCCGACCAAAATAAATTCCGCTTTATTATCAGCCCAATCAAGAAATAGATTGTATTGGACTAATATTCCATTTGATCAAAACATTGAAGATAAAAATATTGTTTTAAAAGATATTTTAGATGAGGAAAATATTTTCACTGAGACTTATTCTAATTACCTTAATTCTACTTGGGGTGATAAGAAAAAAACCGACATGGTTAAATCTACTGAGGATAAAAAATCTCATTGTTTAACCGCTTCAATGTATAAAGGTCAAATTCCCACATGGATTAAAAAACCATTACGAGTTGGAACTATTAAACAAGGTAGCCAAGGCGATAGAATTTATTCTGTTGAAGCTAAAGGTATAACTTTATCTGCTCAAAGTGGAGGTACGGCTTCCAATGGCAACATGTTAATTCAAGTTGGTACTGCCGATGATATCAAAGGTCATGATATTTTAAAACGTGTGTATTCAA
>CAZGLD010000019.1:2697-4277 GCA_964526705.1 uncultured Methylobacillus sp.
TGGTGAGGGTAAATATTTACTTCAAGCTATTCCTAATAATGAGGAAGGTAGAGCCTTTATTAAATCGTTTCGTAAATATCTAAATAGAGATTATTGGGAACATTATACACAAGGTAGAATGGATAAAGGTAGTTGGTCGCATTCAGTTAATTCTAGTAATGCTGATCATTTAGTTTTGTATGCAAAGCCTAAAGAGGAAGAATATTTCCGTCAAGTTGAGCAATCAGTAAATTCTAAATTACTTGATGAAACCAAATTAAAAAGACACCAAGTAAATCTTTTAGAGCAACAAATCTTTTTAATAACTAAAGAGTTAGACAAATTAAAATAATGGATTTTCACATAGCCCAAATTTTAATTTTTTTACCAACACTAGGTATAATTTACGGTGTTTGGATTATTTCATCCGCCATCGTAGATCATTTTATTAATAATAACGAGAGGAACCAAGACCATGAATAATTTTAAAATAGAAATAATAGAACGTATGTATAACAACGCTACGGAAGACCAAAGGAAAATAATGAAAAATGATATGGAGGATAAACTTCATAATGATAAAGGATTTAGATCTAACGTACATGCTGACGGAGAATTAATCATTGAGGATTATGTTTTTTATTCAGCTAAAATTTCTAATGGTGACCAAGTTTGGTATACCGATCAGAGTTTCTTACAACGTGCATCTTTAATGGAGAACCTTGAATATCAATTACAAAGAATTGAACGTGGTCAAGAGCCAACATTTTTTGAGCAAGTTGAACCTAGACTAACGGTGGTTAGATGAAGTCACAAAAAAATAAAACTGAAATCGATATGATCTGTAAAAGAAAATACCGACATACCAATTGGGCAATCAAAGGCACTTGTACTTATGAAGAATTGCAAGTGAATAAGATTGCTCATGTAGATGATGACGAAGGCATAATTTATTTCAAAGATAAGGAATTTAATGTTTCGAGGTCAATATTATGAAATTTTTCTCACATAAGTCATCGAGGATCAGCAATTTTGGTTGGGGGTTAGTGTTAGTACCCCTCCCAAATAAGAGAATTAGTGCTAAGATTGCTAATTCGCCTTTAAAGAAAAAAAAACTAACAGTAACTAAGGTGAAAGGAAAAAAGAATGAAAAATCTAAAACAAATTCGTAACGTGTTAACTAATAACTATCACGGTATGAAATTAACCGACAAGGATTTATATGTAAAAGGTAATTACTTGTTTGTTGAAAATGATAATGAGATTTATCAATATAGCTACCCAACCAATGAATATTTTGAAGCTATTAATAGTTGGATTAATTTTACCGATTTGAGTTTAAAAAATTGGGTAGAGTTTCATGTTGCTACTCAAAAAAATAGTGGAGGTATAATGCAATGAATGAAAATGAAATTGATAAATTAAGAGATGATCACACTTATACTAATATCACTACTTACTCGATAACTTTTTGTCGCATGGATAGTGACGGTAATATGCTAAAAGATGATGACGGCAAGGTTATACAATATCATGCCGATAATCTAATATGTGATGATTTATCTGAGGGTTTAGAACTAGATGATTTGGAGGAGGTATAA
>CAZGLD010000019.1:4377-15597 GCA_964526705.1 uncultured Methylobacillus sp.
TATGGAAGAAGTAATTATTCAATCGATCTTAATTATACTAATTTTCTTATTTTAGATACCTAAAGCCGAGCAGAGAGCATTCATGCCTTTTTTGAGGTTGTGAAGTTGCTTTCTGTGTAGGCTAGGGCTATTAATCAAGGCAAGTGGCATAATATCGTAAATACAAATCTTATCGACCGCTACTTGGATAATGGAACCACAATCAAGCAAAGAATTCTTAGCGTGGTCATATCTAGAACGAACTCGGATCTCAGTTTCCTCATCAATCAAGCCAAGACCTCTTGAGCTGCCGATCAAGTCTGCGGTATTGGGGTGAACTGAACCAAAGATTTTACGTCTTAGATTGCAGTATTGTTGACCAGCTTTTAAATGATACTCATTAATCAAACCACGAGCAAAAAGTACCCCAATTGCAGATTCCGCAAAGCTAGGATCGCCAGGGCCAACCAACAAAGCTCTTTTTAATTGTAGCTCTGGCGTACCTATATCTCGGCCAGGGACAAACTTCTTTTTGGTTTTTTTGTTTTTCTTTTTTTTCATAATTGCCTTTTCCATGTTATCAGAGAGGCGCTAAAATTTTTATTTTAGCACTCTCTTATTTATAAGAGGAACATCTTACCATCTTAAATTCGTTATATATTTCAACGACTTAAAGATGTTCACGCCTAAACTTTCAATGATCATCTTAACGCTCCGAATTCGTTAGTAAATTCAACGAGTTAAGACCATTTAAGATGTTCATGGACATCTTAAATTTGCCAACTTTTAAGATGTTCAGATCATCTTGAACCCCAAATCCTGAATGGCTATTCAAAATCATACTCACTCACCATCCATTTTACATTGCCTTTTGGATCCAGCTCTTCCCCTCCAACTGGCTGAACTTCTCCCGTGCCACCGTTAACAAAATGGGTTGGTCGAATAGTCATATTGGCTTTGATACCCTTGGTAGCATTGTCCCAAACAGGCATATCTTTGATACATAGAAACTTACCGCCTTTGATAATTTTCTCACCAACTTGCTCTCCGTCAAACAACATAATCCACCCTTGGGTCAGTAAGGTTGACAGATTTCGCTTGATAGTAGACGCTCCACCCAGACGATATTTGTCTGAAAATTTCAACGCAAATTGATTTTTATTGTAGTATTTACCCTTACTTGCTTCTCGAAATAGCAACCCTAGGCACTTATTGACTTGATTAAATCGATCCATACTCATGTCATCCGTGATATTTACGCCAGAATCTCGATCAAATGCGTCACCACGATCACACATATGACCGTCATTATAGAAAACAGTCATTGGTTTTGGCTCCATAACTGCTCGTGTTTGGAAAAATAGTCTACGATCTTGCGTATCTTCGCTCGTTTTCGTGATAAATAAGCCCACATCATACGACCCTTGGATAGCTGAAGCCCCACGAATTGCGAGGAATGGGTTCTCCATCATCTGATTTCGATTAACTTTGTTCGAGTGATGAATAAGAATGATAGCAGCTTTAGGATTAATTTGATCTCGTAAGACCCAAAGCCGATCTCGAATAAACTTCATGATCTCCACGTTAGAATTCTCATCGTCACCCGCGAAGATATTAGATAATGGATCAAAGATAATGACTTGGGGTAAATCATTACCGCAGCTTCGATCGACCCAATCTTTAACATCCTTAGAACCTTCGTCATCTAACACTTTAGTAAATCGATAAGTGAATTTAACATTACGTTTCAACAATGCTTTCTCGGCAGGGTTGACTTTCACGGCTCTTAATCTTGCTGAGAGCTGGGCTTTTGACATCTCTGCTTGAACGACTACCACTTGTTGCGGTATTGGTACATCAAAACGGTTGAGTAATTTATTTCCAGTGCCGATACAATATGCCATTTCTTGCATGAGTAATGATTTTTGCGATTTCGGTGGCCCAGCGATAACCATAAACTCACCCTCACGCAACAATCCTTCAATGATTTCTGGTGGGAGTGGAGTATCGTCATCCACAATATCCGCCCAATCGTCACCGTCTAATGCAACTTGCTCTTTTTTAACTTTAGGCGCTCCATGTTTGTCGTAATGAATTTGAAAAATACGATCAAAATCTTTTTTAACTCGTTCTAATTCCCATGGTGGATTAACTTTGGTTTGGTTGTAACCAACTACATCATCCCATGCTTCTTTTAATGTCCAATGACCTTCGAAGTGTCGAGTTAAACTCCACCCAATCGCTCGACCCATAGCTTCAAATCTAGTTTCACCTGCCTCTGCACCTTCGTATACTTGCTCAGTATAAAAATCTTGCATCGGAGTTTTTTTATCACCTAAAGTTTTTTCATTAACTTGTATCCCTGGCATGATTGCCATGTTGTTAACGCTATCAATTAATTCTTCCAGCTCGTATTCAACTGTTGAATGATTAGCGATACGCACTTGTGACGCTTTATTATTTTTTTGATGTACACTTCCGGGAAGACGAATAGGTTGGTGGGCTGATCCAAAACTAGGATCCGCTGCAATCTTTTGAGCTGCTAATTTTTGGGCTGAAGTTATACGAGTGATATCTGCACCTCTCGCAGGTTCTGTTAACTTCCAATATAAATGTCGCTTGTAAATATTGTCTTCCGTTTTTCCACCAGAATATATTTCTAAACTTGGTTGACCGAGTTGGGCGATAATATAATTTTTTGAGGCTTCGATATCACCGCTATCAATATCAACGACAAAACATGGATAGTTAATAATATCAGTAGCTTTAGCTTGATCCCTTGCAGCTACCGTACCAGGGATAACATAGACTCCCATTTTAAAGTTACGCCCACGCTCAACTAGTGGTCGTAATTGTTCGTGCATAACTTCTAAATTAGTAGTGGGGATCCAATGTAATTGTTGGTAGTGAGCCGTGCCACTAACTCCCTTCTCCATAAACATACGAATTGGAATAAATCCTTCGCAATAGCCGTACAAAGTTTCCAAGTACAACTTGATTGCGTCAGTATCTATCTTAGTAGGTTGACTAAAATCTCTTCTAAAACCTTGCATTACCAACCGTATTCATCCTCTGGCACCATGTTTTTAGTTGCCCTTATCTTTTTTTGGTGTTGGTAAAACTGCTAATGCAATGTTGCCATCTATAAATTCATTGAAAGCTGCGTCACTGTTGCCTTGAAAACTATCTTCATATTTATCAAAAATATCTAAAATTTGTTTTACTACTCCTGAATGAAAGTTACCCAAGATCTGTAATTGATCACGCAATAATTCAGCGTCATTGGTACACTTATCTACATGTTTATCGATCAGTGGTTGTACATGTTTATTCATAGCTGCGAATACTTTCTCTAAAGTTTTCTCAGCTGCATCTACTTTTTTCATAATGGTTTCTCCAAATAATAATCAGTTAATAAATGATCAGCAACGTGACCAACAATAGTCATAGCGGTGCCGTCAGTTCTTCTTAGTTCTCTCTCTGCAATCTCTCTTAACCCTGCCGTTGGATCTTGAAATTTTTGTATCATCTCAGTTAAATAAGATGAAAAGACTGCAACATAAGAACCTTTGTTATTGATATCTTCTTGGTATTTATGGAAGATTTTAACCGACATTAATCTGCCATCAGGCATAGGTCGGTACTGTGCGTTAATATAATATTTACCTGTCTCATGTAGGCATTTGACAGTTACACCATGTCTGCGCCAAGGTTCTTGAAGTGTTGTTTGCATTGGTTTTCTTTCTTTGGTTGTTAAATTGCTCGTTCACCCCAACAAGTTTTACGATAGTCACACCACTTACATTGAAAGTAAGACGGATCATTAAAACTTCTGGGTAATAGTTCGCCACGTTCAGTGGCAGTAATAATTTCAAAGGCTCGATCAGAATATTGTTGAGCGACTTCAGCGTCATAACCAACAAACTCATGCCAAACTTCAGCCGTATCTTTATTGACGACAGTAAACCAACATAGATTGTCAGTTAATTTCATGAAGGCCATGTAGAGCTGCACTTGTACATAGTAACCAAAGTTACTTTGCTTCACGCCTTTTTTCTTAAACTCATTGAACTTGGAATTTTTCATTGACTTGGCTTCCCATAAACATGGAAACCCATGCATGTATTGCTCTATGGTGTCTCGGTCTTGTACCCAATCTTCAATGCCTTTGATAATGCCGTCACAGTGACCAGATACTTTACCTTCTTTACCAACATTAAGAGTGAACTCCCATTGCTTACCTGTCTTTGGATTAACATCTTGTAAAATAATGCCACCGGTGCGCATCCAATCCACCATAAGTTCCTCTGACTTGTGACCAAAATCAAAAATTCTTAAAGTCTTACCTTGGAAATCAAAATCTTTGGGTTGACCCATGTAGCCGTACTGCACCTCACGTTGACAATCACGCCCAATAGCTGATGGGCCTAAGTATTTACGCCTTGTCTGCTTCTTATTTTTAGCTTCTATCCCTGTGTCTAAGGCTAGTGCAACTTTCTTATTAAAAAGTTCACCAGGGGTTGGGGAATAGTTCGTGTTAAATTTCATGAATAGAAACCCTTAAACCAACGACCAATTTTGCGTAGTACGATTGATTGATTTTCAATGTAATACTGCATACGACTGTAAGTCACATAACGTGCCTTAGTCTCTTCAACGATTTGTCGTCTTAACATTGAGTTCTCGTTCTTCAATGTGTTGTATTCCTCTAAAGTTATTTTGATCATTTTGTTTCCTTTCGTCATGGTTAATTAATTCCTTGTAATAAATTTATTATTTCTTGGAGATAAAATTGTGCTTTCTTATAATCTTCAATCGGCTTACCTTTGTGAGGCGCTCTCCAAGTATATTTTTGTACTTGCCCACGGCAGTAATTTAAGTAGCCTTCGTTACCGAGCATTGATTTAATTGAATCTTTGCATTCTATTTCGCCTTGTTTGTAGTGCGGTGGATGATTCACCATATCGTCAGTCATAATAATCTCTCTTTACTTGTAATAATGTTTCTAATGCGTCTGCTTCTTTTATTGGTTGTGTCTTTTTACTTTCTTCATATGGACACTTAACCAAACCACATGGGAAAGACATTTTTCTTGGCATGGCTTCAGTGCCATAACAATTGATTGAACATAAGTTACACTCGCCAACCACTGTCTTGTCTTTAATCATCTTCCTTACCAAAGCATCAGAACGATAAATTTTATCATCTAATGCAGCTTCAAGAATTGGTTTCAATTCTGAATCTTTATTACGTTCAATGACCGAATGAATAACCATTTGGAACGTGATTAAAGATTGTCTGAACCTTGAATCCAATAGATTCACTTTCTCTTCCAATACCTTTTGTTTTACTTTCCAAGGTATATGTACGCCTCTTGCTTTTTTCTTTTCGATCATGCAACCCTGCGACCCTCTAATAGTGCAATATCTCTTATGAGAGAGCCGTAAAACTTCCACTTGATCAAAGCTGTTGCTCGATACTTAGTCATTGAGTAGTCAAATAAATATTTGTTATTTAAAATTTTATGTTGCTTGTCAGTTGGTCGTTGCTTTAACCAAGACCGAGTTTTTTTAGCTGAGTCACTATGCTCGTGCTTACACATGAAATCATTTGCCACTGCTAATGCGTGTAATCTTTCGCCCGCGAATAATTTAAATGCTTGGCGCCCTTCTACTCGACCTACTGCACACCATGTTTTAGGATTTAGCTGTAACATCATGGCAAAACAATCGAAGCCTGTAGCCATAAATGTGTCATCCTGGCCGAATAGATCTACCCATAAAAATGGTGATTGTTTTAATAGATCAACCTCACGCATTTTAAAATCAACTACGATTTCTTTACCCATAGTTTGGATGCGTTTGTTTTGAAAACTGTACTCACAAAGCGGACACTCTAACGATGCAAGAGGCACTTCTGCTGAACATTCAGGACAGGTCTTGTGAGGGGAGCTATTTTTGTCCTTCTTGTCGACCGCCAGCAAATTTACCTCTTGCTCTAATGTACCGTGTAGGGATGAAGAAATACCAAAGTCTAACACGATACAATCTCTTTTATCGACACCAGGGAATTTTTCTGGGTCCACAATTCTCAAACCTCGGCCAATCATTTGAATCATAGTTGATTTATATGATGAAGGCCGAAGTAGAATAACGCAGCTTGTCGGCTGACTATCGAAACCTTCAGTCAAAACCATTACGCTAATTAGAACTTGGGTATTACCGTAGTCATAATTTTCGTAGATCTCTTTCCTCTCAGCTTCTGGTGTCTCACCTGTGATTAACTCTGCATTAATATTGCTATTCATGAATTCATCTAGAACACTTTCACCGTGAGCTACAGTTGAACAAAAGATAATTGTTTTACGATCACCAGCTTTATCCATCCAATGTTTCACCACTGATTTGTTGTGTGCTTGTTTATTCATGATGTCTTCAACGTCTTGCATGTTGAAGTCGTTCATAGTTTGTCTAACTTCTTTTAATTTATCATTGTAACCTAAGTCGATTTGATAGGTCACTGGCGGTACTAATAAACCAGTCATAATTAATTCACCGATGTGAACTTGATCAGCACAATTGTTCCAAATGGTGCCGAGTGTTTTACCGTCACCTCGATTAGGTGTTGCGGTAACTCCGAACACTTTCATTTTTGGATTTAAGGTTCTAGCGTGTTCAATAATTTTTAAATAACTGTCACTAGCTGCATGATGAGCCTCATCAATTACACACAAATCAATTGGTGGTAGGTTCCATAAATTTTTCTCACGGCTCATAGTTTGTGCCATGGTGAAAATAGCATTACCGCTATAATCTTTGTTGTCACCGTTGACTATACTTGTTGGAATCCCTGGATTAATTCTGTTAAATGTACCTAAATTTTGGTTCGTGAGTTCGTCACGATGTTGGATAACTAAAGTCTTATCTGACTTCATTTTACCAATAATATCTGATGTCACTACAGTTTTGCCATAGCCTGTCGCTGCTACCAAAAGGGTATTACCTTTTGTATTAAGTGCATCAATGCACTTGGTTACTGATTCTTCTTGGCGAGGTCTAAGAATCATTACTATCCTCTGGCTCAAATGTAAATTCACTGCCGTCATCAAGTTGAACTTCTAATACTTCTAGATTAATTCCAGCGTCTTGTAAGAACTCCAAAATATCACTTTGAGATCTTGACTTAGCACGTCTAGCTTTCTCTTTTTTAAAATCGATAATGTCGGCCATTATATTTTCTTCCGTGATAGGGCGTAGGTGAAAGGAGGGGGATGAACAAAAAACCCCAAAAATTCCTACGCCCCTTAATTTATTTTATGAACTGTAACTTTCTTGTTGCCAAGAAGGTTGACCCCAATCGCCACCCGAAGCAGGTTGTGCTTCATTAACCTGTTGGTCTAGTTTACCTAAGTCAGTTGCATTGAATTCAGCAGCTTCATCCCTTGGTAAAAAAGTTTTCAGATTAGGTTGACGACTTGCCATGATTGTCTGATATTGAGGATCGTTAGGAAGTATAACCTTCTTAACAGAATTCTTATCATCAGGATAATCAAGGTTTGTGCTTTTCTCTAGTTTGAGAATTGCTGCAAACTCAAGTCCGTTCATTGCCATAAATCCGTCATCACCGAGATTAAACACTGCATTGTTTGAACCATCGTTCATGACGTTGTTAGCGGAAGATAATACATCACCAATAAAAGTCTCACTCATTCTTAAATGAGTCAGAATTTTTTTGTACTTAGCCGCATAATTATTTGCTGGGCTACCTGATGTACCATTTCTTATAGCATCTAGAATCTTTGGATAATGTGTTTGCTGTGATCCTTGATCAATAGCATTAAACATTTCCAAAGTTGGCTTGTCCCCAAGATCGCTTTGGATAGGGTGATAGGAATTCATTAACTGTGCATTCCCATGACTTAATACAGTCATAGTAAAAGGCACTTGCCATGTTCCAGCTCCACTAAGGTAAGCATTATCTTGAGTTTTCACACCGTTTTCCACTTGTTTTGCGATGTGTTTTAGGTTGACCGCAATGCCTAAAACAACGGGAGTACCGTCTGGTAGGGCTTTACGTTCATTAGTTTCCATGACTATATTATTCTCTTTCAAGAATTGGTTCTTAGATTCAGCATGAGCCGTCATAGTGGCTTTACTAAAATCGGTATTAAATGTATTATTCATACAAGTCTCCTTTGGTTTTGGTGACTTTAGGGGCAGAGTTTGGTTTGGTAGTGCTTACTGTATTCTCTGCTCCGCTATTTCCACTCATTTTTTTGAACAAGTTTTCCCATGAAGGCTGTTCAATTCCCTCCAAGCGACCACTACGATCTTTCGCAGGATACCCTCCAGGGTTGGGGCTAGTACAAACAAAGGCTCTTGTTGCCTTCATTGTGTCGTCTTGTTGCTTCATTGGGATGTACGCTAATGTAATAACTTCATCAACGATTCCCGGAAGTTCGTTTTTAATCCGTCTACCTTCAGCTTCAATTACATAAGACTTACGACCTAAATCGTCTTCCTCAGTATTTAATTTGCATGAAAATATAACGGTCTTTTCGTGATTGTGTTGCCAATGACGTAACGCACTTAATACATCTGTTGCCATGTTACCGTAAACTCGCATCATATTATTTGATGTCTCTAGGGCTTTATGGTGGGCAAATGCACGTTTAGTTAGATCACTAATACTATCAATGAAAAAAACATCAGCGTCTTGAAACATTTTTTTCTCTGCTTCAACATTAAACCCAGAAGCTGCACGTTGTTGCATAACATGATCATGATGTGCTTGTGACATTGGGCTTGATGGATGTGCTGATTTATCTGGCCCACATGCTAAAACAGTTATATCTAAGAAGTCTTGAAACTCTGCGATCTTAATTGTTTGCACATGGTTACCGCCTTCAGTTCTTAAC
The DNA here is from genome assembly GCA_964526705.1 of uncultured Methylobacillus sp. GTDB lineage: Bacteria > Pseudomonadota > Gammaproteobacteria > Burkholderiales > Methylophilaceae > BACL14. The sequence goes on from CAZGLD010000019.1 coordinate 13,274, forward strand.
CATTGGTTCACTGTCATTAATCCGCTCTCAATATCAAGTACAATAGTCTTCATATGTTTAGGGATGGTTTGAATGGTATAAGTTTTCCCTATACCATATTGGCCTGTTAACAAGATTTTCGGTCCCTGGCTTTGCAAGTGTTCCGCTCGTTGATCAGGCGTGATTATTGAATATCCGCTCATGATTTTAGATCCTTTTCAGTTAATTTATAAGAAGTTGATTTCTCAACGATAGTTCGATGAGGCTCTAAAAATCCTCTAACGGCTTTAGCTAATGGTTCGTCACTTGCTTTAAGTTTAGTCCAATTAGTCTCAGATACTTCTATCTTGACCGTGACTCCACATTTAGATAACTGCTGAAGAAACTCCATAGCTTTGTCATCTATCTGATTAACCACTTTTAACATGGCTTTATGATCCCACTTAATAGCAACAGGGCTAGAAGCTGATATAGATACTTGAGGGTTTTCTTGGTCATTCCAAGATACTTGGCCAATAGTATTTTTAGCTGCTCTCGCACTCTCTGCTTGAGTATTAAAAAGTCTGGACAAAACATCCTGAAATTGTAAACTTTTTAGCTTTGTGTAATCGGCAGTACCTTTGATTTGTGATTGTAGCTCAATTAAATCATTAGTATTTAGATTTACTGAGCCTTGGGGGTTTTGAGTCAAATCATCTAGTATTTCTAGGGTTAAATTTGACTGATTTTGAGCATTTTGCATTATTTTACCTTCCTTAATGTAGGCAGACTATATAATAACTGGAAGGTATGCTCGGATATAGAAACTAAATAATCTGCCTTATAATATTGTCGATTCGAAGCATACTCGAACCTTGTATGCAACGTTTACAGTAAAAGTATAAATCATACAAGAATTAATTTAAATGAATTCAAATTAATTTAATTATAAAAAACTATATTTAATTGAATTTAATACTTGACAGTGTTTACAATTATGATCTAGGAATATGACGTTAAAAAATACTAATAAATTTTATGTTGAAAAAAAATATTTTAAATGTTCTAAAGAGTGCTGATAGAGGTAAAACTCTAGAAATACCCCCAAGGAATATTATGGATAACGAGACGGTTGGTGTTGGAGCGTACTTTAACAAAGACGGTGAATACGTTTTGCGAAGACCTGAAGATAATTTTTATTTCATTATTGATCGTATTCAAACTGACAAAGGTTTGAAGCTGAATGATATAGCTTCTAAAACTGGGGTCAGTGTCAAAACTTTATATAATATTCAAAAAGAATATCGTGAGCCTGGAGAGGGTCACACCACTACAATCGCTGTTATAAAAAAAGTATTTACTAAATTTCCTCAATATAGAAAAGATTGGGAAGAATATAAGAGTGTAATGCCTGTTGAGAAAAAAGATGAGGTTTTACTTAATCTAATTTACGACAGAGATTTATATGTAGAGATACCAATGCTTGGTAATTGGTATTCACAGATTAATGACCCATCAATTAGTTCATTGGAACCCAATCAACATCCAACAATGTTACTACCTAAATTTATAGCTGGATTAAATCATTCTTCTATTAATGATGATCTTGGTTCTAAGTGGTATGGGTTATACAGTCGATCACCAAGATACACAGGTACTTCAATTGTTGGGCAAATGGGTGAGTGCTTTCCTGGTACTAAAATTTACAAAGCATCAATACATAATTGGACAATTGTTAAATTTAAAGATCAAAGAAAATATTATAAAGGTTTAATTTATTGTTCTATGATCCCCACTAAAAAAACAGATCAAGTTGATTTACTTTTTGCTCAAAATGGAGATGATATTGGAAACCCAGAAGACAATCAATTGTCTATAATAAGAGATGTACCCCTTGTAGATATTGAATATACCTTGCCATTTATTACAACTGTAAGTCAAGCCACTCTTGATTTATGGATTAATCACATGCAAATGCAAACCAAAACCAAAAAAAATGAATCAGAGGCTAAAAAATAAAAAAGAAATTGCTACATATTTAGGGCTAAGTTATCCCAATTTTTTGGCCAAAGAACACCGTTTACAGGCTGTTGGCTTCCCTAAATTAGAGCTGGTTGTTAACCGCTACGACATAAAAAAAGTCGAGGCTTGGCTAGACAATGACACAATTCAGCGGGATAGTGGCTTAAAAAAACACTATGAAAATAAACTATCCATACTTAAAAATAATAACTAGACGATCTCGTTCTAAAAAATCTAAAAAAATAATTAAAAAAGACTATTACTATTTTCGTGATAAAAAATATCACGCTAGAATTTCAGTCTCACCAGACCATCCACAATTTCATAAAATGTATACCGCAATC
>CAZGLD010000020.1:0-14725 GCA_964526705.1 uncultured Methylobacillus sp.
TATGGCAATTAAATAATTATTTTAAATGGAGTATTAGATATGTATAAGACCAGACACTCCAGATAGAAATATTAAGCCTTTAAGTTTTGATGCAGCTGCACAATAATAACTAAAAGCTGTATCGAAGTCCTACATTAAAATCATGCGTTCGGTAATCAAATTCCATGGGGATCTCCAACGTACCTATCATTCCTTCACCTCTAAAGAATTCTCCCGACTTTACAGAGCCTAAATCCACAGATTCATATTGCATGTCAAATATTAAGTTTTTGGTAATATTTACGCTCGCACCAGCCCCAACCTTCCAAGCTATATTTTCCTCAAAATCACTATCCACAAAGAAAGACGCGGCTTCGGGTGCTCCTATCTGAAGAATTTTAATTTTGCCAGATTCATTAATTGCATAGCCTATCCCGCCGAGCACAAAGGGAGTGATAGATTTACCTAAGATATTGACAGCATTAAAATCATAAAACCCCGTTAAAAAACTGCTTACACTGCTAAAACCACCAGTATAATCAAATTCAGGTGTTGGAGAATCGGTAGTAGATAGCTTTTGGTTGTTCTTATATTCGAGTGAAAAATCTCCTCGAAGATTATTGGTAAAATACATACCAACGCTGATACCAGAAGTTAGGGAAGAACTTAAGTCGCTACGTTCAAGGATTCCTGCACCACCCGCACCTAAACGATTATCGTAATAGACCAGCCCCGTGCTTTGTCCATAGGATGCCCCACTCTTAAATGATGCATAGAAATTGTTATCCGCAGCAAAGGATAACGAAGCATGAAAAAGAGTAAACACTAGTAATATTCTATTCATAATTTCATTGCCCAATTAAATTATTTAAATGAAATATAATATTTAACTTTACTTTAAAAGTATCCAATAAACAATTGAAAAATAACACTTTGAAAAGAGAGACGTAAACAAATTACTTTCGTTATAAGATGGCGGAAGGAGAGGGATTCGAACCCTCGTTAGGGAATATACCCTAAACACGCTTTCCAGGCGTGCGCCTTAAACCACTCGGCCACCCTTCCGAGCTGAAAATTATATAGCATTTACATATATTAATGACCTTGATTTATGATATTAATAAGATTAATGTATTGTGCTAATATAAATAAATAATTTGTCTACTAACTAATATTTAGGAGAGAGCATGGCCTTTACCACTCTAAAAGACCTCGGAATCGACAGTCCGTACAAAAAAGATAAATACGATAATTACATTAACAACGAATGGGTAAAACCAGCAGATGGAAAGTACTTTGAAAATTTGACTCCAATATCTGGTAAGCCTTTTTGTGAAGTTGCCCGTTCCAATGAAAAGGATATTGATCTTGCTTTAGATGCTGCTCATGCCGCAAAAGATGCATGGGGTAAAACAAGCGCTACCGAACGCGCCAATATCCTCCTAAAAATAGCCGACAGAATGGAGCAGAACCTAGAAACTATATCACTAGCTGAAACCGTCGATAACGGGAAACCTATTCGAGAATGTATGGCTGCTGATATCCCGCTAGCCATTGATCACTTTCGTTACTTTGCCAGCGCAGTAAGAGCGCAAGAGGGCTCAATAGGTGAAATAGATCACGAGACTATGGCATATCATTTTCATGAGCCATTGGGTGTTGTTGGTCAAATTATTCCTTGGAACTTTCCTATTCTTATGGCGGTATGGAAATTAGCGCCAGCATTAGCAGCAGGTAATTGTATTGTGCTAAAACCTGCAGAGCAGACCCCTGTTTCTATTATGGTATTAATGGAAATTATTGGGGACCTTCTTCCCCCTGGTGTATTAAATATAGTGAATGGATTTGGACTTGAGGCAGGTAAACCTTTAGCAAGCTCTTCGCGTATTGCCAAAATTGCATTCACAGGTGAAACAACAACCGGTCGATTGATTATGCAGTATGCATCACAAAATATTATTCCGGTAACGTTGGAATTAGGTGGTAAATCACCAAATATCTTCTTTGAAGACATCATGGATAAAGATGATAGCTTTTTTGATAAAGCATTAGAGGGCTTTACGATGTTTGCCTTAAACCAAGGTGAAGTATGTACCTGTCCATCGCGCGCGATTATCCAAGAGTCGATATACGATCAGTTTATGGAAAGAGCATTAGAACGCGTTAAGGCGGTAACTCAAGGCAGTCCATTAGAAGCATCTACTATGATTGGAGCACAAGCATCTAGTGAGCAAATGGAAAAGATTCTTTCCTACATAAAACTTGGTAAGGAGGAAGGTGCTGAACTTCTTATTGGTGGTAACAGAACAATGTTAGAAGGTGAGCATGCCGATGGTTACTACATCGAACCAACGGTATTTAAGGGTAATAATAAAATGCGTATTTTCCAAGAAGAAATTTTTGGCCCTGTCGTATCCGTAGCAACCTTTAAAGATGAAGCGGAAGCTTTAGAGATTGCAAACGATACTCTATATGGGTTAGGTGCAGGGGTATGGACACGAAACGGTAATACAGCATTTAGAATGGGTAAAGGTATCCAAGCTGGTCGGGTCTGGACTAACTGTTACCATGCCTACCCAGCGCATGCTGCATTTGGTGGTTACAAATCGTCCGGTATTGGGCGAGAAACGCATAAGATGATGCTTGATCACTACCAGCAAACAAAAAATTTACTAGTTAGTTATACAGAAACTAAACTAGGTTTCTTTTAGGCTGAATGATTAGCTAATATGGATAAGGCCAAGTTTACACTTGGCCTTTATTTATAATGATAACCAGAATATCTACAACAGAATCAGCAGACAAACTTATCGATGAGCTTACCGCTCAGCATGGTGAGCTTATGTTTCATCAATCAGGTGGATGCTGCGACGGGAGCGCTCCAATGTGTTATACCAAGGGAGAATTCTACTTAGGTAATGCTGACGTAGAAATTGGTATTGTAAGAAATACGTCTTTTTATATGAGTGCTGAACAGTTTGCCTATTGGGAACATACGCATATTACCCTCGACGCTATTAAGGGAACAGGTGGGCAATTTTCCTTAGAGAGACCAACTGGCTTGCGATTTATTATCCGTTCTCGAATTTATACAGATGAAGAGTGGGACTATCTCAAAGATCATCCGGTAAAAAAATGTGGGTAAATAGTGAAGAAAAGATTTATTCAGGTAAAATAATTAATGGCGGGCCTCCTCGCATTGTTATTTAGCCAACCTGGTCAGGTGCGGAAGCAAGCAGCCACAACTAATGATACAAGTGCCGGGGGTCTGGCTCGCCTTTATAACCAAATTGAAAAGACAACATGTCATACCAAGTACTAGCCCGAAAATGGCGACCAAAATCATTTGATACTCTTGTAGGCCAAGAGAGTGCAGTGCAAGCTATCGGCAATGCACTAGACCAGAACCGCCTGCACCATGCCTATATCTTCAATGGCACCAGGGGTATTGGTAAAACGACCATCGCAAGGATACTTGCAAAATCTCTAAACTGCGAGAAAGGTATATCGTCCAAACCTTGCCAAAATTGTTCTACTTGCGAAGAAATTGATGTTGGCCGCTACGTAGATCTACTAGAACTAGATGCCGCCTCTAATACCGGAGTAGATAACATGATTGAGCTGCTTGAAAATGCTCAATACGCACCCTCGTCCGGCCGTTTCAAGGTTTATATTATTGATGAAGTGCATATGTTATCTAAGAGTGCATTTAATGCCATGTTAAAAACATTAGAAGAACCGCCGGACCATGTGAAATTTATCCTCGCTACAACCGAAATTCAAAAAGTACCGGTCACAGTCTTATCAAGGTGTCTTCAGTTTAATTTAAGACAGATGACAGGAGAAAACATAGCAAGCCATCTAAAATTTATATTGGCAGAGGAAAAAATAGAGGCCGAGGAAGACGCTCTTAAAGTCATTGCAAAGTCTGCAAACGGCAGCATGCGGGATGCATTATCTATCCTAGATCAAGCTATAGCCTTCTCATCAAACCATATTAGCACCGACAAAGTAACCCAAATGTTAGGCACCATAAATGATGAAATTCTGTTTGATATTCTACAGCACCTAGTTGACCAAAACGGGTCAGCACTCAATAGGCTGGCAAGAGAAATGGAGGATAATAATGTTTCCTTTGACGGCGCATTAAATGACTTGTCGAAGTTATTGCATGAGCTCACAGTATGTAAAATAGTCCCCGATCATCTCAATGAATCAAGCAAGAAAGATTTATACCACAAGCTTGCCAATCAAATGTCCGCAGAAAGTCTGCAGCTTTTTTATCAAATATGTCTCCATGGCAAAAAAGATTTATATCTTGCTCCAGATCCGGTAACTGGTTTTAGCATGACACTCCTTCGCATGTTGGCGTTTTATCCGACGAGCAATCACACCATAAATGCTAAACCGGAACAAACGAGTGATAACAATGCTCATCAAAAAAAAAGCCCAGTCAATGATTTAACCGAAGAAATACTTGAAAAAAAGGGTGAAGCGGTGCTTCCTAAGAGCGAACCTCAGAAAATTATTAACGACAATATAATCACATTTAATGGCGATTGGTCAGCACTTGTCAGTGAGCTTAAAACAGGTGTAGCAAAATCACTGGCTCAAGAATGTCAGTTTATCTCGCTGAAGGATAATACCTTTCATCTGTCGTTAGATGAAACGCAGACCTACCTATCCAGAAGTAATTACACAGAAAAACTGGAAGAGGTACTAATCAATCATTACAATAAAAAAATTAAGGTAGTAATATCGATAGAGAAAGTAAGCACCTCACCCTCTATTGAAAGAAAAGCAGAAAAGGCAGAATTATTAAAGGATGCTGAATCTGCTATTATGCAAGATAATTTAGTTAAGGAGTTAATTTCTGATTTTGATGCAGAAATTATTCCGTCAAGCATTGAATCAATAAAAAAGGAAAAATAGTATGAGTAAAGGTGGTATGGGTAACATTATGAAGCAGGCGCAAATGATGCAAGCTAACTTACAAAAGGCTCAAGCGGAACTAGCGTCAATAGAAGTGGAAGGGTCAGCTAGCAATGGGTTAGTTAAAATTATCATGACTTGTAAACATGAGGTAAAAAAAATTGACATAGATCCATCCATATTAGATGACAAAGAAATGTTAGAGGATATGATGTTAGTAGCCCTAAAGGATACTCTACAGAAAATTGAATCGACAACCGCACAAAAAATGGGTGGATTAGTTCCTCCAGGTATGAACCTCCCCTTCTAGAATGAGGGACACTGAAAGTCTTCAAGGCTTAGTCGATGCCTTAAAGTGCCTGCCCGGAGTTGGGCCTAAGTCAGCACTTCGACTTGCATATTACCTTCTTCAACGCAATCGTGAAGGCGCTAAAAACCTCTCGCAATCGATATCCCATGCCTTAGAAAAATTAGGCCATTGTAAGTTATGTAATAACTTTGCTGAAGAAGAAATTTGTAGCATATGTGATTCAACAAAAAGGGATGAACACACGTTATGTGTGGTAGAAATGCCTACGGATTTACTAATGATGGAGCAAACCCATTCTTATAAAGGTATGTACTTTGTTTTAATGGGAAGGCTCTCTCCTTTGGATGGTATTGGACCGAAAGAAATTCACCTTAACAAGCTCATTCATCGTATCAAAAATGCTGATATTAAAGAAATTATCTTAGCCACCAATTTTACTGCTGAGGGAAATGCAACTGCCCAATACATACAAGAGCTTCTTAAAGATAGTCATATAAATATGACACGTATTGCAAGGGGTTTACCGATGGGTGGTGAAATTGAATACATTGATAGCGGAACTCTCGCACAAGCAGTGGTCGAAAGAAAGAAATTTTAACGACTGTTGCGTCGCTTATTTTGTCGCCACTTCCATGGGGGTAAAAAGGCTGAATCACTCCACAAACCAATAGCATTTTCTCTGGCTAATTGCTCTGCCCGAGAGTAAATGGGGACATCTTTCTTAGCCTGATCTCTGCTATAGCGTTTAAAATGCCAAGCAAGCCCACTCCTTATCATTGCAAGATTTACATCCATTTCATCTAAAAAAATTTGCCCTAATACTCGCTTGTATTTATCTTTCTTTGTATAAATAATGTTGACCCTTTTATCCATAATAAGATCCGCAAGCATGTCCTTTGATTCTATTCCGTAGGATTGATCCAGCTCAGGGGCATCTATGCCAAGCAACCTAACCTTATATCGCTTATTACCCTCATCCATGACATGTACGGTATCTCCATCAACAACCTTGAGCACAATGCCAGTAATATCTGCCAGAGCATAATTGAAAGAAAAGCATAATAAAATTATTAAGAGGTTTCGATATATAAAAAACATAATTTAAAAAATGTAATGGAAGGTTGTCCTATGGCAACTCCACCTTACCTGATTCTAATGGAAATGCATCACAGGTTAAGAAAACAGCTCCCTCATCAAATAAAGTGTCATGTGATTCTAACGTCACAGGATGAGTACATATCTTCCCAGTCCACTTATTTACTACCGTAAAAGATTCACCATTACCGTAAGGAATAAACTCATATTTATTTATCCATACATAATGAAAAGCAATAATTAACGAACCAATAATTATTGCAGCTGGTGTTGACCACAAACAACATAAAATCTTTTTCATACCATCTCCTATGTTCTAGTTATTAAGCTCGTCGGCCGGTTGTATGATAAATTTATTTATAGCCCCACCGACACCATCAAGCATGTTGCTGGCTGGATTAATAATAGAATCCTCAATAAAATTATCCACATTAGTATCCACTATTTTATCTTGAGGATCATCCCACGAGCCAGTGATATGATATTCAGCAGTTGTGATTTTATTAAAGGGATCGTCAAGAATCTTCTGAGCAATAAATGCCGCAGCTGCAGCTAATGGACCTCCGACCAAGGCACCTGCTGTAATAGTATCACTCACCTTTGGCTCTATTATCACAAAAAGATCCTGCGTTTCATCAACAAAATCAATTTTCCCTTGCATTTTAATATTCGCAGAAGGTGACTTAATGTTTAATTCTTCTGTTGATAACACCCCTTTATTAATAATAATTTTTGGGCTCTGTACCTTTTTGTAAGGTAAGCCTTCCTGAAAAAGATCTCTAAAATCTAAAGTGAGTCGTCTTGGTAAATTTTGTAATGAAATCAAACCTACAAGACGACCTGCTACTCCAGGCTCAATTTTTTTTATAACCCCTTTCTTTGTATTGATTGTAAAGTTTCCATAAAAATCCTCCGCATTAAAATTGGCTGGTCCGTCATCCCACGTTATGAGCCCAATCACCGAGGCATATCCATCTTCAATAAGATTTGGATACCCCAAGTTATCCAGCGTAGTTCCTACATTCTTAATATCCCACTCAAAACGCATCGATGTCTTTTCCGGGAAAGTTTCAGATTTCCAATACCCACTCCCCTTAAGTAAATAAGAATCATGATCGATATTAATTGAATCAAAGACAAAACCCTCAAAATCTTCATGTGCAGTAAGCTTCACCTCACCGTAATCACTTTCGTTGATCCGGAAAGAATCTACCTCCATATTTATACTACTCATACTATGATTTTGTTTTGATTCTTCATCGGTTGTTATATTTTCTTCCGTATAAGTTTCTGCTGCTCCCGACTTTTTATCATTTCTCACTAGATGCATTTTTTTAAACTTTAATTGGTATAAATTTTCTGACTGAAACCATTTAATTTCTCCCTCTACCTCCTCTGAATCAATTGTAATATTTGCCCCATTATCATTAGGTATGAAATCTATAAATGCCTTGGTTAGCTTATTGCCTTTAATCATAAGCTCATCAACATTTAATAAAGCTTGTTTAATTGGAAAATTGCCTGATATGTTTCCTGCATCATCCTCACGATTATTTTTTTCGAACAAAAAGTTTAGGCTTTCACTATCAAACTGATTTAGATTCGCACTCAAAATAATCCCCTCATCAGGCATTTTTGGTAAAGTATTTATACCGATAAAACCTCGATTGATACTATTGTTGCTATCTCTAAAAAATTGTGCGTTTATAAGATCTCCATAGCTAATATCAATTTGGTCCTCAGCAGACCCTGAGGTTTGCTTTATTAATTTGAACGGTATAGGTGTTTCTTTTTTCTTATTAAAATCTTGTAAGAATTCTATGGATAAACCCTTAAGATCACTGGTTAAAATCAAATTAGAGGTCTTATCAGTGAGCGTAAATTTTCCCTTCCATTCTGCTTCCCCATCAAAATTTTCTAACCACTCATCCCCTATTGCTGTCCCTAATGATTTAGCGTCAATAAGACCAGAAAAATTCATTACAGTCTTGCTATCGTCATTATTTAATGACAGGGCTAGAGGGCGGTCAATAAACATTGCATTTCCTTTTTGAAGTGAGATACCATCCTCATTAAACATCAACCTCCCCCTTATATCACTCAGCAAAGGCAGATCGATTGTACTATTCTGCATAGAGGCACCGTCAAATAAGTAGGACCCCATATAACGCATACTATCTGAATCCTTTAAAGGGATGTTGAGCGTCAACTCCAGTTGACCAGGTCCACTTCCCAGCATAGCCTCGGAAACTCCTTTCATGGTCTTTTTCACTGGACTGTTGTTAATAGCATTTATCATTTTATCTAAAGGACTAACAGTAAATAAAGTTACATCTAACGAAGCATTATCTTTGGTAAAGTCGTCAATAACTGCAGTGAAGGATGTTATGTCATTGTTCAAGATGTGGCCTTGATTGCTTGTAAATTCAATCTTTGAGCCTACTACACTGACATCAATATCGAAATCTTCTGCGTTTGGCCAACCAGCTCCGTATTCAATAGTGCTGCCCTTAATGCTTGACGTAACCTCAAACAATCCTTGCGTTGCCTCCTTATTGCCCACATCATCCACAAACGGGAAATTATGCAAATCACCCTTTAGTGATATTTTAGTATTGTTTGCAATACCTTTTAAAAGCGAGGTATCTAGCCACTGCAGGCCTGTTTTACCAATAAACTTTGGATAAAAATTGGTGAGCTGTGAAATATCTGCACTCGGTATGTTGATCTCAAGATCAATATTTCCATCATTTCTTTCAGAGGAAATATAGGTAGCTACTATGTCCGATACAAAGTCTTTATTTATAATTTTAAAATTATTAAGTTGGTAAATATTATCCAACCAACTTAATTCACCGTTTATTTGTTTAAATTTAATTGGCTGTCTAAAAATGTCATTGTTAGTGAGTGTCAGGTCTGAAGAGCTAATTTTTATCAACCCCTCGTTGTCGGATATATCAAAAACTGCTGATAGATTTTTTATTCCTGGGTAATCGTTAATTGGTTTAAAGCCTATTTTTTCAGCAGTCAAACGAAGATCAAGGCCTTGAAAAAATTTGTCCCCTAACTGCCAATCTAACATTACGTCAGTGATTATTCCGGTTGGGGCTAGCCTGGTTCCTTGATTTTTTAGGTCATTAAAATCTTCAGGTAGAAAGCTAGCAAGCTGGCTCATGGAGTCTAAATCTACCTTATTAATTGCAAATTTAATTGCAGTTAATTCATCCGAAGAATTGAAAGACATATTTAACGTTTGCGCATCTAAATTTAAACCACCTTCCGCATCAAGGATGAAGTTATTCATCTTAATGTCAGAGGAAATATCTGTATAATTTACATTAAAATAACTATTCAAACTATTGATTTTGTTTGTTTTAATTTTATTTGATTGGATAGTTATATCTTTAAAATTTATGCGTCCATCCATGCTAACTACCTTGGCATCATTCAAATAGATATTTGCGTTTAAGCTCCCCTTACCTGACAAAATATCAACGGGGTATTGAAGCCATGGTCTAAATTTAGCAAGATCGAAATTATTAAGTACAACATCAACATAGCCTTGTAAATCTTCTACATCTTCTATGCTTTTTATATCAACATAGCCACTTAAATTAAGCGGTTCGTCCGAACCTGGTTTAACCATGGTATTCACAGTAAATTCTCGTCGTCCAATAAACGAGAGTAGCTTAGATGAGCCGTAATTGAAGTTAAGATTGCTTAGCTGAATAACCGCATCACTTCTTGTTAAATCCTGCCAGCTTATTTGTCCGTCTTTAATTAAGACATCATCCTGATCTAGGAGCCAATTAGCGAGATTTACATTTCTGCCGCCAGTGGGAAGAGCTATGCCATTAATAGTAATTATTCCGTTACTATCTCGCACTATATTCATAATTGGGCGGTCAAGTTGTACTCTATCGAGAACCGGTGATAACTTGATAAGGGAAAGCCAAGAAAAATCAAATTCCATACGGTCAGCAGCAACTGATTTTTCATAGCTTTTATTGAAAACTTTAAAGCCATTTACCACAATGCTTGGATTTGTAAAATGCCATTGGGCCTGGACTGTAGCTATTTCCACATCATAGTTTAGCCTCTCCTCCATTTCTTTTTCAATCAGATCTTTGACAAAGGCTGTGTTTGATTTAAGGTAAAAATATGAAGCAACTGTCGTAATAAACGACAGTAAGATTAATCCTGTGAGAAGGGGAAAAATAAATTTTTTAGTGAAAAAAAATATTTTGTACATGTTTTATTTGGTATGCCAGTAATTAAATTAGTTTATAACAAAACAGATACAAAGCTATAACTATTTAAATAATGCCAAGGCATATCATATTGTTGCAGTCAACGATAAGAGCTAGGGTTGTTATTAGTTTAAATATTGATAAACTAAAATGATTACTTAAAAGAGTTTTCTATGAGGTTTGTCTATTTTTTAGCTCTATCTTTATGGTTCACTGCGCACGCTGGAGCTATTGACGATAATAAAATTCCTAAAGCATTAATTATTGAGCATACAGGCGACACCTATGATGGTGCCTACACTGCCCCAGATGGAACTGTTGCGCCAGCAAAAGAGCGTCACAAAGATGGGTACTCTGGTACTTATATATATGAAGGTGAGTTTAATGGCCTACCTTATTGGGTAAAAAATGGTTGTAGAGGCGAATTTGTTATTAATGAATGTCGTTGTTATATTTATTTTTATAAAAAAGGGCTTACTTGGGTGTTAGTTCCTCAGCCTCCAGGTACTTCAGGTGCATTATATGGGTCCAGTGACGATTGGTTAGCGAATGCTTATAACGACTCTAGATGGCCCTGGCTAGGAACATGGAATGGCAATATCAAAGGTGTAAAAATAGACAATGATATTGACTTAGATCAAGCAAGAATAGATGCGAAGATCAATGCGTGCCCCGCCAATGAAAACAATAAGGCATCGTTAGAGGATGAAGCAGAAGACAAAGAAACAAATACTCCCCCGCCAGAAAATAATGATCTAACTCCTAAATCTTCCCTGCCAAATATAGAAAATAAAGTTGATGATAATAGTGATCTTAATGCTACCAACCGCATTGGGGAGGAGCTGGATACAGACAACGAATATAATAAAAGCAATGAAGATAGACGCATAATAGCGCCTGATTCAACGGTAAATATTATACGTGAGGAGAAATTAGCAAAAAAAGATCAGAAGTCAAATACACAATCTTTAAAAGAAATAAAGGTTCAAAATGGTGGAGTGTATAAAGGGGATTTCAAAGATGGGCAACCGCATGGGCTAGGGATGGTTCATTTTGCAGCGCGAGGCATAATTTATTTTGGTGAGTGGAAGTTTGGTGCTCCTGATGGTGAAGGCATTAAATATGAAAAAGAAACAGAAGATTTCTATCTCGGAGAGTTTGTAAATGGGCAAAAAAATAACAAGGGGACTTCATACTTTGTTAAATCACCCCTAATTGATATTGCAGAAAGATTTCTAACGATAAATCCTACATCGAAAGAAGAGATGAAATTTTTGCTAGAAAGCCTTAAAAATACAGTTTCCTCCCTCACAAGACTTACTAAATACTCTGGGACTTACAAGGATAACTTGATGCATGGCAGGGGTACGCTTAAATTTGAGGACCAATCTCTTTATTCTGGTTTCTTTGTCAGCGGTCTTCCTAATGGCCAAGGTAAAAAGAACTTTACTAACGGTGATTACTATAAGGGTAATTTCAAGGATGGTAACCCATCAGGGAAAGGTATTTTAAAATCAGCGGATGGGTCGGAATATTCTGGGGAATTTAAAGATGGGCTTGCAAACGGAAAAGGAAGAAAAAGGTTTCCTGATCGGACAGTATATTCTGGGCAGTTTATAGATGGAGTAGCGAATGGTCGAGGCACTTTCACTGATAAATTTAGAAATCAATATACCGGTCTTTGGAAAGACGGAAAATTAATTAAAGAGGATAAGGCAAAGGTAAAAAGGTAAATTATCTCTATCTAGCGCCTTAGTTAAACTCTAAAACCATTATGAATAAGAATCACTCTGGAGTTTTCACTAATCTTAAATAAGGTTTTAGCGTTTTGTAACCATCCGGATATTTATCATTAGCTTGTTCATCTGATACCGCTGGTGGTATCACCACATCATCCCCTGGCTTCCAATTAACAGGGGTAGCTACTTGATGTTTAGCATTAATTTGTAATGCATCCAACAACCTTAGAATCTCATCAAAATTTCTACCGGCACTCATTGGGTAAATAAGCATGGCTTTGACTTGTTTATCAGGTCCAATAATAAAAACAGACCTTATGGTTGCGTTATCTTGTGCTGTTCTTTGGCCAGGATTTGCATTTGGGTGAATCATGTCATACAGCTTGGATACTTTAAGGGCATCGTCTCCTATGAGCGGAAAATTCATGGAGCACGATTGTGTCTCCTCAATATCACCTATCCAGCTTCGGTGTTCTGCGACAGAGTCAGTACTTAATCCAATAACCTTGGTATTGCGACTATCGAAGTCAGGTTTAAGTTTGGATACATAACCCAATTCAGTAGTACAGACTGGTGTGAAGTCCTTTGGGTGGGAGAAAAGAATCGCCCAGCTATCCCCTATCCAATCATGAAAGTCGATTTCGCCTTCGGTAGTATCAATTTGAAAATTAGGTGCTTCATCGCCGATTCTGATAGTCATCTCTATTATCCAATAATATCTAAAATTAAAATAATACTATAACTTACTCATTCACCAATTATTATCTGAATCACTGCTAAGGTTATTTAGCAAAAATTATTACTATTGGAAAAACTAAAATTATGTTTAATATAGCCAAAAATTTATAGTCTATTTTGGGTTGATAAATTTTTGCCCATATTACACTTCCTACAAAACCCGCACACCACAGTAGGAAATAATTCACCCAGCTTAATGCTTCCATTATTATCCTCCTGAACAATTGTGAGCTATTTATGAAATTTTAATTTTGAATATTACAGGAAAAGAGATTTGAGAACAGCTGATTCCGCTTACATTTTTATCGAAACAAACATAAATAAAACAGTAAGCTCAATCTCTTTTACAATGAAATTGTTTGTCATTTTTTATCATTGCATTTCTAAGTTGCCTAGCTCCTTCTAATATTCTTAAAGAGGGTCTACTGAAATATGAATCTGAATCAAATGCATAAACTTTTTCATCCTTGATGGCAGTTAAATGATTTATTTTTTTGTCGTTATAAACTTGTTTTGCAAATGATTTATTCTGAATTAAATTATAACCACAACATATTAATCCAATAAAATCAGGGTCTGATTGAATGATTTCATCAGCACTAATTTTTCTTGATTTTTCACCTCTTTCTCCTAATGCTGACTTCAACCCTGCCATTTCAATTTGTTCTGGAATCCAATGGCCCGCACTAAAATATGGGTCAATCCACTCAAGCAAAAGTATACTTTTATTGGTACTGTTCTTACTCATTTGCACCTTGGTTTTTTTTGCTTTTTCGACTATATTATTTGCAATATCTTCCCTATTAACAATTTTTCCTACCTTCAAAACATCTGAACAAATTTCATCAAAGGTTGTGCCATTCAAGGAAACAATCTTTGTATTAGAGGGTAATATGCACCTTTTATCTTTAAGTGTTGCTTCAATTTTATTTTTAGAAATTGAACAGACATCGCATAAACCCTGAGTAATAATTAGATCTGGATTAATGCTATTAAGCTTATCTGTATCAATATTATAAAGTGGAAGTTTATTTTTAATTGCGTCAGATACTAAATCATCTATTAACCTCTGCTCGAGATTATTGGGAATATTACTTGAAGTTATTTGGACTTTTTCTTTTAATAGCTCAGGATAATTACACTCATGACTTACTGCATTGATATTATCTATTACACCTAAATCACATAACATTTCAGAAGCTGCGGGTAGTAAGCTTACAATTTTCATATTGATAGTTTACCCTTAGGTAAATAGGTGAGCAAATGAAATGGCTATCCTTAACCTAACTATAGGGGTATAGCAGTAAAATATCCTCTAATCATTTGGTAATTCTTTTTTATCGACTTCTTCATTTTTTTTGATGTCTGGATTTGCTGAAATCATTTTTTCACCATCCCATTTTTGTCCGCACCAACAAACGCCCCCATCATTAATTATACAAGTACCGCTCCCACAACAACGTTTATCTTCCATAGTTATTCCATTTTAATGTTATTTTATCTTGAATACATACATAGTTACCTAACTATTTTAAAGAGTATATGCAAATTAGGGGTAGTTTTTTTATTTAATAATTTCTTTTTTCGTCTATAGGAGTATGGCAGTTACATTTTTTGCTAGTTTATTAAAACCCCACACTGTAATTAAAGTAAGCCGTCTTAGCACTGGTCGAGGTGTAGGA
>CAZGLD010000021.1:0-13889 GCA_964526705.1 uncultured Methylobacillus sp.
GTGCGACCCTCCCCTTAGGAGGGGGATGCTCTATCCCCTGAGCTACGAAGGCAAAACTTAAACCCTTTAAAGCAGCGCAAAAAAACCAGTTTAAAAAATATTATTACGCATTTTTTCCACAACATTTTTTAAATTTTCTACCATTGCCACAAATACATGGATCATTGCGCCCAATCTTTGGGGTATCTCGAGTAATTGGGGTCTTTGGTGGGCAGCAACTTGTGTCACTACAACAGGCTTCATTGTCTTTGAGCATAGCGTCAGGTAATTCGTTACTTTTTTCACTCATACTATTCAATACTTTTTAAAAGAGGATAACAATAACGTTATTTTAACTGCTTTAAGATAGTTTTTGAAAATAAGTGTTATGAAATGATAATATTACTTATTATTATTATTATGGAGTTGATAAGTTGGTGTTAAAGCTTTCAATATATTTATTTATTCTTTTTACTAATCAAGCAATGGCTACTGAAGAACCCAAATTTGAAGTTTTATTTCAAGAAGATAATCTTGAAATACGTGAATACGCGCCACGTATTATTGCCCATGTGAGTACCAGAGGTAATTTTGATGATGCTACAAGCGATGGATTTAAAGCTCTTGCTGACTTTATTTTTGGTAATAACACCATAAACAACGAATCAAAAAAAATAAGTATGACAGCGCCTGTTTCAGCACACTTATCATCTAAAAAAATATCTATGACCGCGCCAATTATTTCTAAGCAAAATGATAATGAGTGGTCAATATCATTTGTAATGCCAAAAGAGTTCTCGCTTGACACCCTACCTAAACCCAATAATAAAAATATTATAATCACGTCACTCCCTAAAGAAAAATTTGCTGTAATTGTTTTCTCTGGCCTGGTTAGGGAATCGAGCTACAAAGAAAAAGTTAATTTACTCAATCAATTTATCAATACAAAAAAATTAAAGCCCTCAGGTGGAGTTCAAATTGCAAGATACAATCCACCATGGACACTACCCTTTTTTCGTCGCAATGAACTTATGATTAAAATAAATTAGAATATACGAGGCTTATGAACTATCTTCAAACTGCTGTAAATAATTCAAAAAAGGGGATGAACCATAATCTAAACCAATTGGGTTTAATTATTGGTGCTGACCAAAAAAAACTTAATAGCATTCTATTAAAAGAAAAGTTATGGTTTATCGATGTCCCAAGAACATCTTCAACTCATATAAAGGTCCTTTTAGGTGATAAATTTGGTATACCTTTTGGTAAAAGGGAAATGCCTGGAAAAGGAGTAATTGAGGGTACAACACATCTTTTATTGCCGCCACATAATCCTGCTTTTTTTATGCAAGACTTCATAGGTTCTGATAATTGGGACTCTATTGATAGCTTTACGGTAGTTCGAAATCCCTATCACTGGGCAGTTTCCTTTTGGTTGTATAGTAAAATACATCACTTTAAAGACGTCAAAAATAATACACTGTCCGACTTTTTAAATATTTTTTCAGAAAAAATTGCTCGTGATGGTGTAAAACAAAATCGGAGCTTTTCCCCTTATCATTATTACCAGCATGACTATATTTATTCGATTGATGACCAGGTAATTGTTAAGAATATCTATAAATTTGAAGAGAGAGATAAAATTGATGCGCACCTAAATAGTATTGGTATTCATGATATACCGACAGAAAAAACCGTTACCAGTAATAGTGAGGATTATGCCCCTTCAACTGCTGAAAAAACCTTGATAGAAAAAATTTTTGCAAAAGACTTTGAAATATTTAACTACTAATGATTGATAATTTATTAAATAAAAAAGCCCCTAGCTTTTCACTAAAGGATTCAAACAATAAAGACACAGCGCTTGAAAATTTTAAGGGTCATTGGCTTATTATCTTTTTTTATCCTAAAGATAATACTCCAGGGTGTACCAAAGAAGTTTGTTTGTTTAGAGATGATTATTCCCAAATAAAATCACTAAATACTAAAATCATAGGGATAAATACAGATAAAATTGAATCGCATAAAAACTTCCAGACCAAACATAATCTTCCCTTTCCCCTTTTATCTGATATAGATGGATTAATATCAAAAAAATATTTTGCCTTGTTTAATCTTTTATTTATAAATTTTTCTAAGCGAAGAAGCTTTATTATAGATCCGCAAGGAGTTGTTAAACGAATCTACAAAACAGTAAACCCTGCCATACATTCGACTGAAATTATTAACGACCTTCAATTACTACAAAAGAAACCTTAGGGCTTCTTAATAAAATTTTGCAGCATTGTAACGCCAAAATTTACCCCAAAACCATTTACATCACTGCCTATTGCACCTAATCCACCTTTTCTGTTGCTAGATGATAAATCGACATGAAGCCACGGTGTATCTTTCTCAATAAATCGGCCTAGAAAACGAGCTGCATGGATATGGTCGGGACCACCCTCTAACGTACATTGTTTTATATCGGCTATCTGGCTCTCTAAATCTTCCTCATAGTCTTCGTCATAAGGAAATGATGCTAGCCGCTCCCCTGCCTCTGCTCCTGCCCCAACAGCCATGCAGGCTAACTCAGGCTTATTGCTTATAACACCACTGTAACGATCTCCCATTGCGACATGCATACAGCCTGTAAGGGTGGCAAAATCGATGACGGCATGGGGTTTATTTCTTGAAGCCATTGTTAGAGTGTCGGCTAATACCATTCTTCCCTCTGCATCAGTATGAACAATCTCAATAGTCATTCCATTGAGCGCAGCGATTACGTCATTCTGTTTGTAAGCCTTTGGGCCAATATGGTTTTGTGCTATGGCTAACCAACAGTCTATATTGATAGGTAACTTTGATTCTGAAGCCACTTGTAAAATTCCTAAAGCCACTGCAGATCCATTCATATCCTCATGCATTCCACTCATATATTTTGCAGGTTTTAGGTTGTGACCGCCTGTATCAAAACAAATTCCTTTTCCAACTAATGCAATGGTTTTTTTGGCTGCTTTGCTCGTATATTTTAAATGTACAATAGCTGCATCTTGCGGTTCAGAGCCCTGACCCACGGCCACAAAAGCTCCGGCACCCATCTTCTTTAATTGGGCCATATTGTATTCCTTATAAGTCCATTTATGCTGCTTTGCTAACTTTTTAATATGTGTTTTGTAATGTGTAGGAGTTAATTGATTGGGAGGCGTGATTGTTAAATGTCTTGTTAGCGTATTACCATTAACCAATGCAACAGTATCAGACAAGCTTCTTTTGGCAACTCCTACTAAACTCAATTTCTTAAGTAGCGAGTATTTTGAAGCTTTCTTTAAGTTGGGTAAAGGTTGAGAATTTGCGAGTACGACATAAACCGCAGATTCTACCCATTGATCACTTGTAGCATTCCCAAAAAAACTTATTGATATTTCTGCAGGGTTCTCTTTTACTATTCCTGCTATCCCCTTTCTTATAAGGGTATGTATTTTGAATGTACTCGCACCGTCTGCGCATGCAATCCAGCTAATGATGGCACCGCTTTCCAGCTCAGTTGTGACAGGTGTTGTTGTTAAGTCATTGATTTTTTTACCTAAACGCTTAATCTTACTTTTTAATAGCCCTTCAAAAGGGTACTGTGTTAAATTAGGATCAATTACGAATAAATGGTGCATAGTTTTTTTAAGTGTTGCTTCGTTTAGTGTGTTGCTGATAATGTCTATTTTAGTTTTCAATTTTTCACCTTGTGTCATAAATTTTTATGAAGATTACATTAATATCGTATAAATATTTCTTTATAAACTTGATCTTTTGACCAAATAAATTGTCATAAATCTATTATAATGACTTTTTCAACATAGTCTTCTTTCAATAATTTCATAATTAATTTTAAAGAGGTAGGTTTTAATGGATTTATTTCCTGATATAGATAATCAAGAAACTCAAGAGTGGTTAGATTCATTGAGTTCTGTTATTGATGCAGAAGGCACTGAAAGAGCACATTTTTTAATAGAAATGATGATTGATCAAGCAAGACGTTCAGGCTCAAACTTACCCTATAATGCAACAACCTCTTATGTAAATACTATCCCAACTCACCTTCAACAAAGACATCCTGGCAATCCAGATATGGAGCGCCGAATAAGGGCGCTGATCCGATGGAATGCTGTGATGACTGTTCTCAGGGCAAATGAAAAATCACCTGGTATTGGCGGACACATTGCAAGTTTTCAGTCTGCAGCTACTTTATATGATGTCGGATTTAACCATTTTTTCAGAGCAGCGAATGATGATTTTGATGGGGACTTAGTTTACTTTCAAGGACATTCTTCCCCTGGTATATATGCACGAGCCTTCTTGGAAGGCAGGGTTAATGAAGAGCAATTAAATAATTTTAGAATGGAGTCAGGTGGGCAAGGGCTTTCAAGCTATCCTCATCCTTGGCTTATGCCTGATTTTTGGCAATTCCCAACTGTTTCCATGGGTCTTGGGCCAATAATGGGTATTTACCAAGCACGCTACCTTAAGTATCTTCATGATAGAGGTATAGCGGATACCTCTGATAGAAAGGTCTGGGTATTCTGCGGTGACGGAGAAATGGATGAGCCAGAGTCACAAGGTGCCATATCATTAGCAGCAAGAGAAAAATTAGATAACCTTATTTTTGTTATTAACTGTAATTTACAAAGGCTTGATGGGCCGGTTCGAGGAAATGGAAAAATCATACAAGAGCTGGAGTCAAATTTTCGTGGTTCGGGATGGAATGTACTGAAAGTTATATGGGGGTCTTATTGGGACCCACTTCTTAATATGGATAAAGATGGAATTCTTAAAAAACGTATGGAAGAATGTGTTGATGGTGAATATCAAAACTGTAAAGCTAAGGGTGGTGCATATACGCGCGAGCACTTCTTTGGTAAGTATCCAGAGCTTCGTGAAATGGTCTCAGCAATGTCTGATGATGATATATGGCGCCTTAATCGAGGAGGGCATGATCCTCATAAAGTTTATGCTGCATATGCGGCAGCCGCAGCACATAAAGGCCAACCATCTATTATCTTAGCAAAAACAGTTAAAGGCTACGGTATGGGCGATGCAGGTGAAGGGCAAAATATTACCCATCAGCAAAAGAGTATGGATATAGAATCGTTAAAAGCCTTTAGAACTCGATTTGATCTTCCAATAAGTGACAAAGAGGTAGAGGATTTGTCTTTTTACAAGCCAGCTGAGGACTCTCCAGAAATAGAATATATGATGGAAAGACGTAAAGAGCTGGGTGGTTTTTTACCCGCCCGTCGTAAAAAATCTAAAGCACTTAAAATACCAAATATAAGTGCGTTTGCGAACGTTACTACCAGCTCAGGTGAGCGAGAAATATCAACTACGATGGCTTTTGTGAGAATACTTAGCACCTTGGTTCGTGATAAAGAACTAGGTAAGTATATTGTTCCAATTGTTCCTGATGAAGCTCGGACATTTGGTATGGAGGGAATGTTTAGGCAGCTAGGTATCTACTCGTCAATAGGTCAACTCTACGAACCTCAAGATTCTGATCAGGTGATGTTTTACAAGGAACAAAAAGATGGGCAGATTTTGGAGGAAGGCATTAATGAAGCTGGCTCATTTTCATCATGGATAGCATCAGCAACCTCCTATAGCAACTCAAACATACAGACTATTCCTTTTTATATTTTTTACTCCATGTTTGGATTTCAAAGGATTGGCGACTTAGCCTGGGCAGCAGGTGATTCACGTGCTAGAGGTTTTTTACTAGGGGCTACAGCAGGGAGAACCACTCTTAATGGTGAGGGGCTTCAACATG
Source organism: uncultured Methylobacillus sp. (assembly GCA_964526705.1). Lineage (GTDB taxonomy): Bacteria > Pseudomonadota > Gammaproteobacteria > Burkholderiales > Methylophilaceae > BACL14. Next base: position 5,774 of record CAZGLD010000021.1, read on the forward strand.
AGGATGGGCACAGCCATCTATTAGCTGCAACAATTCCCAACTGCGTAGCTTATGACCCTTGCTTTGCTTATGAGTTAGCAGTCATTATTCAAAATGGACTAGAAAGAATGATAGAAAACCAGGAGGATGTCTACTTTTATATCACAGTAATGAATGAAAACTATACTCATCCAGATATGCCCAAAGGCGCGCAACAAGGTATCATTGACGGAATTTACTTGTACTCAAAATCGACAGTGAAAGGACCTACAATTCAGCTTATGGGAAGTGGAGTGATACTTCGTGAAGTAATCGAAGCGGCTAGTATTTTAGAATCAGATTTTAAGATTGCTGCAAATGTCTTTAGTGTTACCAGCTTCAACGAACTCAGAAAAAATGCTCTCGATATTGAGAGATGGAATAGATTAAATCCCGATAAAGGGCAAAAAATATCGCATATCGAGTCTGCTATTATCGACACAGACAGTCCAATTATTGCATCTACTGACTATATGAAATCGTTCCCAGAGCAAATTGCAAGATTCCTACCTAATAAGTTTATAGCCCTTGGAACGGATGGTTATGGAAGATCAGATAGTAGAGAGGCTTTGAGAAGTTTTTTTGAGGTAGATAGGTATTATATTGTTATTGCAGCATTAACTGAATTAGTAAATACCAAAAAAATTGATTCATCGATCTTGTTAAAAGCAATCAAAAAATATCAGCTTGATGGCAATAAACCTAACCCAATGAATGTGTAAGAGATTATATGGCTACTGAAGAAATTTTAATACCTGATATCGGTAACTTCGACAGTGTTGATGTTATTGAGATTTTAATGAATATTGGTGATGCTATTAATCACGATGATCCTTTATTAACCGTTGAATCTGATAAAGCGTCAATGGATATTCCAGCACCATTTTCTGGAACTATCAAGGAAATCAAAGTTAAGATTGGTGACAAAGTAAAAGAAGGAAGCTTAGTAGCGGTCATAGAAAAAACATTAAACGAAAATAAAGTAAAAAATAGTGAGCCAGCTCCAAAGGATGAAATCAAAGAGATAGTTGACAAGGTTATGCCTGAGCCGACTAGGCCTGTTGCTGAGCCCCCAGCCAAAGTAAAGCCAACTAATAAACCTCTCCCGATAGGTGAAAGTGTATTAATCCAGAGTGGCAAAGAAAATCATGCCTCTCCTTCTGTGAGAAAGTTTGCACGAAATCTTGGTGTCAACCTTAATCACGTCAAGGGCTCAGCACCTAAAAATAGAATATTGATAGAAGACGTAGAGTTATACGTTAAGGCTGAGCTTACTAAACCTAGGTCAGATGATATGGGTAGTCATTTTGCCCCTATCCCAATGCCAGATATTGATTTTACAAAGTTTGGAGAAATTGAAACTAAACCTCTCTCAAAAATTAAAAAAATATCAGGGGCTAACCTTCATCGTAATTGGGTTACAGCTCCGCATGTAACTCAGTTTGATGATGCAGATATTACGGATCTTGAGGCATTTAGAAAGTCTATGCAAAAGGAAGCAGAGAAGAAAGGAGTGAAATTAACCTTACTGGCATTTATGATGAAAGCCTGTGTTAATGCTCTCAGAGCCTACCCAGTATTTAATAGCTCTATCTCATCAGATGGAGAAAATATAGTGATGAAAAATTACTATAACATTGGATTTGCCTGTGATACTCCTGATGGTTTAGTGGTCCCTGTTGTCAAAGATGTCTACAGAAAAGATGTTTTAGATATCGCCCAAGACCTTGGAAATCTTTCATCTAAAGCGCGTGAGCGTAAATTAAAAATAGATGATATGCAAGGTGGTTGTTTTACTATATCTAGCCTTGGTGGCATCGGTGGTACAAAATTCACCCCCATCATTAATTGTCCTGAAGTCGCCATACTGGGTGTATCAAAGTCATCTATGCAACCAGTTTATAATAAAGATAAAAAAGATTTTGAACCACGACTTATCCTTCCGCTGTCATTATCGTATGATCATCGCGTAGTAGATGGAGCCGATGGTGCAAGATTCACCACGCATCTTAGATCGATGCTTTCCGATGTACGAAGATTGTTGCTCTGATTATATGGCCAATTCTTTTACAGTAGAAATACCTGATATTGGAAACTTCGATAGCGTTGATGTTATTGATATTTTAGTCAATATTGGTGATGAAATTAGCCAGGAAGATCCATTAATAACCGTTGAGTCAGATAAAGCTTCGATGGATATTCCGTCTCCAACCAATGGGATTGTTAAAAAAATTCTTATTAAAGTTGGGGATAAGGTCAAGCAAGGTTCTTTAATTATTGAAACTGAGAGTATGAAGGCTTCGCAAGAAAAAGTACCTAATACACCCCCTGAAACGATCAAAAAAGAAAATCTTAAACAGTCACAATCAACCCTAAACACCGACAGTAATTTAAAAGCTGATCTATCCTGTGATGTGGTTGTGCTTGGTTCGGGTCCTGGTGGCTATACCGCTGCGTTTAGGGCGGCTGATCTTGGTAAATCGGTTATTTTAATAGAGAGATACTCAACTATCGGTGGAGTTTGCCTCAATGTTGGATGCATACCATCCAAAGCGCTCTTACATACAGCAAAAGTAATAACAGATGCCGAGGACACCTCTTCACATGGTGTTACTTTTTCGAAACCTGAAATTAATTTAGAGGAACTTCGTGATTGGAAATCCAATAAAGTGGTTAAAAAATTAACCATGGGCCTATCCCAAATGGCTAAACAAAGAGCGGTAGATATCGTTGAGGGTATTGGAAAATTTGTAACACCTAATCAGATATCTGTATTAAATCAAGACGGTTCAAAAAAAACAATACAATTTCAGTCAGCTATCATTGCCGCAGGTTCACAACCTACAAAAATCCCAAACACTCCAGATGATGATCGGATTATGGACTCAACAGGGGCGTTGGAGCTCAACGATATACCAGACAAACTTCTTATAATAGGCGGAGGGATTATTGGTCTTGAAATGGGCACTGTCTATGATGCTTTAGGAAGCTCAGTCTCAATAGTAGAGCTTACTGATGGCTTAATCCAAGGATGTGACCGGGATATAGTAAGACCACTTCATAAGCGAATGAGTAAGCGATTTGAAAATATTTGGTTGGGCACTAAAGTCACTAAACTAGAAGCCAAAAAAGAAGGTGTACTTGTGCATTTTGAAGGGCCAGAAGTGCCTAAAGAATTAATGTTTGACCGAGTACTTGTATCTGTTGGCAGAAAGCCAAATGGGCATAATATTGATGCCGATAAAGCAGGAATAAATGTTGATAGCCATGGCTTTATTGCTACTGACAAACAAATGCGTACTAATATTAATCATATCTTTGCTATTGGAGATATTGTCGGTCAACCCATGTTAGCGCACAAAGCCACTCATGAAGGAAAAATTGCAGCAGAGGTAATAGCTGGCGAAAAGGTAGAATTCCAAGCTTTAACTATTCCTTCCGTTGCTTATACCGACCCAGAAATAGCTTGGGCAGGTATTACCGAAGAAGAGGCACGAACAAATGATATAGAAATAGAAAAAGCAGTATTTCCTTGGGCAGCAAGTGGGAGGGCAATAGCTACAAATCGAACAGAGGGTCTAACTAAGCTAATTTTCGACAAAAAAACTAACCGCATTATTGGGGCAGGTATTGTGGGAACAAATGCTGGAGAATTGATTGCTGAAACTGTTTTATCTATTGAGATGGGGGCTGATGCAAATGATATTGGGTTGTCGATTCACCCACACCCAACTCTTTCCGAATCAGTGGCAATGGCCTCTGAAATTAAAGAAGGCACAATAACTGATTTATATATTAAGAAACGTTAATTTTACTATGGCAAGATTCTTAAAACTTCTTAAAATATTTTTAGTTGCAATAATTATTGGTGGTCTAATAGGATTTATACTCACATTATTTTAATCTATATAAGTTCGTAAGCCTTCAAAAATTAAACCGTTCTCCACTTTGATACGCAATTTCCAGTCCTTTTCAGCTTGCTCATAAATCAATTGAGCATCACCACCAGTCAATAAGATAGGTAATGCAGACGGAAATTGTTTACACACCAAATTGACAGCCCCTTGAACACTTGTGAATATTCCCGTAGTCACTGCGTCGGTAGTGTTTAAGCTTGGGAAAGAGCTTATTCCTAGCTTCGTATCTATCAAGTTTGTACTATTATTTAAAACAGCAAGGCTAATTGCTACACCGGGTAAAATCATTCCTCCCTTGAAATGCGGTTTTCTACTCTTATCCAACTCGAGCAAATCAATGGTAATAGCAGTACCAGCATTTATTACCAATAATGGCTTTCCATAACGCTTCCAAGCCCCTAATGCTGTAAGCCAACGATCTACACCTAATTGAGAATTATCTTGATAGTCATTAATCATAATCCTATTAGATTGCGCATTAACCTCAATCAAAGGACTCTTAAATTTTACTAAACTTGACTTAATTTTATCTAAAATAATTTTGTGATTTACATTTGATACTAGAATTTTCTCAACAGACTGAATATCTGAAAAATCAATATCCATAAAATCTTCCACTAACATATCACCAGTAAGTAATATTTTATTTTCATTGCAATATTGCCATTTAATACGCGTGTTTCCAATATCAATAAGCAGATACACTATTCATCGCTCCTTACTGTAACCTCTCCCGATGCATAGGTCTTAACTCCGTTGTCGGTTACAACCTCCAATGATCCAGCATCATTTACTCCCTGAGAACGTCCTTGAATCCTATTCCCATCACCTGTTGAAATGGTAATGACTTGATTATGAAAAGCATCATAACTTAACCACTCATCTTTTAAGTTACTAAAACCAGATACCTCAAAAATAGCTAGAACCTCAGCTAAATCTTTTATAATAATGGCAAGAAAATCATTCGGATCCACTTCTTCGTCTAACCATTCGCTAATGCAGGTAGCCGGCTGATCGATCTTAGCAACTTGTTTTTTTGAAAGATTAAGATTGATACCCACCCCAATAATAGCTGCGCTTTGACCGTCCATATCACCTTGTAACTCAATTAATATCCCAGCAAGTTTTTTATACAAACCATCCTCGCGAATCAGGATATCGTTAGGCCATTTGAGTAAAGCTTGATTGATATTAATTTTTTTTAGACTTCGAATTAATGCAATACCCACCACCAAGCTCAGTCCAGATAATGCTGCTGCACCATGAGTGAAGCGCCAGAGAAAAGAAAAGGTAAGATTCTCTCCTAACGCAGATTGCCACTGACGGCCTCTTCTGCCCTTACCGTCTGTTTGAATATTAGCAACCACGCATGAGGCATGAGGATATCCATGTACAGTTTCTTGTTTTAGGTAGTTGTTGGTTGAATCAATAACATCCAATACTTTTACGTTAAACCAGTTTGCCATTTCTCCAATAGCACCTTTTACCTTATCTTCATCAATTAATATTAGAGGTTGGGTAAGACGATAGCCTTTACCTCTAACTGAAAAGACATCTACACCTAATTTCTCTGCTCCTGCTAGAGCATGCCAAATCGCCACCCTAGAAACATTAAAATGCTTAGCCATTTCTTGTCCGGAGTGGAATTTACCATCAGACATGACTGATAAGATAGGGAATAATAAATGACTCATGTTGATTTTTTAGAAAAATAATATGAATCATAACACGGTATTATTAGTCAATAATTTCATTCAATCAGTGTAAAATGGCTTTGATATGTCTGATACATCAAACAAAGAAAATACTCCATCTAATTTTATTAGAGCCATTATCGAAAAGAATTTGGCGCAAAATTTATATGCTAATAAAAAGTGGGGTGGTTCACCCGGAGATTCTGCCCATCATGAGAAAGGTAATCTTGATCTGGCTAAAATTAGAACGCGCTTTCCTCCAGAACCGAACGGATACCTTCATATAGGTCATGCCAAAAGTATTTTTTTAAATTTTGGGTTGGCCCAAGACTTCAACGGAATTTGCCATCTTCGCTTTGATGACACCAACCCGGAAAAAGAAAATGAAGAATACGTTCAAAGTATTAGAGACAACGTGCGTTGGTTAGGGTTTGATTGGTCGAAACACGAATATCAAGCAAGTAATTATTTTGAATTTATGTTCCAAGCCGCTTCATCGTTAATCTCAACAGGCAATGCTTATGTGGACAAGCAAAGTACCGATGAAATTAAAGATAACCGTGGCACGCTTACCTCCCCAGGAAAGAATTCTCCATGGCGTGATCATGATGCTGATTACCACTTAAATCTTTTTAATGAAATGAGGGAGGGCAAACATAAAGATGGGAGTATGATTCTTCGAGCAAAAATAGATATGGCATCGCCAAATATGAATCTTCGTGATCCAGCCATTTACCGCATAAAACATGCTCATCATCATCATACTGGTGATAAATGGTGCATTTATCCAATGTATACATTTGCTCACCCGATTGAGGATGCACTTGAGCGAATAACACACTCAATTTGTACTCTTGAATTTGAAGATCAACGTCCTTTTTATGACTGGGTACTCGAATGTTTAAGAGAAAATAATTTGCTTTTAGATCCCCTACCAAAACAATATGAGTTTGCTAGGCTAAATCTTACCTATTTAGTGTTATCAAAAAGAAGATTGATTGAGCTTGTCGACGGTAAACATGTAGATGGATGGGATGACCCGCGCATGCCTACTTTGGTTGGTGCAAAAAGACGTGGTTACACGCCTGAAGGATTACGTTTATTTACTGACCGTATAGGCGTCTCAAAGGCTGACTCTTGGATAGATTATTCGACCCTTGAAGAATCCATGCGAGAAGTTCTAAACCATAATTGTGATAGGAGGGTGGCTGTCCTAGACCCTATTAAATTGATTATTTCAAATTATCCAAAGGATCGAGAGGAAGATTGTTATGCACCAAATCATCCGCAGGATAGTGAGCGTGGCAAACGTAAATTAAAATTAGCTCGTGAGCTATGGATTGAACGAGGAGACTTTATGGAGGAGCCCGTCAAAAAATATTTTAGATTATTTCCAGGAAATCAGGTAAGGCTCCGTTATGGCTACGTTGTGAAATGTTTAAGCTTTGAAAAAGATGTTGAAGGAAATATTACAACAGTCTTTTGTGAATATTTACCAGATACCAAATCAGGAACACCTGGTGCAGATAGTATAAAAGTAAAAGGTAATATTCATTGGGTATCGGTAAAGCATGGTATAAAAGCTTCAGTAAATTTATATGATCGACTATTTAAGGCTGAACACCCAGGTAAAGATAAAGAGTCTTATCTAGATGATATTAATCATGAATCTAAGAAAAATATTCCAGTAATTCTTGAAGAAAATTGTATTGAAGCATTACCTATGGATCAATTTCAATTTGAACGTCATGGCTATTTTATTTGTGATACTAACAGTACAAAAAAGTCTATTCTATTCAATAGAACTGTAACACTAAGAGACACCTGGAAATAAGTTATCGAAGTTTGAAGGCTACTGGAACGAATACTTTAAAAGTTTCACTGTTGATATTTTTAGCCTTTGGGAGAGGTTGGGCGCGCTTAATCATTGCAATAGCCTCTTTATTTAAAACATCATATCTGCTTTCACTAATTATCTTTATATCCAAAACTTTAGAGTTTTTATTTAATGTTATTTCTAGTAAAATATCTCCCTCCCAAACTCGTCTCTGAGCTATTCGTGGGTACTTTTTAAAGTTGGATATATGTTGGGTCAATAAAGCACCGTAACTTTCAATTACTTTTCTTTGCGCATCTAAACTAATGCTAGTATTTGGAACAATAGTTGGTATGTCGATAGGAACGATATTTTTTGTGTCAACTTGATCATCAATTATTTCCTGCACCATTGGCTCTATAATTGGTTCAAATTTTATCGGTTCAACAGGTAGAATTTCAGGTAACGTTTCCGCTGGTTTAACTACTGGTTTTTTTTCTACTGGTTTAATTACTGGTTTTTTTTCTACTGGTTTAATTACTGGTTTTTTTATAATTGGTTTGGGTGGTGTTACTTTAATTTGTTTTTTTTCAATCTTCTTTTCTAAAACAATATTTATTTCCATGGGAGTTATGATTGGTTTTTTATTAACTTTTACATTTAATATAATG
>CAZGLD010000022.1:0-13462 GCA_964526705.1 uncultured Methylobacillus sp.
TATTCAACTATTTTATAGAGGGGAGTTGCTCTCCTATCTCCCCTCTGTAATTTTTAAATTTAAAAAAATTTAAATTCTTTTAAATTTTAAATTTTTGAAAGGGAAAGGTATGTTTTTTTGGATAAATTTTGATGTGGAGGAAGAAGTAGTGACTAATATGGACAAAGATTACTTAATTTGGCTATTAAGCGAAATGCAAAAAAAAGATAATCCTTGGAACGATGAATTGAAATACGCTGTCCAATTGATATCGCGAAAAAATATTGATAGTAAATTTTAATAATTTTTATTAAAAAAGCATATAATGAATAATTGCTGTGAGAATGATTCTCATTTAACTATTTAATATTATTAAATTTAAGGTTTATAAGTTTCAATGATTACATTAGATAAAAAATTTATCCTGTCATTCTTAGTAATGATGGGACTTTTTAGTTTTATACAGCCCACTAACGCCAAAGGCGTTTATCAGACCGAAGAAGATTTCCTGAAAGAAGTATTTATCGGTAAAGTACCTGATAAAAAAAAATTAATTCTAAGAGCGAACCTAAGAGAGCCTATCGAGAAAGTTTTGAGGCATCCCTACTCGGGAATGAGAATTAAGTATTGGCAAAATAATAATCAAACAGCTTGGATTCTTGAGGAAATAGGTAAAGAATACCCGATTACTTTTGGGCTAGTTATCAGTGACGGTAAAATTAAGAAAGCTAAAGTATTAATATTTAGAGAAATACGCGGCTGGGAAATTAAATACCCAGCATTTACAAGACAATTTAAAGGTGCTTCCTTCGATGGAGCAAAACTCGATAGAAATATTGACGGAGTATCCGGCGCTACCCTATCAGTATGGGCAATGACAAAGATTGCTAAAATTGCATTAATTCTTGATGCGTATGTAAATAAATAATAAATGAAAAACAAACTGAAAAAGATTGTAAATCTTCATCGGTATGTTGGCTTGGGCATTTGTATATTTGTTGTTCATCTTGCAATAACAGGCATATTTCTTAATCACTCTATCGGTTTACGACTAGATAGAACTTTTGTTGCTTGGCCATGGTTATTGAGCCAATATAATCTCATTGTCCCAGAACCAGAAAATATATTCACAATTGGTAAAAATAATTTTTCACGTTTTAGCGATGAAGTCTTTTTTAACGATAACTCAATATTTTCAATAGAGAATGACTTAGTAGGGGTTATTGAAAATAAAAATAATTTTATTTTGGCAAGCAACTCCGTCTTAAATGTTGTCAGTAATGAAGGATTCCTGTTAACACGAGAGGATATCTTGCCATTTACTATAAAAAAAATTGGAAGCTATGAGGAAGGCATATTCATTCAAGATCATGAGGGTAAGATATGGAGTGCTGAGTCGATTGATGGTGTTTGGAAATTAGCACAGAACAATCAAGTGGAATGGAGTAGCGGTGGAACTATGACTGCTATTAATAAAGAAAAGATAAGAAAATATTATGTAGGGGATGGAATAAGTTTAGAACAAATTATTCTTGATTTCCATAGCGGTGCAATTTTTCAAAAAATGGGTAAGATCTTTTTCGATATCATTTCAATATTATTGATTATTTTATCTTTTTCTGGGATTTGGCTTTGGACTATAAAAAGAAAGTATTAATTTAAGCTTTCCATAGATACCATGCTGCAATTGATCTAAATGGAATCCATGATTCTGCGACAAAAGTTAAATCTTTAGGCGAAATATCTTTGTCCAATGACTTTAATTTTTTATACTGATGCCTTAAGGCTAAGTCTGTGCTCGGCATTATATCTAATCGCCCTAAATAAAATATTAGAAACATTTCCGCGGTCCATCTCCCAACTCCTTTTATCATTATTAATTTATTAATAATATCTTCATTCTTCATACCAAGAAGATCTTTATAGGTTGGAATGGCTTGATTTTTTTCGTTTAAGACAATATCCAAAATACTTTCATATTTATTTTTTGATAAACCCCATGCTTTGTATTGTTGATTACTATGAGGTAACTCATTCGGAGTTGGAAATGAGCCTTTAAAGGAAGCAAGGAATTTTTTTAATATAGAATTTGCTGCTTTTGGATGGAGTTGTTGATATATTACTGATTTGATTAATGCTTGATAGGGCTTCAAAGAATGGTCAACCTTCATGGTACAGGGACCAATTCGAGAGACTAACTCTTCCCAATCCTCATCAAGCGTTAATAAAAATGTGGCTCCTTTTTTATAAAAATCATTATTACCAACTGATAGGCTTACCATCATAATCTATGAAACGTCCAGTATTTTCGATGTTGAGTTTATCGATAACATTTATCATGCCTGAAACACTTTGTTCATCGTTAATTAAAGCGTTCATACCCCCCATATCAGTTTGCACCCATCCTGGATGGAGGGTTAGTGTTGCAATACCATACGAGCTAAGATCATGCTGTAAACTTCGCATAACCATATTTAACGCTGATTTACTAGAGCGATATATGTAGGAGCTACCACTGGTATTATCATCAATGCTTCCCATTTTACTAGTAATAGATACAACTTTTTTTAAACTACCTTTTTTTATATTGGGCAGCAAGGCCTGCGTTACCTCATAGGGAGCAATACTATTTATGGTAAAGCTTTCCAACCAAGCTTGCCTATTTATCGACCCTAGCGTGCTTGACCTCCAAATACCGGCATTGTTAATGAGAATATCAATAGGCGATGCTTTTATGGTTTCAGCGAGATTTTCTACCTCTTCGTATATACCAACATCTAATGGGAGAACTGAAATTTGATTATTTTTATCAGCAAGTTCTAACAGACCATCAGCATTATGAGGTGTTCTGCAAGTTGCTAAAACATTGAATTTTTTTTGGGCATAAAGCTCAGCAAATTTTAAACCTAGGCCGCGGTTTGCTCCAGTAATTAAAACAGTTGGTTGTGTCATAACAATAATGTAAGTTTTTTATTTAGTTATTAATTAGTCTATACTAAAAATTATTAAGTCATCAAGGGTGTTTATGAGGAATATTCTCTATTTTGTATTTTTAATCTTTCCAGTTGTCACTGTTGCAGAAGAATTTCAACAATATTGCATTTCAAGCTTAGCTAATGGAAGTTTTTTTAAGACTGATTGCAGCATTAAATCTGAGTTCGGGGGGAAAGAATATTGTTTTGGCAATAAAAATTCACAATCTATTTTCGTTGAGGATCCAACCGATATGATAAATAGAGCTATAAGTTTTTATAGCAAGAATACAAATATTGAAAGGCAAAAAACTACTCAGCTAGACGCTAATGATATGTTAGAAGATCCTGATTGCGATCTGTCAAACAAAGATCTTGGGTACCTAAACTTTAAAGGTAAAGATTTGACTCACTGCATTATGATCAACACTAGTTTTTTTGGAGCTGACCTTCGTGGAGCTAATTTGGCAGGAGCAAACCTACAGCGTGCCTACCTTAATCTTTCCAGGTTAGAAGAGACTAATTTTACGGGAGCTAATTTGACTGAGGCAACCATATTCCAACCTATCTTTGGAGATACTATATTCAAGTCTGCTAACCTTACTAATGCCAGAGTCATTGGTACCCTAGGCAAAGTTGATATGTCCTCAGCTATTGTTATTCAAGGCCAATTTGGACTTGATGTTGGCAACCAACCCATGGGGCAGATGAAATTTGATTCTTCTGGCGGTAATTTTGCTAGGGCCAATTTTCAAGGTGCTGATTTGAATATTGCTAGCTTTATCTTTGGTAATTTGAGAGAAGCAAACTTAAGTAATACGAATCTTTACCGTGCAGAATTAATTCAAGCAGATTTAACTGGAGCTGATTTAACTGGAGCTAATTTGACTGATGCTGATGTGGATGGTGCTGACTTTAAAAATGTTAAAGGGTTAGATACGGTAAAAGGATTTAATACAGTCAAAGGTAAATGTAAGAATTGTGGAATGTAATGATGTCAGGCAAAAAAATAACGCCTAATCGGGCGTTATTTTTTTATACAAAGTATTCTTTAGTTTACTGATGATTTAAGTGCTGCACCAGCTTTAAAGGAAGGAACGTTTCTTGCAGGTATTTTTAATTCAGCACCTGTTTGTGGATTTCTACCTGTTCGTGCTGCTCTTGAAGATACTTTAAAAGTACCAAAACCAATCAATGTAACAGTGTCACCTTTTTTAAGAGCGCCAGTTACCGCTTCAACTGTTGCATCAATTGCGCGACCAGCCTCTGCTTTTGTGGAGCCAGTTGCACTTGCTACTGCTTCTATAAGTTCACCTTTATTCATGTAATCCTCCAAGTATTATATTGATATTTTTACTACAATCCACGCCAGTAGTATATGTAGTGCGACGTTTGATTAACTTTGCCCATTTTATTAAAACTTGTCAATATAAAATTGTGATTTTATAAGTGACTATTTTATGGAATAATTTTTGATTAATGTTACAATAATCAAATGAGTAAAATAAAACATGGTGGTTTTAGGATGGGGGCAGGACGAAAGGTTGGTACAGGAAAGTATAGCGAGCCAACGAAAGTCATGCGAGTCCCTGCAAGCAAAGTAACAGATATTGAACGTTACATCCTACGACAACAATTACAAAATGTAGATACTATCTTTAATGCAAAGATTTTAGCAAAGCAGTTTTTACCTTTTTTTGCTCATAAGGTTCCAGCAGGCTTCCCTTCTCCTGCAGACGATCATGTAGAGAAAAAATTAGACTTAAACGAATATTTAATTAATCAAAAAGAAGCTACTTTTTTTATTACTATTAAGGGCGACTCAATGATCGATGCCAGTATTCATGATGGTGATATTGTTATTGTTGATCGTTCTAAACAAGCACGCATTGGCGACATTGTATTGGCTTCAATTGACGGTGAATTTACAGTTAAAACATTAGCAAAGCATTTATCACAACCGAGATTAGTCCCAGCGAATAAGCAGTATAAATACATCGATATTACTGAAAATATGGAATTTGAAATTTGGGGAGTAATTACTGGAGCGGTTAGAAAATTTAAATAAACATGATAGCTTTGGTAGATGTTAATAATTTTTATGTAAGCTGTGAAAGACTTTTTAATCCACGCTTACGTGATAGACCGATCGTTGTATTAAGTAACAACGACGGATGTATTATTTCCCGGAGTCAAGAAGCAAAAGACCTAGGTATCAAAATGGGCCAACCATTATTTAAGGCCATGACTATTGTTAAGAAACATCGCGTAGGGGTACTCTCCTCTAACTATCCTCTTTATGCTGACATTAGTAATCGTGCAATGACTTTATTATCAGAATTTACTGATATCCAGGAAGTCTATTCCATAGATGAATGTTTCTTAGATATGAATGGACATCACAATTTATCTGGTATTGCGCAGGAAATTAAGGAAAGACTATGGCGATATCTTCGTATGCCAGTTTGTGTAGGTATAGGACCAACAAAAGTGTTAGCGAAGCTTGCTAATAGATGTGCGAAAAAAGATCCTTATTGGCAGGGAATTTTTATTACAACCAATATTGCCAAAGATAAAATGGATAATATTATGAATTCTTTGCCAGTGGATCAATTATGGGGTGTTGGTAATGCACTGTCATTAAAGTTACAGGCTAAGGGCGTTTGCTCCGTGCTAGATTTAAAAAAATCCAATCCAATATTTATGCGTAAAAAATTTAGCATCAATATGGAAAGGATTATTTACGAATTGAACGGCATTACTTGTTTTATGATGGAATGTGATGAGACGAAAAAAAAAGAAATTAGATGTTCTAGAAGTTTTGGAAAGAATATAACTTTGTATAGTGATTTAAAAGAGGCTGTAACAACTTTTGTTAGTCGAGCTGCGTTTAAAGCAAGAACTCAACATACTACAAGTGGCATGATAACTGTCTTTGTAACGACTAATCCTTTCAATAAAAAAGTTAGAGGTTATAAGGCTAGTGTTTCTATAGCTATTGAGCCGCCAACTTATCATACAACAGTTATTATAAAAGCAGCTCTAAGAGGGTTGAGGAAGATTTATAAAAAAAATATTAGCTATACAAAATGCGGTGTTATTTTAACTAACTTAACAGAGATAAGTAGTTCACAGGAAAATCTTTTGTTTGTAAAAAATAAGCAAATTGGTTTGTTAAGCGATGCAATGGACCAGATAAATAACAGATTTAATAAGCATAGCCTGCGTTTAGGCACTCAACCTCTTAACCCTGTTTGGGGGACAAAGCAGTCATATAAAAGTCAGTCTTATACTACTTCGTGGGAGGATTTATTACGCGTTGATTAATCTTGCTCTTTAATTTTGCCAGGATTAAGTTTGATGAAAAAATCATTATTTTGCAATTGTACTTTCCACCCTTCAAAATAAAGCTCACTGCGTTTTGGATCTAATTGTATTTTGAATGGAGCCATACCTTTATGGGTTAAGCGCTCTCCTTTGGCGAGATTGTAAGTCTTTAATATATTATTTGAGTCTAAAGCACAAAAGGTCTGTGCTTCATAAGATATTAAGTGAAAGTATGTAGAGGGCTTTTCAGGATTTTTGGTAGAAAAATTTGTTAAACCGTCTGCAGTATCAATAGTACATATAAAATCAAGCGAAATATTATTAGTGCTCACTTGCTCAGCAGGAATTTTAGCTTCACCTAACAGCATATCTTTTTCATCAAATACAATAGGGAGTTCATCTTGCAACGTTTCATCGAGAGGTGGGGTGAGGATAGCATTACCTTCTTCAAGAGTGACTGGTTTTTCTAAGAGGTCCTCTTTGGATTGATTAAATATAAAAAACAATAAAGGAAATAAAAAAATTAAAGCAATAGGCAGTAGAAATATTTTTTTTTTAAAATCAAATTTTTTCACATCATCTAAGATGGTCGGCTCAATATTCTTACTAGGGTCTTCAGGAATAATGTTGGCCACGGACAAACCTAATAATTTTGCATAGCGCTTAATAGAAAGTTTTCTGAAATGATCATTGGCAAAACCACTTCGCATATTTTCTTCAATAGATTTGATTTGTTCCTCACTTAAGGTCAGTTGAGAAGCAATATCAGTTCTTGACAATTTTTGTTTTTTTCTTTCTTTGAGCAGTGCTTTGCCGTTATAAAGAAGAGGTTCAGAATTTTGCATAAATCAAATGAACCTAAAAGCAATGATTGAAACAATAGTTGGTGGGATTGCACCTATCAATAAACCAAGAGGAGCAATAGCTTCTTCGGGGAAATGCTTCTTAAGAATAGATATACCTGCAGGATTTGGCGCATTAGCAATTACGGTAAGGCCACCACCGGTGACTGCACCCGCAACCAATGCTATTTTGAATTCATCTGAAAGACCTTCAACCAAAGAACCTAGATATGTAAGAGCAGCATTATCGGTAATAGCGGTTAAGGTCGTAGCGCCAAAGAAAACCATATCCGAACTCATAGACATCAATGTAGGCTCTAACCACCACTGTTGAACACCACCAAGGACAACAAGACCAGCTAAAAAGAATGCCACCAATAAAGATTCTTTGAGAATGAGAGCATTTTGATATTTTTTGTAAGCACTGGTGAATCCTAGAAAGAATAAGAGTAGAGCCATAAAAACAGCAGGATGATGCGCAAAAACAACGACGCCAACAAGAAAAGCCATGTGAATGAAGGTAATTAAAACTGGCATTTTTATAGCATCATTTTTTTCTTTTAGCTTGATAAGCTTTAATTCGTCTTTGAAAAGCCATACTATGCCAATGGTATTTACTAACACTGCTAGGGCAGCGCGCCAGCCAAAGTTTGTTAGCATAAAGTGTATATCCCAATTCCATGTACTACTTACCATAAGCACTGGAGGGGCTGCGAAAGGAGTCAATGTGCCTCCAATGGAGATATTCACAAACAATACACCTAGGGTTGCGTACTTAAAGCGAATGCTTGTCTCTTTTCCGAAATAATTCACTCCAAGCAACATAGCAGCTAAAGTCATCGCTGCAGGCTCAGTAATAAAAGAACCAAGCAATGGGACTAAACTCAACATTAAAAAATAAATAGCTATTTCAGTTTTAACAGGCACCAACTTAGCAACTGTTAGAACAATATTCTCTGCAAGATTTAGTATAGGTTTAGAGGCCGCAATAACCATAATAACGAATACAAACATGGGCTCTGTATAATTTCTGGTATCAACATAGTTAATGGCTGCTTCTGAACCATTAATTCCAAACATAAATAAAATTAGAATCATTGCCCAGAACCCAAATACTACTTCAACTTCTCCTAAAAGATGAAGAATGCCAGAATGCTTCGGATGAATATGCGCTAAATGAAGAAAATATTTCGTAGAAAAGGTATGGATAATTGCAATAGCAAATAACGATGCACCTATAATATTAAGCAGTGAAGGATTCATATAATTGTATAAAGTGTTTATGATTAAATAAAAGCGATATTCTAGCATTACATATGCAGATTATATAAATTATGCAATTTTGTTAAAATCCTAAATTAAACAAACCAAATTACAATATTAAAAAATATAATAGGAAATTCATGAAGCAATTAACGCAACAACAAATTAATCAATTAATGATCATGCATCAAAAGGGGTTGTATGCGCAGGCAATAAGTGAAGCAAATAAACTTATAAAAATTTTTCCTAAAGAATTATTATTATTTAATATTTTGGGTGTATGTCTTGAGCAGGAAGGGCAATTTAAAAAGGCAGCAGATGCTTATAGACAAGCTATTAAAATCAATCCCTCAATTCCAGAACTTCAGTTTAATTTAGGTGCTATGTTGTTTGCACTAAATGAAGCTGAAAAAGCTATTCCATTTTACCAAGAGGCTATCAAATTAAATACAAAATTTACCGAGGCCTACTTTAACTTAGGGATTTTGTTTCAAAGCCAGTCTAAATTTAAAGATGCTGCTGAATATTATGAGAAGGCTTTAGCTATTCAGCCTGGTTTTTATGAAGCGATTGCTAATATTGGCACCATAAGACAATTGGAAGGCAACCTAGAAAAAGCTATCGAACTTTTTAAAAAGTCTTTAAACATTAAGGAGGATGCCAAAGGACATTATAATCTCGCAGGTGCTTATCGCAATCAAGGTAACTTACTGTTAGCGATTCAACACTACAGAAAAGCCGTTGAATTAGGAGCTAAAGACCCAGAACTTTATTCGGATCTCGGGGATGCATTATGGCATGATGGCCAAATCAAGGATGCTAAAGAGTTTTTAAACATGGCTGTAAAAATTGACCCAAACCATCCTAGAGCAAATTATCAGCTAGCAGTTTTTTTATATGATAATAAAAAGTTTGAAGAAGCGATTAAATATTTTGAGCAATCACAATTTGAGGATTATCAACAACGTTCACTTTATTGCCTCTATAAGCTAAAAGATTTTAAATCATTCAAAGCAAGACTTTTACCCCTAGCTAAGAGCACAAATAACTCTCCTTTTTTAGCAACATTATCCTCACATTTTGCACATAATTTTCATGAACAAGATATATATACATTTTGCCCAACACCATTAGATTTTGTTTGTAAGAAAAAAATACCTGAATTAGTAGAAAATGATTTTCACCTTGTTAAAAACTTACTAAATGATATCAATAACGCAGATATTGGACAAAGAAAACAAAGCAGGTTGACAGCTGGGATGCAGTCTTCGGGTAACTTATTTCAAAGGAAAGAAAGCTCTTTTCAAGGCTTAAGAAATGCTTTAATAAATATTTTGCATAATTATTATTTAGATATTAAGCATCATGATTGTGAATTTGCGCGCTTGTTCCCCAAAAATATAGAATTTAGTAGTTCATGGTTTGTAAAAATGCAAAATGGCGGTCACTTGAGTTCTCATATCCATGAAGATGGCTGGATAAGTGGAGCTGTTTATCTTTCAATCCCTTCGCAAGATCAGCCTTCGAATGAGGGGGCAATTGAACTGAGTACAGATGGTGACGACTACCCTAGAATGCATGAGGACTTCCCAAAAAAAACTATATTACCTGAAGTCGGCGATGTAATTTTTTTCCCATCATCGGTATTTCACAGAACCATACCATTTCAATCAAGTGAGGAAAGAATTTGTATTGCATTTGATATGAAACCAGCCAATTAAATTGTATGTAATTTTTTTGCCATTCTATGTAAAAATCCCATAGCTATCTGGTTATCCTCTTGCAAAAGTTGCCGCATTTCTTTTTTTGGTAAAACAATTATTCTTGCCCAATCTGAAATAACAAATGCAGAGGCTGAACGAGGAACTTTGTTTAACAATGATTGCTCGCCAAAGTAGTGACCAGCAAGAATTGTTTCAATAACCTTTCCTTTTTCGACGATGCCAATCTCACCCTCGATGACAAAAAATAATTTTTGATCATTATCACCAATTGTATAAATAATTTTATCTTTTTTTAGATGCTGCCCAAAATATTCCATTAGTTTTTTATGAATAGGGTGCCGATGAATATTTTTGATAGTAAATAAAGTTTTGATAAGTAAAATTTCTTTTTTATGAAATGCTGCAATTACTTCTGCGCCAATTAATAAAGCTGCAGTATTCAAATAAAGCCAAATAAGAGATATGAATAAACTCCTCATTCCACCAAAAAAGACCCCATAATATTCACTTACATATGCAAATGAACCAAATGCATTACTAAGCATAAACCAGGCCAAGCTGGTAATGAGTGCTCCATAGAATATATATAAATAATGAGTTCTCACTGGCACAAAGATTTTAAAAAAGAAAGAAACTACTGCTACCAACAACGTAAAAGATAAAATAGATATAAGTAAAGTTTTCTCAATAAGAGGGACGTAATTTATAAAAATATTACTTGCTTGAATAAGGTATACATTTACAAAAGTGTATAAAAATAATAAAACCATAATAACGGTTACAGCTAGGATGTCTGAAAGTTTACCTTTTAGAAAAGCACTCTTTTTTTTTACGCTAAAAATATTATTAAAGCTTGATCGTAAAGCTGACGTCAACGGTGTAGAGCCAAGAAATAACACAGCAATCCAAACAAACCCCCAAGAAGCTTTTTTCGATGAAATATTTCCAACCTCACCCATTACTCGCTCACTCATTTCTGGCAACAAAAGAGAAGTAATATCTTGAAGTTTTTCAAGTGCGAGGGAAGAACTACTTAGCCACTGACTAAAAAAAAATAAGATAAGAAGAATGAGTGGAATAAATGCAAATAGGGCAAAGAAAGAAATAGATGCATTGATCGCTAAAAAATTACGACGTTTAAAACCAGACACAACCTCTTGCAAAATAAAGAAGCCTTCGTGTTGTTGCATTAAGGTTTTGGATATTAACTTCATGATTAAATTTAAAGTGATTTAAATTTTTCTGTTGCCTTAATTAGTCCATTTAGCGTTCCTTCTTCTGATGCTGAGTGCCCTGCATCGGGAACCATTACTAATTCAGCTTGAGGCAGTTCTTGGGCAACTTCAAATGCTGTTTTTGGAGGACAAACCATATCGTATCTTCCTTGAATAATAATGACTGGTTTATCTTTAAGCGTACTAATTTTTTCAAGCATTTCTTTACCATCGATAAAGCAATTGTTTTTAATATAATGAAGTTGTACTTTTGCTCTTGCTAATTCGAAATCTAAGTCTATATCAACATCATGATTACCTTTATGAGGTTTTTCTGAGGCAGGTAGCATTTTCAAAATACTTCCTTCAAAAGTATTCCAAGCTACTGCTGCTTTTCTTGCTTGTTCCTTGTTGTCAGAAAAAACAAGATTGGTATAGCTTGAAACTAAATTCGTTTTATTGATGTAAGGTTTATGGTTTACTAAAAGTGCATGTAATTCAGGAAAAAATTGGTCGACTTCATTTAAGAACCACTCTAACTCTTTTTCTCTGCTTAAAAATACTCCTCTTAAGATGAGTCCTTTGGTATTATTTTCGTATTGAATTGCATAAGCTAGGGCAAGAGAGCTGCCCCAAGAACCACCAAATAAAATCCATTCATCAATCTTGAGAGTTTTTCGTATACTTTCCATATCATCAATAATGTGATTGGTTGTGTTATTTGCAGTCTCACCTAGCGGCTTACTTTTACCACATCCTCTCTGATCAAATAAAATGATATGGTAGTGGTTGGGATCAAAAAAGCGTCTTTGTTTTGGCCCAGTTCCTCCCCCAGGCCCTCCATGCAAAAATATAATTGGCTCGCCGTTCGGGTTACCAGATTGCTCAACATATATTTCGTGCCCGTCATTAGTGTTAATCCAAGTGTGATTAAAAGGTTCTATTTCGGGAAATAATGGTTTTGATGATGATTCCATAAGCGTGACGTCTCTCAATTGTTAATCAATACTATTTTCACTTATTGTAAAGCAAAAAATAACTTATTTTTTGATAAGTAAAATAAATCATAAATTGTAACTAAATTGTTACAAAAGTGTTGCAATTCATTTTTGGGAGGTATAAAGTACTTCTCAAGTGCAAAATTTTTTGTACTACGAGCATACAATCAATTTGCTTTATTGAATTCCTAAAGAGTTTATCTTAAAGAATACTTTAAGGGGATTGTTTGCTTTTTTTAAACCCTTAGTTAAAACTATGGAGATTTATATGCAATTAAATAAAATCAAATTAGCTCTTGGCTTTGCTGCTGCTGCTACTATGGCTATGCCAATGGTTGCTTCAGCTGCTGCTGATCAAGAAAAAGCTATGAAAAATGCTAACAACTGGGCTCACCCACGTGGTCAGCATGATAACCAAGCTTACTCTAAGCTTACTCAAATTAACAAAGGTAACGTTAAAAACCTTAAAGCTGCATGGACATTTGCTACTGGTGTAAACCGTGGTCATGAAGGTGCTCCTTTAGTTATTGGTAACATGATGTATGTACATACAGCATTCCCAAATAACGTTTACGCTTTAGACCTTAACAACGATCAAAAAATCGTTTGGTCTTACTTCCCAAAACAAGATCCTAGCGTTCAAGCAGTTCTATGTTGCGATAACGTTAACCGTGGTCTTGGTTTTGGTAACGGTAAAATCTTCCTACAACAAAACGACGGTAACCTAGTTGCTTTAAACGCAAAAACAGGTGCTAAAGTTTGGTCTACTTCAAACGTTGATCCTAAAGTTGGCGCTACTAATACTAACGCTCCTCACGTGATCAATGACAAAGTATTGACTGGTTGTTCTGGTGCTGAATTTGGTGTTCGTTGCTTTATTGCAGCATACAACATCGAAGACGGTTCACTAGCATGGAAAGCTATGTCTACTGGACCTGATTCAGAAGTATTAATCGGTGCGGACTTCAACAAAGAAAACCCATTATATTCAGCTCTATCAGTTTACGAAGATGTAAACGGTGGTAACGTTGAAGGTGGTTCTTTCAAAAGAATTCCTAACGATCAATTACAAGGCGGTGTTGCAGACTTAGGTCTTAAAACATGGCTAAAACCACAAGCAGTTAAAGATGGTTGGCAACATGG
>CAZGLD010000023.1:0-12602 GCA_964526705.1 uncultured Methylobacillus sp.
AAATTCAGAAATAATAAGATACCCCAAGGAAGTCACTGAGCTAGAGGTGTTAAAAAAAATTAAAGAACTTAATAGTGCAAAGCACATATCCGGTATTCTAGTTCAGCTTCCATTACCTCTGCAAATAGATAAAGAAAAGAGCAAGCTAGGGGTAAAATTATGAAAATGGGGTAGAAAGTTGTTCTTTTGTACCGTCTTGTTTGCTGCCAATTCCAATAAACACCTTTTAGGGCCTCCTTTTGTTGGAATGATTTTTTTTTACTAATCCAAGGTATAACTTGAACGACCCAACAAAACAAGCCACTACCACATATAATAATGTACATATCATCTCTAAAATCATTTAATTCAGATATGGTTAAAATGAAAAGACCGACCAATACAGTGATAATAATGTAAGTTTTTTTTTGTAGATCTTTTTTTGAAACCCAACAATGCTCTAATAATTTGTAAAGTTCAACCATCACAATTGCTGTAATAATATAAATAAGTAATCTAAAAAATATTGGGGGTAGAACAAAAAAACAAAGTAAGAATACCGACATCATTACTACTGCAGAGATAATTCGTAATCTAAGCATGCGTATTATCCACCAGACCACCAAATTTTCTTTGTCTTTTTTGATACCAGTCCAAGGCCTCAATAAAATGCTTCTCAGAAAAATCTGGCCAAAGCGTATCTATAAAAAATAATTCGGCATAGGCAATTTGCCATAAAAGAAAATTACTTATCCTTTTTTCACCACCCGTCCTTATAAGTAAGTCAACGTTTGGCATACCAGCCGTATCTAAATTATCTGCTATATTTTTCTCACTCACTTGTTTCTGGTTTATCTTTATTAGCTTATTTACCGCTCTGACAATTTCTGCTCGACCACCATAATTTAAAGCTATATTTAGAACAAGCCCATTATTTTTAGCACATTTTTTTTCTAGGTTTCTAAGTTGTTTTTGTAAATTTTTTGGGAAAACCTTGTTGTCACCAAGAAAATGAATGACGATATTATTATTAAATATTTGATCGCTAGCTTTTGTTACAGATTCATCTATAAGCTTTAAAAGACCTTTCACTTCCTCAGCAGGACGGTCCCAGTTTTCAGTGCTAAAGGTAAAAAGCGTTAGGTACTTTATATTCTGCTGTACCGATAATTTGACAATAGTTTGGGCAGATTGGAGTCCTTGAGAATGCCCAGCTATTCGGGGTAAAAAACGTTTTTTTGCCCAACGACCGTTTCCATCCATAATGACCGCGATATGTTGGGGTAATTTTTTGGGTTTAAAAAAATATTTTTTTAGAATTTTAAACAAAAAGAACCTATATAACTAGAAGATCTTTTTCTTTTGCTTCAACCAATTGATCAACATTAGCAATAAATTGATCGGTAGTTTTTTGAATATCATCTTGAGCTCTACGCTCATCATCTTCACTTATTTCTTTACCTTTACTGAGCTTCTTTAATGCGTCATTGGCGTCACGCCGCACATTTCTTATCGCTATTTTTGTATTTTCACCCTCTGATTTAACTACCTTGATCAGCTCTTTTCTTCTTTCCTCAGTTAAAGGGGGCATAGGTACACGAATCAACTCCCCAGAAGTAGCAGGATTTAGTCCTAAATCACTATCTCTAATAACTTTTTCTACGGCAGCTATCATTGTCTTTTCATAGGGCTGAATATTAATAGTAGTGGCATCGCCTAAAGTAACGCCGGCAACCTGATTTAATGCAGTCTGCGTACCGTAGTAATCTACGGTAAGGTGATCAAGAACACCCGTATGTGCTCTTCCTGTTCTAATCTTAGAAAGGTCATTTTTGAGCGCCTCTAGGCTATTTTGCATTCTATGATTTGTATTTTGTTTAATTTCTTCCATTTAGAATTCCTATATTAAATATTAACTAAGGTCCCCTCTTCAACTCCCATTAAAATATTTTTTAATGCACTCCCCTTAAAGATATCGATAACACCAATAGGTAATTTTTGATCTCTACATAAAGTAAAGGCAGTTGCATCCATAACCTTTAAGTTTTTTTGTATGGCCTCGTCGAATGTTATATTTTTATATTTTGTTGCATCAGGATTTTTCACAGGATCCTCTGAATAAATACCGTCCACCTTTGTTGCTTTAATCATTATTTCAGCATTAATCTCCATCGCTCTTAATGCAGCTGCTGTATCGGTAGTAAAAAACGGGTTTCCAGTTCCTGCAGCAAATATTACTATGCGCTTATCTTCAAGGTACTTTATAGCTTTGCCTCTGATATAAGGCTCAACGACCTGTTCGATATTAATTGCTGATTGCACTCGACTAACAACTCCTTCGTGTTTCATGGCATCTTGCAGCGCAAGCGCATTCATGACAGTTGCTAACATACCCATATAATCTGCAGTAGCTCTATCCATCCCGGCTGCTCCTAGTGCAACACCTCTAAAAATATTTCCACCTCCAATTACTACCGCAACCTCAACACCTAGGTCTTGTGCAACCTTAATTTCCTTAACAATCTTTGTGATAGTCTCTGGATTCACTCCAAAAGCATCCTGTCCCATTAAAGCCTCACCGGATAGTTTAAGTAAAACGCGATTATATTTAGATTTGGCCATAATTTGTATTTGTAGCTATTTTAGTTATTTTATATGTTTTTGATTAAAAAAAAAGGATTGAAATAACAATCCTTTTTTAAAAAACTTTTATATTTAAACCTTAGAGGCAGCTGCTACTTCAGCAGCAAAATCTTCTTGTTTCTTTTCAATACCCTCACCAACTGAATACATGGAAAAAGAATGAATAGTTGCATTATTTTTTGATAACAAATCTTGAATAGAAACTTTGTCATCTTTAACAAACGGTTGGTTGAGCAATGTTATTTCTTTTAAGAATTTGTTGACGGTTCCCGTAGCAATTTTTTCTAACATTTCGTCAGGCTTACCAGCTTCTTTAGCTTTCTCAATTGCAACTCTTCTTTCTGTTTCGATTAACTCGGCGTCAACACCTGTCTGGTCGATCGCTTTAGGCTTAGCAGCTGCAATATGCATAGCGATATCTTTACCAAGCATATCATTACCACCCTCTAGGTCTAAAATAACGCCAATTTTAGCGCCATGAATGTAACTATATAAAGAACCTTTAGCCTCTAAAAGATTAAATCTCCTAGGGGTAATATTCTCTCCAATCTTGCCTATTAAGCCAGTACGTAACTCTTCAATGGTTTGCCCATCTAGATTTATTTGAGCCAAATCCTCAATAGTGGATGGCTTATTTTCCACGACAGCCTGAGCAAGGGAAATAGCAAATTTTTGAAACTCTTCATTTTTGGCACAGAAATCAGTCTCAGAATTAATTTCAATCAAACTTCCTGATTTGCCATCTGATGATATGAATGATGATACAACTCCTTCGGCAGCGATCCGTGACGAAGCTTTTGAAGCCTTGTTACCGAATCGTACACGTAATATTTCCTCGGCTCTTTGTGCATCACCCTCAGCTTCTATGAGAGCTTTCTTACAATCCATCATAGGTGCATCTGTTTTACCTCTAAGGGCCATAACCATACTTGCAGTAATTTCAGCCATTGTCTTCTAAACTCCTCTTAAATTCTGTTTAAGTTATTCTTCTGGTTTTTCTTCTGAAGATTCCTCTTCAGCAACCATTTTAGCGACTTCGTTAAGAGCGCTATTTTTCCCCTCTAAAATTGTATCTGCCATCCCTCTAGCGTAAAGGCGAATTGCTCGACTTGAATCATCATTGCCGGGAATAACATAAGCAATATTGTCTATAGAATTATTGGTATCTACAACGCCTATTATTGGAATACCAAGTTTCGTGGCCTCAACAACTGCACCACTCTCAAAACCTACATCAACAACAAAGATAGCATCCGGTAGTGCGGTCATATTTTTAATGCCACCAATAGAACGTTCTAATTTTTCATAATCTCTTTTAAGGTTTAAAGCTTCTTTTTTAGTAATTTTATCCAAACTACCGTCTTCAAAAATAGTTTCTAGCTCCACTAATCTTTTAATTGACTGTTTGACTGTTTTGAAGTTAGTAAGCATGCCTCCGAGCCATCTATGGTTGACGTAAGAGCAACCTGCTCGCAATGCTTCCTCTTTAATAATTTCCCTTGCCTGCCTTTTTGTACCTACAAAAAGTATACGACCTTTATTAGCGGCTAAAGTCTTTGCATACTTGGTAGCCTCCATATACATGGGCAGAGTTTTTTCAAGGTTTACTATATGTATTTTGTTTCTATCACCAAAAATAAATGGTGCCATTTTTGGATTCCAATAACGGGTCTGGTGTCCGAAATGAACGCCCGCCTCCAACATTTGTCTCATTGTTATGGACATAACTTTCTCCTATAAGGGTTAATCACTGCATTAAGCCTAAAAATGACTAACTTTATAAGTAGCACCCTTAAAAAGGCTTAATGGAAATTTTTCGTTATTTTGAAAAGCGGCTATGATACCATAATTAATTATATAAGAGCTCAAAAAATCTTTTTTTAAACCACCATGACTATAACGATTAAAAATAAATCAGACATTGAAAAAATGCGCATTGCAGGCAAATTAGCCTCTGAGGTTTTAGACTTTATTACACCATACGTAAAGCCGGAGGCTACTACAGGTGAAATTGATAGTCTTTGTCATGAGTTTATGGTCAATGTGCAAAAAACCATTCCAGCTCCATTGAATTATGCTCCACCAGGTCATACCCCCTACCCCAAATCGCTTTGCACGTCAGTAAATAATCAAATATGTCACGGGATACCTGGGTCAAAAATTTTGAAGAAAGGAGATATCGTAAATATTGACGTAACAGTCATTAAGGACGGTTACCATGGGGATACCAGCAGGATGTTTTATATTGGGGACCCATCTATACAAGCCAAAAGGTTATGTGAGATTACCTACCATTCAATGTGGCTTGGTATTGCGCAAGTAAAGCCTGGAAACTATTTGGGAGATATTGGATTTGCTATACAAACTTATGCTGAAAAACAGGGATTTAGTGTGGTAAGAGAATTTTGTGGTCATGGTATCGGGAAGGTATTTCACGAAGACCCACAAATCCTTCATTATGGAACGGCTGGAGAAGGTCTTGAATTAAAAGAAGGCATGATCTTTACAATTGAACCGATGATAAACGCCGGAAAACGTGATATTAAAATGCTATCAGATGGCTGGACGGTGGTAACTAAAGATAGAAGCTTATCAGCGCAGTGGGAACACACTATTCTTGTAACTAACGATGGTTATGAGGTTCTCACGGTCTCAGAGGGTACACCCCAACCATGGGGTTCATAGATGATTCAAGAAATTAAAAAAAAATATCAAGAAGATTTCAATAACATCAATGAAAAGTTTCTTAAGACCCATAACAGTCAATCCTATACCAGAAAACACTCAAAGATAATTGATAAGCATCTCATTGTTCTTTGGCAAAACCTTAAGCTTCCGAGCGAAATTTCCTTAATAGCCGTAGGTGGCTTCGGTCGTGAGGAGTTATTCCCCTATTCCGATATCGATATCCTCATATTACTACCAGACAGCAATAGCAAAGTAATGAACGAAAAAGTGTCTACCTTCATAACGGCTTGCTGGGATTTAGGAATGAAAATTGGGCATAGTGTGAGGACATTAAAAGAAACTCGTTTTGAAATTCACAAAGATATTAAAACAACCACCAACCTTTTAGAGTCAAGGCTTATAAAGGGATCAAAGGAAGACTTTATTGAACTTAAAAATTGTATTAAAAATGAGATCAATCAAAGACAGTTTTATATTGAAAAATTAAGTGAGCAAAAAAAACGCCATAAGAAATTTAAGGATACAGCTTATCAGCTAGAACCCAACGTTAAGGAAAGTCCAGGAGGATTAAGAGATCTTCATATGGTCCTATGGATAGCTGCTAGCCAAAGTAAGGGTAATAATTTTAAAGGCCTACTTTCAAGCAATATTATTGATAAAAATGAATTTAATACGGTACGCTTTCATCAAAACCGCGTCCGAAAAAGACGGATCTTACTACATTTATTAGCTGAAAATGCTGAGGATAGATTGATTTTTGATTTACAAAATAGACTTGCGGAACACCTAGGATACAAAAATACTGGTTATAAGAAAGCAAGCGAAAAAGTCATGAAAAGCTATTATAAATCAGTAAATTATATCATTTTATTCAATGAAATTATCATTAAAAAATTAGATCCTTTACAGCATAAAAATATACCTATCAAGCATAATTTACCTCTCTACGAATACGATAATTTGTTAGAAATTAAAAAAACACATAAAACCAGTTTTATTAGTCATATATTTGAGCCATTTATAGTATTTCAGGAGCACAAGCACCTTCTTGGTTTTGGTCCTAATCTTTTAGGCTTGCTTGATTCGTCTTCTAGTCAAATTAATAAGAATAAAAGGCTCAATAAAAAGATGCGTCATGACTTTTTTCAAATCTTTGATGGTAAGAATAAAGTCAACCGATCCTTACGGCTATTAAATAAATGTAATATTCTCGGCAAATATATTCCTGCATTTGGCAAAATTGTAGCTCAGATGCAACATGATTTGTTTCATGTATACACCGTAGACGAGCATACGCTGAACGTAATTGAAAATATTCGTAGGTTTCGTGATATAAAGTTGAAGCACGAATTTCCTGAATGCCATAAGATATTTCGCAAGTTTGATAAGCCATATCTTTTATATTTTTCTGCTATCTTTCATGACATAGCTAAAGGACGCGGAGGTGACCACTCAGAAAAAGGAGCAAAAATAGCAAAGAATTTTGGGGCGACCTTTAACTTTCACAATGAAGAGACTGAGCTTATATCTTGGTTAGTAAAATCTCACCTTCAATTATCTCAGGTCGCACAAAAAAGTGATTTGTCAGACCCCAAAGTAATTGAGAGCTTTGCTAATTTCATTGGCACGCAATACAGGCTTGATGCTCTTTACCTTCTTACTGTTGCTGATATTAGAGCCACAAGCCCTCATGTTTGGAATCAATGGAAAGCAACGCTCTTGAAAGATCTATATAACGCAACATCAGCTAACCTTGTTAATAGGGCAATGACTCCTGAGAAATTAATCAAAAAAAGGAAGGTTGATGCAGCGAGCATTCTATCTAAATACGGAGTTGCACCAAAATCAATGCAAAAGATTTGGTCTAATCTCGGCAGTGAATATCTTTATAAGTTTGATGAGCACGATATTGCCTGGCATGCCAGAGTGTTGGTAAATTTTGATATCAAAAAAAATGCGTTAGTAAAATCGCGGCATGCAAGAGATGGTAATGGCTTGGAAATTTTAGTCTACTCAAAAAATGCAGATAATCTCTTTTTAAAAATAACCAATTTCCTTAATGACAACCAACTGGATGTGACGCAAGCAAGGATTCTTACCACAAAGAATAATTACGTATTGGATGTCTTTAGTGTTTTAAATGAGGAAAATTCTAGTACTTCATACGATTTAATTTTTGAACATATCGATAGATCACTGACTAAAATAATTAATGACGAGACTACCGATCCAAAACCTCGGAAAACTATTAAATCAAGACAGGCATCACATCATCAATTTCAAACAGAGATCACATACACCAAGAAACTTAACAATCTATATGAATTTCAGGTTATTACTGACAAACAAAAGGGATTGCTAAGCTTATTAGCAAGCGAAATTAGCAATAATGGCTTTTCCATTAAAAATGCCAAGATTAATACCTTAGGAGAACGCGTTGAAGATTTTTTTGTTCTCGCATCTCCTGACAAAGCATTGCCATTAAGTCTAGAAAAGCTAAAAACCAATATCCATGAGCAAATCACAAACGTTACCAAAAAATAATCGCGGTTTAAGTCAACCTAAGAGCCTGCGAACATTATTCTTCACAGAGATGTGGGAGCGATTTAGTTACTATGGGATGCGGGCTTTACTGGTGTTGTATTTAGTAAAATCACAGAATTATTCTGAGTTAGAAGCTATCCATATATATGCTATTTATACTGGGTTGGTCTACCTAACACCAATCATTGGAGGCTATTTGTCTGACCGTTATTTAGGTCAACAAAAGGCTGTCTTAATTGGGGGTATAACCATGATGCTAGGTCACATATTTATGGCGAGCCCTGCTTTGTTAAATTTAGCCCTGGGTATGTTGATTATTGGAAATGGTTTTTTTAAACCTAATATCAGCAGTTTATTAGGAAAGTTCTACGTAGAGGACGACCCAAGGAGAGATGGTGGATTCAGTTTTTTTTATATAGGAATCAATGTAGGAGCTTTTGTTGCGCCTTTACTCATCGGTTATGTTGGGGAGACAATCAGCTGGCATTATGGTTTTTCTATCGCAGCGGTTGGAATGTTTATTGGTTTATTTCATTTTGCGTTGAATCAAAAACAAATAGTTGAGGATGATCTTTCAAAGACATCATCATTATTAACTTTAAAAGATTGGTGGCTGGTGATAACGATATCATTTATTAATATCCCATTGGTATTAAGTCTTTTAAAAATACATACTTTGATGGGTGAATACCAAACTACCATAATCCTTATAATAATATTAATAGCCATTTATTTTATTTTTATAAAACGTAAGTTGATACTGGCCGTTCCTACCCAAGAAATTAAGAGTATTGTTTATATTTCCGTGCTTTCACTGTTTGTTATTTTTTTCTGGATGGGCTTTGAGCAAGCAGGAGGTACATTGACACTATTCGCTAGCGATAGGATTGATAGGAATATTGGTGATGTTATTATTCCAGCATCAAGTTTTCAATCGATCAATCCTCTCATTATTATTTTCCTTGGACCATTTTTAGCAAGTTTTTGGCTAAATATTGATAGCAGTAAATATCGCATGTCGACATCAAGAAAAATGTCATTGGGGCTCATATTATTAGGTTTAGGGTTTTTACTGCTGACAATGATCAGCCAGTCTTATGATGTAAAAATTAGTTTATGGTGGTTGGTTGCAGTATACTTTTTACACACAATAGGAGAGCTGTGTTTGTCGCCTATTGGCCTATCAATGGTTTCCAGGGTATCGCCAAAAAAACTTCTATCGCTTATGATGGGTTTTTGGTTTCTTTCCTCCGCTATTGCAAACTATGCAGCTGGTAGGCTCCCTGCTTTACTTACCTTCTTAGACATAAATTTATTTTTCTTTCTAACGCTTAGCTCATTGATCGCTGGTTTTATACTATTTTTTATGGCACCTTTTTTAGAGAAATTAATCTATAAAAAATGAAAAAAAAATTCACACTAGAAGATATTTCTCGAATCATTGAGATGGCATGGGAGGATAGAACGTCGCTGGACGCTATCTACCGTAACTATGGCTTAAAAGAAGACCAGCTTAAGCTTCTAATGAAAAAAGAATTGAAGCGTGGAAGTTACACCCTGTGGCGTAAACGGATGAAAAATAGTAATTTGAGGCATGAATCCATCAGACCCACTGGCATTACTCGCGCTTACTGCTCCCAACAATATAAACATAAGAAATAAACGATGTTTTTTCATAAAATTCTTGTTTTATTGCTAATCATAATTTCCATCAGCTCTTATGCTGGTGACAATAAAGTGGGTGTTTTATATAGTGAAAAAATGTTAGCTCACGACACCGGCAAAGGTCATCCAGAAAAACCGGAGCGGATAAGATCAGCAGCGAAAGCTATTAAAGAAAATAGTGCACTATCAAAAAAACTTACCTGGCTTGATACAAAGGAAGCCAGTGATGATGAATTGAGCTTGGTACACTCCGAAGATTATATTAAGTTGGTACGCGCTGAGATAAATAGACTGAAGGACGGTCAGCACACCAGCCTATCAACTGGGGACGTAATAATCTCAAAGGGTTCGTATGAGGGCTCAAGAATTGCTGTCGGAGCAGGTATAAAGGGAGTAGATCATATAATGGCTAACGATATTACATCCGCATTTGCCTTAGTGAGACCGCCAGGACACCATGCTACTGCTGATCGAGGTATGGGCTTTTGTATTTTTAATAACGTTGCTGTTGCAGCCAGGTATGTACAAAAAAAATATGGACTAAAACGTGTCCTGATTGTAGATTTTGATGTACATCATGGTAATGGTACCCAAGATATTTTTTATAGTGACGGATCAGTCTTCTATTTTAGTGTTCACCAACACCCTTTTTACCCAGGAACCGGTAGGTCTAATGAGGTTGGATCAGGCGAGGGTAAAGGCACAACTCTTAACGTTGAGCTTCCCGAGGGTTCCGGTGATGATTTGCTTATTCAAGCGTTCGAAAACGAGCTATCGCCTGCTATGGCAAAATTTAATCCTGATTTTATTTTAGTCTCATCTGGTTTTGATGGTCACAAAAACGATTTATTGGGAGGGCTAAGTTATTCTGTTGAGGGTTATAAATCCGTGGCTACGATTTTGAATGGTGTAGCAAAAAAATATGCAGATGGGAGAATAATGTACATGCTTGAGGGCGGTTATACCCAGTCTAATGTCAATCAATCAGTCATTGCCATTCTAGAAGTTTTAACAAAAAAATAATTTAAAATAATAAACAAAAACTTAATTGGGGATATTATGTTCAAAAAACACTTGAGTGAATCTGGAAAAACATATTGGGAACATTTTAGTTTTGCTTTTCTTGCCGGCTGGTTACTAATTTATGCAGGAATAACATCTATCGTACATGCTTTGATACCATCATTTTTTCCTTTTACAAGCCTAAAGATAGTAAAAGAATTGATGAGAAGATCTTCAACTTAAGTTTTAGAATAGGTACAGGTCTATAGGAAGTTGAATTCTCTGTGTTGGTCGAGAAAGGCATTAACATCCATATCCAACCAAATAGCAATGGAGCACATTCGTACAAAATTTGGTGTGTTAATTCCTTTTAGCCACTTTCTCACCGTTTCATAAGAAACAGAATCATTGCTAGCATCAGTGTATTTACGGATAAAGTTTTCAGGCGTAGCCTCCTCATCAAACTTTTTCTCGAATGATGTGCAAAGCAGTATTGCGTATGCAGTACGAATACTCAAGAATAGATTCCTTCATAACATTTGGAAACTAGCTTCCAATATGGCTATAATTTTACTATTTTTTAAATATATTAGTACACAACTTATACGTGTGCAAACAAAAAATTCTAAAACAAACAAATAAATTTTATATAAATAACAATTTTTTATAGTAGAATATCGCTCATCTAGCACGTCCCCATCGTCTAGAGGCCTAGGACACTGCCCTTTCACGGCGGCAACAGGGGTTCGAATCCCCTTGGGGACGCCAATTTTTCATAAGCGTTCTGCTGCCTTTTATTTGGCAAAAGAATTACACCAGAAATATCTCAAAAAAAAATCCAAAAGGTTATAGCTGTCATTTTGAGTATAAATTTGATTTTTTTAAAGAAAAAAAATTAATACCACCAAACATTCCAAGTAAAAAATCACAATGCTTCTTATTTGCACACTATTGAAGCAAAGTGTAAAATTTTTTAATGATTTCAACCTTAAGTTATCAAGGGGATGTATTTCGTGATGCAATTCACAAGCATCACTCTCCCATTTATTGTCTAAATATTTCTAAGGAATTGGTAGAGAAAAGTAATAAACAAAAGAAAATCATCCGATTTACAGGAATTTTAATCGCTTTAATTATTTTTAGTCCGACAGCAAAAGCAGGTGCGTGTAGCGTTTCTGATGGAGCAGTTATTAGTGCGAATTGTGATAAGGCAACTTTTTCAGCAGCGGTTGATTCTTGGACAAATAATGCAACTGTAGGAACCTCATCTTCATATGGAGTAATAATTAATAGCGCATCATATGATGTTACAAATTTTACCAATAATGGCACTATTACTTATAGTGGATCTAGTAGTTATGATGTTATGTTTACCAGAGCAACGATTACTAATTTTACCAATACCGGTGCAATCACCACTGCTAACGGTCAATTTGGGGTTTATAATGCTGGCACGATCACCACACTCACCAACACAGGTTATATCTTAGGGGCATGGTCAGGTAAAGGAGGATTAGCTAATTTGGGTGGGACAACTACTACTTTTAATAATGGACAGGGTGGTGACTCATCTACCCCGCAAAAAACTAAACTATATGTAAATTTTGTTTTACCAACCAATTACAATATTATTGTCACCAGCGCCTCACACTATGGTCAAATTTATGGATTTAGTGAATCAGGAACAACTAATTTTGGTATCCACTCCACTTCAACCCTAATATCAGGAACAACTTACACAGCAGTGCTTCAAGACATGAGTTCAAGTTCAATAGCATCCGGAACATCTGGAACATTCAGTGGAACCGATGGCACCTATGCTTGGACACTTACCGATGCTGATTCAGATAATACGTGGGATCTTAATGTGGGAGCATTTGATGCTTATGCCCCATCTGCTTTAAATACCTTGGCTGCTATCCAGACCACCAGTCAATCCATCGCCTCTCAATTCTCAGGTTACGCGATGTCGACCAACTATGCCAACCTGAATACCTATGACTGTGGTTTGTTTGATCAGGACGGTGGGTGTTTCTCGGTCGGGGGTCGTTACAGTGATGTGAATGGCAATAACAGTAGTG
>CAZGLD010000024.1:0-11250 GCA_964526705.1 uncultured Methylobacillus sp.
AGCGCACCACTAATCGTCAAATCCCAGTTGGTGCCATCATGGGCTAGCGACCATGAAGCCCCACCACTCGACCCGGTCGTGGCACTTAATACGCCACTAGCAGCAATACCCGTCAAGACATCTTCATAGGTCTTATCACCAATACCAGTACCGGAATTAGTTAAGTCGATACCGAAAGCCATGGCACCGGAAACCCCAGAAAAGGTAGTTTTACCATATTCTGCACCATATTCTCGGATGATAATGTTGTAATTACTTGGTACCACCCCATTATAGGTAAGGCCACTTTGGAGATTATTAATGGTGGCAATGGTACTACTAGAAACATTAATTCCATAATCAGTCCCTGAAATAGTACCGAGGTTAGTTAATGCGGTTAAGGAACTGGAAGAGACTAGCTTGATACCCGAAGAAGAGGATCCTGTGGCAGTGATGTTTCCCCCACTTGCTAAATTAAAAGTATTATTAACCGAGCCACCATTAAGGCTAGCCCCATGTTTTGAGCTACCATCAGTGGAAATAGCACCGCTCAAGTTGAAGGTATTGGAGTCGGCAGCATGCAAATAGATAGCATCCGCATCAGCTGCCATCGTACCGGTGTAATTGAAAACGTTCGAATCACTGGATGACACATACATACCCTCACTACCAGCTGTAATATTACCCGTGATGTTTGTGATATTAAAGTCAGCCGTACGTATATATAAGCCATCTGTAGTAGCGTCTATGTTACCCGTGATGGTGGTGGTGTTACTGTCACTATTGTCATTAATTTGTAGACCCTCACTAGCTAAAATATTCCCGGTCACAGTGGTGGTATTGGAGTTTGCCCCGTTATAAAATCGTATACCAGTACTAGCTGAGCTGGTAATGTTGCCAGTAATCGTCGTAGTGTTACTATCGGACTGATTAAAATATACCGCTTCTTTAGTTGAGCTACTGATATTCCCTGTATACACTGATGTATTTTTATTAGTGTTGCTTCCGTTATACAAAAGACTTTCTTTCACGGTACTTATATCCCCGGTTACCGTGATGGTATTTCCCCCGTTTTCCCCACTATTGTGTAAATAAATACCCCTCCCTTCACTACCCGTAGTACTGTTACTTATATCCCCAGTAATAGTTATAACGTTACTATCCAAATTAATAGCCTCTAGATTCTGTGCGCTTACCCCGCTGGTATTGGTTTGGGAGAGATTACCAGTAATAATATAGGTATTGCCGTCAGTTGATAAGCGCATGTTATCGGTCGCATTTCCGCTTCCAATAAGATTACCATTTACAGTAGTCGTAGTACCGGTAGCAGACCCATTCGAATAAATTTGGTAGCCGTATTGACCTGACCCACTAATATTACCGGTAATGGTGGTGGTGGTGTTGGCATTACCTTCATTCTCAAAGCCACGATTACTATCGTTTGTGGTAATGATATTCCCAATGATGGTCATCGTATTATCATCAGCAGACTTTGCACCATAGCCATTAACTGCCCTGGTAGTGATATTACCGGTATGTCTGATGGTATTGCCGGTAGCAGAGTGGTGATCTATGCCTTTGGCACCAGCAAGAATATCTCCCTCTGTGGTTACGGTATTATTATCGCCGTAAAAAAGGATGCCAGCGTCGTTAGATGATGTTATGTCACCTGTGAGAGATACATTATGGCCGTTACCATTTACCCATAAACCCCTTGCAGTGCTGCCGGCGACATCCACATCGCCTATCATCGTCAAGGTATTGGAGGAACCCGCTAAATTTATCCCAAAACAATTGCTCCCAGTGCCTGAGGCACACGTGGTGGTGATGTCACCATTCAGCGTGATGGCATTGGAGTCAGCAGTCCCACTAAATTGAATACCCTCGACACTAGTGCCACTGGTAAGGACATCCCCGGTCATATTAATTGTATTATTATCAGTGGTGAGATATATGGCGGCATCCCCTGAACTCACCGTAACGTCAGCATTTATGGTAGCCGTATCAGCGCCGTCAATAGTCAGCCCGCAGTTGATAGCAGTAGAATCGGCGGAGCAAGACACCTCATCGGCAACAGCGAAGGGAGCCATGGCGAAGCCAAGTATAAAAATTACAAGGTAGAGGTAAGTATTAAAAAAATTGTTTTTTTCGCACACCCTTTACGTCTCGCATAAAAGTTAAAGTTTTATGGAGGGAGGTTGAAGTGCAATCCTTCTCAGAATCCAAAAAAAGTTTGGGCAATAAGTATACTATAAAAAACTAATAAATTTAACTAACTTTATGATTACATGTATTAATTTAAAATTTATGCTAACGGTACGAACAGTAGAATTAATCCAAATAAAAGTTGGTCGATACTTTATGAGTCAATGATTGTGAAATTAAATTCACTTCACCATCCATTTACTTTTTATCCTCTAAATTTTTAACTTCATCCTCTATTCAAAACATGAAATTTGTCTTGCTCCAATTATTAAGTAGAATGAGTGTATGAAAATTACTCTCTTCTCAATAATTTTATTATTTTCTATTAATGGATTTGCTGCCAATTGGAAGAAGCTTAGTGAAAACAAAAGCGGAAGTTCCTTTTATGTTGATGTTGAAAACATAAAAAAACATAACGGATTTGTTTATTATTGGATTCTAATCGATTATCTTAAATCAACTGAAATTGGCACCTATTCAGATATTAGCGAATACAAAGTTAATTGTGTGGATGAAAAACAAACTTGGTTAAGTAATACTTTTTACAGTCAACCAATGGCCAAGGGAAAAATAATCACAGAGAAAATTCCAGTTTGGAACTATTACGGTTCCACGTTAAATGAAATTAGAAGTTTAACTCTAGGTTCACTTGAACATAATATATTGAAAGAAGTATGTCATTTTGAAAGTATTAAATAATAGAAGAAGAGGGC
Source organism: uncultured Methylobacillus sp. (assembly GCA_964526705.1). Classification (GTDB taxonomy): domain Bacteria; phylum Pseudomonadota; class Gammaproteobacteria; order Burkholderiales; family Methylophilaceae; genus BACL14. Next base: position 2,898 of record CAZGLD010000024.1, read on the forward strand.
AATGATAGTATTTAATAGGGCAATACTTCTAAATACTTTAATAGGGCTGCAATAAGTAATAAATAGGTTACAGTGCCCAGCGCGCATCTAAATAACGTATGCATTTTACAGCAACTTTTTTTAGACGATTGATTGCCGGTCTTAAAAGGTGTGTGAGTTTGTTTACTGATTAATTCTTTCTTCCATGCGTTTAACTCAGTATGATCTACCGGCTTTAATTCCTTACTTTTCTTCTTTACCATTTCATTACCTTTATGTTGATTACTTCGTATAATGTATATTATGTAAAATTAAATATACTAAGGCTATATTAAATCAGTGGCACCTATTTCGGTTGCTATAGCCTTCCCTTGTTTCTTCGCTTGGTTGGATAGATCGTCGTTACCTTCCAGCTTATAAATACGTGCCTTCTCAAGCAAAGCCTTTGCCTGGTAATACAAACCACCGTTGGTCTTAGCAAAGTTCTCTAATTTAGTGAGTATCCTTATTGCCCTCGTAAAGTTCTTGTTTACAGCCTCATAGTTAGCAAGCGTGACCTGCATATCCGCATACTCACCGAGCTTTCCTGTCCTTTGAAACGTTGTAGACGCCTTAACGCCATACTCAATTGCTGAATCAACCTTGCCAGCAGCGAAATAAGCCAATGAAAGGCCTTCAAAGCTTTCCCCCCGCTCGTCATCGTTGGCAGCTACTGTTAATGACTTTACAAAGTAATCAATCGCATCGTCACCTTTTTTATTAACAAGTGCATTTTTTCCTAATTGATACAGGAACTTACGCTCCATCTGCATATACTTACTATTACCTAGCGCTGCCGTATTAAGCCCCTTTGTGAAGGTTGCTGTCGACTTTGTTATATCACCTGTATCTCTTTCCGTGATGCCCTTATATAAGAAAGAAAAAAGCTGATCAGATGGTAAATCAGCATGTTCGATGCTTTTGGTAAATAATGCGATGGCCGCTTTATAATTTTTCTCTCTGTATTCAGCTTTTGCACCACAAAAGCTAGCATCGTATTTATTTTCAATAGCTTTCGATGCTATTATCGCGTTCTTATTGTCACCCTTTTTTAATAAATCTTCACAACTATTATTCATATTGTATGCATATAAATTACTTGAAAACAATGATATAAATATAAAACTTAAAGTAAATTGTTTTTTCATAATGACCCTTTATTCACTAATTTTACTAATTCTTCTTCCCCAATCACTGTAACCTTGAGTGACTGGGCTTTATCCAGCTTACTTCCAGCATCACTTCCTGCTACTAAATAATCTGTTTTCTTGGAAACCGATGCTACCACCTTACCACCATGTCTCATAATCATTTCCTTAGCTTCATCTCTTTTCAAACTTGTAAGCGTTCCTGTAAGGACAAAAATAAGACCTTGAAGTTCAGAAGTGACAGGTGCTTCATTGTCTATGCTCTCAAGTAATAATCCGTTACCCAGAAGATTTTGAATCTCAATAATATTGCCCTCTTCTGAGAAATAGTTAACGATAGAGTCGGCTACAGTTGGACCAATATCGTGAATACTAAGCAGCTCCTCTTCATTGCTATTAATAATGCTATCAATTGAGCCAAGGTGTTTTGCCAAGTCAAGCGCTGTCGACTCCCCAACATTTCTAATACCAAGGGCGTATACAAATTTTGCCAGTGTTGTTATCTTCGACTTATTTATGGCGTCAATTAGGTTCATTGCTGACTTCTCAGCAAACCTATCTAATGCCAATAAATTTTCGAGTTTAAGGTTATATAAATCTGAAAAGTTTTTTACAAGGCCTTCATTGATTAATTGGTCAATAATCTTCCCACCCAAACCATCTATATCCATAGCTTTACGCGAGGAAAAATGCATGATCCCCTGCTTCCTTTGTGCAGGGCATTCAAGCCCCGCCTCACATCTCAATACTGCATCACCCTCAAGCTTTTGCAATTTTGATGCGCACTCAGGACAGTTTGAAGGCATTGAAAATATCCTCGAAGACTTAGGCCGTCTTTCTTTGAGTACGCGCACTACTTCAGGAACAACGTCCCCTGCTCGTCTTACAACAACAAAATCTCCAATATGAATATTTTTTCTCTGCATTTCATCTTCATTGTGGAGTGTTGCGTTGGTCACTATAACTCCAGCTACTTCAACTGGTTTAAGCCTGGCTACTGGTGTTATAGAGCCAGTCCTACCAACTTGTACGTCAATCTCCTCAATCTGTGTTGTGGCTTCCTCTGCAGGAAACTTGTGAGCAATTGCCCACCTAGGGGCTCTAGAAACGAAACCTAGCTCGTCTTGAAGGTTTAATGAATTAACTTTATAGACGACACCATCAATATCAAATGGTAGCGCATCTCTTGTTTTGCTAATATCTTCATAAAAGTTAATTAAACCGGACACCCCTGAAACTTTTTTTGTAAGATTAGTTGTGGGTATCATTAGCTTTTTTAAAAGATCTAGGCCGTCTAGCTGAGAATCTAATTTATGACTATCGCAATGAATGCTGTAGGCATAAAAGCTCAATGGTCGGGATGCTGCGATAGCAGGATCGAGCTGCCTTAGACTTCCAGCTGCTGCGTTTCGCGGATTAGCAAATATTTTCTCGTTTATTTTTTTCTGTTTTTCATTAAGCTTGAAAAAATCTTTTTTTAGCATTACAACCTCGCCCCTGACTTCAAGAACACCTTTTGGGGCCTTGTCTGATAATTTGAGAGGGATAGATTTAATGGTTTTAATATTGTGCGTTACATCCTCACCCACATTACCATCTCCTCGGGTAGCAGCTAAATCTAATACTCCATCCACGAACCGAAGGTTGACGGCTAAACCATCAAACTTGGGTTCAGCAGAATAAGCAATTTGGTTGATCCCAAGTTCATCTTTAATACGCTTGTCAAATGCTATTAAATCATCTTCATCAAAGGCATTCCCTAAGGAGAGCATTGGGCGCTTGTGAGTTACCTGTTTAAAGGCTTTATTTGACTCGCCTCCAACCCTTTGTGTTGGCGAGTCTGGCGTTATTAGGTTGTTATTATTATTTTCAATGTCACGTAATTCATTGAATAAAACATCGAATTCAGCATCGGTGATCTTCGGGTCATCGAGCACATAATAATTATAATTGTACTCAGTAATTTTTTTCTTTAGCTCAGTTATTCGTGCTTTAATTGTATCCAAATTCTCCATTACGAAAATATTTTATTGGCTAATTCACCGCCTGGAGCAATATTTTTTGCCAACATTTTTTGCTCAACATTTTTTAGATAGACATAGACTCTACTTATGTAGTCATCGTTCATCGGTTTATTTCCCACATCAACCAAAGAACCATTCAGCGTTGTACATGCCTCTCTAATCATCTTTATCATTTCGTTAAAGGCGTGCGTAATATTTTGTGTATTAGGCACATCCATTTTAAATATAATGCCTTGAATAAATGACTCATGGTTCAACTCGAGTGGCTTGGCTGATAGGTTAAGCAATTCGCACACTACTTCCCCAGAATTTTGCGCATTCACTAGCCTATGAATGCCATCCTCACCCTTAATAATATTAGGGCTCTTAAAAAAATCCATGAGGGCTGCTGGATGAAAAGCAGAATCACTTTTCGGGATAACTTTCAAATTCATTGCGCGATCGACTTCTTTGCATAAGTCATGTAGTTTTTTTGTCTCAACTGCTATATCTTGATTAAATAACCAGAACAAATTCCCATCCACCGCATTTACCACTTCATTCACATAATTTGTAAAATCAGCAATAGCTTCCTTGTCAAGCGATCCTTGTCGCGAAACAAGTTGTTGCACAATAAGGATTTGATTGAATCTGATGCCCTCCTCTATTGCGAGATTAGTGGTCCATATATCATTATCGTTTCGTATATATAGCCTTGCGTCGCGAAGCCCTTTAATCTTTTCCATAAATAGGCTTTCAAGCGTATTAAATGTTTTTTTGCATACTATAGATGCAACTGCCTCAACTTCTGGATAGATACCATCCGGCAGATTATCGGATATCACCTTAGCCGACCCTTCCTTGGTTAAACCAAAGTCATCAGCCTTTTTTTTCTCATTAACGTCAAACTCAGCTGATTTAAACAACGGATCATTTTCTTCATTTAATTGAGGACTGGAGCTATTATTTAGCTTTTCTTTTCTTTGCTTATGCACCCTAATTTGGGCCCAATTATGAATTATCATTATTAAAATAATAATAAGACCAAGAATTAATAATGCTAGTTGAACATCGCTCATAAATTAATTATTCCACCAATTCCATTGACTGAAGTTTTTGAAGATCAACCTCGACAATCCTTGAGACACCTGGCTCTTGCATTGTCACTCCTATTAATTGCTGTGCAATTTCCATAGTTATTTTATTGTGAGACACAAATAAAAATTGCGTTTTATTTGACATGCTTTTAACTACGTCACAAAATCTTTGTGCATTCGAATCATCAAGGGGCGCATCAACCTCATCCATCAAACAAAATGGTGACGGATTAAGTTTAAATAGAGCAAAAACAAGAGCAATCGCTGTTAATGCTTTTTCACCCCCGGACAGTAAGTGAATGGTTTGATTTTTTTTGCCTGGAGGTTGGGCTACCACCTGAAGCCCGGTATCAAGTATTTCTTGTCCCAGCAGTTCTAATTGGGCTCGACCACCATTAAATAGAGTCTTGAAGAATTCGTTAAAATTTTTATTTACCTCGTCGTAAGTTAGCTTGAGCTTTTCACGAGTTTCTTTGTCGATTTTAAGGATAGCATCATGCAGGGTTTTTGACGCGTCCTGCAAGTCCTCTACTTGTTTTTGGATATATATTTGCCGCTCTTTAATGGACTCTAATTCTGATATGGCAGCCATATTAACGGGCCCTAATCTTTCCACTCTACTAGTCGTTTTTGTAAATAATTCCTCCAGCTCAGTTAAGCCTAGGTTATCAGGTAAAGATTCTCCAATTTCTTCTTCAGGTATTTTGGATGAGTTTGTTGCATCGCAGCATTGCTCAAATACAACACTCGCCTCTCTTTCATCCAATCTAGCCTGCTGAAGAGACTCATTTATAGGATTAAGCGTGTGTTGTGATTCTAATCTTTTGCTTTCCAGCTCTCTTAGCATATTTTCTTTGGTGGTTATATCTTCACGTGCTAAAACCAACTCCCTTTCAGCATCCTCTTTAAAGGTTAGTTTTTGCTTTAATTCTTTTTGTAAACTTGAAACATCGTCTTTATGATCATCATCATTGGCTTCAGTTAACTGCTTAACAAGAGAATCTTTTTCATTATTTAAGTCTTTTTGTCTCTCATGTATATTGGCTATCTTATTTTCAAGTACCTTAAGGTTATACCCAATTTCTTGTTCTAATTTTTCGTGAGATTCAAAAGATAATTTTTTTTCTTCAAAGATAATTTGGGATTTTCTTTTTGCATCTTCATGGTTGATATTTTTATCTTTTACATCCTCAATCTCAATAGCTAGCTCTTTTAAAATAATATTTTTGGCATCTAGTTTCTCATCATTAGCTTTAGCTTGTAATTCTAAGTTTTGTATATCACTCTCTATAGCTTCGACCCTACTATTATTTAACTCAATAAGGTTTATTTTTTTATTAAAGCTTTGTAAGAGAGTATTTAATTCGTTTTGTATATTTTTTTGTTTGGATTCGAGATGGGCTAACTCAATTTTTTTATCTTTATGATTTACGTCGTTTAAGCTATTTTTTTCTTCAAGCTTATTTTTCTCATCAAGCAGCCGGGGTAATTTATTCTGATACTCTTCAATCTTTTTCATTCTTTGGAGGTGATTGCTTTGCTCATTGATATCGCTGCTTATAATCTGATAATTGTTGCCATAAATATCACCATCCTTAGTGATTATTATCTCACCTGCCTTAAGGTATGCTTGTTGAGACTTTGCTAGGCTGGATTCTGCAATATAAATTGATGAAAACCATTCATTTATTACGGGCTCTATTTTATTATTTTTTATATCTACCACGCTTAGTGCTGGCACTAATTTTTCATTTCCTAGAATAGGTAAAGGGTTTTCTGATGTTACAAGGGTAATAGGATGGGGTGGCCGCTTGTTACTTGCTTTATCAAAGCTTAGTGACTGATAAGCATGAATTCTTGAGCCTAAAATATTTCCCAAAGAGGTTTCCCATCCATCTTTAATTTTAATATGCGTAAATATATTTTCTTTATCATTGGCGCCAATAGAGTCTAACCAGCTTGCAATTTTTTTTGGGTCTGCCTCCGCTTCATCCATCTGCTGTAAAGAGCTTATGTGAATCTGTGCTTCACTTATACTTTGTTTGTTATGTAGGACTGCTTCTTTTATCTGATCTGCTTGGTCGCTTAGTTCATCTAATGATTTTTTATATTCTATAACTTGATTAGATAGATCTTTCTCGTGTTGCTCTAAATTAGTAAGCTCTTCAGGCTTATTAGAATCAACCTCCTCTTCCTTCAACCCTTCCAATTCCTCATGCAGGGATTGGATTCTACTTGATAGATCTTTAATAATTTCTTTAGACAGTTCTATAGTTGCATTTTCTATATTGTACTGTTCACGTATTTCTTGTAATTTTTTGTTACTTGCGTTCCATTGCTCACTAGATTTTTGATAGCTTAATTCCGATAAAATAAATTCACTTTTAGTTAGCTCTAGGTCCTCAGCAAGCTTTGACAATTTTTGATTATTCTCATTTAATTCTCTGTTGCTCTCCTCTAACTGTCCTGTTAATTGTGTATGCGATGTCTCATATTCTTGAAATTTAATCTGACTATTTTCTTTTAACCGCGAAAGCCGAGCTATTTTTTCATTTAAATTGTTCAATCTATTTTCAACGTCGGTAACAGCAGAATTTGTCTCATAAAACTTAGCCTGATTTATATTAATTGCGTCTGATGCTTGGATATGTGATTGTCGCGCTCCCTCAGCCTCTGACTCAATATGCGTTAACTCTGCCTTATGTTTATCCAGCTTTATTATTAAACCAGCAACCTTTTCTTTAGATTCTTCCCAAATTTTACTTGAAGCCCTTTTCTTAACGAGATAAATTTGTGCTTGGATTAATTCTAATTTTTCCTTGAGTTCATTATGCTTTTTAGCCGTTTGTGCTTGTGACTCTAATTTTGTGATCTGCGCATTGATCTCTCTGAGAAGATCATTGACGCGCTCTAGGTTATCTCTTGTATCTCGAAGTCTATACTCTGTTTCTTTTCTTCGTTCTTTATACTTGCTAACTCCAGCTGCTTCTTCCAGATAATTTTTTAGCTCCTCAGGTTTAGCTTCAACAATTTGTGAGACTGTATTCTGACCAATAATTGCGTAGCCCTTAGCGCCTAATCCAGTCCCAAGGAATAAATCAGCAACGTCCTTGCGTCGCACAGTGGTATTGTTAATAAGATAAGTTGAGCCTTTGTCTTTTTCAATCACCCTTTTTACTGAAATTTCTGCATAACTTGCCCACTCTGCCGGGGCACTACCCTCACTATTATCAAAAAATAACTCCACACTAGCCCTTCCTATTGGCTGTCTGGTATCCGTTCCATTAAAAATAACAGACTCCATCGACTCCCCTCTCATTTCCTTGGCAGAGGATGAACCTAAAACCCATTTTACGGACTCCATGATGTTTGACTTTCCACAACCGTTAGGACCAACAATCCCAGCTAACTGACCGTCTAACTTAATTGTTGTTTGGTCAACAAAAGTTTTAAAGCCGGCAAGTTTTATTTGTCTTAATTTCAATTTTTGATTTTTTGAATTATTTTAGGAAAGTGTGTATTCAAAGCAGTATAATGTTTTCTTTTTTTAAATTATAAACTAAATATGAACGACCAGTCACTAGGTGGTAAGCCCACCGCACAACCTACTAAAGAGCTAGAGGTTTTTGAAAATCCCAACAAAAAAAGAGATTTTCGTATCCATATGCAAATACCTGAATTTACTTGTTTATGTCCTAAAACAGGCCAACCAGATTTTGCTACCCTCTTTTTAGATTATATCCCTGATGAGCGTTGTGTGGAACTAAAAAGTCTTAAACTTTACATATGGTCATTTAGAGATGAAGGTTGCTTTCATGAGGCTGTAACAAACAGTATCCTTGACGATTTAGTCGCTGCAACTGATCCACGCTATATGAGGTTAACTGCTAAATTCTTTGTTCGTGGGGGGGTGTTTACAAATATCACAGCTGAACATAGAAAGAAAGGCTGGGTACCTCAAGAAAAGATTGATCTTAGTCAATATGATACAGAATCAAATACACGTGACTAACTAGTTACTTTGTTTTAGTGTGGGGGTATAGCTCAGCTGGGAGAGCACTTGCATGGCATGCAAGGGGTCAGCGGT
>CAZGLD010000025.1:0-991 GCA_964526705.1 uncultured Methylobacillus sp.
ACAAAATTAAATTAGCAGTGGCAGGTGCGGTTTTATCAGCAGCTTCAGTAGCTAACGCAGGTATCGTAATTCCTGCTGGTGATTGGACAATGGACATTAACGGTAACGTTAATATCTTCGCTACCATGACTAAAGCAGATGACACAGCTACAGTTGCAGGTGGTATTGCTACAACTCAAGACCGTGCCGGGGAAGACACTAAGTTTTCAATGGGTACTGGTCTACTACCAGCATGGTTAGGCTTTACTGGTACAACGCGTCAAAACGACTTAGACGTATCATTCACTATTTCCCTACAACCAAGCACATCTGATAACTCATCCACAGGTGACGCTGGTACAACGTTAACTCGTCAGGCTTTCATTACATTCGGTGATGCTTCATGGGGTACTGTGAAAATGGGTAAAGATCTTGGTATCTTTGCAAGTAATGCAATTCTTAACGACATTACACTATTAGGTGTTGGTGGTGCTGCAACAGGTGGTATTACAACGCTTGGTGGTATCGGAACAGGTTATTTGTACCCAGCATTCAGAGGTCAAATTGCATATACGACTCCTAACATGAATGGTTTACAAATAACAGCGGGTATTACCAACCCAGATCAAGGGCAAGCCGGAGTTACAGCTGATAATGATGATCAGGATTATTTCGATGATCGTTTTGGTCTTGAAGCTCAAGCGACATATACCTTTACAAACGGTAAAGTTTGGGCTGGTGTTTCAAGCTATGAAGTAGCCGGTGTTACAGACTACGATGCAACAGCTGCTGATGTTGGAGCTGCTTTCAATGTTGGAAACTTAGGTCTAGTTGCGTATTACTACTCTGGTGAGGGTAATGGTGGTGGTAACTCCTTAAACCGTTTAGGTACTGCACTTGTTCCAAACTTAAGTGCTGCAGGACAAGAGCGTGAGCAAGATGGTGGCTATTTACAAGCTACTTATGTGATCCCATCAGGTACGAAACTTGGTGTAGCGGTTGCTACTTCTAG
>CAZGLD010000025.1:1001-6341 GCA_964526705.1 uncultured Methylobacillus sp.
TGGTGAGGGTAATGGTGACGGATTTGCATTGAATCGTTTAGCTGGTAATGATAGTGATCGTGAACAAGATGGCGGTTATGTACAAGCTACTTATGTTATGGCATCGGGCACAAAACTTGGTGTAGCTGCTGCTACTTCCCAGCAAGACCTAGGCCCTAGAGATGCTGCTGCAGCTGCGGTATTTGATTCTAACGATCGTTGGACTGTGGGTGCTTATCATCCATTAACGAAGCATCTTAATTTAGTTGCTGAGTACAATGATATTGAGTCTGATGACCACCAAGGTGATTCTGCTGAATCTCAGCACTTTAATATTGGTGCAATATTATTCTTCTAGAATTTTATTCTTAGAGAAACGTTTTATCTAGAAAGGCTCCTTCGGGAGCCTTTTTTTTATTTGATGTTGAGTTCTTTGATTTTTCGGGTAATAGTATTCCGACCTATGCCTAAAATTTTTGCTGCTTCAATTTTCTTATTCTTAGAAAACTCTAAGGCACTTTCAATTAAAGCCTTTTCCGTTAAATGAATAAAAGTGTCATAAACTTCAATATTCCCTTGTAAAATTTTATTATTGATTTCATCTTGAAGTCCAGATATCCAGTCTATTTCGTTTTGCACTAAGAGTGATTGTTCTGAGGAATCCATTAGGTCGCTTGGGAGGTCAGATATATTAATAGTGCTACCTGCAGTCATGACAGTAAGCCAGTGGCAAACGTTTTCTAATTGACGAACATTGCCTTTCCAATAAAGAGTATTGAAGTATGCCTTTACATCAGGTGATAATATTTTAACGTCTGTTTTTAGTGCTTTGGAGCTATTATGAAGAAAGAAATGAGCTAGCGCCTCTATGTCATCGCGTCGCTCGCGCAGTGGAGGTACAATTATTTTTATAACATTCAATCGATGATACAAATCCTCTCTGAATTTATGCTCTTTTACTAATTGTTCTAGATTTTGGTGTGTTGCTGTGATAACTCTCACATCAACGGAGATCGATTCTTGGCCACCTATGCGATAAAACTTCCCTTCACTTAAAACGCGGAGCAATCGGGTTTGCAGCTCTAAAGGCATATCGCCTATTTCATCCAAGAAAAGCGTCCCACCATCAGCTTGTTCAAATCTTCCCTTACGCTGTTGGTTTGCTCCAGTAAAAGATCCTTTCTCATAGCCAAATAATTCTGCTTCAAGCAAATCTTTAGGAATGGCCGCAGTGTTTATAGCGATGAAGGGATGTTGATTCCTTTGGCTATTTTTGTGAATAGCCTGAGCAACTAATTCTTTGCCAGATCCCGACTCGCCGTTTATTAGTACCGTTGCATTAGATTGACTTAGCTTTCCTATGGCCCGGAAAACATTTTGCATGGAAGGTGATTTACCAATGATATCAGGGGTATCCTCATTACCTTCATTAGCTTCGGTTTGCGACAATGAGGATTCTGAGATCGCTTGTTTAATAACATCTAGTGTTTTGTCAATATCAAAGGGTTTTGCAATGTACTCAAAAGCACCTTTCTGAAAAGCTGAAACCGCTGTGTCAAGATCAGAATATGCAGTCATAATAATAATAGGAATTTCTGGGAATTTATCTTTAACTTTACTTAAGAATATTAGCCCTGACTCACCTGGCATACGAATATCACTCACAATGACGCTTGGTTTTTCATGATTAAACTGGTTGATAGCTTCATTAGCATTCGAGAATGTCTTATACGATAGGTTTTCTTTTTCTAAAGCTTTTTCAAATACCCATCGTATTGATTTATCATCATCAAGAATCCATATATTATTCATATTTTTAGTTACTCACCTTTATTATTTGTTAGGTTATTTTTAATTGGAAGAATAATGGTAAAGCTTGTTTCCCCAGCTTTACTCTCGACTTGTATTATTCCTTTATGAAGCGAAATAAAGTTTTGTGCAAGAGAGAGCCCAAGTCCAGTCCCCTCCTGATTACCAGATACCAAGGGATAAAAAATTTTATCTTTTATATTTAAAGGTATACCTGGTCCATTATCGATAATATCTATACGTATCGCTGTCGAGTGTTTTTTTTTGTGGAAAACAATTTGCCTTTCAGATCTTGTTACTATTTTTAATATGGATTTATTTGATCTATCTTTTAGCATAGCTTGCAAAGCGTTACGTGAAATATTTAGGAGGGCCTGTATTAATTTTTCTCTATCAGCAGTAAATTCTGGAAGGCTAATATCGTAATCTCTAATGAACTCTACCTCACCTTCAAATTCCGAAACGATAAGCGTTCTAACGCGCTCAATGACCTCATGAATGTTTGTTTTTTTATAAGCTGGTAGCTGGTGGGGCGTTAACAATTTATTCATTAATTGTTGTAGCCGATCTGCTTCAGAAATAATGATAGCTGTATATTCTCTTAAGCTTTTTGAATCAAGTTCTTTTTCAAGGAGCTGCGCAGCTCCCCTTAATCCGCCAAGAGGATTTCTAATTTCGTGTGCTAGATTTCTCAACAATTCGGTATTAGCTTGTTGCTGAATGAACATTCTTTCTTCTTTTGCAATTTTTACTTGTTGATCCATATGAATCATTTCTATTAAAAAATTAACTCCATTATTAATTGAGGATATTATTAAGGTTACGCAAATAGTCTTACTATGTTTCGATTTAATAAAGAATTCATTCTCTCTAAAAGCATTTTGGGTTTCTTTGGCAGTATTTGCTGCATGGTTAAAGAACTCAACATCATCTAAAAATATTTCTATATTTTGTGAGCATGCCTGGTCGTGGCTTAATTCTAACAATGCTTCTGCACTAGGATTAATATATAAAATCGAGAATGAAGCATCACAGATAATCACAGAGGCAGTTAAATATTCCAACCCTTCAAAATTTGGATATATTTTAGGCGGTGTCATTTTTTTTGCTCCATGTAATATTACAAGCAAGAACCAGACCAAGTTCTACTTAGTTAGATTCAAAATTAATAAATATTTTTTTTATAAAAAAAAGTATCTTATATTTTTGGAATAAAGAAAAAAAGGTGGGCCATACAGCCCACCTTTTTATTGTTTTATTTAAACGCTGTAATACATTTCAAACTCAATTGGGTGAGGTGTCATTCGCATGCGAGTAACTTCATCCATTTTCAGTGTTATAAAGCTATCAAGAAAATCGTCAGTAAATACACCGCCTTTAGTTAAAAATTCACGGTCTTTATCTAAGGCTTCTAGAGCTTGGTCAAGTGAGCTTGCAACTTGAGGTATTTTATCTTCTTCCTCTGGAGCAAGGTCATATAAATCCCTAGTTTCTGCATCACCAGGATGAATTTTATTTTGTATCCCATCTAAACCAGCCATCATTAATGCACTAAAGGCAAGATATGGATTTGCTGTTGGGTCAGGGAAGCGCACTTCAATTCTTCTAGCTTTGTCAGATGACACAAATGGAATTCTTATTGCAGCAGACCTATTTTTTGCTGAGTAGGCTAACATTACCGGCGCTTCAAATCCGGGAACAAGTCTTTTGTAAGAATTTGTTGAGGGGTTGGTAATTGCATTTAAAGCACGACCATGCTTGATAATTCCGCCTATATAAAATAATGCTGTTTTACTTAATCCGGCGTATTCCTTACCGGCAAACATGTTTTTTCCGCCTTTCCATATGGACTGGTGGACATGCATCCCCGTACCGTTATCATTGAATACAGGTTTTGGCATAAATGTGGCTGTCTTTCCAAAATTATGCGCCGTATTAAGAACAACATATTTAAGAATCTGAGTCCAATCAGCGCGTTGTGTAAGCGAGCTAAACAAGGTACCAATTTCATTTTGACCAGAGCCACCCACCTCATGGTGATGCACTTCAACAGGAACTCCCATTTGTTCGAGTGTAAGACACATCGCTGACCGAATATCTTGCATGGAGTCAACTGGAGGAACAGGAAAGTAACCACCTTTAACAGCCGGCCTGTGAGCTACATTGCCACCCTCGTGATCATTATTTGAATCCCATGTAGCCTCTTCTGAATTAATTTTTACAGAGGAACCCTCCATGCCTGAATGCCAAGTTACCGAGTCAAAAATAAAAAATTCTGGCTCAGGACCAAAATAGACTGTATCTCCAATACCAGTTTTTTTGAGGTAGGCTTCAGCTCTTTGTGCAATAGTACGAGGATCTCTATCGTAACCTTTACCATCAGTAGGATCAATTACATTACACGTTAGGGTAAGCGTTGTTTCTTCCATAAAAGGATCAATATTTGCAGTACTAGGATCAGGTATTAACAGCATATCTGATGCATTTATCCCTTTCCATCCTGCAACGGAAGACCCATCAAATGCATGCCCATCTGTAAATTTACTTTTATCAAAAGCACTTACAGGTACAGAAACATGCTGCTCTTTTCCCTTGGTATCAGTAAAACGTAAATCGACAAACTTTACGTTACTACTTTTTATCTTTTTCATAACATCAGATACGCCAGCCATACTAATAAACTCCTTAAATTATAATAAAATTGTTGTAGTTTCTTAATTATAATAAGCATGAACTATGCCAAATAATTATTAAACTAAAATACAGTATTTTTCTGCTTAAATATATAATTTGAACCAAAAATGCACCATTATAAAGCTTTTTAATTGTATATTTGCACTATAACAGTGCAAAAGTAGAAATAAATGATTTATTTGCTGATCAACTTTATAATTAAAAAATGACCTTAAAAACAAAAAAATATGCCGTGGTTGGCCACCCCATAAAACATTCTAAGTCACCACTCATTCATAAATGCTTTGCCGGTGAATTTAGAATTCAGTTGATTTATGATCGAATTGATATAGCTCCTGGAATGTTCTCTAAAGAAATCATTAGAATAAAAAAACAAGGTTATTTGGGCCTAAACGTAACCCTTCCTTTTAAACGAGAGGCGTTTAGTATGTGTGATAAATTATCAGACAAATCTCAGCTAACAGAGTCTGTTAACACAATCTCGTTTGAAAATGGAAAGTCTTTTGGTGACAGTACAGACGGGATAGGGCTGGTAAGAGACCTTCAGCAAAAAAAGGTGCAACTTAGTGGTTCTATGATATTACTTTTAGGCGCAGGAGGTGCTGCAAACGGTGTTATGTTTGATTTAATTACTCAGAATCCAAAAACCATACATATTCTTAATAGAACTTTAGAAAAAGCAAAGCTTATGGAAAGTAAATGGAGAGTGTTTGCAAAGAAACACAAGGTGCATCTAGAAGTAATTGATTTATCTGCCCTAGACAAAAAAAACTATAAATTAGTAATAAACGCAACTTCTTCCGGTTTGGTAGAAGGAACCTTACCAATACCAAAAGAATACTTTTATTTTGAAACTAT
>CAZGLD010000025.1:6441-10268 GCA_964526705.1 uncultured Methylobacillus sp.
CCTCCCTCGGGGCCTAAATCAATAACCCAGTCGGCAGTTTTTATAACATCAAGATTATGTTCAATTACAACTAAAGTATTACCGTTATCTCTTAAGCGATGGAGTACATTTAAAAGCAGTTGAATATCTTCAAAATGAAGTCCTGTGGTGGGCTCATCAAGTATGTATAAAGTTCTGCCAGTATCGCGCTTTGAAAGTTCAAGCGCTAGCTTTACTCTTTGCGCTTCTCCGCCTGATAATGTTGTGGCATTTTGCCCCAATTTGATATAGCCTAATCCCACCTCAAGTAGCGTTTTTAACTTACGCTCAATTATGGGTACCGCCTTAAAAAAATCATAAGCTTGCTCTACGGTAAGAGTTAATATCTCATGTATGTTTTTTCCTTTATATTTTATATCTAGGGTCTCTCTATTGTAACGATGACCCAAGCAGGTGTCACATTTAACATATACGTCTGGTAAAAAATGCATTTCAACTTTAATAACCCCATCACCCTCACATATTTCGCATCTTCCACCTTTAACATTGAATGAGAATCGCCCTGGATTATAGCCTCTTGCTCTGCTTTCCTGTACTTTGGCAAACAAATCTCTAATAGGTGTAAAAAGACCTGTATAGGTTGCAGGATTTGAGCGAGGAGTTCTTCCAATAGGACTTTGATTTACATCCACGACTTTGTCGAAAAAGTCTAATCCGTCTATTGACTCATGCGATGCAGCATCCAAGTTACTTCTATATAAATGTTTTGCAATAGCATGATATAAAGTGTTGTTAACTAAAGTTGATTTACCACTTCCAGAAACACCAGTTATACAATTAAAAAGTCCTACCGGTAAATTTAAATTTATTCCTTTTAGATTATTACCGGTTGCATTTATGATTTTTAAAAAATTATTTTTTGGTTTGTGCCTTTGGCTTGGAATCTTAATTTGCTTTTTACCGCTCAAATATTGACCAGTGAGTGATTCATTTGATTCTGAAACTTCTAAAGGCGTGCCTTTGGCAATAATATTACCTCCGTGGATTCCTGCCCCAGGACCAATGTCTAAAACAAAGTCAGCAGCCATAATTGCATCATGATCATGTTCAACCACAATTACTGTGTTTCCAATATCTCTTAAATGTTTTAATGTTTCAAGTAAGCGATCATTATCTTTCTGATGCAGGCCTATTGATGGCTCGTCAAGCACGTATAGAACGCCTGTAAGCCCACTACCGATTTGCGAAGCAAGTCTTATTCTTTGCGCTTCACCCCCAGATAATGTATCCGCCGAGCGTGAAAGTGATAAGTAATCCAGACCAACATTAATGAGAAAATGCAGTCGATTTTTAATTTCATTCACAAGCTTGCTTGCTACCTCTGCTTTATTACCAGGCAAATTTAATTCATTAAAGAAATTAAAAGCTTTTCTTAAAGGGAGTTCGCAAGCATGATGTAAATTCATATCTTCTACAAGAACATTTCTTGCCTCTTTCCTTAGACGGGTACCTTCACATGAAGGACAGATTTGGTTGCTTAAGAATTTAGCTAATTCATCTCTCACAGTATTCGATTCAGTTTCTTCATACCGTCTTTTAAAATTATTTAAAACACCTTCAAAATTATGTTTTCTTTTTTGTATTGTTCCAGTTCCCACAAAATAACTGAATTCTATTTTTTGATTTTTACTTCCATGAAGCACTATATTTTGAATATCTTCCTCTAAATCATTAAACGGCGTGTCAATATCAAAGCCATAATGATTTGCAAGACTATTTAGTATTTGAAAATAAAATTGATTTCGTTTATCCCACCCTTTAATAGCTCCAGATGCAAGTGAAAGCTCAGGAAATGCAACAATTCTACTTTTATCAAAATAATTTTTATGCCCTAATCCATCACATTCTGGACATGCTCCCATAGGATTATTAAATGAAAATAATCTTGGTTCTAGTTCTGGAATAACATAATCACAATGTGGGCAAGAAAATTTAGCTGAAAATAATTGGTCGTCGGCAGTTTCCATGTCGTGAACAATAATTTTTCCATCAGCAATTTTTAACCCAGTTTCCACCGACTCAGTAATTCTTTGTTTAATTTCAGGATTAATTTTTACCCTATCTATGACTACATCAATTTGATGCTTAATATTTTTTTCTAATTGTGGAGTGTCATCAATTTCATAAATATTACCATCCACACGCACCCTAATGAAACCTTGTGCTCTTAGTTCATCCATTAGATCTTTGTGAGTACCTTTTCTTCCATTAATAATTGGAGCAAGGATCATTATCTTTGTATCTTGAGGAAGGCTAAGGATTTGATCTACTATTTGAGAAACTGTTTTAGCCTCAAGCTTTATCTTATGTTCAGGACAATATGGATCTCCTGCCCTTGCAAAAAGCAACCGAAGGTAATCATGAATTTCTGTGACTGTTCCAACGGTAGATCTGGGATTATGAGAGGTAGATTTTTGTTCAATTGAAATAGCTGGAGATAATCCTTCTATGAGATCGACATCAGGTTTATTCATACGGTCTAAAAATTGCCTTGCATAGGCAGACAATGATTCGACATACCTTCTTTGCCCCTCTGCATATAGCGTATCAAATGCAAGGGAAGATTTTCCAGAACCAGAAAGTCCAGTAATTACTATTAATTTATTTCTTGGGAGATCGACCGATATATTTTTTAAATTGTGTGTTCGGGCACCCCTAATCTTTAGGTATTCCATTAAATTTTTTTATGTTGAAAACAACCATACAATATACTGAAAAAAAAGGTAATTAGAAATAATTACTTACAATTAATTCCACATTCACGTTCCTTAGCTGATTTCATTCGCTAAAGAGATAAATAACTGACCTTCAATTATTTGGAAGTATTTTTATCAGATTTGGTGAATAAAATCGCGCCAATCAATAAAAAAGGTTTTGCATTAGGCGTGTATAATATTTATAAATCATTTGATATTTTTATTGGTGGTGTTTTAGCGGATTTTAACTAAATTATTTAGGTACAGCGCAAGCTTTATATTTTGTATAATTCTCATAATATTATGGTTTTAAATATCATTAAGGATGAAGGTTGTGAGGCAAAAAAATGCTAATTAAAAAGGAAGATTTTTTTGGGAGAGAAGAGATATGTCGGTAAATAAAGTTATTTTAGTGGGAAGATTAGGCGGAGATCCTGAGGTAAGATATACCGCAAACCAACAACCAATATGTAGTTTTGGACTTGCCACAAGTGAAAGATATAAAGACAAAGAAGGGAACATGCAAGAGAAAACTGAATGGCATAATATTAGTATGTTTGGACGGCTTGCAGAGGTTGGTAACGAATATTTGAAAAAGGGTAGTCAAGTTTTTATTGAAGGTAAAATTCAAACAAATAAATCTGAAAAAGATGGCCAAACAAGATACTTTACTTCCATTATTGCAAATCAAATGCAAATGCTTGGTTCTAAGGATTCTTCCGGGGCAAGTCCAGCAGGAGGTACGAATGAAAAACCTGCTGCTTCTGAAAAATCATCACCAGCTCCAGCCGCATCTAATTTTGATGAATTTGAAGACGATATTCCTTTTTAATTTAGGAAGTATAAATGGCAATTTATGAATTTTTATGCCAAGAATGTGGACATCAAGATGACTTAATTCGTAAGATGAACGATTCCACATTACTGAATTGTCCTAGATGTAGAAAGGAATCTTTTCGTAAACAGGTCTCTGCTCCGAACTTTAAGTTATCTGGTTCTGGTTGGTATGAAACAGATTTTAAAGGTAAGGGTAAGAGTGAGATTAAGAAAGAGCCGGCATCTAAACCCAAAAAAGAGAAAAAAAATGATTAA
>CAZGLD010000026.1:0-9851 GCA_964526705.1 uncultured Methylobacillus sp.
GTCCTGGATTGTGATTCCAGTTGTCGTGGGTTCGAGCCCCATCAGCCACCCCATTATTTTAGATATTCTAACTCCACTTTTCTCTAATAGATTTTGAATGTATTAAATAGGGTTCTATTTAATTTTAATGACATTAAAAAATAAATTACTTTAGAATAATCCTTATGCAAGATAATCAACTAGAAAGATATAGCCGGCATATTCTTTTGCCAGAAATAGAATACGATGGTCAAGAGAAATTATTACAAAGTCACGCATTAATTATTGGAGCAGGAGGCTTAGGATCATCAACAGCAATTTATTTAGCATCCTCTGGCATTGGAAAACTCACTATTTGTGATTTCGATAAGGTCGAACTAAGTAATTTACAAAGACAAGTAATACACAATGATGCCACTATTGGAATGAATAAGGCTGCATCGGCTAAGCAATTTATAAAAAAATTAAATCCAGATATTATTGTTGATGCATTAGAAGAAAAGCTTGATATTCAGTCAATGAAAATAATTGCGGAAGACGTTGATATCATTATTGACTGCTCTGATAATTTTTCTACCAGATATGCCCTGAACCAAATTGCTTATGATTTAAAAAAACCATTAGTATCAGGAGCTGCGATTAAGTTTGAAGGACAATTAAGCGTTTTTGATTTTACCAATAAAATGTCACCTTGTTACGAGTGTTTGTTTCCAGATACAAAAGAAGATCAGGAGTTAAGATGTTCTGATCATGGAGTTTTCTCACCTTTGGTAGGTATGATTGGTTCTGCCCAAGCTGCTGAGGCAATCAAAGTAATGCTATCTATAGGTAATTTGTTAGTTGGAAAATTAGCTGTAATAGATATAAAAACGATGCAATGGCAAAATTTTTCAGTCAATAAAGATCCAGCTTGCAAAGTATGTTCAACTAAATAGTTTTGTTTTTACCATCAAATGGTCATGATAGAATTATGACCTTACATAAGAAAATTTTTTCATGAATAAAGAATTATCCAAATCGTTTGCGCCAAAAGATATCGAAAATAAGTGGTATGAATTTTGGGAGTCAAAGGGCTACTATGGCATTGGTCAGGACGACCAAAAAGCAGACAATTTTTCTATTTTATTACCTCCACCAAATGTAACCGGAACCTTGCATATGGGCCACGGTTTTAACCAAACGTTAATGGATATGCTAACCCGTTATCATAGGATGAGGGGAGCAAATACCCTATGGCAACCAGGTACAGATCATGCAGGCATAGCAACACAGATTGTTGTTGAACGACAGCTTGACCAACAAAATATATCAAAACATGATTTAGGCCGAGAAAAATTTATAGAAAAAGTTTGGGAATGGAAAAACTTTTCGGGGGGAGCAATTACTCAGCAGATGCGTCGATTAGGCACTTCTCCAGACTGGTCGCGAGAGCGATTTACCATGGATGAAGGTTTATCTAAAAGTGTCACCGAAGTTTTCGTAAAGCTATATCGCGATGGTTTGATTTATCGCGGAAAGCGTTTGGTAAACTGGGACGTAACATTGCAAACGGCTGTATCTGATTTAGAGGTGATTCAAGAGGATGCAGATGGCTTTTTATGGCACATCAACTATCCATTAGCAGACGGAAAAAACTTTTTAACTATAGCTACAACACGACCCGAAACAATGCTCGGTGATTCTGCCTTGATGGTTCATCCCGATGATGCGAGATATAAAGGGTTGGTAGGACAAAAAGTGTTTATCCCACTCATTAATCGTGAAATTCCAATTATTGCAGACGATTACGTAGATCCAACTTTTGGTACCGGAGTTGTTAAGGTGACCCCAGCCCATGATTTTAACGATTATGCAGTAGGGCAAAGGCATAACTTACCGCTTATTAATATTCTTACCTTAGATGGAAATATCAATGAAAATGGTACGGAAGCTTACGAAGGCTTGGAAAGATTTGCTGCTAGGAAAAAAATTATTCAGGACTTAAAAGAACAATCTTTCTTAGAAAAAATAGAAAAACATAAACTTAAAATACCACATGGTGATAGAACAGGAACAGTAATTGAGCCTATGCTTACTGATCAATGGTATGTTGCTATGTCTAAAGCAGACCCTGTCAACAAGAAGAGCATTGCCCAAGAAGCCTTGGATGTTGTTAAGCAAGGTGACATAAAATTCTATCCACAAAACTGGGTTAATACTTACAATCAATGGTTAGAAAATATTCAAGACTGGTGTATTTCAAGACAGCTATGGTGGGGCCATCAGATTCCAGCGTGGTATGGAGAAAACCAAGAAGTCTTTGTTGCGCATTCGTTAGATGAGGCAACACAATTAGCAAATAAAGAGGGATATCATGGCAAGCTCCGACGTGATGAAGACGTTTTAGATACCTGGTTCTCATCAGCACTATGGCCATTTTCAACTCTGGATTGGACTCCAGAATACCCAGAAAAATCGAACCCTGCTTTGGATAGATATTTACCATCATCAGTTTTAGTGACGGGTTTTGATATTATCTTTTTTTGGGTTGCACGTATGGTTATGATGACTAAATACGTAACTAATAAAATACCATTTAAGCATGTTTATGTGCATGGTCTTATTCGTGACGCTGATGGGCAAAAAATGAGCAAATCAAAAGGTAATGTACTGGACCCTATTGATCTCATCGATGGTATTTCATTGGATGACTTATTAGCTAAAAGAACAACGGGGTTAATGAATCCAAAACAAGAAGCATCAATCATAAAAAAAACCAGTAAAGAATTCCCACAAGGAATTTCTTCTTACGGTACCGATGCGCTTCGCTTTACTTTTGCTAGTCTTGCCAGCCCAGGACGAGATATAAAATTTGATTTACAAAGGTGTGATGGATACCGGAATTTTTGCAATAAACTGTGGAATGCGTCCCGTTTTGTATTAATGAATTGCCCAAAGGATGATAATGGTTTTGGTGAATGTGTCGATGGTTATTTACAATTTTCCAAAGCCGATAGATGGATAGTAAGTAAACTTCAAGTGACGCTGAAAAATATTGAGCGCGCATATGGGGATTACCGCTTCGATTTAGTCGCACTAGAAATCTATCAATTTGTTTGGGATGAATACTGCGATTGGTATCTTGAGGTTGCAAAAGTTCAAGTACAAAAGGGTGGGGAGGCAGAAGCCAGAGCGACAAGACGCACTCTACTAAGTACTTTAGAATCCATCTTGAGAATGGCCCACCCCGTTATGCCATTTATTACTGAAGAAATATGGCAAATTATCGGGCCTATGACACAAAAAGATAACCACTCTATTATGTTAGAGGCATATCCTTCAGCACGAGAAGAAAAAATAGATGAAGAATCTGTTGCGTGGATGAGTACATTAAAACAAATGGTAGAAAACTGTCGAAGCCTTAGAGGTGAAATGAATATTTCCCCAGCAGAGCGTATTCCATTGGCATTATCTGGAGATGAAGAGCATTGCAAAAGTTTTATGCCCTATTTAGTTGGCTTAGCAAAGCTATCCGAGGTAGAGTTTATGCACAATTTACCGCAGAAGGAAGCACCGGTAGCAATTATTGATGAATATAAGTTGATGTTAAATATTGAAATAGATGTTGCTGCAGAAAAGATACGTTTACAAAAAGAAATCGATCGGCTTGCATTAGAAATTAATAAAGCTAAATCAAAATTAGACAATGAAAATTTTGTCGCAAAAGCGCCTGCTGCGGTAATTGGTCAAGAAAAAGAAAGATTAGCGAGTTTTTCCGCATCGATGAATAAATTTGTTAAACAGCTTATCAGCTTGAACTAAGCTTTCTGTATAAAGAAAGTAGTCACTTCTGCTGTATCTTCCATGGATAAAATTTTATGCCCAGTTTTTTCGCAGAAGAAATCAAAATCTTTTTTCGCGCTTTTATCTGTGGTCATAATTTTGAGCACTTCATCCTTGGCTAATTGATTCAAGCCTTTTTTACACTTTAAGATGGGCATGGGGCATTTTAATCCTATGGCATCTACTTCCGCATGGTAATTAATCATAATTTTATTAGTTTGTAATCAGACTGATGCCATGCTACTACGCCACCAGCTAAATTGTAAACATTTTCAAAGCCTAATCCTTCAGCAAATAGACCTGCTTGTCCAGATCGTACACCAATATGACAATAAAAAACCCAATGGCTTTTACGATCTTGGGAATCAAGCCACTCATTTACCAAAGACATAGGTACATGAATGGCTCCTTCTATAATTCCTTGCGCAACCTCGTGATCTTTTCTTACATCCACAACTTGCACAGGGTATTTGCCCATTAATATTTTAAGTTCTTGTGGAGTTATATTAAGCATAGCCAATGAATTTTATTTACTAAATGGTTCTACATCGCCAGGGTTACGTAACATTTTATCCACCTCACCTAAATGTAATTCTTCGGTATAAATCATTTCTCTTGCATATTCTTCTAGCATGACTGACTCCCCCTCTACGAGACTGAGAAGTTCTTTGTAACAATTTAAAGCAGCTTTTTCATGCTCAAGTGATTCTCTCAGAATATTACCAATATCATGATTCTGAGTCTCTAATAAAGGACCAATAGCCAATGACGGATGTCCACCAAGATTAGTAATAAGCTCTCCTGCTTGATTTGCATGAGCAAGTGATTCCGTTGCTTGATCGCGTAACCAGCCTACAATTGGAATCCTACTGTATCCATATACCATGAGTCCATAATGGGTATATCTGACGACTCCGGCTAGTTCAAATTCTAAGATGGTGTTTAACGCATCAATAATTTTTTGATTATCTTTCATTTTTTCTCCAAAAAGAGTTTATAAAAAACAAAAGTATACGGATTTAAAAAAGAAATGTGGTAATGCGAATTATTGCTATTCGTATTTATACTAAGAGCATAATAATGGCTAAAATATTTAATCCAGCTAAAATGCGGAGTGACCAAAAAGTACATTTCATACCGTTAACTCTTAATTGAGTATCCATTTCATCTTTAAGAAAAGATTTTGCATGCATGAATCTTCCTGCCACAAGAAGAGCGCCAGATGCAAATATTATCACTTGATTAAAGTTATTTATTTCTAAGCATGCAAGCAGTATTAATCCAAGCGGTACGTATTCATTAAAATTTGCTTGCGCACGAATAGCCTTCTCTAAATCTTTTGATTTTCCACTACCAAGAGAAATTTTATGTTCCCTTCGAAGTAGAATAATATTTCTAGATAATTTAATATAAATGAGTGCTAAGACAGATGCAAAAAAAGCAGTAATCATTAACATAAATTAATTACCTCCAATAAGTGCCGCACCAATAACTCCTGCTGAGTCACCCAGACTATTTTTTACAATTGGTGTGGATGGGTGGTCATGAAAAACTTTATTATACGTTTGTCTTATTCCAATGTCATATAGTGGTTCATGATTAGATAAGCCCCCACCTAGAACAATAATATCGGGATCAATTATATTAATAATATTTGCCATTGCTAGACCAAAGTTACTATAAAAATTTTCTAGTATCAATTTCTCATCATCGCTGTAATTTTTTTTATTAAGAAAATCATTTGCAGTAAGCGATGAAAGATTATGCGATTTAAGAATATTTTCTAAACCGCCTCCTGAGATATAGGTTTCCACGCAACCATTTTTTCCACAGTAACAGCTCGGACCATTTGTATTTATTACAGAGTGCCCCCATTCCCCAGCAATTTGTTGGGGCCCTATACGAATATTGGTATTTATAACAAAGCCACCGCCACATCCAGTTCCCATAATGACACCAAAGACTAACTGATGATTTTTTCCGACACCTAAAGTTGCTTCGGCTAATGCAAAGCAGTTAGCGTCATTCTCTAGTATTATTTTTTGTTGTAATGCCTCTTCAATTAAATGCTGTAATGGAAGGCCATTGAGGCATAGGGTATTTGAGTTTCTGAGTATTTTTTCTTTTTTAGATAAGGAGCCTGGTGAACCTAGACCTATGGTATGAGGGCAATTACCAATATAATCTTTAGCTTTTTTGTACAGGGTCATAATTTGGTTAATGATGTGCTTTGGACCCTTTTTACTTTCAGTGGCGATTCTTTCTCTAAATTGCACTATTTGATTTTTGTCTAGGACGGCAATTTCTATTTTAGTGCCACCTAAATCAATACCAATAAGATAATTTTTCATGATTTGAACCTACACTCCTGACCTTTTTCAAATTATAACCGTCTTTAAGGTATCCAACCAAGGAGGCTTTATGAAAAAGAATCAACCAGCATACGAAGTGCAAGATATACCCACATTTATTCAAGAGGTACTTATGACGTATGGAGAAAAAGAACATATTGGTGAGAGTGAATACCTTAGAATATTTAGTAATGATGTATTAAAAAAACTTAAAAAAAAATTTGGCCTAAGTGTTTTAGGCCAAATTATAGAACATTCTAATTCTTATCTCGTTCATTCCAATGATGGAAAAACGATTATCACTATGGGGAAATATTTGAACCAATAATAATATTTACAGAGGGTTTTATTATTCCCCATAGTTTTCCTTCTGTCGCCTGGCTGGTGCGAAAACTAGCCAACCAATTTAGAAGCTTCCAGTAATACCTATCATAAAGGCTCTTTCTCCTAATAAGACTTTATCTTTTAAGAAAGAGGTATGGTCCCTTCTTTCTTCGTCTAAAAGATTATCCCCTTTAATGAAGGCAGTCAGTCCTGCCACAAAGGGAAGGTCATAATTCATAGTGAGTGAAAGATTAGTGTAATCATCCGTCTTCAATTCACCAGCGGCAACATCACTTTGACTAAAATTATGTTCTACATCGATACTTGCTTGCAGAGCGTTAAATTGGTAAGTCAGTCCTGAACCTAATGTAAGTGGTGGAATCCTTGGAAGATCACCTCCATCTTTATTCTTGGCTCTTACATAATCACCCCAATAATTTAATCCATAATTAGCAGCTAAATTTACATTACCTTGAAATTCAAAACCGTAAAATTCAGCAGGAATATTTTGATGCAACAACACTGGCAACGCTTCTTCTTCTCCACCGTGTTCATGAAATTGAACTACCCCTGTATCTAGTAAGGCAATATAGCTGCTAAAATCCATGAAGTAAGGTGAGATTGAAAAAGCATTCCCTTGATTTGCCCAACTAAGCGTAACCTCTGCTGAGTTAGAGCGTTCAGCCTTCAAATTCCGATCACCATGCTCAATGGTTTCTGTTGCATGATGTTCCCCAAAAACAAATAACTCATCATGATTCGGTGCACGCTCGGTATGAGCGACATTGAATCCTAATGACCAATTCTCATTTAGTTTTGAATTAGTGCCTGCTGAAATACTCGTAACATTGAAGTTTTTTTCAGTAGCCGCAAAACTTGTCTCACTTTCTGCGCCACCTTCAGTT
Source organism: uncultured Methylobacillus sp. (assembly GCA_964526705.1). GTDB lineage: Bacteria > Pseudomonadota > Gammaproteobacteria > Burkholderiales > Methylophilaceae > BACL14. The sequence continues at coordinate 7,382 of CAZGLD010000026.1, forward strand.
GCTGCACCGTCATCGCTGGTAAAGCTATTAGCTTCATAATCATGATAGTCGTGTCTTAGCCCTAACGTAAAATTATGATTACCTAATGCAATCTTTTCTAAAGCATATAATCCAATATTGTGACGCTTGTTGTTGGGCTCATACGGCGACGTTTTTTGAGAGAAACGCGATGAACCTAAATCAAGGCCTAATACACCGCCTGATTCAGATAAAAATGAGTGAACTATCTCAAATTTTGCATCGGTACCCTTATCAAAATAATCAAGTCCAATTTCTGTAGGACCTTCCATTTCAAAGTGTTGATAGTCAGTATGGCTTACCTTGAACTTAAATTTATTGACAAGATTAGAGAGATCACGCATTTCAAGCACATACTTATAGTTATCTGATTCTAAATCAATGAATGCATCATTTTCTAAAATATTTCCGTATTCTTGCTCATGACTAGCATAAGAGAAACCAGTGTAACCGTTTGGAAAGAAGTAAGTAGCACCCACACCTCCCCCTTCAGTTTCATTATAAGAATTTTGTAAGGTATCTTTACCGTACTTATCCCTTGTAAATTCATCATCAGAATCGGCTAACTTTTTAGATACAGAGAAACCAGGAATTTTTGTGTTTTTAGAATCACGATTATAAACATCGAGATGAATCATAAAATTATCAGCACCGATATCTACAAGCATGGAGCCAGAAGTTGCGTTATTTGCACCGCCGGTACTTACATCGTATTTACCGACTATACCATCAACAAACTCAGGATGGATACGATAATCAATAATGTTAACAACGCCCCCTACTGCACCACCACCATATAAAATAGTTTCTGGACCTCTAATAACTTCTATTTGCTCAGAGGATAAGCTATCAAGCGAAATAGCATGATCACCTGATACATTAGAAACATCTTTGACTTGCATGCCATTATTGAGAATTTGGATTCTATTTCGATCCATACCACGAATCACGGGTCGTCCAACAATGTCTCCCCATGAGCTATTGGAAACTCCTGGAAGACTGTCAAGCATTGAGCCTAGCGAGGAGCTCTTATTATTTTGTAGTTCAATACCATTCATAATATGAACAGGGCGAACCATTTCGTCAGCAGACAGATTTAGTGGGTTAGCAGTAACCGGTATTTCATTTAATTTGATTGTAGTTTCTGCATTGGCAAAGACCCCTGCGCTAAGCAAAAGTGTGCTTAGTGTAAATTTAATACGCATATTTATTCCTTAAAAGTTAATTTAATTATTTTTTAAATTTTTTAGAAACAATTAAGGAGCGCGCGATTGATATGCTACAAATTTTAATGCGAAAATATTTTTGAATAAATATTTATCAAAAAATATACTTTCCAAAAATACGAATGATGGAGGTTCCTGATCTAGTCCAGTGGTCTCAGCAAGATGGTTATATAGAAAACATTCGTCACAATTTGATTCACTTTCATGCGTCTCACCGTGATGACTTCCATGCGTTTCGCCGTGATGATCATCATGTGTCTCATCATGATGACTTTCATGCGTCTCACCGTGATGATAATAATGCTCAATATCATGGGTAAATCCAATCTGAATGTTAAAAACCAGACTGAGTGATATTAATAGGAGAATTATATTTTTCTTAAACATTTTGCATAGAGTACTAAATATTTAAATAAAAGCAATGGACCATAAATTTTTTTAAATGGTGGCCAGAGACAGAATCGAACTGTCGACACGAGGATTTTCAGTCCACTGCTCTACCGACTGAGCTATCTGGCCGTTAAACTTTAAGTGCGAGATTATATCAAATTTATCGATATTTTAGTTCTTTAGCTAAAACTATTTACCGACGTATATATTTCTAACTGTTGGGTTGAATTTGGCGAGTAATTTAAAGCCTAGATAAAATAATCCTGCATAAATAATATTCGTTAAAAAGTAGGATGAAAAATTATTCCCTAAGTATGACAATAAGCTCAATGAATTCGATGATGCCGTATCAAATAAGTAAAAATAACCTCCGTAAGAGATTATAAAGCCAAGGGATATGGTAATTAAAATAACAGTACTAAAATTAAGCAAGTCGAATAATTTTAACTTCTGAGCAAACCACCATGCCATAGGATAAATAGCTAAATGGAAGAAATAACTACTATTGAATAAATTAATATCTTGATAGCTATGATGGTAAATAGCAAAATTATCTAAACAAATTATGCCAAGGACCAAGGATCCAAGGTATTTCATTTCTTTTAAAACTATCCCGGCGGCAAAAACAATAATTAAGCTTGCATCAGGCAAAGCAAAAGCAGTTAATTCATGACTAAACCTTGTAAGGAATATGAAAAATAATAGGGCACTAAGAATTAATAAATTATTTACATTATTTTTAAATATTTTCATTTTCTTTTCAACTTAAATAGAATATTGATTCTATCATCATGCCCCACGTATTTTTAAAAATTTATTTTCATTCCCGCCATAAA
>CAZGLD010000027.1:0-1354 GCA_964526705.1 uncultured Methylobacillus sp.
CTATCGATGCATCAGCGCCTAACGGGGGTGATGGTGGATTTGTGGAAACCAGTGCGAGTGACGTGAATTTCATGGATTCGTTTTTTGTGAATACGGTGTCCGCTTTTGGCGCAACTGGTAATTGGTTAATTGATCCAGCAACGTATACCGTGGCATCATCCGGGGGTGATATTACCGGGTCTGCATTAGCAACGAGTCTAGCCTCATCGAATATCACGTTAACTGCCGACAATACCATTTACATTAATGATGCAGTGAGTTGGAGTTCGGCTTACGATTTAACGCTAAATTCAGGTGGAGATATTAACCTTAATCAAAATCTTACCTCCAGTGGGAGTGGTGAGGTTTATATACGTTGGGGACAATCAAGCACATCGGGTGGAACCTCAACTTATACGGTGGCAAGTGGTAAATCGATTACCTCCACAAATGTTGCTTATCAAAAGGGCAGTAACGGGGCTAGGTATGCAAAATTTGGTTCCAACATGTACCTAGGGGGAACCTATATGGAATTGGCTATTCGTGGAACCGATGGCGATTTTATGGATAGCGGAGGTGGCCCAGCATCGAGTGCAACCTTTAGAACAGGCAGTGGTTTTTATGGAAGAAAAACAGGAGAGGCAGCAATGGGTCTTGTTGGCGATGCCGATGGTTTTGGTGTCGGAGTGGATTTACGTGCAGATTATTATGAGCCTGGAACCCCTGAGGAAAGATTCTATACGGGTTATAAAATAGGCGGATCCGCTACCGCAACTTCAGGCACATGCTCTTCATGTTCACTAACTATGTTATCCAATGGGGATACCTTATCAGCAAAAATAACGAGTAATGATGGTAAATTAAAAGTTGAACAGCTCATTTCTTTTGATGTGGATGATAAGTATTATAAAAATACCGTCACCATGACCAATGTACATTCAGCCTCATTAGATTCAGTAAGGTTCAGAAGGACCATGGATGCTGATCAGCTCGCTAATGATTGGAGTGGTGGATCTCATACTACCATCAACACTATAGAAAATACTTTTGCTGCTGGAGACTCGGTTGCTGCTGTTAGTTCAACAGCAACGGGCACAACATCTTACTTTGCAGCAGCTACCGACGATGTTGCTCCTCAAATCACATACTTTAGTAATGACACTACGGCGGTAGCGAGTTATTTTCAAACTTCTTCTTCTTTGTACGATGGTCTTGGCGTTTATTCTGCTCAAGGTTATGAATCTGCACCTGCAAAAGGATCTACTATGACTAGTGATAAGTGGATTGGTATTGGTTCAGACAAGGGCACAATAACTGCTGGGGGCAATGCCGAGTTTGTGTATTACACTTCTTTTGATGGAGTGAAAGATGCCAC
>CAZGLD010000027.1:1454-8502 GCA_964526705.1 uncultured Methylobacillus sp.
AAGTATTGCAGCAAAACCAGCCCAACCACTTCCTACTGAAGTATTTAGAGATTCCACACTTCGCCCTATTGCGGGACGACCTGATTATGAAGTGACTACCGACCTATCGGGTACAGATATGTTGTTGGATACCTTTATTGATGCATTCTCTTTTGATGCAGCCAAAGACTCAGGTATCGGTATTTACAGTAAGGATGGTGTGTCGGGTGTCAGTGTGGATCGAAGTGGGGAGACTGCTGTGGGTTGGTACAGCATGGATGGTAAGCCCATAGATATTATGGCAACGCCTTATAAGTATGGCTTAAAATCAGGTACTGGCCTTAGATTCCTTGAATTGGTCCCTGAATTGGATTTAGCGGATGATACCAAGACAGTCTTAGATACTTCTTTTGAGAGTGATGAAAAATTAACCACCATAATTCCAACGGACACTTTAATTGATCCATTTGGCTACATGAAAGTTTTTGTGGTTGAAGGCGGTATTCGAACACCAGAAATCATTTCAGCAACCCCCACTATTGGCGACATAGATCTCGCTACACCTGAGTCACCCGAAGGTGAGTAATGCGGACCAATTATTTAAAAATTTTTCTACGAGCGCTACTATTTGTTAGTGTCATTGTATCCTTTTCTTTAAAAGCAGCAGCACCACCTGATGCGGGCCAGGTACTACAAGAAATACCAGAAGAATTAAAGCTACCAACCGAAACTGCACCCGTTGATATTGAGGATAAGGATCAAGTTGATCCCGTCAAGTCAGGAGGGATCAAAACATCCATTACATCGATTGTATTTAAAGGCAATACCGCTTTCACAAAAGACGATCTAATGAAAGCACTTGGTGACGACGTTTTATCTAAAGAGTATGAGCTTAAAGATCTACAAAATTTTGTAGTCAATGTAACACTGTTTTATAGAAATAATTTCTATCCATTTGCAAGGGCATATCTACCGCAACAAAAAATTGATAACGGTGAATTGACCATTGAGATAGTTGAGGGTAATTATGGAGAAGTGCGTACCATAGGATACGAAAAATTCTTAGATCGCGCATTGGAATTCCTATCTAAACTCAAGCCGAGTGAAATTATTGAAGGTAAAGAATTAGAGAGAACGACCCTTATTTTAGATGACCAACCAGCAATCAAATCAGAGCCTATTATCAGGCCTGGTCAGCTATTTGGACAAGGTGACTTAGTTGTAAAGATAAGTAGAGAATCTGATTTTTATGGAAATGTAGGTGTTGATAATCATGGAAGTCGCTTTACGGGAGAGAGGAGGGCAAGATTAAATTTATCGTACGATAGTCCATTTATGTTTGGCGATCAAATAAATTTACGAACTTTCTATACGGAAGAGGATACGTGGTTTGGCAATATTGATTATAGTCTTCCAGTCGGTTCCAGTGGCTTAAGAGCTAATATATCGCATATTCATACTGATTATGAGATTGGTGAAAGTTTTGCAGCACTCGATGCCTATGGGATGGCAAGAATTACACAATTAGGCTTTTCTTACCCAGTTGTCAGATCACAAGTGGCTAACATTAATTTATTGGTAAATTATCAATACAAGCTTTTAAATGATGTCACTAATTCAACGAGTACGAACACCAATAAATTTAGTAACGTCATGCCAGTGGCATTAGCATTTGATATTAGGGACAGCTTTCATGGAAGTGCAATCACTTATGGTACTGTGACTTATGCACGCGGAGAGATTAATTTAGATGCATCATTATTAGCAACCGACAGCACAACCACTAAATCCGATGGGTACTTTACCAAATTAAATATAGATGTTGCCCGCATGCAGTATGTGGCACCAAATGTTAATGCCTTTTTAAAGCTTGCCTATCAAAGAGCAAACAAAAATTTAGATTCATCGGAAAGTTTTGGCCTTGGTGGTTCTGATGGAGTAAGGGCTTTCCCAACAGGAGAGGGGTATGGCGATGAAGGCTTCCTTACCAAAATGGAATTAAGGTATAACATCAAACAATTTACCCCTTATGTATTTCACGATTTAGGCCATGTGAGGACTAACGCAATACCTTATGACAACTCAGATAATTATAGAACGATAAGTGGTGCTGGGATTGGGACAAAGTTTAATTTTAAGGGCTTTAGTTTTGATACCTCATTAGCTTGGCCTATTTCTGGCGGGAGACCGGTATCTGACTCAAAAAGTAATCGTCCAAATTGGTGGATGACAATGAATTACAGTTTTTAAAACGCAATCATTTCACCACAATCCTCTCTATATAAAACGTATATTTTCGTATAAAATTTAATTTAGTGTATATGCATGTTCTTAAATAAATTTTAAAGGAGATTGTATGTCAAAAGTTGTAGTGGTTTATCATAGTGGTGCTGGACATACCACGAAACAGGCAGAGGCTATAGCAGAAGGTTCGGATGGAACCTTAATAAGTATTGATGCTGAAGGAAATATTACTGAAAAAGATTGGGAAGAGCTTAGCCAAGCAAATGCAATTATTTTTGGTTCTCCTACTTATATGGGTACTGTCTCATGGCAATTCAAAAAATTTGCAGATGCTTCGTCAAAGGTATGGTTCGCTCAAGGTTGGAAGGATAAAGTGTTCGGTGGATTTACAAACTCTGCTGGAATGAATGGTGATAAATTATCTACCATTCATTATTTCTTTACCCTTGCTATGCAGCATCATGGTATTTGGGTTGGAACTGGTCTCATGCCATCGTCTTCAAAATCACAACAGCGCGATGATGTTAATTATTTGTCATGTTTTGCTGGCGCTATGATGCAAACTCCTTTTGATGCAGATACTGACGAGGTAAATACAGGAGATCTTGAAACCGCTATGCTATATGGTAGGCGAATTAAGGAATTTGCATCACGTTGAATGTTATAATAGGTGACTGAAGTAATAACTAGATAAGGATTGTTAGTAGATGTTGGAATTTGTTGAAATTATTCAAATGGCAGTCGCTCCTGCATTTTTACTCACTGGACTTGGTGCGATCCTTACGGTCATGGCAAATCGCTTATCACGCATTGTGGATCGTCATAGAGTGTTAAGAGCACAAAAAAAATCCCAAAACAATCACATTAATAAAGAATTAGCTTCATTGAAACATCGGGCTAAATGGACACATTGGGCGATAGCATTCACAACTATAGCCGCCTTACTTATTAGTTTATTAATCGCTATGATTTTTATAACTGTGGATGTTTTCATTGACCTGGACAGATACCTTGCTATTTTATTTGTAATTGCAATGGCTTTTTTAATTATTGGTTTACTTTGTTTTTTAAGAGAAGTACACCTTTCCAAAGGGGTTATCAATGACTACGAAGCGTAGTGAAATTCTATTTAAAATCTGGAGAAAAGAAAGCAATGACTAAAGCATTTGAATACCTAAAAAATACATTCCCAAAAAAATTTCGCGAAATAGTATTGGAGCACCAGGCTGTAAATAAGGTCATAACCTTTTGTGATGATGAAAATCAATACCTTCTATTTACAGGTATGTTCCCTGAAGTTAATAATGGTAAAGGAATTGCGGAAGAATTAGAGACTTATTTCGTTAATTTTTTAATAGAAAAATATAAAGCTAAAGCGGTAGCAAGGGCGTCAGCTTATGTCTTGGAAGATCAAACAGCATTCATTGGTTTTGATATCAAGGGTTCTGATGGTGAATTATGGGCTCAGCAAAATATTTTTACAGTTGCTGATGATAATAAGGTTATTGCTGTTGAAAAAGAATTTAATCATAGCAGTGACCAAAACAATATATGCCCCTTAGTTGCAACCTACTTTGATTTTATAGATTTTCCTGAGGATACTAGTCAGTACCTTAACGATTTGTATGAGCAAATAAAGCCAAGTCTTCAAATAATCCCACTGGACAAATAAAAACTAGTTTTGTAATTCCTGATATATTTTGCTAAAGGCTTGTATTGCTTTATCTAAATCATCTCTGCTGTGTGCAGCAGATATCTGAGTTCTTATTCTTGCTTTGTCTTTGGGTACAACAGGAAAAAAGAAACCAATGGCATAGATACCTTCTTCGAGAAGTTTTTTACTCATATTTTGAGCAAGATTGGCATCACCCAGCATCACCGGAACAATGGGATGATCTCCCTCATCGATAGCAAAACCTGCATCCCTCATGCCTCGTCTAAAGTAATGGGTATTATCTTCGAGCTTATCGCGCAGTGAAGTTGACTCGGTAAGCATATCGATCACTTCGAGCGTCGCAGCACATATACTAGGGGCGACTGTGTTTGAGAAGAGGTAAGGGCGAGAACGTTGTCTTAGCATATCAATAATTTCTTTTCTACCAGATGTAAAGCCACCAGATGCACCACCAAGGGCTTTTCCGAAGGTGCTGGTTATAATATCGACACGGTCCATGACGCCACAATACTCATGCACACCCCGCCCACTTTTACCCATAAACCCAGTGGCATGACAGTCATCGTGATGAACCATGGCATCGAACTCGTCTGCAAGGTCACATATTTTATCAAGCTGTGCGATGGTACCATCCATAGAAAAAACACCATCAGTGGTGATAAGTATCCTTCGCGCACCACTTTCTTTTGCTTCAATGAGTTTGAGTCTTAAATCATCCATATCATTATTTTTATAACGGTAGCGAGCAGCCTTACAGAGCCTCACCCCGTCAATAATCGATGCATGGTTAAGCTCATCAGAAATAACAGCATCCTCCTTGGTAAGAATTGTTTCAAATAAACCAGCATTTGCATCAAAGCATGCAGCATAGAGTATGGTATCTTCCATACCAAGAAATTCACTCACTTTAGCCTCGAGAGTTTTATGTATTGTTTGCGTACCACAGATAAATCTAACTGAAGCTAAACCAAAGCCCCATTGATCCAACCCTTTTTTTGCTGCATCAATAACCTGAGGATTGTTCGCTAAACCTAGGTAATTATTTGCACACATATTAATCACTTCTGACCCATCCGATAATGTGATGGCACTTTTTTGGTCAGAATTTATATGACGCTCTGTCTTCCAGAGTCCATTATCTCTGATTTCCTGAAGGTCATGCGTTAAGCCACTTTTTACTGATTTAAAACTCATTTATATACATCCTTTTATTTTTGCCAATTAAGAATTACTTTACCGGAATTACCAGAGCGCATTACATCAAAACCCTCTTGGAAATCTTTAAAGCCAAAGCGATGTGTAATCATTTTTTCAAGGGGTAGGCCGCTTTGCACCATCATCGACCCTTTATACCAAGTCTCAAAAATCTCACGACCATAAATACCTTTAATGGTTAATCCTTTAAAAACCACCATATCCCAATCAATTCCTGCGCCAGACGGCATAATCGCTAACATAGCAATTCGACCTCCATTAATCATATTATCCAACATACCACTAAAGGCTTGAGGTGAGCCAGACATCTCCAAACCAACATCGAACCCTTCATAGATTCCAAGCGAATGCATTAGTTCCTCCGACAGATTGTCTTTAGCAACATTTATAGCAACAACCTTTGGTAAAATTTTCTTTATCATATCAAGGCGATATTGATTTATATCGGTTATGACTATATTCCTAGCGCCTGCATGATTCGCCACCATTGCTGCCATCATCCCAATAGGTCCAGCACCAGTAATAAGGACATCTTCCCCCACCATATTAAATGAAAGTGCTGTATGCACTGCATTACCATAGGGATCAAAGATAGACAGTAAATCTGTGGATATTTCTCGACTGGGCTTAAAAATATTTTTTGCAGGAACTGATAGAAATTCAGCAAATGCTCCTGTTCTATTAACGCCGACACCTATAGTATTTGGGCACAAATGAATGGTTCCAGCTAGGCAATTACGGCAGCGGCCACATGTTATATGACCCTCTCCAGATACAATATCACCTACATTTAAGTCCGTTACGTTTGAACCTAGCGCGACGATCTCTCCAGCATACTCATGTCCAGTGATCATCGGCACTGGAACAGTTTTTTGCGCCCATTCATCCCAATTATAAATATGAATATCAGTACCACAAATAGCGGTTTTTTCAATTCTCACCAAAACATCATTATTACCAACCTCAGGCTCAGGCATATCCTCTAACCACAACCCCTCTTCGGCATACTTTTTAACTAATGCTTTCATAAAATTCTCTTATCAATATGTATTTATCATTATAATATAAATATGAATTCAGGTTTCCAGATAATTGGTTTATTGTTAGCTTTTATCATGATAATTTATTATTATCGTGGCTCAATAGAAGATATTTTTAAAACACCAAAGGAATCTTTTTATTTAGCTTTACCAATAATTTTTTTAGGTGTTTTGTTTTATTATTTTTTTAAATACAAAGGATTTTAAAAAAAAGTCTAGAAATTTTATTTTAATAGGTATAAAGTTAAGTTGTAAAACGTATTAAACTTTAAATTTCTTGAGAGGACACTATGGACTTAAAAGCACTTAAAAGTAGGCACCAAGAGTTAGAAGATATTGTTCAAAATAGTTATCAAAATTACATGCCAGACGAGCGTGTCAGACGTTTTAAAAAAGAAAAATTACGGATAAAGCAAATGCTAGAGAAACAGGAACATATTTAATATAATAAAAGCCGGCGAAAGCCGGTTTTTTTTATGCCATTATCACGAATAAGATTATAATCAGGTTATGAACAAAATAATTCAAACCAACTTCTCCGAACATCTAAACGTATTTAATGAGCTTCATAAGCTAGATAAGGCTATAGAGGGCGTAGCAAAGCTGATGATTAACTCCTTACAGCAAAATAAGACTATTTTTTGGTGTGGTAATGGCGGTAGTGCATCAGATGCTCAACATTTAACTGGAGAACTTATTGGTCGTTTTAAGGGAGATAGAAGACCATTAAAGTCGGTATCTCTCAATGCTGATAGTGCTGTCATGACTTGTATAGTGAATGATTACGGATATGAACATATATTTTCTCGTCAAGTTCAAGCCCTTGGTACAAAAGGTGATATTTTGGTTGGCATCTCAACGTCCGGAGCTAGTGATAATGTAAATAATGCCTTTA
>CAZGLD010000028.1:0-6855 GCA_964526705.1 uncultured Methylobacillus sp.
CCAAATGAAAACTACTAATTCGTATGGAAATGGGTAAAAATATGGGTAAATATATTTCCTTCAAAGCTTAGAAACCTTGCTATAGTTTAGTTTGTGAGAACTGTTGGGTTGACCCCAGCTCCACCAATTGTAAACTCCTTGGTTACTAGGGGTTATTTAATATATGCTTCTTGTAAAAATTGAAATGATTAGATTAAAAAGAGATCCTATTAATAAATTAAAAGAATTATTCAAGGCAAAAAGTAATTGGCACTTACTCATCATCTTTATTGTTTTTGCGATCAGTGGCAGTTTATCTGTTCTGCTTTCAGAGCCTATAGTTAAAATAATTAAAATTGATGAGTATATAAATAACTATTTTTTGTATCAGTTTATAAGAATATTGATCATTTTTCCCGTTTATCAATTTGTCCTACTTTTAGTAGGTACCCTTTTTGGGGAGTTTAAATATTTTTGGGCCTTTGAAAAAAAAATGATGATGCGTTTTAAGAAAAAGAAATCGTTAGATATTAATTAAACTAATTCATTGTATTTGCTTTTTTAGGAAAATATTTGTGTGAAGAATTTTTTAACATCACCTTCATTAATTGCAGGTTTAAGTACAGCCATTTGCCTAACCTTACTCGCATATTTAAATTCTTACATAGCAATTAACTTGTGGTTAATTCCATCATTCGGAGCTTCATTAGTTCTCATAACTTCTGCTTATTCAAGTCCATTAGCTCAACCAAAAAATATTTTTTTTGGGCATATAATTTCAAGTCTTTGTGGTTTTATTATCATGTATTTTTTTGGAGCTAATTTTGTTTCTATTGGCGTAGCAGTTGGCTTGGCGGTAACAATGATGATGATTTCAAAAACAGTTCATCCACCGGCTGGTGCTAACCCTATTATTATTCTCACAGGGAATGAATCTTTAAGCTTTTTATTTATGCCAATCGCTATTGGAGCTGCATTTTTGGTTATTTACTCTATTTTATTTAATCGTTTTATTTGTAAAAGAAATTATCCAATTTAATATTTTTTTATTTACTTTTATTTTTGAATATATATACTTAAATGCGAATGATTCTCATTCTCAAATAAATAGGAGCAAATAATGAAAGTATTATGTATTTTATATGACGATCCAACAGATGGAATGCCGAGCTCATACTCAATAGAGACACTCCCCAAAATTGATAAATACCCGGATGGAACAACAGTTCCAAGTCCTAAATCCATTGATTTTAATCCAGGTGAATTACTTGGTTGTGTATCTGGAGAATTAGGGTTAAGAAAATTTTTAGAAGATGCTGGCCATACCCTTGTAGTAACTTCAAGCAAAGATGGTCCAGATAATGTTGCAGACAAAGAGCTTGTTGACGCAGATATAGTTATTTCACAACCTTTTTTCCCCTATTACTTAACACGTGAAAAAATGGAAAGTGCTAAGAATCTTAAAATGGCAATAACTGCTGGTATTGGTTCAGATCATGTCGATTTACAAGCTGCTATGGATCATAATGTTGATGTTGTAGAGGTTACATTCTGTAATTCTAGATCTGTTGCAGAGCATATCGTTATGATGATTATTTCTATGGTTAGAGATTACCATACACAACACGCTATTGCGCAATCAGGTGGATGGAATATAGCTGACGCAGTTAAAAAATCTTATGATGTTGAAGGTATGCATATAGGGACTGTTGCCGCCGGAAGAATTGGTTTGGATGCATTACGAAAAATGAAGCCTTTTGATGTCCATCTTCATTATTTCGACAGGCATAGATTACCCCAGTCAGTGGAAAAAGAATTAAACTTAACTTTCCATGAGTCAGTAGAATCGATGGTTGCAGTTTGTGATGTTGTAACAATCAACTGTCCTCTTCACCCGGAAACAGAGCACTTATTTGACGCAACTATGATTAGTAAGATGAAAAAAGGAGCTTATATAGTCAATACTGCAAGAGGAAAAATATGCGATAAGGACGCAATTGCAGATGCATTGAAATCAGGACACTTAAGTGGTTACGCGGGAGATGTCTGGTTTCCTCAACCAGCACCTAACGACCATGTATGGAGAAATATGCCAAACAATGGTATGACACCCCACACCTCTGGAACATCTCTGTCAGCTCAAGCTAGGTATGCTGCTGGTGTAAGGGAAATTCTTGAATGTTTATTTGATAGCAGACCTATCAGAGATGAATATCTTATTGTTCAGAATGGTGATTTAGCTGGGGTAGGTGCTCACTCATACAGCAAAGGAACTGCAACTGGAGGTTCTGAAGAAGCTGCTGACTATAAGAAATAGCAATTTTGGTATTATACAGTTTGATGGGGGGTGTTAAGCCCCCTCTTAGTTTTAACATTTAATACCGCAATTAACCCTCCAATCACCATTTACTAAAGCAATATAATCTTTAAATCTAAAATTCTTTATAAAAATTATATAAGAAAGAGGTAGTTTATGAAATTAAAAGAATTAGCTATGAAGATACCAGTCTTTAGAAGACTATCGCATTGGTTATTAAGAATGCCTCTTATAATCGTATTCATACAGCAAGGACTTTCAAAAATGCCAGTGACCCAAGAAATTGCAGATGCTTTCGGACTTCCCTTTATTGTTTGGTGGTTTGTAGCTTATGGAGAATTTGGAGCTGGACTAGGTTTGCTTGTTGGTGGTTTGATTATGTTTACACGTTGGGTTTGGATCGGTGACTTAATTACCAGATTTAGTGGCTTTGTAATTGGTTGTATTGTTACAGGCGTTATATGGATAGGCCAACCTGAATCACTAACTTACGTATTGTTATATGATCATTTCCATGTTCTTTTATGGGTAGGTGGATTATTTTTTGCATTAAAAGGAACTAGAAGTTAATTATGATAGTTAGCAGCTGATTCTTTTATTTGCTTTTTTATAGGAAAAATATCTATCAAAAGTTATTTTTTCTTTAAAAAATTAAATTTACGTTCGAAATGACAACTATAACCTTTTGGATTTTTTTTAAGATATTTCTGGTGTGATTCTTTCGCTAAATAAAAGTTAGTGAAAGGGTTTATCTGAGTAACTACTGGGCTATCCCATTGCTTTGATTGGTTAACAACCTCAATAATTTTGTGCGCAGCTTTTTTTTGTTTTTCTGAAACATAAAATATAGCGGAACGATACTGTGTGCCTTTATCATTTCCTTGTTGATTGATAGTCGTGGGGTCATGTATCTTGAAAAAATAAAGCAGTAAGTCGTTGTAATTTAATATTTTTTTATCAAACTTGACTTCAATACTCTCAGCATGCCCGGTAGTCCCCATGCTTACATCCTCATAAGTCGCATTGATTAAATTACCGCCAGAAAAACCTACGTTAGTACTCATAACTCCTGGAAGTTTTCGCATCAATTCTTCGAGACCCCAATAGCAACCTCCCGCTAGGTACGCAGTTTCTGAATGCTTATTACTTTTATCAATATTGACCTGCTTAATTTTTATTGCTTCCTCTACTTTTTGCATAAATTCGTTAGCATAAGCGCCCGAGAACATTGCTAGTAATAAAGCAAAAGTAATTGTGTGTGGTAATAGTTTTTTCATAAGGTGCATTTTACTATTTATGTAAATATTTATTAACTACCAAAATCATGAGTTTTAAGTAGTTTTAAAGCTGAATAAGCAGAAATATAACCCTCGATACATTTGAGGCTTCAAAACTTTAAGTTTACGTGCCACAAAAGGTCTGGTAGTTCGGATCCACCGGAATGTTTGGATCGCGATAGGGCCTGTTTAACAATGAACTATCAAAAGGTTTTCTGAGGGCTTCAAGGAAGGTTAAAAACGGCTTTATATCTCCATTTTCCGCAGACTTTAACGATGCCTCCACATGGTAGTTGGAAGGAATTATTACGGGGTTATTTTTGTTCATCACAGACAATGAGTATTTTAAGGGCTTTGCATTCCTAGTGAGTCTTGCTTGCCATAGCCCATACCACACCTGGAAATCAGGCGACTTATATACTTCATTTTCTGGAAGACTCTTTTGACTGAGGTCACTAAAAGTTTTTGTGTAATTTACCTTTGATAGTTGCATCCACTCCAAAAGCTTTTCAACTAAAGAAAAATCATCTAGCTCATCACCATAAAGGCCAAGCTTATTGCGCATGCCTGAAATCCATGCAGCATTAAAAATTGCACTGAAATCGTCTATTGCTTTTTCTGCAAGCTTAATTGCTTTTTTTTCATCTTTATCTAAAAGGGGAAGTAGGCTATCTGCAAGTCTTACCAAGTTCCATTGCGCGGCATGGGCTTGACTTCCAAACTTATAGCGTCCCCTTGAATCAATAGAGCTAAATACTGCCTCCATGGAGAAAATATCTATAAACGCACAAGGTCCATAATCTATTGTTTCTCCACTGATAGTCATATTATCTGTATTCATCACACCATGAATAAAGCCTATATGCATCCATGACGCGACAAGTTTAGCTTGTCTTTTAATTACGCTACTTAGTAAGGCAAGATATGGATTTTCTTCGGAAGCAATGTCTGGGTAATGCCGTTCTATTGCATAATCAGCTAATTGTTTAAGCCCATCGTAATCAAGCATTCTTCTAGCATACTCAAAAGTCCCCACCCTTAAATGACTGGAGGCTACTCGCGTGAGGATGGCTCCATCTAATAAAGAAGAGCGCATTACGGTTTCACCGGTTGAAACGACAGCAAGACTCCGTGTTGTCGGGATATGAAGGGCGTGCATTGCTTCACTTATAAGATATTCCCGTAGCATAGGTCCTAACGCGGCACGCCCATCTCCACCTCTAGAGTAGGGTGTTTGCCCAGAACCTTTTAGCTGAATGTCAAAGCGTTGTCCACTTGGAGAAAGATGTTCGCCAATAAGGTGGGCACGCCCATCACCTAGTATAGAAAAATGACCAAACTGATGCCCCGCATAAGACTGCGCAATAGGATTCACATTTTTAGGGAGATTATTTCCAGAAAATATTTCTCCTAACAATTTCTTATCATCAAAATCTATGTCTATATTTAACCCTTTTGCTAATTCAGTATTGAATAATAATAACTCTGGTTTGCTGACAGGCGAAGGGCTAATTTTAGTAAAAAATTGATTGGGTAATGTGATGTAACTGTTTTCTAATTGCCAGCCTGGATTGTGATTCATAAGTTATACCGAATTAATAAAGTGTCTGTTAATTAAATTTTACAACTTTTTTTAATATAGTTAATAAGGTTTTGAGCCGTCTCATCGGCATTATATTTATCGGTATCAATCACAAGATCAGCCTCTTTAGGCTCCTCATACGGGGATGTCATGCCTGTAAAATTACTAATATTATTATCAGTTGCTTTTTTGTATAAACCCTTACTGTCTGCCAATAAGCATCTATCTATTGAGGCTTTAAGGTAAATTAAATGAAAGTTATCCCCAAAGATTTTGCGAGCAAGTATACGCTGATTTTCCATAGGAGATATAACTGAAACAATAGTCACAATATTTTGTTTGGACAGAAGTTTAGTAAGTTGAGCAATCCGCCTAACATTTTCATCTCGACTTTCCATAGTGAAGCTTAGGTCGGTATTGACCGAACTCCTAACATCATCACCATCTAATAAGACAATATTGTATCCCATAGGAGAAAGGTGGTTTTTGGTATTATTAGCAAGCGTCGTTTTTCCAGAACCGGATAAGCCAGTTATCCATAGGCAAAATATTTTTTTTTTCATTAGCTTAAAGTATTGGTTAAAAAATAATTGTACTATTTATTTTTTTTTTAATATATTTATTTATTAAATTTTAATCATGTTAAAAATCAATAACTTGTGTATAATGCCTAACCTAGATATTCTAAATAATAAATTACATTCACAATGTAATACATACATAGGATGTATAAAGGATTTTTTGGGGACCTTGTTTTTTACACTTCTCCTTATAAATCAGATAATTTATTTGTTGGAGGTCGGTATGAAAAGAAAAGAATCACAGCTACTACCAAGAAAATTCCTAGCGCTTGCGATGGCCTTTTTGTTTTCTATTCAGGCTGTCGCAGATGACTTGCCAGTAGGTGGTTCCGTGATATCTGGAGCCGCATCCATCACCAGCACCTCTGACTTAATGACTGTTACCCAGACTACCAATTCAACCTCAATCAATTGGGATAGTTTTTCAATTGGTAGCGGTAAGACCGTAAATTTTGTTCAGCCGTCGTCAAGTTCTGTGGCTCTAAATAGAGTCCTTGGCTCTAACCCTTCAAATATTTTTGGTACATTAAATGCTAATGGGCATGTTTTTTTAGTTAACCCTAACGGTATTTTATTTTCCCCAACTGCGCAGGTGAGTGTGGGTGGACTAATTGCAACTACGCTCGATATGATGGAATCTGATACTACTTCAAAGCAATTTAGATTTGCTGGTACTAGTTCTAATGCAGTAAATAACCAAGGAAAAATAACCACCAGTGCCGGCGGGGTAGCTTTTGTGGCAGCAAAAATTTATAACTCTGGCACTATCACTGCCAACAATGAATCAGTCTTAATGGGGGTTGGTTCCGATGTGACCGTTGATTTTGGTGATACTTATAAAATTCAGGTGAACAAAAGTGTTGCTGAATCCATTATTGATAACTCTGGATCTATCGTAGCTGATGGTGGTTTAGTCTACCTAACCAGCCAGTCTTCTGATGATATAAGATCCTCTGCCATTAATAATTCAGGTCTAATTCAAGCACAAACGCTTGAGACGGGTGAGGATGGTGCTATCTATCTTATGGGCCACATGGGCAAAGGTACCTTAGCGGTAGGAGGTACTATCGATGCATCAGCGCCTAACGGGGGTGATGGTGGATTTGTGGAAACCAGTGC
>CAZGLD010000029.1:0-6551 GCA_964526705.1 uncultured Methylobacillus sp.
GGAAGTCGAATAGCAAACGACTTTAAACTCCAACTCCTTGATGACACTGTGCATTGCACAAAAATAAGGATAGTCAGAACCGAAGATAATTGGCCTTGTATTCAGCGTATTTATTTTTTTTATGTGAGTACCAACAAAGAAAATAGGCTCCATTGCCAACTCACCTTAACTGGCAATAAAATATCTCACTGGTACATTCCTCCCTACCCTCAATTACATTAATTATGTATATCGGTCGATTCGCTCCAACCCCCTCTGGTCCCCTTCATTTTGGTTCGATTGTGACTGCCATTGCAAGCTATTTAGACGCTAGATCACATCAAGGTAAATGGTTGGTAAAAATAGACGATATAGATCTACCAAGGGTTGCAAGAGGTGCTGAATATTCAATTCTTAACACGTTAGAGTCTTTAGGTCTGGAGTGGGATGGAGCTCCTTATCACCAAAGTAAACGCATAGAAATTTACCAGCACTATCTTGATGTATTACAAAATAATACTCTTCTTTATGTTTGTGATTGCTCAAGAAAGGACATTAATGCATCAGGGAAATATGGAGTTGATGGCATTGTTTATAATGGTGCTTGTCGCACTAAACGCCATACTGATTATATAAATAATGCTTACAGAGTAAAGGTAAATAATTCCCTTTTAGTGCTAGAGGATGAAATACAAGGTAAAATAGAACAAAATTTAGCGCTCGATGTTGGGGATTTTATCATTAAAAGATCTGACCAAATTTTTGCTTATCAATTTACGGTTGTAATAGATAATCATCTAGACCAACTAACCCATGTATGCAGAGGGTATGACTTAATCCATTCTCTTCCCCGGCAGCATTATCTTCACCAACTTTTAGGGTTTAACTCGCCAGTTTCTTTTCATATTCCTTTAGCGACTAAAAATCAAAAAAAACTTAGTAAAGGTTATGGAGATAATATTTCTGTTGGAGGTAATGAGGGGGCTTTGTGGATAGAGGCATTAAAATTTTTAGGACAACCTATAAAGCATGAATTTTCTGCATTAAATATAAAGGACATAATTCCTGAAGCAATAAAAAATTGGTCGGTCAATCACATCCCAAAATCTACTTCAGTTGAAGTTGTCGAAAATATTCATACATAACTATACTAGCCGCTGCTGCCACATTTAATGATTCAATATTTTTAGCCATAGGTATAGATAGACTTTTATGTGCTTTTTGCTCTAATATTTTATTTATTCCCTGGCCCTCATTTCCCAATATTACCGCTATATCCCGATCAAATTTATGGGTAAATATTGATTCGCCGGTCATGCTTAAACTGTATGAAGGAAAATCGAAGCTTTCTATTAAAGCTTCTAGATCTTGATGCTCGAAACATTTTAAAAAAAATTGTGCTCCCTGGCTTCCCCTAATTGTTTTGGGTGCCCATAAGTCGCAGCTTCCTTTAGATAAAAAAGCCACGTTGTTGCCAGCTGCATAGTGTGAACGAAGAATCGCACCCAAATTGCCAGGGTCTTGAATATCATTCAAAAGTAGATGAAGGCCGACCTCATGCTGGTATGAGCCCAAATTTGGTATGTTTATTAGCGCCATTAAACCAGTAATAGAATTAAGCCCGGAAATTTTACAAAATAACTCATGGCTTAGTGAAATAGTAGTGGCTGATGGACTTTTTTTAATAATTAAATCAATTTCGCTGGTATGTACAGATTCGTCTGTAATAAAATTAACGACCTCATACCCACTATCTAAATATGTTTGAATGAGATGTGGTCCATCTAAAATAGTTTTTTTGGAGTTAGATCTATACCTCTTATTGCTATAAATTTTTTTGAGATTCTTAAAAAAAGAATTTTCATTAGAATTGATTACTAACTTACTCATCTAATCAAGAAACGGAGTTAATGGCTTAAGTGAGTAGCCTGCATTTTTAAATAAGTTTAATAATCCGTTTTTGCCTGCTAAATGTGATGCGCCGACAGCAATAAAAAGCTTATTATCCTTTTCTATATCTAAAATTCTTTTAAAGAATAGCGTGTTACGGTTAATCAGTAATTTTTTCTGCATATCCTTCCACATTGAGTCTGATACAATTTTTTTTGTAATTTTTTCGTCAACCTGTAGGATTTTAGCTGGGTTATTTATTAAATACGCTCCAACTAGGGATTCATAATCTTTTTCTTTGTCACTCTCCTTTCGACCCAAAACTTTCTTTAACATGCCAATCTGCTGTTGAGTAGAAAACGTATCCAGAACACTAAAATGCTCTGAAACACTCTCAAGCCCCTTTGTTATTAGTAGTGAATCTGTGGCCTGTGTCTTTAATAAATTATCCTGATTAAACGGGGTAATTGGCCGTGGTGAATTAAATATTACCGCTAAAAGCCATGGCTTCATCTGCATAACTCTTTCTAATGGCATAGTATGAAAATATGCAAGATGCTTAATTTCATCTAATTCTTCTATTGTGAGATTTTTTTCATAAATACTTTCCGCGTTTAATAAAACCTTGAAATCTTGAATTTCATCTGTTTCCATCAAAAAAATATTGGATGACTTAATACCCTCCAAAACCTTTGGATGAAAATTTGTTACTCTATTGTCATCAATGTGAATAGTACCAAATAAAAAATGCTTTATTCCTTGTGGTGATGTTATCTCCCAATAAATAGAGTTTTCCGATGCATACGATTGAAAGGTCACCATTGAAAGTACTAATAACAGAAAAAATTTTACGAACAGCATTTTAATAGTCCTTCAATAAAATGAATAAAATAATACAAGTAAAAAGTATACCTATACTACAAGACCAAACAAATAAGTTAGAATTATCTTTTAACAAATAATAAATACAAATAATGAGTTTTCCTAGCAACAAAGGACTTGATAACATTCAATTTTATGTAACAACAAAATATAGTTGTGGCTACATTAAACACCTCAGTGCTCAGTCCTTAGTTGCCACTCCATACAAAAGAGTCAACAATGAGGCTTATAGCATACTTATTCAGCAAGGATTCAGAAGAAGCGGACAATATGTATACAAGCCCCATTGCGGAAATTGTCAAGCTTGTATCCCCATAAGGTTGTCATCTAACAATTTTTTAATCAGCCGTTCGCAAAAAAGAGTAAAAAGAACGCATAGTAATATTCAAGCTAAAGTGCTTCCTCTTGAATTTACCGAAGAGCATTACGAGCTTTATATCGACTACCAAAAAAATCGCCATAGATCACCAAATGAATCAGAGAGTGATATGGGAGATTATAATGATTTCCTCATTAAAAGTAATGTTACAAGTAAGCTTGTAGAATTTAGAATTGATAATAAACTTGTGATGGTCACGATTATAGATATCGTTAAGGATGGTTTATCTGCAGTTTATACTTTTTACGCTTGTCATTATTCCAAATATAGCTTTGGCACTTTTTCTATCTTATGGTTACTTGATTATTGTTTAAAAAAAGAAGCTCCATACCTTTACCTTGGTTATTGGATAAGTCAAAGTATTAAAATGAAATATAAAATAAATTTTAAGCCTTACGAACTTTTAATTGACGATTCATGGCAAGAATCTACTGATTAGTTGCATGATACAATTTTCTTTTAAACAATTCAGCGAAAAATGAAAAATATACTAATTTTTGGGGTGGGTTTAATAGGTGGCTCGATTGCCCTTAAAATAAAACAAGAAAAATTATTTGATCGAATAATAGGTATTGGTCGAAGCGGAGGTACGTCACTTACTCCTTTTGTTTCCTCTGGAATGCTTGATGCTATCACTGAAAACCCCATAGAAGTTATTGATTCAGCTAATTTGATAATTATAGCGACGCCCGTTGCACAAACCAAAAAAATACTTAAAGATATATATCCCTTGCTGAATAAAAATACATTGATAACCGATGTTGGCAGTACGAAATCAAATATAATGGATGATGCAGAGGCAATCCTCAAAGAAAAATTTATCCAATTTATAGGTTCTCATCCAATTGCTGGGTCAGAAAAACATGGTCCTGATGCAGCAGATAATCGACTTTTTGAGGGTAAAGATATTATTATTACACCTCATAAAAATTCATCAGCTTTATCCATAGATTCATTATCAAAATTTTGGCTAAGTCTTGGAGGAAGAGTAACCACTATGACCCCTGTCCATCATGATGAGATCTTCTCAACAGTTAGCCATTTGCCCCATTTGTTAGCCTTTGGATTGGTAAATTTAATTAATAATAAAAATAATAAAGATCAATTACTTAATTTTGCTGCCAGTGGTTTTCGTGATTTCTCAAGAATTGCCGCAAGCTCACCAGAGGTTTGGAGAGATATATCTATAGCTAATAAAAAAGCTATCCTAGAGGACCTAAATGGGTATAAAGCAGAATTAGCTACAATGATAAATCTTATTGAAAAAGGGGATGTTATTGGTCTAGATAAATATTTAGATGAAGCAAGTACCACTCGAACTGAATGGACAGGAAGTTAATATTGAGCCAGCATTTTCTTCAAGGCTCATCAATTGTAAAAGGTAAAGTAATATTACCTGGTTCAAAAAGTATTACTAATCGTGTAATTCTATTGGCAAGTTTATCGAAAACAACGACACTGATAAAGAATTACTTACAATCTGACGATACCTCTTACATGATTAAGGCTCTTATAAACCTTGGGGTAGTAGTTGAAAAAATGGGAAATGACTTAATGGTTTATGGGGCAGATAAATCATTTCCAATTAAAAAAAGTGAATTACATTTAGGTAATGCGGGTACAGCATTTAGGCCGCTTACTGCAGTTCTTTCTTTTATGAATGGCCGTTATAAACTTTCTGGTGTCAATAGAATGCATGAACGCCCTATTAAAGATTTAGTTGACTCATTGATCCTTATGGGCGCGTCAATAAATTATCTTAAGAAAGATGGTTTTCCTCCACTTTTAATTCATCCAGCCTCTAATAAAAGTTGCGATGAGATCACGGTAAAAGGAAATGTTTCTAGTCAATTCTTAACAGCTATTCTTATGGCAGCCCCTCTTCTACAGAACCCTTTATCAATACGAGTTGAAGGTGACCTTGTATCAAAACCTTATATACATATCACCTTAAAATTGTTAGAGAAATTTGGCATTAGATACCAAAATGATAATTGGCAACAATTTACGCTAAATAATATATTTTCTTATCAAAACCCCAGCGAAATAGAGGTTGAAGGGGATGCATCATCAGCTTCATATTTTTTTGCTGCAGCAGCCATTGCTGGAAGCGTAGAAGTTTATGGCATCAATAGCGGTAGCATTCAGGGTGATATACAATTTTTAAAAGTAATAGAATCTATGGGTGCAGAAATTACCTATAAAGAGCATTCGGTGATTGTTAACAAAGCAGACGAATTAAAAGGATTAGAAGTCGATTGTAAGATGATTCCTGATGCAGCTATGACTTTAGCAGTAATGGCATTGTTTTGTAAGGGCTCAACAAAGCTAACAAATATAGCTAGTTGGAAAGTCAAGGAAACAGATCGTATAATTGCAATGCAAAATGAACTTGTAAAGTTGGGTGCTTCGGTTTCGTCAACTAATAACTCTATAACTATTGATCCACCTCTAGAAATTAAAAATAACATTCAAATTGACACGTATGATGATCATAGAATGGCTATGTGTTTTTCACTAGCTTCACTTAAAAAAAATTCAATTATTATCAATGATCCTGAATGCGTTAAAAAAACCTACCCAAATTACTTCTATGACTTTGAAAAAATTATGTTATGAACTTACTCAAAAAACCATACCTGATAGCTATTGATGGTCCAGCAGGATCTGGTAAGGGTACTATAGCTAAAATAATTAGTAAAAAACTTAATTTAAATTACCTTGATTCAGGTGCCATATATCGAGTAATTGCATTAGGAGCACTTCAAGAAAAAATTAGCTTAGATAATGTAATGGAGTTATTAGTCTTTATAAGAAGAGTGAATATTGAGTTTATTGATGGTCAAACATCCTTAAATCAAACAAATGTCTCAGAACAAATAAGATTGGAAGAAGTAAGTAAAGCTGCCTCTATAATTGCAAAACACCCTGAATTGAGAAAAGAAATTTTAGATTTCCAAAGACAATTTCTTTATGGCGCTGGATTAGTTGCAGAAGGTAGAGATATGACAACGGTCGTTTTTCCAAATGCAGACTTAAAAATTTATTTAGATGCTAGTGTTGAGGAGAGAGCAAAAAGAAGATATAAACAGTTGATAGTAAAAGGAAAAGATGTTAACATCACTCGCCTTACTAAGGAAATAATAGACAGAGATAAACAAGATAAAGAGAGGAAGCATTCTCCACTATTAAAATCAGCTGATTCAATTATTTTGAATACAGACCACTTTAACATTGATCAAGTTACAAAAAAAATATTAGAGCTGATTAGTGAGTAAGTGAAAAAAGAGCTGATGGCGCAAATCATTAGCATTATATAAATTACCCCATCGCTAGTTGGGATTTAAATTTAAGGTTAAAAAAAAGTTCATGGCAACCACAGAAAAAATAGAAAAGATTGAACCAGGCAGTTTTGCTGCAT
>CAZGLD010000030.1:0-6402 GCA_964526705.1 uncultured Methylobacillus sp.
TCCCAAAGCAGGCGCGCTACCAGGCTACGCTACACCCCGAACGCGCAAATATAGCCTAAATAGAGCATTTGGTCAAATATCATTTTATAACAAAATCTTTAATAGAATTACATAATTAAATAGTCATTCTGTTAAAATATAGGATTATATTTTTGAAAGAATTAATCATATGACTGCTCAACTTATTGATGGTAAAAAAATTGCTGGCGACTTGCTTCTTAATATTAAGGAGGAAATTACACAAAGAGAAAGTGAAGGAATTAGAAAGCCTTGCCTTGCGGTACTTCTTATTGGAGACAATCCAGCGTCCGAAGTTTATGTACGCAATAAAAAAATTGCTTGTGAAAAAGTAGGTATTAAATCTATATCTATGGATTTAAAGGATGATGTTAGTGAAAAAGAAGTATTAGATCTTGTGAACAAATTAAATAATGATCCAGAAGTGGATGGTATTCTTGTTCAATCTCCTCTTCCAAAACAAGTGAATGAAGATTTAGTAATTGACGCAATAAGCCCCCTTAAAGATGTTGATGGTTTTCACCCGCTTAATATTGGATTATTAGCAAGTAAAAAACCTCGCTTACGTTCATGTACGCCTTATGGTGTTATCAAAATGCTTAAGACACTAAATGTTAATTTAGCAGGAATGCGCGCAACTGTTGTGGGTGCATCAAACCACGTAGGTCGTCCAATGGCATTAGAATTATTACTTGAAAATTGCACAGTAACAATTTGTAATAGTAAAACAGTAGACCTAGAGACTAAAGTAGGCCAGGCTGAATTAGTGGTGGTAGCAGCTGGAATTAAAAATATAGTTATGGGTGAGTGGATAAAAGAAGGTGCAATTGTTATTGATATTGGTATTAATCGAGTCGATGGGAAATTAGTTGGAGATGTTGAATTTGATGTGGCAAAAGATAAGGCAGGCTATATCACTCCGGTTCCGGGTGGAGTTGGGCCAATGACGGTAGCTACGTTAATGGAGAATACGTTATTAGCTCAGAAGTTATCTTAAGAGCGCTTTTAATATTATTCATAAAAGTGTAAACTCCGCGGTCGTTATATAATTTTTAATTAGGAAAAAATGATGGTAGCAAAAAAATCATTAATGGAAAAAGCAATGGCTGCAGCAAAAAAAGTCATTGCCAAACCAGCAGCTAAGAAAGTCGTTCCTGCAAAAAAAGTCATTGCCAAACCAGCAGCTAAGAAAGTCGTTCCTGCAAAAAAAGTCATTGCCAAACCAGCAGCTAAGAAAGTCGTTCCTGCAAAAAAAATTCATGCTGCCAAGAAAACTTCTTCAGGTTTTAAAACATTTAAAACTTACTCGCCTAAGAAAGGTGAGAAATATATGAGCAAAGCTCAACTCAGACATTTCATAAAAATTCTTAATGATTGGAAGACTGAGCTTAGTCATGATATTGATAGAACAGTGACACATATGCAAGATGATGTTACCTCCTATGCAGATCCAAATGATAGAGCAAGCCAGGAGTCTGATATGGCATTAGAACTAAGAAATCGTGATCGTGAAAGGAAACTAATTAAGAAAATTGATGATACATTAAGAATAATTGATAATGATGATTACGGTTATTGTAATCAATGTGGAGAAGAAATTGGGCTTAATCGTTTGCAAGCAAGGCCCACTGCAAGCCTTTGCATTGATTGTAAAACATTAGATGAAATTAGAGAAAAACAAATGGCTAAATAAAAAAACCCGGCGAGCCGGGTTTTTTTATAAGCAGTATTTCTTCTATTCTTCCTCTTTCTTTTCTTCCGGAGCTGGAGGTTCAATCAACGCTTTCGCACTTACCCTCACCCGACCTTTATCATCAACTTCTATAACTTTTACCTTCACTTCATCACCTTCTGATAAATGATCCTTTACAGCCTTAATTCTCTCGTGGGCTATTTGTGATATGTGAAGTAATCCATCTTTACCTGGTAATAAAGACACAATCGCACCGAAATCTAAAATTTTAATAACTTTACCATCGTAGATTTGATCTACCTCGACATCAGCAGTAATTTCTTTAATCCTATCAATAGCCTCTTGACCAGATTCACCGTTGGTACAGGCTACTTTGACCAACCCATCATCGTCAATATCAATAGTTGCACCTGTATCCGCTGCCAAACCTTTAATAACTGCTCCACCTTTTCCAATAACATCTCTAATTTTATCTGGATGAATTTTAATTGTTAAAATTTGTGGTGCAAATGGTGACATTTCTGTTCTTGGTGCCTTCAAAGTTTTTTTCATAATCTTTAGAATATGATCGATACCCTCTTTTGCTTGTGATAAAGCAACTTCCATAATTTCAGCAGTAATGCCTGTAATTTTAATATCCATTTGAAGTGCAGTTATTCCATTGTCAGTTCCAGCAACCTTAAAATCCATATCACCCAAGTGATCTTCATCGCCGAGAATATCAGTAAGGACTGCCACACGATTATCTTCTTTAATCAAGCCCATCGCTATTCCTGCAACATGTTCAGTCATTGGGACTCCTGCATCCATCATGGCCATTGTGCCACCACATATTGAAGCCATTGAGCTTGAACCATTTGATTCCGTAATTTCAGATACTAAACGGATAGTGTAATCAAAATCTTCTTGCAATGGCAATGCAGCCGACAAACCTCTTTTAGCTAATTTACCATGACCAATTTCACGACGTTTAGGGGTGCCAACTCTTCCGGTTTCACCAGTTGCGTATGGAGGAAAGTTATAGTGCAACATAAAACGATCTCTGTATTCTCCCTGCAAAGCATCAATGATTTGCTCATCTCTTCCTGTGCCAAGTGTAGCAACAACAATTGCTTGCGTTTCACCCCTTGTAAATAATGCAGATCCATGGGCTCTAGGTAGAACTCCTGTTCTAATTTCAATAGGTCTAACCGTTCTAGTATCTCTGCCGTCAATTCTTGGATCGCCATCTAAAATTTTATTTCTTACTATTTTAGATTCTAAATTGAAGAACTCATTTTTAATGGTATTTATATCATTTGCTGTTGAATCGTCGGTAGCCACTTCAGCTAACACTTTATCTTTGATTTCAGATAATTTATCTGAGCGCTCACCCTTAGATTTAATTGCAAAAGCTTTTTCAAGATCTTTAGCTGCAATTTTTTCAATTTGTGTTACCAAGTCTTTATTGGTCTCTGGAGCAGCCCAATCCCATGGGTCTTTAGCTGCCTCTTTTGCAAACTCATTTATTATTTTAATAACAGGCTGCATTGCTTTGTGCCCCTCTAAAACTGCATCAAGCATAACTTTTTCTGGGAGCTCTTTAGCTTCGGACTCCACCATAAGGACAGCAGCATCGCTTCCTGCAACCACAAGATCCAATTCACTATTTTCTAACTGTGTTTTAGTTGGATTAATAACGTATTTTTCATCTACATACCCTACTCTTGAAGCTCCAACTGGGCCGTAAAACGGAATACCTGAAATAGCTAGTGCAGCTGATGCCCCAATAATTGCTGGGATGTCAGAGTCAATTTCACTATCAGATGACATTACTGTTGCTACAATTTGTATTTCATTATAAAAATTCTTTGGAAACAAAGGTCTTAAAGGTCTATCAATTAATCTGCAAGTTAATGTTTCTTTCTCACTTGGTCTTCCTTCTCTCTTAAAAAATCCACCTGGAATTTTACCTGCGGCATAATTTTTTTCTTGATAATCAACTGTTAGCGGGAAGAAATCTTGCCCTTCTCTAGCATTTTTATTTCCTACGGCTGTTACAAATACTACCGTATCACCATATGTCACCATTACTGCGCCATCGGCTTGACGACCTATTTCTCCTGTTTCTATCGTTAAAGTATTATCTCCAAATTTCACGCTTTTTTTCACTATATTAAACATTTTTTTCCTTTAATTTTTATCATTATTCACTTCCCAATAATGAGTTATATTCATAATAAAAAAGCCGACTCAAGCTTAAAAAAGCATGAAATCGGCTTATAAATTTACCACTTCTTTATTTTCTAATACCTAATCGTTTGATAAGACCTTGATATCTTTCAAGACTCTTTCTTTTCAAGTAATCTAATAATTTACGTCTTTGACTAACAAGCGCCAAAAGACCTCTTCTTGAATGGTGATCTTTCGCATTATCTTTAAAATGCTCCGTAAGATAATTAATTCTATCTGTTAATAACGCCACCTGAACCTCAGGGGATCCAGTATCATTTTTTGCAACTTGATAATCAGCTACAATCTTTGCTTTCTCTACAGCTGTACTTGTCATGCATTTCTCCTATTTCAGAACCGCACATTTTACTATAATTATGTGCATTTAACAAAATGTTTCTTATAAGTTTAATTTGTCGCTAATAATCTTCTAACCTTTAAATATCCATGTGAATCTACATCGCCAAGTCCTAAGAATATTTCTTCACAACTATACAACCTGTAAATACCAGTATCATAGTTTTTTAGTAACAAGGTTTTACCATCCTGTATGGCTTTTACTTCATTGCTTTCAAGTATAATTTTTTTTATATTTTTTATTAAAGTATCAATTGGTAAAATAAGTGCTTCCCTTTCTAAATTACTCATTCTTTCAATTAGATCTATACTTGAAGCATCAGAAACATCAATATTACCAATTGCTGTCCTTCTTAATGCAGTCAAATAACCACCTGTCTTTAAAGATACACCAATATCACTTGCCAAAGTTCTTATATAAGTACCTTTTGAACACTCCACATGAATTTTTAAGACATCATTCTGGTACTCCATAATCTCAAGAGAAATTATATTAATTTTTCTTTTCTTACGCTCAACATCTTCTCCTTTTCGTGCATATTCGTACAAAGGTTTGCCTTTAAATTTTAATGCGGAAAACATTGGGGGTAATTGGTCTTGCTCTCCTAAAAAACTAGTGATTACTTTATGAACCTCCTCTAGTTTAGGAAAAATTTTAATATTTAAGGACTCTAATTCACCTTCTAGATCACCTGTAGAACTTTCATAACCTAGCTTTATTGACGCTTCATAAGACTTGTTAGACTCCAATAAAAAACTAGAAAATTTAGTAGCCTCCCCCATACAAACGGGAAGTAAGCCTGTTGCCAATGGATCTAATGTCCCGGTATGGCCAGCTTTTTTTGGATTAAAAGTTTTTTTTATAAGAGAAAGGGCTTGATTTGATGAATACCCCAAAGACTTATCTAGCAAGATAACACCGTTCACATCAAATCTAATACGTTTAGACTGCATAAAATAATTTAGGCTAAATACCGTCCAACAACTTTGAGATTTTTATACTTTCGTCTATAGACTTATCATAGACAAAATGAAGTTTTGGGATGCCTCTTGTAGTCATACGTTTGGATAATTGCGAGCGTAAAAAAGGCATTGATCTTGATAGCCCTTTAAGAACCTCTTTATTATCCTCGTTTGAAACAAAGAATACTTTTGCATGCTTAAGGCAAGGTGATACTTCAACATCAAGAATGGTTATTTGAGTTAATGCTGGGTCTTTAACATCTCTTTGCAAAATATTAGCTAACTCTTTTTTTATTTGCTGCTTAATACGATCACTTCTTGGGTAATCTTTGGCCAAGATTAAAGCTTCCTAGCGACTTCAACTAATTCATAAACTTCTATTTGGTCACCAGCTTTCATATCATTGAAATTTTTAATAGACAAACCACATTCGAAATTTGACTTAACTTCCTTAATATCATCTTTAAACCTTTTTAAAGAATCTAATTCACCGTCGTAAATCACTACGTTATCTCGCAATAATCTGATTTTTGCACTCTTTCTAATTAATCCTTCCAGCACATAGCACCCAGCAATTGTTCCTATTTTTGATGCTTTAAATATTTCTCTAATTTCCACCAACCCAAGGGTATTCTCTTTTTGTTCAGGGGATAATAGTCCACTCAAAGCAGCTCTAACTTCGTCTACCGCTTCATAAATAATGCTGTAATAGCGAACATCTACCTCCAAACTATCTGCAAGCTTTCTTGCTCCGCCATCAGCTCTCACATTAAAGGCAAGCACAACTGCATTTGATGCTGTAGCTAAATTTATATCTGACTCATTGACTGCTCCAACAGCAGAATGAATAACATTTACCTTAACCTCACTAGTAGATAATTTTTCTAATGATCCTGCTAGGGCCTCATATGAACCTTGAACATCAGCTTTTATGATTAGAGGTAGAACCTTCACTTCGCCCTCAGCCATTTGATCAAATATATTTTCTAACTTTGATGCTTGTTGTTTTGCAAATTTGACATCTCTGAATTTACCTTGCCTGAATAGAGCAACCTCTCTTGCTTTCTTCTCATCATTTATAACTATAAATTCATCACCTGCATTTGGAACATCAGATAATCCAATCACTTCAACTGGAATGGAGGGTCCAGCTTTTTTTA
>CAZGLD010000031.1:0-6078 GCA_964526705.1 uncultured Methylobacillus sp.
TTAATAATTAGGTTCAAATTCAGCATGCACTTCAACATCAACAATATTTGAAGTACTGTTCCAGTCATCAAGCTCAATCGCTGTTCCAGCGGAATTCAATGGGACATTAAACACACCCCTGGATTCAATTTTAAAAACATATTTTAAAAATGAAGAGCCGTAAGTTGTTTCAGACCCAATTTCAGAGCCCTCACCACGAACAACACCTTCAGAAATTTTTGTTATAAGCACCTTGGTGCAAGAAGATTTGCCAAGGAGGGATGTAAACATTGCATCTCTCGTAACACCTGCTTGTGAAGTGTCCTGCAAGACGGTTCTTTTATTTAAAGTATTACCCGTCGCCGCAAGGTCAATTGGGACATTCCCATTTCGCCAAACTTCCCCCTCTAGTGTGGCTAGCCAGTCGAATGCCTGATCAATGCATGAATTCGCAGCTTCCATAGCCTGGGGCCTGTAAGATATGTTATCAATAATTTCCCCATGTCTGTTAATTAACATAAATACAGATGAAGCTAAAATGGTTAAAGTTAATAACAATATAAGTGTAACCACCAGCGCCATTCCATTTTGGTGATAGTTATTTTTAATCTTCATAGTTTTTAATCATCGATACATTTCTTGCTCTTACTGAAAAATGATATATTTTCTCAATTGCTTCACCAACACCTTTTGATTTATCTGTATCCACTAAAACTAATTTTATTCTTAAGACTTGAGGCGCCCCATGATAGACCGTCCCAGGTAAATTCTTGATGTTATCTCGCGTAATAGAGAATTCTTTAACGCGGTCTAATTTTGTTAATTCCTTTAAACTCGATGCAACATTATCTACGTTGACTCCAATATTATAAGCTCCGGTACAAGGGCTAACCAAACATTTTACAACTTGTTTTGAACATGTGTAATATTCAGCTCCGGTGACTTTAGTACAGCTATATTGCACATTTTTTCTATAGGTGACATCAGAATCATCTTTTGCATCATAGGTCACCCTAAATTCACCTTGCACCTTTTGGCCGGGGTTATCGCCATCATCAAAGGGAGCAGATTCAAATTGGATGGCCTCAGCCGCTGACATTGAAGTTGCTCCTTGAAATTCCATATACCCTGCCATCGAAACATCCGATTGCAATTCTTTAATAAAATTAACAGCCTTTCGATCGAGTGATGTTTTAAGGTTTACTTCGTTAAATTGTTTTTCAATCACATTAAAACCTACCAAAGAACCCGCGATAACAATCGTACTAACTATGAGAGCAATCATTAATTCTATGACTGTGTACCCAGACATTTTAGAGTGTTCAACCATTTAAGGACGTATCCTTCTCGAGACAACCACTTGTGAAATATTATTTCCCGAAGCATCACCCCCAACGGCAAGATTTATATCAACATACAAATGCCCTGATGATTTAGAGACCGAAACGTTTCTTTTTTGATTCGCATGAAGTCCTTGGTGCCCCCCTACAACTTCATTTAACTTAGTGCACCATGTTTTTCTAATATCTGTGGCCGCGAAGGTGGCACAATTATTGAGGTTTGCATTATAACTCGAAGGCGTCTTAAAGGGATTAAGGATATCATTTACGTCTCGACTTGTTTCTGCAGCAATACTCTCAACAATTTGGTTTGCTATTAAATTAAGATGCATTCTGGCCTGTATGTTGTTAGCTCCTTTAAGCGCAATTCCAAATACCAAATAAAGGCCTGTGAACGCAATCCCAAAAATCAACATTGCTATAATGGCTTCAATCAGCGTGAAACCTTTATTCGAAGTTTTGTTATAAGCATTCATTGCCATCTCCTTTGACATCGCTATACCAATCCTCCGCACACTCCCAGCTGCCTGAAGAATAATCTCTTCTATTTATTCTGAATAAACCAAGGTCTTTTGTCAATTTCACAAAATAACTTGGGTGGTCATCATATTCGTCGTCTCCAGAGAGTGTTGAACCAATAAGAGTGGCTGATGCACCCTTAACATGAATATACGCATCGATATTTCTTAGGCTCCTTGCAACCCCGTTTAATCCAGATTGACCTCTAGCATTTATAATGCCTTCTACTTGACAAATCGATGCTTCAAAGTCACTTTTACCGGAGAGGATATTATGATTAGGGTCTTCTGCAGCAGATGATCCAATGGCATTTCTTGGGTCTTTAATAATATTGTTTGTAAAATTTGAATCTACAACAAACGTATCCGCTGCATTGGGTTTTAGGAAATGTCTTGATATTTTATAACTGACGATGGTTGTATTTTCATCTATCACATCACAATACACCATCCCGGTCCCACCCACGGCTTTGGCCTTACTTAAAACATAATCGAGCAGGCTTGTGTATGCCTGAAGGTCTCGCTCAATATTTTTATTTTTTTGCCAGTCGTTAATGCTGGGATAAACAAAACCACCTAGAACCCCCATAATTCCAATCACCACAAGCAGCTCAAGCAACGAAAAACCATATGCTTTGGAAGTTTCTTTTTTCATAACTAAATTTTAATCCATAATTTTTTACATAAACACAAATTTATCTAATCTCTGCGACACAATTATTAAGATATTTATCTCTATAAACGTACAAATTATTTGAAGTAAATTCTTTGCTTGCAGTCAATACAGGAAGGAATTTATTTTTAAGGTAGCCCTTCAAAGGTTTATAGGTAATATTTTTATTGATCCACATTTTTAGCTTAATGCTATTTGCTTTACCGTTCTTATTTTTTACTGAATCAGCATAGTCCGTTGTAGCTGTTATTGCATTCCAACAAAGTGTTTCAAATTTATTTTCTGCCTTCGCGTTAAATGTAAGCACAATAAAGAAGACAAACATGATTAATTTTAATTTCTTCATTTCAATAACCTCCATTGAGAAGTTTAAGTTAGATAAACAATAATAGTATATTTGGATTCAAATACATAATGATTGAGGCAACAATTAATGCTGGGCCAAAAGGTATCATCATCTTTAAAGTAAATTGTTTTCCAATCACTGATAAAATTAAAACAGATATGAGGGCAACGCTAGTGCCCATCATTATAATTGGGATGACTAAGAACCAACCAAACCATGATCCTAACCCGGCAAGTAATTTAAAGTCGCCCACTCCAAACCCATCTACCCCTCTCCATAATCGATACAAGCTATTTACAATGTATAAGCTAAAAAATCCAAAAATAGCACCAAGAATAGAATTAACTGGATCAACAGCTAAAGGATAGAGGATAGATTTTAAAATGCCGATTATTAATAATGATATCGTAAAGTAGTCGGGTAATAAAAATGTCTCTAAATCAATAAAAAATAAAATAAGAAGGATGGAGAAAAAAATAAGCCAAAAGATACATTCAATGGTTAAACCATATCGCCAAAATGAGAAAAGGAAAATACAAGCAGTCAAAGCTTCAACAAGTGGGTATCTAAAACTTATTTTATTTTCACAAAAATGACACTTTCCACTTAGATACAACCAGGATAAAAGCGGTATGTTATGAGTGAGTAATAGGTTTTTTTTACAGCTTGGGCAAAATGAATTAGGGTAAGAAATGGTGCTAAAAAAAGTTTTTTTTTTACTATTTATAACCAGAGGTATTCGGTGTATTAAAACATTATAAAAACTACCAAATACAAGACCAAACAAAAATACAGCCACATAAAAAAAACTTGAAATATCTATCATCTAAAAGATATTAAAAACCGGTCTTCTTTAATGTATTGGTTATGCTATATACTTTTGTTGCATCTGTTTTATGGGTTGCTGTTGCCGTAAATGTCCCTGCTTTTGGGTCAGCACATGACGTTGATGCGGTGCCGATGATTTCAAATTTGTATTGATTGTCTGTTATAGGAATTGGGCCGTCTGCTGCTGTTGCTGACTCAAAAAGGCCTGTGTTTATTTCACCTGCCTTGTCTCCTGAGCCGGTGACATAGTAACAAAAATTACTATTAAAATAACTTTTCTGCTCCATCGCTATTGACTGAAGTACATTCTGAGCATTTTTAGCTTTAACGTTAGCTACATACCCTTGATACATAGGGATACCAACTGCTGCCAAAATACCAATGATTGCAATGACAACTAAAAGCTCAACAAGCGTAAAGCCGTCTTCAAGAAGAACTTTAGGGTGTTTATTCAATTTCGGCATCTGCGGCAGCAATGACACCTTGAGAGATAAGCTCTTTAAGAGAGTTTCCCATTAACATCTGCCCCTCTCCCTTACCCATTTGCATTGAGTTCCCAATTTGGAAAATCTTATTTTCACGAATAAGGTTTTTAATTGCCGCGTTACATATCATAATCTCAAAGGCTCCAACACGACCTACTTTATCAATCCTTTTTAATAATTTTTGTGTAATAACACATCTCAAGGATGAAGCTAACTGTGACCTAACTTGCTCTTGTTGTTCTGGAGGAAATACATCAATAATTCTATCGATAGTTGAAGGTGCGCTATTCGTATGCAATGTTCCAAACACTAAGTGGCCGGTTTCCGCGGCTGTGAGTGCTAATGAGATTGTTTCTAAATCTCTAAGCTCGCCAACCAAAATCACATCAGGGTCTTCCCGCAATGAGGCTCTTAGTGCAGAAGTAAATGACTGGGTATCTCGTCCTACTTCTCTTTGAGTTATGACCGATGCTTGCGTTTCATGCTTGAATTCGACCGGATCCTCAATCGTTATGATATGGCCTTTTTGGGTTTTATTAATAACATCAATAATTGTCGCCAGTGTCGTACTCTTTCCTGAGCCTGTTGGACCAGTGACTAAAACTAAACCCGTCTCAAGCGTTGGGATAGAGCGAATATATCCAGGGAGATTTAAATCATCAAAGCTAGGAATATTTGTTGTAATTATTCTCAAAATTAGTGCGTAAGCATTATTTTCTTGAAATGCGTTGACCCTAAAACGAAAACCATCAGACTCTATAGCAAAATCATGATCCTTAGTTTTATTAAAGTGTTCGTGATCTTCTTTTTCTAAGAATTTCTTTAAAAAATCATCGATACTCTGTGCGGTCGTGACATGATCAGCGAGTTGCTTCATTTCACCATGCTCGCGATAGGCTATGGGCCTATCGGCATGGATATGAATATCAGATAGCTCTGTTTTTTTTGCTAACTCTTGAATTAAAGCCCATAGCATATTAAATATAACTCCTTAAGAGAAGCTATTAATCAGATAAGCTTATTGTTTCTGAGAGTACCTCATAAGTAGCACTACCATCTTGGTTACCAATATTAGTAGTTAATTTAAGGGCTGTCGTACCTACAGGTGTTAGTGACATATATCCTTGTGATGCTTTTATAGCTGTCACGAGTGTAGTTTTTGTCCCAGCAGTAGCAATAGTTGTAGCTCGATATATTGTTCCAGATGATGTCGAGTAAGGATTTTTAAACTTATCCCAAAGCAACTTTCTAAAATAAATACCCCCTGAAGTATGCCCCGTAGCATTAAGTCCGATTGGACATGCAGTAGCTCCGCCGGCTAGTGTTTGTGTGGTACCTGCTGCATCAATAAATGATAGTGCTTTGTTAATACCATTACACTTTGAAATTTCAGCCATAAGGAAACTTTTTGCGTTTGAAAAGTTTGTTTTAGCTGCGTTGTACTTTGCCTTTTGTTGGAACCCTTGGTAAGCAGGTATGCCCACAGCAGCCAAAATACCGATAATTCCAATAACCACCAAAAGCTCAATAAGGGTAAAACCCTTTTGAATGTTACTGTTACTTGTTTCTTTATAGATCATTTGCTTCTCCCATCGTTAATTAACAAATTTGTTATATTCAAGTTTACATTAAAAAAAAATATTGTGAACTATATTGTAATTTTCAACTAAATAAAAAGCAACAATTTCAATGTAAAAACCTAATTACTTCTACTCAAAATTTATAATCAATGCACTCATATTGAACTCAAAACTTTTTTATTTGTTAGTTCTTTAATTATTCACTCCTTTATTAAACACAAAGCTTTATGGCTTTACTATCTAAAAGGTGGTTTAAATAATAAAAAGGTTATTTTTATTTTGATTGAGTGTAATCATTTGTTATTAACTTACAAAACTGCGTGCAATAG
>CAZGLD010000032.1:0-5874 GCA_964526705.1 uncultured Methylobacillus sp.
GTTCTTGCTCTGCCATCACTATCTGTTTTTCTTATTTCTGTGTTCTGTTTGCGAGTAAGTGTAATCTTTGCTTTTGGTTTTTGACTTCCGCCATGTTCATTTCTCAAAAATTTAAGTAATGCTGATTTATCTTCTTCTGATATATCATCTTCAGAGCTCACCTTGGTAACCCCTGCGCTTTTCAATTGCTCAAGTAATAGGCTTACAGGTAGCCCCAATTCATTAGCAAATTTATCTACAGTAAATGTTCCCATTAACACTCCAATTATTTAATTTAAGCAAACCATGGTGCGCGAGCAGTCATAATAAGAGTTTTAGCTTTTTCTTCATCAATCTTAATTATGTCTAAAAGCTCGTCAACAGACAATTCCGCCAAATCTTCCATAGTAACAATTCCTTTAGAAGCCATTAGTTTTGCCATATCTATATCCATTCCATCCATACTCTTTAAATCTTCTGCAGGATCAGCAACCGTTTCCTCTTTTGCAATAGCTGCAGTTAAAATAGCAGCGCTGGCTCTGGATCTTAATTCTTTTACGGTATCTTCATCAAATGCCTCTATTTGTGACATTTCTTCCATTGGCACGTATGCAACTTCTTCGATGGATGAAAAACCTTCTTGCACAAGAATATCAGCAACATCTTCATCCACATCAAGTTTTTCAATAAATAATTGGCTTACTGATGTGTATTCATCTTTATTTTTTTGGTCGGACTCTTCTTCTGTCAGGATATTTAATTCCCAGCCAGTTAGTTCAGAAGCTAGCCTTATATTTTGTCCATTTCTTCCGATAGCTTGTGCAAGCTGGTCTTCGGTAACTACTAAGTCCATACTTCGTTTATCCTCATCAACCACAATGCTTGAAACTTCTGCAGGAGCCATTGCATTTATGACAAATTGTGCCGGTTCCATAGACCATAAAACAATATCTACCCTCTCACCTGCTAACTCTCCTGTAACCGCCTGAACTCGAGAACCTCTCATACCAACACAAGTACCCACTGGGTCAAGCCTTTGATCATTAGCCTTAACTGCTATTTTTGATCTTAATCCCGGGTCTCTTGATGCAGACATTATTTCAAGTAAACCTTCTTCAATTTCAGGAACTTCCAACTCAAAAAGTCTAATTAAAAACTCTGGTGCAGTTCGAGATAAAATTAATTGAGGGCCTCTTACACCACTATCTACTTTAGTTAAAATAGCTCTTACTCTGTCCCCGACTCTTAAATTTTCTTTAGGTATCATCTGATCACGAGGAAGAACAGCATCCAAACGACCAATTTCAATAATTGCATTGCCTCGCTCCATTCTTCTTATCTGTCCTGAGACTAATTTCTCATCTCGTGCAAGAAAGTCATTTAGAATCTGCTCTCTTTCTGCCTCTCTAACCTTTTGCAAAATTACTTGCTTCGCTGCCTGTGCACCTATACGTCCAAATTCAACAGAATCAATAGGCTCTCTAATTACATCGCCAACTTCCAAATCTTTTGCTCTCTCGTCAGATGAAGATACTTCTGCAACTGGAAGCTCTAAGAGATCGTCTTCTACAATTGTCCAGGCCCTGAATGACTGATATTCTCCACTCTCTTTATCAATATCTACTCTTATATCGGTATCAGCCTCATATTTTTTTTTCGTTGCCGAGGCAAGGGCTAGTTCTAATGCAGTAAAAATTACATCTCTAGCCACATTTTTTTCATGTGCTAACGCATCAACTAGTAACAAAATTTCACGACTCATTTATTTTCTCCGATATATCATTTTCACTATAAAACTGGGTCTAAGCGCGCTCTATCTAAATTATCATGATCAATCTCAACGATTGATTCTTCACATTCAAGCAGTATATTATTTCCTTTAATACCCCTTAGAATCCCACTAAAATTTTTTCTATCTACAATGGCAGATCTTGTTTTAATTTTTACTTTTTCTCCATTAAAACGATCGAAATCTTCTAATTTTTTTATTACTCTATCAACGCCAGGAGATGAAACTTCCAATCTATCGTAGTTAAATTCCTCTTCAACACTTAATGCATGGTTTAATTGATTGCTGACCAAAACACAATCATCAATATCAACCAAGTTTGGCTTGTCAATAAAAACACGTAATAATTGACCGTGATTAATTATTTCAAGGTCTACCAACTCGTAACCTAATTGTTTGACCATTTTTTCAATAAAATTTTCAACGTCAAATGCCATAAAAAAACCTAACCTGTTGCCCAAATAAAAAATGGGCCATAGGCCCATCTTCAATTGGCGAATTATATCAATTTATTAGGTTAAATGGAAGAATATTCTTAGGAATCAAGGCATTATTTTTAAGAACGCATAATGCGCGCAAACTTTCTTTTACCCACCTGAATAGTAAAGCTTAGTGAACTTGGTATCAAATCTTTAGCATTTTCAATTTTTTTTCCGTCAAGCTTAACCCCACCACCCTTAATAAGTCTCATAGCCTCTGACGTACTAGAAACAAATGCAATTTCTTTTAACAGTTGTGGAACTGTCATACCACCATTCAATGTAATTTTTATCTCAGGAATCTCATCGGGGATTTTCCCTTGCGCTCTTAAATTAAAATCTTTTTCTGCTTCATTAGCAAGATCTAAATCATGAAATCTTGCAACAATTTCCTTTGCAAACTCAACTTTAATATTTTTAGGATTTTCACCTTTGTCAAAACGAGCTTTCCAATCAGCGATATCATCAATTTTTCTTAATGAGAGTAATTCTATATATCTCCACATTAGGTCATCAGAAATGGACATAATTTTTGCAAAAATAATCTCTGCGGGTTCATCTACACCAATATAATTATCCATAGATTTAGACATTTTGTTGATACCATCCAATCCTTCTAGTAAAGGCATAGTAATAATACATTGAGGTTTTTGGTCATACTGTTTTTGTAATTCTCGGCCCATCAATAAATTAAACTTTTGATCTGTACCTCCCAGCTCAATATCAGACTTTAATGCAACAGAGTCATAACCTTGGAGGAGGGGGTACATAAATTCATGGATGGCTATCGGCTGATTTGATTTAAATCTTTTTGAAAAATCATCTCTTTCTAACATTCTAGCTACCGTATGCATAGAAGAAAGCTTAAGCATTCCGCTGGCTCCTAGCAGATCAAGCCATTTAGAGTTAAAAACAACTTCGG
Organism: uncultured Methylobacillus sp.; assembly: GCA_964526705.1. Taxonomy (GTDB): domain Bacteria; phylum Pseudomonadota; class Gammaproteobacteria; order Burkholderiales; family Methylophilaceae; genus BACL14. Next base: position 3,170 of record CAZGLD010000032.1, read on the forward strand.
TCTTATTTTTATCTAATATTTTATATACTTGATTTTCATAACTTTGCGCATTTTTTAGAACGTCTTTTTTTGATAAAGGTGGTCTAGTTGTATTTTTTCCAGTGGGATCACCAATCATTCCGGTAAAATCTCCAATTAAAAAAATTACATCGTGGCCTAAATCCTGTAATTGCCTTAGCTTATTTAAAAGTACAGTGTGCCCAAGGTGAAGATCTGGTGCAGTAGGATCAAATCCTGCCTTAATTTTTAATGGTCTATTTTCCTTTAATTTCTCAATTAACTCAGCTTCAACTAATATTTCGTCTGTTCCTCGCTTAATAATTGAAAGAGTTTCTTTGAGGTTCATTTGAATAATCTTATATAAAATTGAATTAAAATATGATTTTATATCATCTAAATGACTTTTAAAAAATTAGTTATTTTTTTACGCTGCTTGTATAAAAATTAAAAAACGTCACAATTTAAATATGAAGTATAAAAAAAATCTTTATTTAGGAGTAATGTCAGGAACTAGCCTTGATGGTATAGATATTATTCTTATTGAAAAATCTTTAAAACTTTTAAAAGTAGTTGGCTCTATCTATGCTCCATACAGCAAGTCATTTAAGGAAAAAATCCTTAAGCTATCCTTTTCCTCATTAAATGAATTAGAGGAAAGCCAAAATCTAGCGATTGAACACGCCAAATTAACTGCTAAGTATATTCATCAATTATTAAAACAACTTGAAATTTCATCTAGTAATATTGTAGCTATTGGTTACCACGGGCAAACAATAAGACATAGGCCCGAAAAAGGTTTTTCTGTTCAAATTGGTAATGCGCATTTTTTAGTAGAAAATACTAATATTAACGTGGTTACCGACTTTAGAAATCGGGATATTGCAGCAGGTGGAGAGGGTGCTCCATTAGTTCCAGCATTTCATGAATTTTATTTCGCTTCGAAAAATAAAAAAAGGGTAATCCTAAATATTGGTGGAATTAGCAATATCACTTTTCTTAATCACAACAAAAAAACTATTGGATTTGATTGTGGGCCAGGTAATATTTTATTAGACCATTGGATTTTAAAAAATAAAAATCTTAACTATGACTGTGATGGATCTTGGGCTAAAAGTGGGGTAGTAATTCCAATCCTTCTGGAGCGATTTCTTCAAGAAGATTATTTTAGAAAAGTACCACCGAAAAGCTGTGGAAGAGAACAATTTAATTTAGATTGGATTTATCAGCATCATATTGATTCCCTCAACCCTGCAGATGTTCAGAGGACTTTACTAGAACTAACAGCCTTGTCTGTAACTAATGCTATCACAATGTTTTGTTCAAATGCTGATGAAATTTATATTTGCGGAGGAGGCTCAGAAAATAATTTTTTGATTGAAAGATTGAGCCAAATGAATAATATTACAATTAAAAAGACAGACGAACTAAATTTACCTGCACAACTTGTTGAGTCTGCTGCATTTGCATGGCTGGCAAGTAAAACACTGGCTAGGGAAAAAAATAACTCTCCTGAAATTACTGGATCTAAAGGATCTAGAGTCCTTGGTGTAACTTATTACGCATAAATTTTTGCTGTATTTTCAGCTATAATGCGTAATCATTTAATTAATTTTTAAACTTATGAGTTCAAAAAAAGTAAATATTTCTTTAGCCAATAAAAATATTGAGCTCCCTATGATTGAGGGCACAATGGGGTACGAAGCCATTGACACCTCAACTCTCAATAAAGAACATCTTTTTTCTTATGATCCTGGTTTTACATCGACAGCTGCTTGTAAATCGGCTATTACTTATGTGGATGGTGAAAAAGGAGAGCTTCTTTATAGAGGCTATCCAATTGAACAATTAGCGGAAAAGTGTGATTTTTTAGACGTGTCTTACCTACTTTTTAATGGAGAGCTTCCAACGTTCAAGGAAAAAGAAGTTTATTCCAGCACTATCAATGGTCAAAGCTTATTGCATGATCAATTAAATAATGTTTTTAGGGGATTTAGAAGGGATGCCCACCCTATGGCAGTTATGGTCGGCGTAGTGGGCTCAATGGCAGCATTCTATTTTGATAATATGAACATTAATAATAGAAACCATCGTAAACAATCAGCAAATAAATTACTAGCAAAAGTACCAACTATAGCTGCTTGGAGTCATACATACAATCTGGGATTACCTTTTGTATATCCAAAACATGACCTCGGTTATGTAGCTAACATTCTTAATATGATGTTTTCAAGTCCTAACAAACCCTATCGTGTAAATCCAATTATTACTCGTGCATTTGAAAAGATACTCATTCTTCATGCCGATCATGAACAAAATGCTTCTACCTCTACGGTAAGGCTAGTAGGTTCTACAGGAGCAAATCCATACGCTTGTATTGCCTCAGGAATTGCATCTCTTTGGGGACCAGCTCATGGAGGGGCAAATGAAGCTACCTTAAAAATGCTTAATGAAATTAAAAATGAATCTCGTATCAATGAGTACATAAAAAGAGCTAAAGATAAGAGTGATGATTTTAGATTGATGGGTTTTGGTCACCGAGTTTATAGAAATAGAGACCCGCGTGCGGAGATTATGAAAGTCACTTGTCATGAAGTACTTGACGAATTGGGTCTAAATAATGAACCATTATTTAAATTAGCTAATACACTTGAAAAAATTGCGTTGGAAGATGAATATTTTATTGAGAAAAAGCTTTATCCAAATGT
>CAZGLD010000033.1:0-5461 GCA_964526705.1 uncultured Methylobacillus sp.
GTCCAGCTGAAATGGGTAATGACAGCAGAGATGAGATACTTCATGGCCATGCACGTGCTGCTGCAGATCCTTGGGATTCCCAAATAACGCGTGAAGCACGATTCAAAAGACTGTTGAATGACCGCTTTCCTGAATTTGAGATACGTAACCTCTCGCCATTATTAGATTCAATGAGATTGATAAAAAGCCCGAAGGAAATAGAGGTTATCCGCATGGCAACTCAAATTGCAGGTTTGGCTATTATTGAGGCAATGAAATCCACAGTACCTGGAATTTATGAGTATCAACTAGATGCTGCTGCAAAGTATATTTTTTATCAATATGGAGCTCAGGGAGATGGGTATCCAGCAATTATAGGAGGAGGTACCAATGCCTATATGGGGCATTATTTTCGGAAAGCCGATGTATTACGAGCAGGTGATTTAGTTTTAATGGACTACGCCCCTGATTATCATAATTATACCAGTGATGTAACCAGAATTTGGCCAGTCAATGGAACATTTGATAAAGGGCAAACTGCATTATATGAATATATCGTAGCATACAGAGATGCCCTTTTTAAGTATTTAAAACCTGGGATTACCTCAAATGAGGTTTTAGATAAAGCTGCTGCAGACATGCGAAAATATCTGGTGGGAAAAGACTTTGCTAAACCCTCTCATTTAAAAGCTGTGAAAGAAGGATTGAAATTTAGAGGTCATTTTCAACATCCTGTCGGAATGGCTGTCCATGATGTGGGAAGAGTACATCATGTCCCTTTAGAACCTGGCATGGTTTTCACGATAGACCCTATGATCTGGATACCTGAAGAAAAATGGTACATCAGGATTGAGGATATTGCCGTGGTTACGGTTTCAGGAGCAGAAAATCTGAGTGCTTTTGTACCTTCTTCGATAGTAGATATTGAAAAAATAATTAAGGAAAAGGGGTTAATAGAATTTAGACCCAGTCAACCATTACCACTCAATAAAAAATAAAGAATAACTCATTTTAGTAATAAACACCCATTTGACACAACAGAGGTCATAAATTTTAACCAAAAATTCAAACATTGAGAAAATAGTACCTCTTATCAGGAAATATGAATTTTAAATTCTTTTGTCCTTATTTGTATTTCTTTATTTTACTGATGTAAAAAATTTAGACATCGTTTTCTTTACAATTTTAATTTTCCTTATCTCCTGAAAAAGCTTCCGCTTGCTTAAGTCGCTCCCTATCCCCTATCAAGTTCATATTGGCAAACACATCTGCCATTCAATCAACTGATACGGAACTGAATTATTATTGGCCTTCTATGCAATACGACCTCACCTGTGTGCGAGGACAGGATTTCGGTAGTAGCTTAGATCCCGGGACTTAAGGATTACTACGCCAATGTTGGTTCGGTCAGGGTTTGTTAACTACTTATAGCCAGATTGTAGGGTGTTACTTTTTAAATTTTTCGCGAAGAATCCCATCATAGATTTATACAATTCTATACTGTTTTCTTCGTGCGAAAAGCCATGACCTTCATTATACTTAACCATATAGGGTACATCAAAACCTCTATCCCTTAGGTTTTCAACAATTTGATCTGATTCATCGATATTAACTCTCGGATCATTTGCTCCTTGAATTACAAATAGAGGTTTTGTGATTTTATCGACATTTAAAGCAGGAGATACTTGTTTCATAATTTCCTGATCTTCAGGAGAATTTTCATCATACCACTGTTCATATACTTGACCTAAATAAGGTTTCCAATAATCAGGAAAGGACTTAAAAAAGGTAAATAAATTAGAAACACCAACATAATCCACACCGCATATATACAAATCAGGTGTTTTCACAAGACTTCCCAAAGTTGCCAAACCACCATAACTTGCTCCGTAGATTGCGATTTTTTCATGATCAATGAAATCGAGCATTTTAATGTGAGCAACGGCATCTTCTAAGTCATTTAACATTTTTCTGCCAATTTGTTTATTCCCAGCTAAGAAAAAGTCTTTTCCAAAACCACCTGATCCCCTATAGTTTACTTGCAGTGTAGCATATCCTCTGCTGGCAAATAATTGAGTTTCTGGATTAAAGCCCCAATAGTCTCTTGGGCCATATGGGCCACCATGTGGATTTACAATCAACGGTACTTTACTCTCTTTTGCCTGATGGGGAATTGTTAAATAGCCTCTAATTGTCAGACCATCTCTAGATATGAATTTTATTGGTCTCATTTCTGCCATATCATCTGGATTTAATGTAGGCATCAAATTGAAAATTTCCTTAAATGTGCCTTTCAAAGCATCATATAAATAATAAATACCATATAATTTATCACTCGTTACATAAATTAAAAATTTATCTTCTTTATCCGTTTCACTCACAATATTAAAGTCAAATCCTTCGAATTTTGTGCTGAATTTTTCATTCAATTCTTTGTAGGTTTTACTGACTGGAATTATTACTGCTTTTTCACCAATATAATAATAGTAATCAATTTCATAGTCTCTCTTTCTCGAACGACTTATTCCACCTACATCAAAGGTTTCGTGAGAATATACCTTTTCAATTATCTGTTTTTTATCAAAATCATATAGGATGATTTCATCGGTATTACTCTCTAAGTTAGAGATTACAAAAGCATCATGTGGATTGGTTGTGGTGTAATCAAATCCGAGTATATAGAAATTATCTTTCCAAGTAGTTTTAATTATCTGTTCAAAACCGATTTCATCTCCTTTCAAATAGTTAAGCACATATTCCGTTTCATTTTGTTGCTGGGTAAATGCTTTTAGGACCCCATCTTTATCAAAATCATATCCACTGATTGGATTTTCAGCATCTTTATTTTCGAATAACTTTACTAAATAACCATTTTTTATATTGATTTTGTAAGGCTCAAATATTTGGGGATTATCTCTATTCATCTGAATAATCATGTAATCTTTTTGATCTTTTAGGATATTTAAGATGTCCACTTTTACCTTATCAAAAGGTGTCAATTCCATTTGATTTTTTCCATCAAGATCCACAGCAAATAAGTGATAGTTTTCATCTCCTCCTTTATCTTTTACATAAATAAGTCTGTTGTCGTTTGCCCAACCATAGCCTCTTACAAGATCTTCACCCTCCACGATAATAAGGGTAATTTCATCAGTCTCAGTATTTTTAACATAAACATGGTTTTTACTTTCTTTATCTTTTTCTCTGAAGGAAAGATATAGGCCGTTAGGTGAAAATTGAAACGAACTTTGTTTGGGTCTTTTAAAATAATCTTCTACTGAATATTTATAGTTTTTCCTTTCAAGAGAGGCCAAGGCTATTAATTCTTTTTTAGAAGATACGAGCTCAAGATTTCCCGGTAAACTATCTTGTTGTCCTTGTGCTATGCAATTACTAATTACAACCAATATAGAAACAATACTTACGCTTATTTTTTTCATTCTATTTTTATTTAAAAGCAACGTTAGATCCCCAAACTGAGTTACTAATATCAATTCGTGTTATCGATATTATTTCCCTTATGCTCAACATCGCGATACCGCACAGAGAAGAAAAGTTGCCTGAATTTAAAGTTAATTTTTATTGGGATAATGAAAAGTTATCTGTTGAATAAAAACTGCTATTATCCAAAAGCAAGTGCAAAGCTAAAAAAATTAAAGATTTATATGGGCCATCTTGAACGGATAAAATTTAAAACCCACTATAAAATTTCTTTTTTAATACGGAAATCAACTATAAATTCGCCAATTTGTTCTTTTGTTATGCATACAAATTATATGGGTCACATCATCATTAGTAAGTTGCCACTTATCCCTTGTTACTTCGGAAATTTTAGGAAAGACTATGGTAATTGTGCCCTCATTAGTCCAAGCCTCCATCTCGGTTTTGATCAACTCATTCTGGCAGTACTGGTGAACTTCTTGATTGTGCTTATATAGGACTCTTAAACCTTCTTTTCCCATTTTCTGTATTGCTTACTAATATGAATAATGGAGTATGACCATTTCTAGATCCCGTAATGACAGTGCCAATAAAACTAAATAAGAAACCCCATTTAATATCCCATCTTTGGTGGAACGTCTCTATATAATAAATCCTGAAGGAATGGGAGAACCAAGATTTGTCGGATCTGAAATATTACATATAGCCAATCCAGCGCTATGAGCAGCCATGTAAGCATAATTACCACTAACAAAGACATCTTGAACAGCTCCATTGACAGAGGTATACATAGGCACACCAGGACTAGCTGGATTTGAAATGTTGATAATGGCAAGACCGTCAGTATTATGAGCTATGTAAGCATAATTACCATTTACCGTTACTTTCAACGCAATTGAATTAGTATTTCTGGACACAGGAGTACCAGGGCTATTTGGATTTGAAATGTCGATAATAGCAAGACCAAAACCCCAATCAGCCACATATGCATAATTACCTTTTATATCAACTCCATATGCATTTCCATTCGTATCTCTGTATACAGGAGTACCAGGGTTAGGAGTGATTAAAAGAGACCCCGTCCCAACATAATCCAGATCACTACTTACATGCCCTGAAGCAACGGTATAATTAAAAGTCAGGGTATTAGATCCACTTCCACTAGCATAATCGACAACTGCATCTGTTCCCCCAGTTTCAAGAGTTATTTGAGGAGTACTAGTAACCGTAACACTCTGACTAAAGGTTATGGTTATGGGAATTACGTCATCTATTTTATAGGAGCCATTTGCAGCCGTCGAGGAGACGCTAGTAACCGTCTGCGCTATGACAATCTGCGAACCAAAAACGGATAAAAAGAAGAGAATAAATTTTGATAATTTCAAAATGAACAGTCAAAATTTGAATAATTTTTTTAAAGATATAGAATAAATACATTTTTAAATAAATAAGTAACCCATAAACATGCGAAAATGAGGCTATTACATGTTTTTTTTAAGAATAGCAAAAGGGAATCCCTCCACATACCATAGGGTAGGTAACAAATACAAAATCAAAATAGGTTTTAAACTCTTACCAAATACTTAATAAAACAACCCTCCTCCTACTACCTCCATATCTTTGTAAGAAACAAATTACATGAGATTAGACACCCTTAAATGGAATGACCATACCTTCAAACAGCTATCCAAAGAAGCCAAATTAATCTACTGTTTCCTAGAAGCACATTGCAGTACTGCTGGCTTTGTTCAAGCAGATGAATCGGACATCGCTAATGGCATTGGACTGGAGCGTAGATCTGGCCTTAACACCTTTGGTAATATTGTCGTTCTCGCTATGAAAGAACTAGAAGATTCAGGCTTTATCGTGCGAGGAGATCATGACTTTATTCTAATCAAAGGAACGCATACAAAGCGAGCGCATGGTAAACTGAAAGTAAGTGATAAGGCTAAGGATTACTACAGGGTTGGAGTATTCAAATCTGGAATGCATACAGCCGTTTTAAAGGAGATTAATAGTACTTGTGAGTGTTTCTCTAAGG
>CAZGLD010000034.1:0-3088 GCA_964526705.1 uncultured Methylobacillus sp.
TTGGTTTAAGTCTTCGCTTGGATTTACAAGCAAATCCTTAGAAAGTATTTTCTTATTAATAACTAAGCTCCCTAAAAATAAAATGTATACACGTTTATTTGGCTTGCAAAAATTTGGACAGTTTAGATAACCATTAGTTGCTTGTATAACTTGTGTGTATTATGTGACGTTATATAAATTTTAACAGTCTTATAAATTCTTTAACAGCCTTATAGAATTATTAATAATTGAGACAATCAAAAACAATACCAATCAAACAGTAATTTTATTAGGATATGATTTAAATGGGCGATGAAAATATTAAAGGTCTTGACTATTTTGTTGATATCGAACCTAAAAAACAAATAGAATTTTACGAGGCTATTTTAGAAGGATTAGCATTACCCCAAAAAACAATATCGCCTAAATTTTTTTATGATGAGCGTGGCTCCAAGATATTTGATAAAATTTGCGATACACCGGAATACTATTTAACTCGAACTGAAATAGCCTTACTCAATGATATTCAAGAAGAGCTTTATACTCTCGTTGAGCCTGGTTCAGCAGTCGTGGAATATGGTTGTGGGTCGAGTATTAAGATCAAAGCACTTTTATCAGCTTTGCCAGATCCATCGCATTATATTGCAATAGACATTTCAAAAACCCATCTAATTGCAACTGCGAAAGAGATAGCTGCGAATTATAATAATATTTCTGTCGCAGCAATTTGTGCAGATTTTATGGAGCCAATCGACTGGCCGGAAAGAGCTTCTTTTGAATCTTTAAAGCGTCTTGCTTTTTTCCCTGGCTCTACTATAGGCAATCTTAATCCAAGTGAGGCCTGTCAGTTTTTAAAATATGCCCGCCATTTAGTCGGTAATGAGGGTTCATTTATAATTGGTGTGGATATGAAGAAAGATGCCGATATTTTTAACCGAGCATATAATGATAAGCAAGGCCATACCGCAGACTTTAATTTAAACCTTCTGCATAGGATGAAAAAAGAACTAGACGCTGATATAAATATCTCTGAATTTTCCCATAAAGCCTTTTATAACGAAAAACTTGGAAGAGTTGAAATGCACCTTGTTAGCAATATCAAGCAGTGTATTAAAATTAATAAGTTAGAGTTCTCCTTTGAGAAGGGAGAGAGTATACATACCGAATGTTCTTATAAATATTCCGTAATAGAATTTTCTGAGTTGGTTAAAAAGTCAGGATTTAGTGTGTTAAAAAATTGGAGTGACGAGAGAAATTTCTTCAGTATTTATCTTTTGAAAGCAATTTAAAATTACATCCATGTCCTCAAACTATTTAACAGTAAAGTTATGAAAATTAAATCTGCTTGGACACGACAAATAGAGAGTGGCCAACAGCCGAGCAGCTCTGCCTTACGTGATCATCTCGATGCTGTTCATGACAATAATGCAGGTTTCACCGAAGCATTTGCGTGGAATTGTCGTGATGCTAATGGTAAAAATAGTTATGAGTTGCTTGCAGATATTGTTGACCTAAAACATCATTCGCACGTTCTAGATCTTGGGTGCGGTAGTGGTGTTCTGTTAGACCATTGCAATCAACGATTCGGAGCTGAATTGATGCTTTCAGGGGTTGATATGAATGGTTCCGAACTAAAGCTTGCACGTGAGCGCCTTGCAAATACTGACACCAAGCTCCATCAAGGAACGGCACAAAACCTTGACTTTTTCGATGACTCTTCTTTTGATGTAATTTTCTGCCATTGGGCATTGACTTTGATGGACCCAGTAGTTGAAGTACTCTCCACAACCAAGCGGGTCCTTAAGCCCAGAGGTATTTTCGCAGCTATTGTTGATGGTGACCCCAAAACCGCACCCGGCTACGTTGAAGTCCATAATATTATTTATAAGCACGTACAATCTAAGTATCCAGATTATGGTTTTTTTGAACTTGGTGACCCACGTGTGAGAACGGCCGTGGAACTACAAAAACTTACGGCAGAAACCTTTATAGATTTTGATGTAGATATAACACCAATAACTCTGAGTTTTAATGCAGCTCCTAGCATTTTGGCACGTGAAGCTGCAGGCTTTTTTTATGCCTCATTCGTACTTTCGCCTTATGATTTCAGCTGTATGTTAGCCGATCTCGAAAAATATTTTATTACGAAACAGCAAGATGGAATCAGCTGTTTTACGATGCCAGTAAATCGTTTAGTTGTGAGGGGAAGAGGGGGGTAAAGGTTTTACTAGGAATTATTTCTTTAGATTAAATCTTAAAACACGTCATACTATTTAAATGTGTATTGCAGACCCACCATCAGTTCTTGTGTTTTGATTTCACCGCCGTTAATTCCTCTTAGTAGGTCAAAAGCTGGAGTGCGCACATCATTAAAAGTTAAATCAACACCCCCTTTAAACGCCCCTAAATTGACATACTGATAATTTAGATCTAAAGATAGCCGCTTGGTTAAGCTAACCAAAGTCCCTGCAGAGAGTTTATAGGCAAACTGATTAACGGTGTCCCCATCATGAGTAGCGTTACTAAAAATGCCTCCCGCATAATTCAAAGTGGTCCCCATCTTATTTCTTGAGATTCCTAGACCACCGCCTAGATAAGGGGTAATAGCGGTGTTACTCATGGTAAAAGGTTGGAAGTCATAAAGGCCATTAATAAATAAAGCCTCTGTTTGCATTTTTGCTTCTTCAGTGACGTTAGTGAACCCAGCGGTAGAAGAAAGAGGATCATATTCATAACCTGTTCTTTTGATGACTTCTAGCTCTAGTCTAAAACTATTCGTTAGGTATTTACCAACACTGAATCCAAACGCACTGCCCGTGCCTAAATCTTTATTTTTCATAGTACGAAGATCCCCGTTAACAATAGTCAAATGCGTCGTCCCTGTATCCATTGATTTGGATACACCAACTTTAGGGGTGATGTAATAACCTTCTAAATCAACAGCAACAGCCATTGTAGGAAGGGTGAGGAGGAGTGCAGCAAGTATTTTTTTCATGGTTACGTTCTCGTTAAATTAAATTTAAGGAGTAACGTAAAAGAGGCGTCGTCAACAAGATCCAATAAATATAAGTTAATATTTATATCTTATATGCAGATTATAACTTAGTTT
>CAZGLD010000035.1:0-2778 GCA_964526705.1 uncultured Methylobacillus sp.
TAGTGCGATCCTGCATGATATGGAGCTCGCCTACCGAGAGGAACACTTATCAAATATAAATGAGATCTCTGATGCAAAATCTCATCCCCCAATTTTAAGACTAATCAGGCCATAATCCTTAAAGCTAAAAAGCATGTCGGTCAGAAAAATTTAAATTTTTTCATCCGGGTTAATAATATCACTTAATGGCAGGAGTCCCACCTGGCGAAGTGGGTGGGGGGGTGGTGCTCTCGGGGTGGGTTTGGCCGGGTTGAGATTAGCGCTTCACTCCGGATGTAATAGTGCATTGATAAAAAGACTTGGAGGTACTTTTTAAGTATGAGACTTATTTTTATCGGTCGCTTATTTGGCTTATTAATGAGACGCTGTACCCGCTAAACAAAAGCTGAAAAACATTTTTTAACGCGTCATAAAGCACTTATTTAATTATTTTAAATACATTTATATCGAGAGTTATGATGAGGAAAATGAAGAAATGAGTTTGCAAATGTATGACATTATTGGCGATATCCATGGCCATGCAGATGAGTTGATAAAGCTGTTAAAGCATCTAGGTTATATCAAGTCTCGAGATGGTTATTATCATAATTCTCGCAAAGTAATTTTTCTCGGGGACTTCATAGACCGTGGCGTTGAGTTAGTTCAGCATAGGTCAGTATTAAAAATCGTGATGGATATGGTTAAACACGGCAGCGCATTGGCAGTCATGGGGAATCATGAGTTTAACGCGCTGGCATACCACACAGAGCATAAGGGCCATTTCCTAAGGCCCCATACGGATAAAAATAAAAAGCAACATCAAGCCTTTTTAAACGAGTTCCCAGGGGATTCAAAAGAAAAGTCTGCAGTTCTCGATTTCTTTTTCAGTCTCCCGTTATGGTTGGAAGTCGACGGCCTGCGGGTTGTGCATGCGTGTTGGGATACCAAGCATATCGAGTTAATGAAGTCTTTGTGCCCATCTCATCGCCTAGACCAGGCACTCCTGATCGAAGCATCAACTAGCGGTACACCCGTATTTATCGCAGTCGAAGTATTACTAAAAGGGTTTGAATACAACCTTCCGGCAGGGATTCATTTCTTTGACAAGGATAAAAATATGCGAACGGCGGTTCGCATGCAGTGGTGGAATTCGGCCGCCCACAATGTTGGAGAGGTGGTTTTGCCAAATGATCTAGATATTGGAAACGCAAAAAAACTGCCACTACCAGTTGATATGCCAAAATATAAAGCGAATGAACCACCCTGTTTTATAGGTCACTATTGGCTAGATGGTGAGCCCAAGCCCCTCGCTGACAATGTCGCATGTGTAGATTATTCTGTTGCTGAAAAAGGAAAATTGGTTGCATATCGTTGGGACGGGGAAAAGAAATTAGATCAGAGTCGGTTCACTTATGCTGATGCGTAGACGAAGGCCCAAATAATCGTGATGTGATGGAGCAACAACAAAAGTATTTGACGACCATTTTGTGCCTTTAACTACGATGTCGATATCATGCTAAGGAGCGTGAATATGGCGGCGTTCAAGTAACTTTATCGGCACATTAGGATGACTAAAATTTGTTAGGAGTAGTCTTTACGCAACGCCCTCATGGAGTACTTTTTTAAACGTGTCTAATTCAAATCTTCTGTATAGTTCCGTCGGCCAAGCAATTGAGGACGCTATCGCTAAATACAAAAGAAAAGAGTCTATTGAGGATTGCCTCCTATGGATCAACAGCGACATAAATCGTCTCACTGTATGGGCTTACGAAACACATACATTTTTCAATGATGACTATGTATTCCTTACAACTGAAGAAGAACTATTTGTTACCGATGATGACCTACTCGAATACTTTGATATAGACCAGCTGGATTTAAAGGCAGATTCGGATATTTTGGATTTTCTTAACAAGCGAGCTGACGGGTTATTTGATGAGGGTGCTGCAGCTCACTTCCATAATCGTGATGGGATATATATCACTGCTGACTGTGAAACCTGGGGGCAAGCGGGCCCGCACTTCAGTAATTTCGATATATATAATTCCAAGGAAGACTACTTGGAGTGCCTAAAAAAACAAGGATCAATGCTCTGGTTGACCAAATTCGTGTCACATACAGACGAGGAGCTAATTTCAATGTTTAAGAAAAATGTGACCAATATATATTTTCGGAAATAGAGTTCGATATATGGAATGTCCATCGGATATTTTTGCAAAATTATGGGCTGTGCGTGGCAGTGGCACAAGCGATGACCAGTGCATTGCATTTGCTTACAAATCACTGGCTGAAATTGATTTTACCGGTGTCTTTAGTCTGTCTTTTGACGAGGTTAAAGCCGAACACCTCGAGGGCTGGATGAATACCCAAGGTTGGATTAATGATCTGGGTATAGGCCTATCATTAGAGGATGTTTTTCCAGATCACGATGGGGACTTATATTCTGAAGAGCTATTACCCTGTGACCTAGTCAAGGATGCGAATGCGCTTCAAGCGCGAGTTTTAAGCGCTATCAGAGCCAAGTCAGATACAGGAGAGTCTGGAATCGTTGGGATTGCTTGTACTGAGATTACTAATGGGGATAGAACTCTTTGGCTCTTATTTGATGATAGCGACGCCTGGGGTTTGGGGCATGCAGAATATATTGAAGTTGTTGAGGACCTAAGTGGGCTGACAGAGGCTAATGGATATTATACTTTATAGTGAAGTGGTTTAAGTAACACAAGAAGTAACACAGAGGGAAATTAATTTTTTATAAACCTATATTAATTAATAGCTTACAGGTTAAGTACAGTTCCC